>JACFMR010000051.1 GCA_019455245.1 Opitutaceae bacterium
TTTTTCATGGGAACAGCCAGTTTGCAGGGTGTGGGCGGGGGAGGGAAATCTATTTTCTTGCGCTGACCGCCCCGGGCGTATGTTTTGCCCCTTCCAACGCGCCCAGGTGGTGGAATTGGTAGACACGCAGGTCTCAGAAGCCTGTGCCTCACAGCGTGCGGGTTCGAGTCCCGCCTTGGGCACCATGCTCCGCTCCTAACGGAGCTACGCATGGCACGGTCATGCAGGAGGAATCAGACGTTGGGAACCCATCCTGCCCCGGCCCCGGTGCTATTCGCGCGAGTCGAAAATCTGTTGGTCGAACTCGTTTTCGCCACGGGCGACGATCACGGAGACGACGGCGTCGCCGGTCACGTTGACCGCGGTGCGGGCCATGTCGAGGAGCCGGTCCACCCCGTAAATCACACCGATGGCCGCCACTGGCAGGCCGACCTGCTGGAAGACCATCGCGAGCATCACGAGGCCGACACCGGGCACGCCGGCGGTGCCGATCGAGGCGAGCGTGGCGGTGACCACGACCATCAGGTAACCCTGCAGTCCGATGTCCACGCCCAGCGCCTGGGCGATGAAGACGGTGGCGACTCCCTGCATGATGGCGGTGCCGTCCATGTTGATGGTGGCGCCGAGCGGGATGGTGAACGAGGCGACGGCGGGTTTGACGCCGAGCCGGTGTTCCGCGTTTTCGAGGTTGATCGGGATGGTGGCGTTGCTGCTGGCGGTGGAGAAGGCGAAGATCTGCACCTTGCGCAGGTTGAAAAACAGCTGACGCACGCTCAGCCCGGTGAAGGCCTTGAAAATCAAGCCGTAAGTCACAAATGAATGCAGCGCGAGCGCGCCGAGCACGAGGAAGAAGTATTTGCCGAGGGCCAGGATCGCGGTGAAGCCCTCCTGCGCGAAGGTGCGCCCGACCAGGGCGAACACGCCGAACGGCGCGGCCAGCAGCAGCAGCATGACGAGCTTCATCACGATCTCGTTGAGGTCGTTGGCGAGCGCGAGCACGCGCTTGCCGGGATCGCCGGACAGAGAGGCGGCGAGACCGAAGAGGATGGCAAAAACAATCACCTGCAGCATGTTGCCCTCGGCCATTGCGGCGAAGGGATTGCTCGGGAAAATGTTCAGCAGCACCTGCGTGAGCGGCGGGCTTTCCGAGACGCCGAAGTCGGTTTGGTAGTCCAACTCGAGCCCGACGCCGGGGCGAAAGATCACCGCCAGCACGATGGCGATGGTGATGGCGATGGCGGTCGTCGAAAGGTAGAAGGCGAGAGTTTTCACGCCGATGCGGCCGAGCCGGCGCACATCATCGATCGCCGAGGTGCCGCAGATGAGCGAGAGCAGCACCAGCGGCACGACCAACAGCTGCAGGGAGCGCACAAAGATCTGCCCGACGAGCGGGAACAGGTCCTTGACGAGGAAAGCCAGGCCGGGTTTGTCGGGGCCGATGAGATTGATCAGCGTGCCGACCACCGCGCCGAGGGTCATGCCGACGAGAATGTTGCGGGTCAGGTTTTTGGCTTGCATGGGCGGGACGGTCGGGTGGCGGCGACAGGAGTTTCAGCGGGTGAGCATCCGGCGCGAGGAGGATGAGTCAACCTTGCGGGTCGGGGTTTGCCACGCGCCCGGTGCGGGTCATGTTCGGCGCATGTCTGCCGCGCTGACATTTTCCGCCGTGTTGCTGGCCGCGGGTCGCTCCACCCGCATGGGGGTGGACAAGGCCATGCTGCGTGTGGCGGACGGCGCGTTGTGGGAACGTCAGCTTGGCGTGCTGCGTGCGGCCGGTTGTTGCGAGGTTATGATCTCGGCGCGACCGGAGCAAACTTGGGTGCCGGCGAACACGTCGGTGGTGCGCGATGCAAAGCCGGATGCCGGACCGTTGGCGGGTATTGCGGCGGCCCTGGCGCAGACGGAGGCAACGCATCTTTTGGTGCTGGCGGTTGATCTGCCGCGGATGGAGCCGGCGTGGTTGGTGCGGCTCAAGGCGCATTGCGCCCCGGGCGTCGGCGCGGTTGGCCGGCACGCAGGATTCTTCGAACCGCTCGCGGCGATCTACCCGCGGGGGTTGCTGGGCGCGGCCGAGTCCGCGCTCGGTTCGGGGGAGTTGTCACTGCAACGGTTCATCGCCTCCGCCGGCGCAGCGATGACCGCGGTGGAAATCTCACCGGCCGAAGCCCTCTGGTTCACCAACTGGAACGCCCCAAGCGAAGCCCCATGAATCACCAACTGCCCCAATATTTTACCCCGGCAACATCAAGCCCCGATGTCACCTATTAAGTGACAACGGCGCTTAAACACATATATAATAATTATATACGATAACTATTGATGTCACTTAATAGGTGACATCGGGGCTTCTGGGCCAGCGGGGGGCGAGGGTGGTTGGGCAAACCGGGCCTGGTCAGGCGTAGCGGTCTTCGGTCCAGGGGTCGGCGGTGTTGGAGTAGCCGCGGACTTCCCAAAAGCCGAGTTTGTCCTCGGCGAGGAAGGTGATGCCCGAGACGAACTTCGCGCCTTTCCAAGCGTAGAGTTTCGGGATGATCACACGCGCGGGGCCACCGTGTTCACGGGTGATCGGTGCGCCGTCGAACGCGGTCGCGACCAGCACGTCGTCGTCGAGGCACTGTTCCAGCGCAACATTGGTCGAGTAGCCGTCGTAGCCGGTGAAATAGACGAACTTTGCCTCGGGTGCGGGTTGCACGAGTTCGTAGAGAGTGGTGAAGGCCACGCCGCTCCAGCGGCAGTCGTATTTGCTCCAGGTGGTGACGCAGTGGAAATCGCTCACGTCGTCGACCTGCGGCAGCGCGTTGAAGTCCGCCCACGAGAGCTTGGCGGGCTTGGCGACGAGACCGTCGACGGTCAGGGTCCATTGCTCGAGCGGGATTACGGGCTGCACGCCGAGATCGAGCACGGGAAAGCCGGTGGTGAGCTTCTGGCCGGGGGGCAGGCGGTCGGGCGAGGCGATGGCGCGGGCGATCACGCCGGCGGCCTTTTGTTTTTCCGCCCATTTCTGTTTTGCGGCGATGTAGCGCTCCTTGGACATACGCGGAGCGTAGGCGGAGTCGAACGCGGCGCAAGTGCGGCCGCGCTCCAAGGCGAACGGGCTATTCCTCTTCGGCGGTCGCGATGGCCTGCGCCACGGGCGTCCATCGGCGCAGGTAGAACCGGATCATGGCGCCCTGGTAAAACACCGTGCCCGCCGCCACGAGGCCGTAGGTCAGGTAATAGATGCGGCGGACGAGGTCGTTGAGTTCTTCCGGCGCATATCCGGCCTGGACGAAGGCGGTGCGCAGCTCCGGCGTCAGGGCATGGTCAATGAACTCGGGGCTGAAATTCACCAACCGGATCGCGCAGTAGGCCAGCACGACCAGCATGAGAAAAAGCTGGCTGAAGATCAGCCAACGCATCGCCTGGATCTCGCCCTGGCGCAGCAACTGGGTGCCGTGCAGCTCGATCGCGCCTGCGCCGGCCACGAGCAGGCCGATAACCGCACCGGTCCGGTCGCCCACGAGCGCCGCGGCCAGGGCGAACGCCCCGGCAAGCAGCAGCACGCCCGTGCCGTCGATCCGGGCGAGCCGGTAGACGCGGGCGAGGGTTTCTTCGGGCAGCAGCGGAGGTTGCATCGCAGGGTTGTCATTCGGGGGCGGACGCAGAATCTCAAGCCTCTTTGTGTCCACCGCGCGTTCCAGACCGTTTCCGTTTCGTCTCGAGTTTCCACCCGAGCTGCCCATCAGCGCCCGGGCGGAGGAGATCGTGGCATTGCTGCAGGCGCACCCGGTGGTGATTTTGGCGGGCGAGACCGGTTCGGGCAAAACCACGCAGATCCCGAAGTTGTGTCTGGCGGCCGGGGGCGGCACGCAGGGTCGCATCGCCTGCACGCAGCCGCGCCGGGTGGCGGCCCTATCGGTCTCGCGACGCGTGGCGGAGGAGCTCAACGTTGAATGGGGCCGCGCGGTCGGCTGCAAGGTGCGGTTCAACGACCGGACGTCGCGTGACACCGTGATCAAGTTTCTCACCGACGGCATGCTGCTGGCCGAGGTGCAGGGCGACCCGCTGCTGCGCGAATACGACACGATCATCATCGACGAGGCGCACGAACGTTCGCTGAACATCGATTTCCTGCTCGGGCACCTGCGCACGCTGCGTTACAAACGGCCGGAGCTGAAGATCATCATCACCTCGGCGACGATTGACACGGCGATGTTCAGCTCGGCGTTTGACGACGCGCCCGTGATCGAGGTTTCCGGCCGCACGTATCCGGTCGAGGTCATCCATGCGCCGCTTGACGAGCTGGGCAGCGATGCCGCCGAGGGTGATGAACGCGAGGCGCGGGCGGAAGCGCTGCACTACATCGACGGGGCGGTGGAGGCGGTGTTGCGCATCGTCGGGGAGAGCCCGACGGGTGATGTGCTGGTGTTCATGCCGAGCGAGCGCGACATCCGCGAGACCTGCGATTTGCTGGAAGCGCGCAAATTGAGGAACTGCGAACTCGTGCCGTTGTTCGGCCGCCTGAGCAATGCGGAGCAGCAGCGGGTCTTCGCGCCGACGCAGCGGCGCAAGCTCATCGTCGCGACGAACATTGCGGAAACGTCGCTCACGATCCCCGGCATCCGTTTCGTGGTGGACACGGGGCTGGCGCGCATCAGCCGCTACTCGCCGCAGACGCGCACGCGCCGCCTGCCGATCGAGCCGGTGGCGCAATCGAGCGCCGACCAGCGCAAAGGCCGGGCGGGCCGCGTGGCCGAAGGCGTGTGCATCCGGCTCTACGGCGAAAAGGATTACCTGGAACGGCCGCGTTTCACGCAGCCGGAGATCCAGCGCGCCAACCTGGCCGACGTGATCCTGCGCCTGAAGGCGTTCGGTCTGGGCGACATCGAGCGGTTTCCCTTCATCAACATGCCCGCGACGAAATCCATCCGCGCCGGCTATGCGCAGTTGGAGGAGCTGGGGGCGTTGGAGGAATGTAGGGCGGGGTCTCCGAACCCCGCCTCGGATGAGGATGAAGCTGAAAGGCGGGGATCGGAATCCCCGCCCTACAACAAAACAATCGAAAGGCGGGATACGGCGATCCCGCCCTACACGCGTCAACTCACTGCGATCGGCCGGGAGTTGGCGCGTTTGCCGGTTGATCCGGCGGTGGGCCGCATGATCCTGCAGGCGCGGCGCGAACATGCGCTGCGCGAGGTGCTGGTGATCGCGGCGGGCCTGAGCATCCAGGATCCGCGCGAACGTCCGCTCGACAAGCAGGCGCAGGCCGACACCGCGCACCGGCGGTTCCTGCATCCCGACTCGGATTTTCTCACCCTCCTCAACATCTGGGAGGCGTATCACGATGAGTTTGAGGCGATGACGCAGTCGAAACTGCGGAAGTTCTGCCGTGATCATTTTCTCAGCTACACGCGCATGCGCGAGTGGCGCGACATCCACGCCCAGTTGCTGGAGGTCGTGCGGGAGCGCAGGGAAACCAAGCTGTCCTCGGCTTGGGCCGGGCTGCAGGAAATCGATGCCAAGACCACGGCGTTTGGCACGCCGGGTTACCGCGCGATCCACCGTTCGATTCTCACAGGCCTGCTCGGCAACATCGCGGAGTGGCGCGACGAAGCCGGCTGCTACAAGGCGCCGCATGACCGCAAGGTCGCGCTGTTTCCCGGCTCGGTGTTGTTCCGGCGCGAGGAGAAAAGGAAACCCACCGCCGTCGCGCCCCAACGGGCTGGGGAGAAAAAGGGAACGAAGACCCCGCGTTGGATCATGGCGGCGGAGATCATGGAGACGGCGCGACTCTACGCCCGCACCTGCGCCCGGCTCGATCCGCAGTGGGCGGTGGAGCTGGGGGCGCATCTGCTGAAAGTGTCGCACAGCGAACCGTTCTGGGACGAAGCCAAGGGACGGGTGATGGTGAAACAGCGCATCCGGCTGCACGGTTTGGAGCTGAGCCAGCGTGCCGTGAGTTTCGGCAAGATCGATCCCACGGCCGCGACCGAGATCTTCATTCGTGAAGGCTTGGTGAACGACACCATCACGTGGCCGTTCGATTTTCTGAATCACAACCGCGCGGTGCGGCAACAGGTGGAGTCCATCCTTACCCGCACGCGGGACAGCGGATATCTCAATCTCGACGAGGCGGTGTATCGGTTTTACGCAGGCCGGCTCCTGCCCGCGCACCCGGTGGCCTCCGTGGCTGAGCTCGTTGATCTCGTGCGCGAGCACAAGGCACAGCAGCCGCATTTTCTGGAAATGCAACCGGAGGATTTGCGCGATCTGGAAACGCTGACGCAGGACACCGCGGCGTATCCGGAAAGCCTGCCGTTGGAAAACCGTGCGCTGCCGCTCAACTACGCCTACCGGCCGGGACAGAGCGACGACGGCGTGACGCTCGAGGTCAGTGTGCGCGAGGCGGCGGCGCTCACGCCCGCCGCGCTTGATTGGGCGGTGCCGGGCCATCTCGAAGCGAAGGTTGAACACCACCTGCGCGCCCTGCCGAAGGAGCTGCGCCGCGCGTTTGTGCCGCTGACCGAAACGGCGCGGGTGCTCGCGCGCCGGCTCGCGGCGCGAAACCGCCTGACCGGCCGCCGTGAGACCCTGACCGAGGCGTTGACCGCAGAGTTGCGCGAAAGTCATCGCGTGGTGGTGTCGCCCGATTTGTGGGCGGCCAAACCGCTGCCGGATCATCTGCGGGTGCGGATCAGCGTGCGGGCCGCGGACGGCTCCGAGTTGGGGGCCAGTCGCTCATTGGACGAGATCCGGGCGGTCGTGCGTGAGCGATTGCAGGAAGCGAGCACCACGGTGGCGCAGGAGGAACCGGCGGCGTGGCGGCGCGCCCGGGCGCAGTGGGAGAAACCCGGGCAGACGGAATGGACCTTCGGCGAGATCCCCGCCCAGGTGCTCGTCACCGAACAGGCCGGGGTGCCGGTGCACGCCTTTCCCGGCTTGCGCGCCGGCACGGCGGAGGTGGCGTTGCGCCTGTTCCAATCGCCGGAGGAGGCCGCGGCGACTTCGGCGCGTGGTTGCGCGCTGCTGCTGGAGTTGCAGCTGCGCCACGACCTCGCGTGGTTACGCCGCGATTTGAAGGACCTGCGTGCGCTCGGGCCGTTGGCGGCCACCCTGCTGCCGCTCAACCAGCTGCAGGAACAGGCCGGGGACATGTTGCAACGCTGGCTGTGCGAGCGACCGGTCGTTTCGCTGAATCAGGCCGGTTTTGAACGCGTGCTGGCCGGAGCCAAGGCCGACTTGCGCGGGGCCGCCCTGCGGTTGCGCGATTTGTTGCGCGAGATCCTGACGCTGCGACAGGAACTGCTGGTGCATCCGCAGGCGTATGCGGGCTTGGCGGCCGACCTGGACGCGTTGTTGCCGGCGGATTTTCTGCGGCGGACCGAACATCCGCAGCTGCTGCATTTTCCCCGCTACCTGCGGGCGATGAAACTGCGTTGCGAGCGCGCGCGGCAAAATCCCGCCAAGGAACGCGAACGCGCGGCCCTGCTGGCACCCTACGTGCAGGCGGCGCGTACTTTGGCCGACCGGCCCGGGGCGGACCGCTTGCGGTGGTTGGTGGAGGAGTTGCGCGTGAGTTTGTTTGCGCAGGAACTGGGCACGGCGGAACCGGTTTCCACGGTGAAACTCGACCGCGAGATCGGGGCGTTGCGCGCCGGGGTGCCCGAATCGGCACCGCCGCCGATCCCCGCGCCCGCAGCCGTGCGCCCGGTGACCGCACCGGGCAAAAAACCGGTCAAGAGTCTGGCGGCGCTCGACCGGCTTTTTCGTCCGTAAACGGGACTTTGCGGTTGTCGGAGCCGCAGCGGGGGTTAACCTGCCGGGAACCCCAAACCGTTACCCGTTATGAAAACTTCCGTATCCGTGCTGCTGGAGCGCAAGGGCGCCTCCGTGCAAACCATCTCGCCTGACAAGACCGTGGCCGACGCGGTCCGCATGATGAACGATTTGAAGATCAGCTCCGTCGTCGTGGCGGAGAACGACAAACTGGTGGGCATCTTCACCGAACGCGATGTGCTGCGCCGTGTGGTGGGCGACGGCCGTGATCCGCAGGCAACACCGATGCGCGAGGTGATGAGCACGGGCATCGCCACCCTTACGCCCGAAAGCACGATCGAGGACGCGCTCGGGACGTTTGCCGACAAGGTTTGCCGGCACCTGCCGGTGATGGCCGGCGACAAACTCGCGGGCATGATTTCGGTCGGTGATGTCACCCGTTGGATGACCGAGATGCACCGCGCCGAGGCCGAGCAACTGAAGAACTATATCAGCGGCGGATTTCCGACCTGATTTTTTCGCAACGCCGGTTTGACGTGGAGGCGGTGCCGCGCACGGTGCGCGCCATGCTTACAACCATGAAGACTGTCGTTGCCTTGGTCGCGGCTTTGGCCTGCTCCGTCACCGCGGTTTCCGCGAAACTGGTCACCGAACGCGTGGCCTACGAACACGACGGCGTGCCGTTGTCGGGCGTGCTCGTTTACGACGACGAACTGACCGCGGCCGGCAAGCGGCCCGGCGTGCTGGTCGTACACGAATGGTGGGGCCTGAACGAATTTGCGCAGGAGCGCGCCACGGCCGTTGCCCGGCTGGGCTACGTGGGCTTCGCACTCGACATGTATGGCGCCGGTCAGGTCGCCGACGATCCCAAGCGCGCGGGGGAACTCGCCGGTCAGTTTTATGGCAAACCCCTGATGGCCGAGCGGGCCCGGGCCGGGCTTGAGGCCATGCTGGCCACCGGTCTGGTGGACGAATCGCGCGTGGCGAGCATCGGGTTTTGTTTCGGCGGTGCGGTCTCGCAGGCGCTGGCCTACAGCGGTGCGCCGCTGGCGGGCATCGTGAGCTTCCACGGCAGCCTGATCTCCGCCTCGGCCGAGGCCGCGCAGCGCAACCGGGCGAAGTTTCTCATCTGTCACGGGGCGGCGGACAATTTCATCCCGAAGGAGAGCCTCGACGCGTTCATCCGTTCGCTCGATGCCGGCGGCATCGATTACCAGTTCATCAGCTACGCGGGCGGCCTGCATGCGTTTATGAATCCCGGTGCCGACGCGGTGCGGGAAAAATTCGGCCTGAACATCGCCTATCATCCCGACGCCGCCCGCCGCGCCTGGGGTCACATGCAGCAGTTTCTCGCCGAGATCTTCGCGCGCTGAACATCGCCCGCGACGGAAAATGAAAGAGTCACGTATTGCGTGACACTTTGTTTTTTCGCGTTCGGGATGGGGCGGGGGAGGGGAAGTTCAGGCGCAGGCCGCCGCGGTCGCGGCGCAGTGCCACCGGGGTGGCGAACAGGGTCGAGAGTTGACGGGAGTTCAACACTTGCCGCCGCGGGCCGGCGGCGAGCACTTGGCCGCCCTGCAGCAGCAGGGCGTGCGTGAAGGCCGGGGTGATCTCCTCCACGTGGTGCGTGACGAGCACGAGCGTGGGTCCACCGCGGCGGCGGGCGAGCCGGTCGATGGTGGTGAGAAAATCGCGCCGGGCCACCGGGTCGAGGCCGGCGCAGGGTTCGTCGAGCACCAGCAGTTGCGGCCGGGCCATGAGGGCGCGGGCGATGAGGACGCGCTGGCGTTCGCCCTGGGAAAGATACTGCCATTCGCGCGACGCGAGGTGGACGGCCTCAACGGAGCGGAGCAATTGCGCGGCGCGACGACGATCGGCGGACGAGACGCGGGCCCAGAGATCGAGCTGTGCGAATTTGCCGCTGATGACCGTGTCGAGGGCGGTTTCACAGACGGGAATCAGCGCGCCGAAACCGTGCGTGACCACGCCGCCAGTCGCTACGGCCGAAATGACGGCCGAGCAACTCGATCTCACCGGCGGTGGGCGCGAGGTAACCGGTGAGCGTGCGCAGCAGCGACGTCTTGCCGGAACCGTTGGCCCCGAGGATCACCCAATGTTCGCCGGGCCGCACCGTCCACGCCACGCGGTCGAGGATGACCGTGCGGCCGCGTTGAATGGTGAGATCCTGCACCTGCAGAACGGGACGGCGGGTTCGGGCGGAAGCCATGCGGCGGATGTTGGGCGGCGGCGACCGAACCGGTCAAGTGCAGGCGGGCGTGGGCTCCCGGGGGTGTTTTCATTTTACGTTTCCCGGCAAAGTGAGCACACAGGACGGGTATGCGGCGTTTCATCGGCTTTTTGATCCTCGGTTTGGTCGGGTTGCTGCCGGTATCGGCGCGGCCCTTCATCGTGCTGGTTTACAATGTCGAGAACCTCTTCGATGCGGACTCGAAGGCGATGTTCGAGGACTACCAACCGGCGCGCTACAGCCGGGCGCACGTGCTGACCAAGCTGGAGAATGTCGCGCGCACCGTGGCCCTGTTCGAAAACGGCCGCGGGCCCGATATCATCCTGTTGCAGGAGATCGAAGTCGATCTGACGTCCGGCAACGCTCCGCCCGATTACGCGGACATCCTGCGCCGTTACGCGGGCATGACCATCGGCGAAATGCTGGGCGACAAGTTCAACGACGAGATCGCCGATTTGCCGTCCGAAGCGCTGCTGGCCAAGGCGATGGCCGACCGCGGCCTGACCGGTTATCACATCGTGGCCGCGGAAAACATCCGTGCGCCCGGCAGCTCGAACGCCCTGGGGCAGAAGTGCGTGGTCTTCACCCGCTTCCCCGTGTTGCATGCGGCCTCGCATCCGACGCTCGACGCGCGCGCGATCCAGGAGGTGCAGGTTGATGTTGACGGCGCGAAATTGTATTTGTTCAACAACCACTGGAAATCCGGTGCGGGCAACGCCAAGACGGAGCCGGTCCGCGTGGCCAACGCCCGCACGCTGCGCGCCCGGCTCGACGAAATCCTGCGGGAGGATCCGCAGGCCGACATCATCGTCGCGGGTGACTTCAATTCCCAATACAACCAGAAGGTGCGCTACAAGCAGATGAAGGAGACCGGCCTCAACGACGTGCTGGGTTCACAGGGCAACGAGCTGGCGATCCGCGGCAAGCAGCGCGACCTCTACAACCTTTGGTTCGAGCTGCCGCCGGAGGAGCGCGGCAGCGACACCTACCAGGGCGAGTGGGGCACCCTGATGCAAATGATCATCACGCGCGGGCTGTATGATTTCCGCGGCGTGCAATATGTGGACAATTCCTTCGCCGTGGCGCGGGTGCCGGGGCTCAACCTCGACGACAAGGGCATGCCGATCCGCTGGTCCTTTGACGGACCGCGCGGCCGCGGATTTTCCGATCATCTGCCGATTTTCGCCAAGTTTATCACGGTGCCGGACAATCGCACCGACCGCTACATTCCGTTGAACAACCCGTCGGAGGACACGGGCCTGGCCAGCGTCAACAAGGTCGATTTCAGCAAGGTAGATTTGGAGAAGATCGCCTTCCAGCCGGACCGCCTGCCGGTCGGCGCAACCCTGCGCGACGAGGCGCTGCTCGGCCGCATCGTACGGGTCGAGGGCACGGTCGGCCGCGGCTCGCGGCTGACGGTGAGCCTGCGCAACGACATCTACGACATCTGGAGTTTCGACAAGGAGCTGCGCGAAAAATTGCGCGCCGATTACAAGGCGGATCAGCCCATCCGCTTCTACGGCGAACTCAGCCAATACAAAGGCCGCTGGCAATTCATCATCCGCGACGCAAGCTGGGTGCGATGAAAACGCTCAGGATTTACACCTACGCCAACTGCAGCACCTGCCGCAAAGCCGTCAAATGGCTCGATGCGCACGGTCTGCGTTACGAGGAAGTCGCGATCCGTGAAACGCCGCCGACACCGGCCGAACTGCGCACCATGCTGGCCGCGCAGGGCGGCGAACTCCGCCGGCTCTTCAACACCTCCGGCCGGGATTACCGCGAACTCAAGCTCGGCGAAAAACTGTCCGACATGAGCGAGGGCGACGCGTTGCGGCTGCTCGCCGGCAACGGCAACTTGGTGAAACGTCCGTTCCTGCTCGGACCAAAGGCGGCTGTGGTGGGTTTTGCGGAACCGGCATGGCGCGCGGCGTTGCTTGAGACATGACCGCTGTGCCCCGAGTCCACATCGAGCTGCGGCTGCGCGAACTGAAGCAGCTGTTCAACTCGATGGATCCCTCGCCGTTTCACGAGCGGGATCTCGATGCGGCGGCGGAGGAATTCATCGTGGACTGGGCCCGGGAGCTGCCCGCGGGGCAGGAGTTCGAACTCAGCATCCGGTTGGGCACGCCGCCCGATCCGGTGCAGGCCGCGGGGGTGGAGGAGGCGGTGCGGAACTATTTTCAACAGCAGGCGGAGCGGAAGCGCCGCGCCTTGCGGCGGATGTTCCGCCTTGGGCGGTACAGCCTTGCGGTCGGCATTCTGTTTCTCGCGGGCTGTCTGACGCTCAGCCGCGTGCTCGGCCAGGTGTTTGAGGCGAGCTCGCTGTTTGCCACGCTGGAGCTGACCCTCGACATCATCGGCTGGGTGGCGCTGTGGCGGCCGCTGGAGATCTTTCTCTACGATTGGTGGCCCTTGCGGGCGGATCGCAGGCTGTGCGACCGGCTGGGTCGCATGCGTGTCCGGGTGCTGCTGCCCGAGGGGTGAGCGTATTTTTGTGTAACTTTTCCGCCCGCAACCGGGTTCTGTTGGCACACACATCATGAAATCCCATACCTTGCTGTTGGCGGCTGCATTGCTGGCCGCGGTTCCGACCATGACCCAGGCCAAGATCGAGCGCCTGGTGGAAAAGACCTTCCCCGTGACCCCGGGTGGCACGCTGCAGGTGGAAACCCAAGGCGGCGACATCACGGTGCGTCCCGGCGCCGATGACCGGGTGCGGGTGGTGGCACGGCAGCTGATTCGGGCCAAGAGCGAGGCAGAGGCCGATGCGCTATTGCAGAAACTTGAGCTCAGGCTTGAACAAGAGGGCAACGATATCGTGTCCACGGCCAAATATGCCGGGAAGCAACGCTTCATCATCTCGGGGTTTTGGCCGCCAGTGCAGGTTTCGTTCGAAGTCACAGTGCCTGTGCGTTTCCATGTCGAACTTGAGACCTCGGGCGGCGACATCACCGTGGGTGATCTGACCGGCGAGGTGAAGGCCCGGACTTCCGGCGGTGATGTTGAGATCGGTCGCATCGACGGCCCGGTGCAGGTGACCACCAGCGGCGGCGACATCGGTTTGCGCGCGGCGACCGGCCCGGCCGTGCTGAACACCTCGGGCGGCGACATCGAGGTCGGCCGCGCGGGCGGCATGGCCAAACTGACCACTTCCGGCGGCGACATTGAAATCGATGATGCGGCGGGTGGTTTGCAGGCCAAAACCAGCGGCGGCGACATCGAGGTGGCATTCACCAACGCACTGACCGAAGATTGCACCTTGGGGTCGTCGGGCGGTGACATCGAGGTGAAGGTGCCGCGCACGGCCGGTTTTCAGCTCGATGCCGCCACCAGCGGCGGCGACGTCAAGGCGGCGGGTCTGACGCTGACCATCGAGCAGGGCGGTTTGGGCAAGTCCAAGCTGGCCGGCACCGTCAACGCTGGCGGGCCCAAGCTCAAGCTGCGCACGAGCGGCGGTGACATTGTTATCCGGCCGGAATGAGCCGCGCGTCGGCATGCGAAAAACTACGTAACCGGGTGTAATCCTACCCACACCCGGAAGTTTGCCCGCGACGGTTCCGATGGGGAGCATGCCTGAGGCATGTTCCCCAGTCGAGTTACCGGACTGATCGTCCTTGCGCTGATGTTTGCGCCAACCGCTCCCGCGATGGAGCAGTTGGAACAGCGGGCGTTTGATCTGCCGGCGGGCGGGACCGTGGTCATCGACACCTACCGGGGGCCGATCACTGTGATGCCGGAGGACCGGCGTGACGTCATGATCACCGTGCGGGCGCAGGCTCCGCACAAGGACGAGGCCAAGGGCCGCGCCGCGATCGAACGGCTCGATTTGCAAATGATGCCGCGCGGCCGGGAACTGGTGGTCATGATGCGCAATCCGCGGGAGACGGGCGTGCGCTTTGTGTGGGAGGATCCGGCCCGGCTTGAGATAGACGTAGAGGTGCGGGTGCCCATGCATTGCAACCTGCAGCTGCGCACCACCGAGGGGGCCATCACCGTGGGCAGCATGACGGGGCGCATGACGGCCCGCACGGAAGCGGGTACGATTTTTTTCCGGCAGATCGACGGCAGCGTAGAGGCGCAGAACAAGAACGGCGACATCATCGTCTCGCGTTGCACCGGCCCGGTCACGCTCCGGACCGTCACTGGTGATGTGCGTATTGGCACGGTCGGCGGGCAGGCGGTGTTGGAAACCCTGAACGGCGACATCGAGGTGCAGACCGCGCACGATTTGATCATGGCCCAAGCGGCGGAAGGTAACATCGAGGCCGGGTTTGCACAGATTACCGACGGTTCGCGGCTGAAAACCGCGCTGGGCAACATTACCGCCACCTTCAATCCCGACGAGGGCTTTCAGGTCCACGCCACATCACGCTGGGGCCGGATCCTCAGCGAGCTCCAGCTGGAGAAAACGTCCGGCGGGGTGGGACGAGGCCGGTTGGTCGGCCGGCACAACGGGGGCGGACCGCGCATCGATCTCGAGGTCAGCGGGGGTAATGTGAAGCTCGCGCCCGGCCGGCCGCTCTTCGAGCTCTGAGCTGCGACTGCGCGCTGGCCTTTGGTCCGGGTGGTGGTTCAAGTGGGGGCATGAGAAACCGGTCCGCCTACGATGAACTGCTGTCGCACCTCCAACGCATCCATCACCTCGAAACGGTGGCCGGTTTGCTGGGCTGGGACGAACAGGTCAATCTGCCGCCGAACAGCGCCGACCTCCGCGCCCGGCAGCACGCCGTGATGGCGGAAACGCGGCATGCCGCCGCGACCGCAACGAGCCTGGGTGAATTGTTGGCGACGCTGGAGCAATCCGCCGCCGAACTGGACGCGGACCAGCGGATCGTGGTGCGCGAGGCGCGGCGCGACTACGATCGTGCGACCAAGCTGCCGGCGGATTTCGTACGCGAAAAGGCGGCGCAGTCCAGCATCGGTTATCACGCCTGGGCCAAGGCGCGGGCGGCCGCGGACTTCGCGGGCTACGCCCCGGTTTTGGCCAAAAATCTCGAGCTGGCGAAGCGCGAGGCGGCCTACCTCGGCTGGGGCGACCGGCCCTACGACTACATGATCGACAAGCACGATCCGGGCATGACGGCCGCGGCGATCACGAAGCTGTTCACCGAGCTGAAGGCCGAACTCGTGCCGCTGGTGCGACGGATCACGGCATCGCCGGTCAAGCCGCAGCGCGAGCTGCTGCGCGGATTTCCGGTGGAGGCGCAGCGTGATTTTCTGCGCGAGGTGACGGAAAAGCTCGGCTTCGACTACGGGCGCGGGCGCATCGATGTGTCGCTGCATCCGTTTTGCTCGGGCTCGGGCGCGGACATCCGCATGACCACGCGTTTCAACGCGGACGAGCCCCTCGACTCGCTGTTCAGCTCCATTCACGAGACCGGGCACGGCCTCTACGAACAGGGTTTGCCGGGCGCGCATCATGCCACCGCGCTTGGCCAGGCGGCGGGCATGGGCGCGCACGAATCGCAGAGCCGCCTGTGGGAAAACCAAGTCGGCCGCAGCCGCGAATTCTGGCGGCACTTCGAGCCGCGGTTCCGCGCGACGTTTCCGCAGCAGACCGCGGCGGTGGCGTCCGACGAGCTCTACCTCGCCATCAACGCCGTGGCCCCGACGCTCATCCGCGTCGATGCCGACGAGGTGACCTACAACCTGCACATCATCCTCCGCTTCGAGATCGAACAGCGGTTGTTCGCCGGCACGCTGGCGGTGCGCGACCTGCCGGCGGCGTGGAACACGCTGGCGCAGGAGCTGCTCGGGCTCACCCCGGCCAACGATCGTGAGGGCGTGCTGCAGGATGTGCATTGGAGCGACGGCGCGTTCGGCTATTTTCCCAGTTACTGTCTCGGCAACATGCTGGCGGCGCAGCTGTGGTATCGTGCGCTGGAGCTGCACCCGAAACTGCCGGAGGACTTCGCCGCGGGAAATTTCGGTTGGCTGCTCGACTGGCTGCATGAAAACGTGCACGCGCTCGGCAAGCGCTACCCGCTGCCCGAACTGGCGCGCCGCGTGACTGGCGAGGAGCTGTCGCCGCGCGCCCTCGTGCGTTATCTGCAGGAACGCTACGTGCCGCTCTACTGTTCCTGAAACATGCAACTCGTCGACACGCACACCCACCTCGAATCCTTCGCGCAGCACGGCCGGCTGGGCGCGGTGTTGACACGCGCGCGCGAAGCGGGCGTCGGCGCGATGATCACCGTCGGCACGGCGGCGGACGACTGGTCGCTGTATCGCGATTTGGCGGACGACCATCGCGGGTTCGTGCATTACACCGCCGGTCTGCATCCCTGTGCGGTTGGCGCCGACTGGGAGCAGCAGCTGGCGCAACTGCCCGCGTTCTGGCGGACCGGCCGCCCGCCGGTGGCGCTCGGCGAGTGCGGGCTCGACCGGTTTCACCTGCCCAAGGATCCCGCCGAGGCCGGCATCATATACGCCCGGCAGCAGGCGGCGTTCGCCGCGCAGCTGGATCTCGCGCTGCAACTCGGTTGCCCGGTGGTGGTGCATTCGCGCGGCGCCTTGGCCGAGTGTGTGGCGATGATCGACGGCAGCGGCGTGGACTGGCGGCGCGTGGTGTTTCACTGCTTCACCGAGGGCGAGGCGGAGATCGCCGGGCTCAACCGGCGGGGCGGCCTGGGTTCATTCACCGGGGTTATCACCTACAACAGCGCGCAGGCGGTGCGGGAGGCCGCGTTGGCGCAGGGGTTGGACCGGTTGATGATCGAGACCGATGCGCCATACCTCACGCCGGTGCCCCACCGCGGCAAACCCAACGAGCCGGCCTTTGTGCGCCATACCGCGGAATTCTGTGCGGAGTTGTTCGGCGTGAGCCTGGAAAAGCTGGCGGAAATCACGACCGCCAATGCCCGGGCGTTTTTTCGGATTTAGAGCATTTCAATTGAATTGTAGCCGCTTTGGAGCGCAGCGACAACGTGGTTGACGCCGGAGACCACGCTTGGCTGAAGCTCGCTCCGCTCGGAACGCCTACGGCTCAAGCGCGGCCACAGTCTATTGTGAAACGCTCCAGTCGCCACGAAAGACACGGAACACACGAAAAACAGAAATAAAAAAGGCCGGTGCGGTGACCGGCCTTCGGCATCGTGTGTTGGGTGGATTACGTGGAGACCCGCTCAGGCCTCGTCGAACTTGCGCACAAAAAGCCCCTCGAGTTCGGACAGCATTTGCTCGGCATCCTCGCCCGTGGCGAGAAACCGGACCTTCGAACCCTTGCCGGCGGCCAGCATCATCAGACCCATGATGCTCTTGCCGTTCACCTGCTCCTCATCCTTTTCGACGAAGACCTCCGCCTTGAAGCGGTTGGTCACACGCACGATCATGGCGGCGGGACGGGCGTGAATGCCCATCTTGTTCTGCACCAACAGCTCTTTGACGAGTTGTGGGTTGGCAGTGGGAGCGTCGCTTTTATCCATGGCGGTCTTTTTGAAGTGCGGAAAGTCCGGGAAGAGTGCCCGGCTTGCAACTTAAAAACCTGCCGCCAGTCTGCCCTCACATGCCTTCCGCCGCGATCATCGTCCCCTGCCGGCTCGAATCCACCCGTTTTCCCCGCAAGCTCCTGCATCCAATCAAGGGCAGGCCGTTGCTGCTTTGGGTGGCGGAGCGCATCCGGTCCCAAACGCCGGAGATTCCGCTGTGGTTTGCGGTGGACGATCCGTTGCTGCGCGACTGTGTCGAGGGCGCGGGCTTTCGCGCCATCGTGACCGACCCCGCGCACCAGAGCGGCACCGACCGCATCGCCGAGGCCAACCGCACCGTCGGCGCCGAACACGTGATCAATGTGCAGGCCGACGAACCCTTGGTCAGCGCCGCCCAGCTCAACGCCCTGGCCGGCATGCTGGCCGCCGGCGCCGCCATGGCCACGCTCGTCACGCCGTTCAAACGCATCGTGGATTTCTACAACCCCAACCAGGTGAAGGCCGTGCTGCGCGCGGACGGCCGCGCGCTCTTTTTCTCGCGCTCCCGGCTGCCGTTTTCACGCGACCTCGGGCTCACCATTGATGACGCCTGGGTGCAGGCCAACCCGTGTTACCGGCACCTCGGCCTCTACGCCTACCACGCCGACCTGTTGGCGAAGATCGGCACGCTGCCGCCCGGCCGGTACGAGCAGATCGAAAAACTGGAGCAGTTGCGCGTGCTGGAGAACGGCTACGACATCCACTGCGCCATCACCGAGGACCCGACCATCGGCGTGGATACGCCGGACGACGCGGAGAAATTTGAGCAGTGGCTGGGGTGAGGTGGATGAATGGAGCGAATTGTGTCAGGAGACAGTCAGTGCGTTCAGGGTGATAGATAGCCAACAATTCAATAGCGGGTTGAGCGTGCTCAACTGTCAGCCATGTATCGACTGCATGACGGCAAGAGAATAGCCTTACCTCTTTACAAGAATTTTTTGTTCAGCTATTTCCGAATCTGAAGCTGAGTCTGCTGCCTTGCTGGTTTTGGCATGGCGATGTGAGCCTTTGTTTTCCCCGATGCGATGACCTCCGATCACCACCCCAAAATCACACCGGAGCGAACAAGGCTTTACCTTCAGTTTCTGCGCAAGGCACGAGCGGAAGCCCAGGAGGATGCGGAGAATTTCGATGATCTGGTGCGTGTTTTTGAGCGGATTGGTGCGATGGAGAAAGGTGAACTCTGCAGAGGGTTGCGTTCATATGGACGTGGATTGCTCGGTATCGCCCGCAGGTCACCCTTGCATGAAACCCTGCCGGAAAGATATCCAAGCAGACACATCAACGGCAGACGTTTGTTCGAATTGCTGTGCAACGCCCGGAATTCGGCGGTGCACCAAGGTGCGGTGGCCCGCAATCTTGTCAGACATACGATCGAATTTTCCCTGATCCTCGAACACTCCTTGGCCCAAACCATGAACAAAGCATCTGATCTGATGATTCGCGACATAATGAGCGCAGATTTGCATCATCCCATCAGTTATCTGCGCCAGCAAATTCTGTTGTATGCATATTCCTACCTGCCGGTATATTTGGACGATCAAGGTTGGCGCTTGGTCAGCGACAGAATCCTGACCTGCTGGTTGCATGCTATGCAATGGGAAGGCGAGGATGGACAGGTCAAGGCTCTGGCAATGACCTTGGAAGAGGCCATCAAGCCGGCACGTGGACTGCAGACGGAATCGGCACCAATCCTGCCCAGCAACTGCGACATCGCGGAAGTTCTGAAAATCTTTGCAGAGAATGTGCCGCTCGTGGTCTTGCACGAACCCGGTAATAAGGCGCGGATCGAAGGCCTCCTGACGCCCTCAGATTTGTTATGACAACCTCGCGCACCCAATTGTTATCATGGCCGGCGCTCTGTCTGGTGATCGGTCTGTGCTCGCTCAGCCAATCCCACGCTTCAAGGTCACAGGATGAACCTTCTGCAGTCATGGTTCTTCCGGACGTAATTTCTGCCGAAGAAGCCTGGTCAATGGGTGAAGCGTACTACGAGGGAAGGGAAGGGCAACAACGAGACCATGCGAAGGCGGCTGAATGGTATCGTAAAGCGGCTGAAATGGGACATGCGCTCGCGCAATACGAACTTAGTCGTCTATATTCAACTGGCACTGGCGTAATGGAGAATACTGAAGAGTCAGCAAAGTGGTGTCGCTTGGCCGCCGAACAAGGCCTTGCTGACGCCCAGTATTTTCTGGGCTGGATGTATAGATATGGGGTTGGTGTGCCTAGGAATAGTGACCAAGCTGTAGAATGGTACCGCAAAGCGGCAGAGCAAGGATATACTTCTGCCCTGTATATGCTAGGCGAGTGCTACGAGTTCGGTGTAGGGGTGTCAAAAAATCATGCGGAAGCGGTGAAATTGTATCGCATGGCAGCGGAGCAGGGAGACGCTGAATCACAGCACACTCTAGGTAGGTTCTATGCACTGGGGCAAGGGGTACCGCAAAATCAAGGCGAAGCTGCGGTTTGGTATCGGATGGCGGCGGAACAGGGGTATGCCGATGCGCAGTACAATCTCGGTTTGTTCTACCAAAACGGCCAAGGTGTGTCTCAGGACCATACTGAGGCCGCGAAGTGGTTTCGCGTGGCGGCGGAACAGGGGGATGCCAATGCCCAGTACAGTCTCGGTGTGATTTACGCGGAAGGCCGAGGCGTGCCGCAGGACCATGCTGAGGCTGCGAAGTGGTATCGCATGGCGGCGGAAAGGGGGGGCGCCAATGCCCAAGAAAATCTCGGTTGGCTCTACGTGTATGGCCAAGGCGTGCCGCAGGACCATGCGTTGGCCGCGAAGTGGTTTAGCATAGCGGCGGAACAGGGGAATGCCGATGCCCTGCTTGGTCTCGGTATGCTCTACGCGGAGGGCTTAGGTGTGTCACAGGACCATGCGGAGGCCGCGAAATGGTATCGCATGGCGGCGGCACAGGGAAATATCGGTGCCGAAATCAATCTCGGTTTGCTCTTCGCGAATGGCCAAGCCATGCCGCAGGACGATGCGGAGGCCGCGAAGTGGTATCGCATGGCGGCGGAAAAGGGGGATGCAGCTGCCCAAAGCAATCTCGGTGTGCGCTACGCGACTGGCAAAGGCGTGCCGCAGGACCATGCGGAGGCCGCGAAGTGGTATCGGCTGTCGGCGTTACAGGGAAATGCCAATGCCATGTATAATCTCGGTGTGCTCTACGCGAATGGCCAAGGCGTTGGTCAGGATTATATAGAAGCCTATGCATACTTCAACCTTGCGGTTGCAGGTGGAAGTGACGAAGCGCGCAAATTACGTGATACTGTGTCCCGACAGTACCTTAAGGGGCAAACGCTGTTGCTGGCTCAGCAAAGATCGCGTGAACTGCAGGTCGAGCTGGATGCCCAGAAGGCCCAGGCCGCGAATGCAAAGCAGGGGACCGTCGAAAATTCCGGCAACAGTCCGGCACCTCAAGTTGCAGTCGCAGAAGAAGCGAAGGTCATGGGATCCGGGTTTGTGGTGTCAGCAAGTGGCATCGTGGTCACCAACTGGCATGTCGTCGAGAATGCCAAACGCATTGAGCTCATCACCACGCGTGGCAGGGTGAAAGCTAGGGTGCTGTCCTTCGATGCCAGCAACGATCTGGTGATCCTGCGGAGTGAAAATCCTTTGCCGGTGGCGCTGCCCATCACATCAAGTCGCGGCACCAAGCTCGGCGCGGAGGTGTTTACCATCGGATTCCCGAACCCCGATCTCCAGGGATTTTCTCCAAAATACAATCGTGGCGAAATCAGCAGCTTGGCCGGTCCAACAGATGATCCGCGCTTTTTCCAAATCAGCGTGCCGGTGCAACCTGGCAACAGTGGCGGCGCTTTGTGTGATGCCTGGGGGCGTGTCATCGGCATTGTCGCGGCAAAGCTCGACGAGCAGATTGCTTACAAGGCCAGTGGATCACTGCCCGAAAATGTAAATTATGCCATCAAAAGCACCTATTTGCTGGCCATGTTGGAGAGCCTTGATCTGTCGGATAATGACTTGGCGGGTCAGGAAAATGAGCCTTTGTCCGCCGAAGTAGCCCGACAACGGGCGGAGGATGCCGCCGTGCTGGTGATGGCTTATTGACGCATGATCACATACAAAGGACGCGATGTGATCGTGATCCAGCCTTAGAATGCGGGCGAGCGAGCCGACGCGTGCCGCTTCCTGTTGCCCGCTGTCGCCTGCCCGGGATCGCCAAGGAGCGGTGGACGATGCCGGGGTTCAAACGAGGCACTCCGTGTCTGAAAAACGCGCAAGGTTCCCAGCAGAGATGATCCCGGTGGTGGAGGGGAGCCCGGCTTGACACGTCCTCTTATCGTCTTTTTATCGACGATATGAAGACGCTCACGGCTACCGAAGCCCGCAAGAACCTCACCCATTGGCTCAAGGCGGCCAAGGGCGGGCAGGAGATTGGCATTGTCTACGGGGCCGACATCATTGCGCTGCGCCCCGTGCCGGTGGAGGCCGCCGACTATACCCAGCGGGAATACGGTGCCACCGCCGCAGACATGGATGCCTTTGCCTTGCGCACGGACGCCGAACTTGCCCGGGAGCGGAAGTCTGGTCGCATGGCGGTATTCACCGGCAAGCTGCCCAAGCGCCGTGCCGGTTGAACTGCGCCTTACCAAGCGGTTCCTCAAGTCGCTGCAGCATCTGGGCGACGATGAGCATGCGAGAGTCGAGGTAGCGCTGCGCCAACTCCAGCAGTCCTGGGGCGCGCCGCATCAGCACACCGGACTTTCCGTCCGCCGGCTTCATGCCGGCTACTTTGAGTGCCGTGCCGGTTTGGAAATCCGCATTGTATTTCGCGCCGGCAACCAAGGGCTCGATCTGGTGTTCGCCGGCACCCATGACGAAGTGCGCCGCTTGCTGCGACAGGCATGATCGGTGCGGTCAACCTACTCGGCAGCGCGTGATTGCCGAATGGATTGCGCCCCTTGCATGCCAACTAAGCGGGTGCAGTGGGTGGCGAGATCCACGACCTCTGCTACGCACGAAGCACGTGGCTATTTCCGCGCCAGATACACGCGCACGGAGCTGGGTTGGCCCATGTGCAGCGCGCGGGCGATCCAGGCGTGCGGGGCGTTGACCTTGGCCCGGAGTTCGCGCGCGGCGGCGATTTTCCACGGCGCCCCTTTGGGCGCAGCGGTGAGATCCGCGGCGGTTTTGCCGGCAGATTGAAGCAGGGTGTCGAGCAGTTGTTGATGTCACCGGCCAGGTTAAAACCAGCCACTACGGGCCGGGTCAAAACCAGCCACTA
>JACFMR010000083.1 GCA_019455245.1 Opitutaceae bacterium
GCCTCCCGGCTTCTCAGCTCAGGCCGCGTTCAGCGGAGCCTGTGATTGTAGTACGGGTTTGTACCAGTTCGCGGGCAATCCTAAGAAATTTATCCCGGTGCATTCCGGCCAGCCTGCTCCAGCGCGCGCTCCAGGGCGTCCTGAAACAAGCCCGGGACGTCGCAGCCGGTCTGCTGTTGTATTTCCTGGAAGCAGGTCGGGCTGGTGACGTTGATCTCGGTCACGCAGTCCCCGATCACATCAACGCCTGCGAGCAGCAACCCGCGCGCGTCCAGCACGGGCCCCAGGGCACGGCCGATCTCCCAGTCGCGCGCGCTCAGCGGGCGCGCCACTCCTTTGCCCCCCGCCGCCAGGTTGCCACGCACCTCACTGCCTTGTGGAATGCGGGCCAGGCAATAGGGAACCGGCTCACCGCCAATGATGAGGAGGCGCTTATCCCCCTCTGCGATCTCGGGCAGAAACTTCTGGACCATGACGCTCTGCGCACCACCGCGGTTGAGGGTCTCAATGATGCTACCAAGGTTCATGCCGTCGGGTCCGACACGGAAGATCCCCATCCCGCCCATACCGTCGAGCGGCTTGAGAATGATGTCCCGGTGCATTTCATGGAATTGCCGGATGTGCGCGGCGTCGCGCGTCACCAGCGTAGGGCCGATCAAATCCGGGAACTCCAGGATGGCCAGCTTCTCAGGATGGTCGCGAAGCGCCCGCGGCTTGTTGTACACGCGCGCGCCCTCCCGCTCGGCCTGTTCGAGAAGGTGGGTGGAATAGAAGTATTCGCTGTCGAACGGCGGGTCCTTGCGCATCAAGACAGCGTCGAAACTGGCCAACTCCCTGTCCTGCGCCTCCTGCTCAAGGAACCACGGCGCGAGTTCGCCCGTCAGCCAAATGCTGCGGACTTGCGCGCGCACCTTGCCGCCGAGAACCCATTGCAGATTCGCCGGTTGGCAGGCCGCTACCGTATGTCCGCGCCGCTGGGCTTCGCGCATCATGGCGAAAGTGGTGTCCTTTTTCGGATTGAATGCTTCGAGGGGATCGGCGACGAAAAGTAGGTTCATACAGCGCGGTTCTGAAAAAGGGCCTTTCACAAGGCCGGGCGGCGCGGGTTGCTGGCGTACTGTTGCACAAACAGCGCGATGCTGCCGGCGACCACGCCCCAGAACGCGGAACCGACCCCGGCAATCACCACGCCGCTGAGGGTCACTAGAAATGTAATCAGGGCCGCTTCCCGGTGCGTTTCCTCGCGCAACGCGCTGGCGAGCCCGGCGCCAATGGAGCCGAGGAGTGCGAGGCCGGCGATGGCCGCCACGAGTTCCCGCGGGAACGCCGCCAGTAGGCCGGTCACGACCGCGCCAAAGATCCCGATCACCACGTAGAACGCACCGCAAGCCGCCGCTGCGGTATAGCGCCGCGCAGGATCGGCGTGCGCTTGCGGCCCCATGCAAATCGCCGCAGTGATGGCACTGAAGTTGAGGGCGAACGCGCCAAAGGGTGCCAGGACCAGCGTGGCGACACCCGTCAACGTGATCAAGCGCGAAATGGGCAACTGGTAGCCCGAGGCGCGAATCACCGCGACGCCGGGCAGGTTCTGAGAGGCCATCGTCACCACGAACAGCGGCAAAGCCAGCCCCACGGTAGCACTCCAGTCGAAGCGCGGCGCCATGAACCGGGGCGACGCCAAGGTCCACGTCACGACCGACCATTGCATCTGTCCGGCCAGGGCCGCGTACGCAACCCCCACGCACAACGTAGCCACGACGGCATAACGCGGTGCCACGCGGCGCGAGATCAAATAGCTTCCCAGCATCACCACCACCAGTGGCAATGCCGTCTGGGCCGCCGAAAACGCCTCCATACCGAACCGCGCGAGCACCCCCGCCAGCAAGCCCGCCGCAATCTCGGTGGGAATGCGGTTCATCACCCGCTCGAACCAACCGGTCACGCCCACCAGGGTAATGAGCGCGCCGCACACCAGGAAGGCGCCAATCGCCTGCGCCATGTCGAACTGCCCGGTGGTGCCGGCGGCCGCCAGCACCGCTGCACCGGGCGTGGACCAGGCCACCATCACCGGCTTGCGCAGCCAGAGCGAGGGCACCAGGGAACACAACCCCATGCCCAGGCCCAGGGCCCACATCCACGATGCGATCTCGCCCGGCGTGGCGTGAAAGGATTGCGCCGCCTGGAACACGATCGCCACGGAACTTGTGAACCCCACCAGAACGGCAACGAACCCTGCGCTAACGGCGGAAACGCTCAAATCCTTGAAATATTGCATGGGCTCTTCATATTTCGATCTTCGACCCGAGTTCC
>JACFMR010000010.1 GCA_019455245.1 Opitutaceae bacterium
CTGTCCCCCCGCTCAGCAGGTGGTTCGCCAGATCATAACGACGGGCGATGCGGGCAAACATGGAGTTGACGGCGGCGGGATCCGGCATGGTGGACGGTTAAAAAGGGCACTTTCACGCCTTTTTCAACGCCTTGCGAGTCATATTCATTGACGCAATCATGGAACTGAAAATAGTTTAGGGCGTCTTCCCCGGATGTAGCAGCGAAAGGAAACAACATGTCCAACAATCTCACGAAGCGCGAAATCGTCTTGGAAATCTACAAAAAGACCGGCTTCCCCCAGAAGCAGGTGGTCGAGACCGTGCAGCTGACCCTCGACATCATCCAAAAGGCCCTGGCCGAAGGACGTAATGTCGAACTGCGCAACTTCGGCGTCTTGGAGGTGCAGGTGCGCAAGGCGCGCATCGGCCGCAACCCCAACAAGCCGGAGGCCGAGGTGGTCATCCCGCAACGGGCCGTGGTCAAGTTCAAGTCGGGCAAGATCCTCAAGCAGCAGCTCAAAAAGATCGACCTCAGCAAGCTGGCGGCCGAGCCGTCCGATACCGAGGCTGTCGAAGGCTGAGTCGGATCGCGCCGCGACACAGATGCAGCCGGGGGTTTTCCTCCGGCTTTTTTGTGTGCGGAAATTTTGATTCGCATGCGTCTGTCCGGCCCCGCAATTTGCCCTGTCCATGGCCACGTTTCAGTCCCTTCCCGGCTTCCGCGATTTCTATCCTGACGATCTGGCGCGTCGTAACCACATCTTCCGTCTCTGGCGGCGGACGGCGACCACGTTCGGCTTTGCCGAATACGATGCCCCGGTACTGGAGCCGCTCGACCTTTACAAGGCCAAGTCCGGCGAGGAAATCGAAGCACAGCTTTTCAGTTTCACCGACAAGGGCGGACGTGAAGTGGCGCTGCGTCCCGAGATGACGCCGACGGTCTGCCGGCTGGTCGGCGCGAAGGCCAATGCACTCAAGCGTCCGATCAAATGGTTTAGCATCGGCGAATTCTACCGCTACGAGCGCATGCAAAAAGGGCGCGGGCGGGCGTTTTTCCAATTCAACGCCGATGTCTTCGGCGAGCCAGGGATCGAGGCTGAGACCGAGCTCATCGGGTTGCTCGTCCAATGTCTCTGCGCCTTCGGGCTCACCGAGGAGGACTATTTTGTGCGGCTGAGCGACCGCAACCTGTGGTTCTACTATCTCGGTGCACTCGGTCTCGACGACGCCCGCATCCGCGCCGTGCTCGGGGCGGTGGACCGGTATGAGAAATACGGCGACGATGCCTTCAAGGGTTACGCCGAGCAATTCGGCACGATCGACCCGGCGCTCAAGGAGCGCGTGCTCGCGTTTTTGCAGATCAGGTCGCTCGCGGCCTTGGAGGCGGTGGTCGCACCGCTGCAGGACGGGCGGATGTCCGCCCGTCTGGCGGAATGGCGCAAACTCCTGGGCAATCTCACCGCGATGGGTTTGGAGCGCTTTATCAGCGTGGATCTGGGCGTGGTGCGCGGGCTGGCTTACTACACCGGGTTCGTGTTCGAGGCCTTCGATCGGAAAGGCGAGTTGCGGGCCATCGCCGGCGGCGGCCGCTACGACGATCTGGTCGGCAAACTCAGCGGCACCCAACTGCCGGCGGTGGGTTTTGCGATCGGCGACATGACCTTTGCCCTGCTGTTGGAGCAGCGCGGGCTCACCCCTCCGCTGGTGACGGCGGCTGATGTTTTTTGCGTCATCGGCGGCGAAGGGGAGCGTCCGGCGGCCCTCGGCGCGATTCAGTCGCTGCGGGCGGCCGGATTTCGCGTGGAGTATCCGTTCAAGGAGCTCGCGTTTGGCAAACAGTTCAAGGCCGCCAGCGAGGCCGGGGCCAAGCTGGCGATCATTTTCGGCGGCGATGAACTCGCCCGCGGCGTGGTGAAAATCCGCGACATGTCGGATCGCAGCGAGCGGGAAGTCGCGCAGGCGGAGGTGGTCGACGCGGTGCGCGACGCCCTGGGTGGCTGACACGTCGTTCGCACGCCTCGCGCTGCTGATTGCCGGTTCGCTGCTGTCCGGCTATCTCGCTCTCGCCCTCTACGCGTGGTTCGGCCCGGACCACCTGATTTATCACCCGGAAATGGCGTCAACGCGTCGGGTGCCGGATGCGGTGAAACTTGAAACGGACGACGGCGGCAGCATATCCGTCCTCTATCTGCCGCATCCCAATGCCCGGTTCACCATCTGGGTTTTCCACGGCAACGCCGAGGGCCTGGGGGACAGCGAGCCGATGCTGCGCGAGCTGCAGGGCAGGGGATTCAATGTCTTCGCGTACGATTACCCGGGCTATGGTCACAGTGACGGCCGACCACAGGAGAAGTCCATTTATGCCGCCACACGGGTCGGGCTGGACTATTTGCGCACCACGCATGGCGTGGAGCCGAGCAACATCATCGCCTTGGGGCGGTCGCTTGGCGGTGGCCCGGCGGTGGAACTGGCACGCACGGTCCCCGTGGCGGGTCTCATTTTGCACTCGACGTTTACCAGCGCATTCCGGGTGGTGACGCACCGGAAGATCCTGCCCTTCGATCAATACGACAATCTGGCCAAGCTCCGGCAGGTGGAATGTCCCATTCTCATCCTGCACGGAGCGCAGGATGAAATCGTGCCGTATGCCCACGCCGTCCAGTTGCACACCGCCGCATCCGGCCGGAGCCGCCTGCTGCCCATCGAAGGGGCCGGGCACAACAACCTGCAGGATTGGGCCGGCCCGCGTTACTGGTCGGCGATCGAGGAATTCTGTCGCGGACTAAAGTAGATCGGCCGGCCAAAGGCACCGGGCAACAGCTCACGTATGTTGGTGTCGATTACACCGCGTCCGCGGCAGAATGAAACCACCCGCGCTTCCGGTCCAAACTCGTGGATGACCTGTCGGCAGGCTCCGCAGGGGGCCGTGGGTTTTGGGGTTGGCGTATAGACCACGACGCACCGGAGGCGGAGTTTCTTCTGGCCGGCGGCCACGGCGTTGAAAATGGCGGTGCGTTCCGCGCAATTGCACAGACCGTAGGAGGCGTTCTCGACATTGCAGCCCGCATGGATCTTGCCGTTCCCGGTCAAGACCGCGGCGCCAACGGCGAACTTGGAATACGGGGCGTAGGCGGATTTCGCGGCGCGGCGGGCGGCGGTTTTCAACTGCTGCAACTGGCGGACGGAAATCGACATCAGAGGCCGAATTCTTTTTTGACCTCGGCAAACTTCTCAATGGCAAAGGCGAGATCGGCCTCGCTGTGCGCGGCGGACACCTGGGTGCGGATGCGCGCCAGCCCCTGCGGTACCACGGGATAGAAGAAGCCGATCACGTAGACGCCTTTCTCCAGCATGCGCGCGGCGAATTTCTGCGCCAGCGCGGCGTCGCCGAGCATGACGGGGATGATGGGGTGCGAACCGGGACGGATCGACAACCCGGCCTGGTCCAGGCCGGCGCGGAAGAAACGCGTGTTGCGTTCCAATTTGTCGCGGAGTTCGGTCGAACGGGAGAGCAGCTCAAGGCACTTGATCGAGGCGGCGGCGATGGTCGGCGCGATGGTGTTGGAAAACAAATAGGGGCGCGAACGCTGCCGCAGCAGGTCGATGATGGACTTGCGGCCGCTGGTATAGCCGCCGCTGGCGCCGCCGAGGGCCTTCCCGAGCGTGCCGGTGATGATGTCAACGCGATCCATCACGCCGCAGTGTTCGTGCGTGCCGCGCCCGGTTTTGCCCATGAAGCCGACCGCGTGGCTGTCATCCACCATCACGAGCGCGCCGTGGTCGTCGGCGAGGTCGCAGATGCTTTTCAGGTCGGCGATGTAGCCGTCCATCGAGAACACGCCGTCGGTGACGATGAGCTTGTGGCGGGCGCCGGCGGCATCGGCTTCCCTGAGCTTGGCCGCGAGATCCGCGGGATCGTTGTTCCTGTAACGGAAGCGCTTCGCCTTGCAGAGACGGATGCCGTCGATGATCGAGGCATGGTTGAGTTCGTCGGAGATGACGGCATCGTCGGGCCCGAGCAACGTTTCAAACAAGCCGCCGTTGGCATCGAAGCAGGAGCTGTAGAGGATGGTGTCGTCGGTGCCGAGGAAACGGCTGAGCGCCGCCTCGAGGTCCTTGTGCAATTGCTGCGTGCCGCAGATGAATCGGACCGAGGCGAGGCCGTAACCCCAGCGGTCGAGCGAATCACGGGCCGCCGCGATGAGCTCGGGGTGGTCCGCGAGCCCGAGATAATTGTTGGCGCACAGGTTGAGCACCTGCCGGCCGTCGCTGACCCCGATGCGTGCGTGCTGCGGCGAGGTGATGATGCGTTCGCGCTTGTAGAGCCCGGCGGCGTCGATTTCGGCGAGGGTGGATTCGAGGTGCGCTTGAAAGGCGGGAGTCATGGCATCAGTCCCACTTGAGCACGATCTTGCCGCTACGGCCCGAGCGCATGAGATCGAAGGCTTCCTGAAAATCGGTGTAGGCGAACCGGTGGGTGATGACCGGCGAGATGTCCAGGCCGGTCTGGATCATCGAGGTCATCTTGTACCAGGTCTCATACATTTCGCGGCCGTAGATGCCGCGGATGGTGAGCATGTTAAAAACGACCTTGTTCCAGTCGACCGCGGCGGCGGCGGGCATGATGCCCAGGAGTGCGATGCGGCCGCCATGTGCCATGTTGTCGATCATGTCGTTCAGCGCCTTCGGATTGCCGGACATTTCCAGCCCGATGTCGAAGCCCTCTCGCATCCCGATCTCCTTCTGCACATCGGGCAGCTTCTCCTTGGAAACATCGACCGTGCGCGTGGCGCCCATGCGCTTGGCGAGGGCGAGGCGGTCGGGGTTGACGTCGGTGATCACGATTTTGCGCGCACCGGCGTGTTTGGCGATGGCGACGGCCATGCAACCGATGGGCCCTGCGCCGGTGACCAGCACATCCTCACCGACCAAATCATACTGCAGGGTGGTGTGTGTGGCATTGCCGAGCGGATCGAAACAGGAGAGGACGTCGAGCGGGATGGCCGGATCCACGTGCACGGCGTTGCTGGCGGGGATGCAAAGGTATTCGGCAAACGCGCCGTTGCGGTTGACGCCGACACCCTTGGTGTCCTTGCAAAGGTGACGCCGGCCGGCGAGGCAGTTGCGGCAAACGCCGCACACGATGTGGCCTTCACCGTCAACGAGGTCGCCCTTGTTGAAGCCCACCACGTTTGCTCCCACGGCCTCGATAGTGCCGACAAACTCGTGGCCGATGATCATCGGCGGCTTGATGGTCTGCTCGGCCCACGCATCCCAGTTGTAGATGTGGACATCGGTGCCGCAGATGGAGGTCTGCTTGATTTTGATCAGCACATCGTTGATCCCGGGCTCCGGCACGGGAGCTTCGATCATCTCCAGGCCGACCCCCGGCCTGGTCTTGGCAATGGCGCGCATGGATTGGGCGGACATGCGATTGAGTGTGGGCGGAGTGCCGGCCATCACAACATCTATCCCGTTTGCGACGCCGGTCTTAGTGTCATTAATGCCCGGCGTCAGACGCCGAATAGTTGGGCCCCTTCGATCTCAAGCAGCCTAAGCTTCATGGCCACGCCGCCCGGACCGGAGAAGCCGGTCATCTTGCCGTCCGTGGCCAGCACACGATGACAGGGGATCAGCAGGGGCCACGGGTTCGCGCCCAGTGCTGCGCCCACGGACCGGCTGCCGGCAGCCGGCAAACCGAGTTGGCGGGCGATGTCGCCGTAGCTGCAGGTGTGGCCGGCTTTGACCTGCAACGTGCAGCGGTAGACATCCCGGGCAAAGTCGCTCACCTGCTGAAACGCGTACGGCAGGTCGCCGAAATCGCCGAGGGTTCCGGCCAGATGGGATTGCACGCGCGCGATGAGCATCGCGATCCATCCGGGCGGCAAAACTTCGCGCGGCGGCACGGTCATGTTGGGTTCGGGCAGGCGGAAACCGGCAAGGGTGTCGTCTCGCCAGCTCAGGCAGCAAGGGCCGATGGGGGTGGAAAAAACGGTGTCCGGCATGATCCGTGTTAGGGTTTGCAAGATAATGCGGAACGGCTTGCTGTCGATGCCGATGGAAAACCGGTTCTACAACGCGTTTGACGCCGAGACGTTCGGCGGGGCGCGCAAGCCCGACTATCGCAATGCGTTTCAGATCGACCGCGACCGGATCATCCATGCGCATGCGTTTCGCAAGCTGCAGTCGAAGACCCAGGTATTTTTGTCGGGCGAATACGATTTCTACCGCACGCGGCTCACGCATTCGATCGAGGTGTCGCAGATCGGCCGTTCGATCTGTCATTACCTGCGCACGCGCGGCGGGCCGATGCAGCCGGATTTTCACATCGACAGCGACCTGGTCGAGGCCTGCTGCCTGGCGCATGACCTCGGACACCCGCCGTTCGGGCATTCGGGTGAGCGCACGTTGCAGGAACTGATGATCCGTTGGGGCGGCTTCGAGGGCAACGCGCAGACGCTGCACCTGTTGACCGAGACGATTTTTCAAAACGAATCCGGCGTGCGGGGCATGCGCCCGACGCGGGCGCTGCTCGACGGCGTGCTCAAATACAAGAAGCTGTTCCGCGAGTATCCCCGGCCGCCGCAGAACCATTTTCTGTATGATGCGCAGGAGCCCTGTCGGGATTATGTGTTTGGCGGCACCGCGATTCCCAGGGCGCTGCATCGCGGTGAAAACCTCAACCTGTTCAAGAGCATCGAGTGCCAGATCATGGATTGGGCGGACGACGCGGCGTATTCCATCAACGACATCATCGACGGCGTGAAGGCGGGGTTTCTCACCGTGGAGCGGGTGGAGGAGTGGGCGGCCGAACAAGCCCTCGGGCCCGAGGAGGAGCAGCATCTCGACCGGCTGTTTCATGCCATCCGGACCGACCGGCTCGAGGGGATTTTCGGGGCGCGCATCGGCGGTTTCATCCAGTCCTGCCGGCTGCGCGAACGGGACAATTTCATGGCGCCACGGACCAACCGCTACCGCTTTGAGTTGATCGTTGAGGACTCGGCGCAACGCGAGGCGCTGTTTTTCAAGCGCATGGCGAACGACATCATTTTTGAAAGCCCGCAACTGCAGCAGATGGAGCACAAGGCGCGGCGGGTGCTGTTCGACCTGTGGGAATCGATCTGGCGCAACTACGTGGAGCGCGGCACCCGCGTGATCAACATCCTGCCGCCCCACGTCGGTCGCCTGATCCATCAGGCGCGCGGCCGCGAGGCCAAGGCCCGCCGTATCTGCGATTACCTGTGCGGTCTGACCGACGGGACCATCGTGCGGATTTACCGCCGGCTGTTTGACGCCGAGTTCGGTTCGATCCGCGACTTGTATTAAGCCGGCGCGCCCGGGCCGGGCGGCAAATGTCCGCCTGCCACGGCCTCGTCGATCATGCGCCGCGCATAGGCCCACAGCCCGGTCGAGCCCTCGGCGATGTGGGCGTTGCGGGCGAGCACCCGGTCCTGCGTGATGCCGTGTTTGCGCCACGCGTGACCCTCGGTGAGGCAGTTGAGCAGCATCGGATGAAAGCGGTCGCAAGCGGCGGCGAAACGGGCCTCGGGAGTCTCGCGGGCCTCGAACTCATCCCACAGCGCGCGGAATTCCCCGGTTTGATCGGGCGGGAGCAACCCGAAAATGCGGTCGGCGGCCCGGGCCTCGCGCTCATGCTGATCGGCCATGTTCTTGGTGTCGTAGGCAAAGGTGTCGCCGGCGTCGATTTCGACCAGGTCGTGAATCAGCACCATCTTGAGCACGCGCAGAACATCGAGCGGTTGGTGATTGGAGTGCTCGGCGAGGGTGATGATCATCAGGGCGAAATGCCACGAGTGCTCGGCACTGTTTTCCGCGCGGCGACTCCCGGTGACGAGGGTCTGACGGAAAACTTCCTTGAGTTTGTCGGCTTCGATGATGAAGCGCATTTGCTGCTGCAGGCGGTCTTCGGCCATTACCGCAGCGAATCCTGCCGCCGGGCTCCGGGCAAGCGGCAATCCCTGCATTTGCACCATGGAAACTGATTTGCCGTGAAACCGGGCGTATATCGATTATGCCTTTGGCAGACGAATCCAACCATGAGCCCACGGAACACCTCAGCCTGCCTCCCAGCCAGTCTGCTGGCGTTTGTCCTGGGCGGCCTGCTGTTTGCTCCTTCCTTGCTCGCCGTGACGCTGCGGGAGTTGAAGGCGGATCGGGACATGACTCCGAAGCGTTTCGCCAATCATTTCGAGAATTTCGCCTATGAGTACGTGCCGTACGTCCAGTATCCGGAGGTCTTTTTGCGGCGGCGGGCGGGCGATTGCGATGATTACGCCATCTTGGCGGACCATATCCTGCGGGAAAAGGGCTACCGGACGCGGATCATTCACGTCTCGCTCCTGGGTAGCGACATTGGTCATGCCGTTTGCTATGTGGATGACGACCGGGTGTATCTGGACTACAACAACCGCCGGTTTTTCTTCAATCTTACCCGTTGCGATCGGAGCATCCGTGCGATAGCCACCAAGGTGGCGAAATCATTTGAACGCAACTGGACCACTGCCGCCGTTTATACCTACGACTATGAAGAGGACCGAAAGAAGCGCGTGATGACGGTCGTCAAGACCGATGACCCGGCGCTTGATCCCGACCGCCCCGAAAACCTTGCCCGTCCTTGAACCCCGATTTCGCGTGAAAGCCCACCATCTGCGCAAAGTCTACCTGCTGTTTTTCATCATCTTCGGCGTGCTGGCCGTCATGGCCGCGGTCGCCTGGCAAAGCATCAGGCGGGCCGAGCACAGCGGGGATTGGCTCAACCAGACCTACGCCACCATCCATGCATTGGATTTGACCTTGTCCCACCTGCGGGCGGGCGATGCCGCCGTGAGGACCTTTGTGCTCAGCGGGGACACGCATGACATGGCGGTAATCAGGGAGGCTTTCGGCGAAATGGGCGACCATTGGCAGACGGCCCGGGCGCTGCTGCGGCATCAGGACGAGCTGGCTCCAGCAATTGATGCGTTGGATGGGTTGATCGCGGCGCGGGAGGATTGGGGGCGCAAAATCACGGCGGCACGTGAGGCCGGAACCGGTGACGAGGTGCAGGGATTGCTCGCCGCGGATGCCAGCGCGGGCGGGATGGCGGATATCATCCGTGCTTTCTCCCGGCTGCGTGCCGGACAGCTGGACCTGATCGGGGCGCGCGATGCGGAGTCTTTCCGCCAGATGCAGACCACGCGCTGGATCGAGGGCGTGGGCATCGCGGTCAATCTGGTGCTCTTTGCGGCGGTGCTCTGGCTGATCCGCGATGATCAGGCGGCCCATGAGCGCCTCCACCGCACCCTGCGCGACGCCAACGAACAGCTGGAAGCCCGGGTGCGGGAGCGGACCCACGACCTTGTCGCGGCCAACGAAAAGCTGACCCTGGAAAACCTGGAGCGCCAGTGGAGCAACCAAGCCTTGGAACATCAGTTGCGATACAACCAGCAGATCGTCAATTCGGTCGAGGATCTCGTCTTTGTCACGACCAAGGTCTTGAACGTGACGCGCATCAATCCCGCGGTCACGCATTGTACCGGCTGGGCGGAGAAGGATATTTTGGGCAAATCTCTCGACTCGGTGGTTGCATTGACCGCCGCCGATTCGCCGGTGGCCGGATGGGAGGCGGTTGCCCTCGCGCTGCGGGATGGCCGCGATCTCAGCGGTCAGGTCGCGAATCTGACCACAAAGTCAGGGGCACGCCTTGCGGCCACCCTGAGCCTGTTTCCGCTGCGCGATGGCAACAAGGTCGTCGGCAGTGTTTTCATTCTCCGTCCGGATCCTTCCACCCATTCCCGCAACGCCTGAACCGCTCGAGCGCAGTTACCATGAGCAAAACGATTTTACATCTCGACGACGAAGCCGACATCCGCGACCTGCTTTCCGCCTTCCTGATCGGCAAGGGCTATCGCGTCATCTCCGCGTCCACCCTGCATGAGGCCTTGGACATCGTGGCCCATCAACCGGTCGACCTTTTGATCACGGATTTGCAGCTCGATGAAGCGGACGGTCTGGAGACCATCCGCCGGATCCGGGAAAAGTGTCCGGACACCCCTGTCATCATCCTCACCGGCGTTTTGGTCGGACCGGCCCTGGCGCAGGAGACGCTGGGGCAGGAGGTGGCCTGCTATTTGGAAAAAACCACCCCTTTGGCCAAAATCCATGCGCAGGTGCAGCGGGTACTGGGGGAGTAGGGCGGCGGTTTTCTGCCCATCCGTGTCATAGTCAAGGGCCTGCCGCGGTTGCCGCTAGGGTTTTATTTGCGTTTGCCGGGCCATGAACTTTCACTGGGGCCCTTTTTCGCCCATGAAAGTCCTCGTCGCCGATAAAATCTCGTCCAAGGGAGTGGAGTACCTGCGCCAGCAGCCGGGTCTCGCCGTAATCGAGGCCTATGGCTCCTCTCCGGAAAAGATTCTGTCCCTCGTGGGTGACGTGCAGGCGATCGTGGTGCGGAGTGAAACGAAAATCACCGCCGAAGTTTTTGCCGCGGCGCCCCGCCTCAAGGTCGTGGGCCGGGCGGGCGTGGGCGTGGACAACGTCGATGTGGAGGCCGCCACCGAGCGCGGGGTGATTGTGATGAACACCCCTTCCGGCAACACCATCGCCACGGCCGAGCTGACCTTCACCCACATCCTGTGTGGTGCGCGCCCGGTGCCGCAAGCGGCCGCTTCCATGCGGGCCGGCAAGTGGGACCGCAAGAACCACGCCGGCATCGAATTGTTCCGCAAAACGCTCGGGGTGGTGGGGCTGGGCCGGATTGGCGGCGAGGTGGCCAAGCGGGCCCAGGCCTTCGGCATGCGCGTGGTGGCCTACGATCCCTATCTGGCGCCCAGCCGCGCCAAGGCCATGCAGGTTGAAGCCATGAGCCTGGATGAGCTGCTGGCGGCGAGCGACTACATCACCGTGCACATGCCGCTGACCGATTCGACGCGGCACATGATCGATGAAGCGGCCCTGGCCAAATGTCGCCCGGGAGTGCGCATCTTCAACTGCGCGCGCGGCGGCATCATCAAGGAATCGGCGCTGATCGAGGCGGTCAAATCCGGCCATGTGGCCGCGGCCGGTCTCGATGTTTATGAGGATGAACCGTTGCCGGAAGACAGCGAGTTGCGACAGCTCGACGCGGTGACGCTGACCCCGCATCTGGGCGCCTCCACCGCCGAGGCCCAGGAAAGCGTGGGCATCGAGATCGCCGAGCAGGTCGCCGATGTGCTCAAGGGAGGGGTCATTCGCAATGCCGTCAACATGCCGTCGCTCGATGCGGCCACGCTGCGCACGCTGGGCCCATATCTCGATCTGGGCGAAAAGCTGGGCACGCTGGTGCAGCAGATGGGACCCAAGCAGATCGACTTGTTGCACATCACCTACTGGGGCAAGATTGTCGATCTCGACGCCAATTCGGTCACGCGCGCGATCCAGCGCGGTTTTCTGCGGCACATCAGCGGCGATTCGGTCAACTACGTCAACGCCCCGCTCGCCTTGCAGCGGCTGGGAGTCAAGGTGCAGGTTGTCAAATCCACCGACGAGGTGGACTACACCGAGCTGATCGCGGTCGAGGCGGTCGCCCCGGACGGATCGCGGCATGCGGCGCAGGGCACCCTGATCGGCCGCACCGGCAAACCCCGTATCATCGGGCTCAACGGACGCGAGGTTGAGGTTGAGGCGCAGGGCAAGTTGCTGGTGATCGAAAACCACGACGAGCCGGGCATGATCGGCTATGTCGGTTCACTGCTCGGCAAGGACAGGGTCAATATCGCTAACATGTCGCTGAGCCGCCAGGAGCCCGGGCAAACGGCCCTGATGGTGATCAACCTGGACAGCGAGCCGAGCCCGGCCGCCCGGCGGGAATTAAAGTCGCATCCGGCCATCAAGCTGGCGAAGTTCGTGCAGATTTAGACCGCGATGTTCACGTCCACCCTCATTGCCGCCGCCGTCGGATACGTCCTGGGCTCTCTGCCCTTCGGCTATCTTGTTGCGCGCGCCAGGGGCGTGGACATTTTTGCCGTGGGCAGCAAAAATCCCGGCGCGACCAATGTTCGCCGGGTATTGGGCCGCGGCCCGGGCAACCTGGTTTTCGTGCTCGATGTGCTGAAAGGCGCGCTGGCCACCGGCTGGCCCATGGCGTATGCCGCGTTCAATGCGCGGCGGCATGCCGGTGAGTTTTACGTCAACATCGATCCCACGGTCTTCATGATTGCGGGACTGGTGGGCGCGGTGTTGGGGCATTCGTTTTCCTGTTTCACCAAGTTTCGGGGCGGGAAGGGCGTGGCCACGGGGGCGGGTGGATTTCTGGTGCTCATGCCGACCGCCACGCTGATTGGCGCGGTGGTCTGGGTCGCGGTCTTCTTGATCACGCGGTATGTTTCCCTGGCCTCCATGCTGGCCGCCGTCTCGCTGCCGCTCAGTGCCTGGTGGCTTGGCCGTCCCGGCACCCTCGTCGCGCTCTGCGTGGTGGTGGCCGTTTTTGTGGTGGTCCGCCATCGGGAAAACTGCCGCCGGCTGCTGCACGGCACGGAACATCGTTTTGTCAAAACCCCGGGCGACGCCACACATTCATGAGCAAGAGCAACGTCATCAAAATCGGATTGTGTGGATTCGGCACGGTGGGACAGGGCGTGTGGAAGCACCTGCAGCGCACCAAGGGCGAAATGGAAGCGCGGCTCGGCGTACGGCTCGAACTGGCCCGCGTGGCGGTGCGTGATCCCAGGCGCAAGCGTGCGGTGCGGCTGCCGGCCTCGAAGCTCACCACCGACGCGATGGCCGTGGCCTGCGACCCGGCGATCGGCATTGTGTGCGAGCTCATGGGCGGCACGGACCTGGCGCGGCAGGTCACGCTGGCGGCATTGCGCGAAGGCAAGGTGGTGGTGTCGGCCAACAAGGCGCTGATCTCGGCCCACGGCGCGGAAATTTTCGCCACTGCGCGCAAGCATGGCGGGCATTTCTTTTTCGAGGCCAGCGTCGCCGGCGGTATCCCGATCATCAAGGCCCTGCGGGAGGGGCTGGTGGCGAACCGGTTTCCCTGCATCTACGGCATCCTTAACGGCACCTGCAACTACATCCTCACGCAGATGGAGGAACTCGACGCGCCCTACGACTGCGTGCTGGCCGAGGCCAAGCAACTGGGTTACGCCGAGGCGGACGAAGCGCTTGACGTGCAGGGGTGGGATGCCGCCCACAAGGCCGCGGTTCTCGCCTGGCTGGCGCACGGGCGCTGGGTGGACCCCAAGCACATGATCGTGGAGGGCATCGACCGCATCACCCCCGCCGATTTCAAGAATGCGGCCACGCTGGGCTATGGCATCAAGCTGCTCGCGATCATTGTCCGTGATTTTGCGACCGACGAACTCTCGGTGCGTGTGCATCCCACGTTGCTGCCCGAGGGCAACGTCATCGCCAACGTCAACGGCGTCTACAACGCGATCTCGGTCACGGGCGATGTGGTCGGCACCACACTCTACATCGGCCGCGGCGCGGGGCAGGACGCCACCGCGAGTGCGGTGATCAGCGACATCGCCGATGCCGCGGCCCTGCTGCGTCACGGCAAGAACCTGCACCTGACTTCCGAGGTTGCGCCCTTGCCGGCCGGTGGGGTCAAACTGGCGCCGCTAGAGAGAATCCGCGGCTGCTATTATCTGCGCCTCACCGTCAGGGATCAACCTGGTGTGTTGGCGCGCATCGCGTCGGTCATGGCGCGACATCATGTCAGCATCGCCAGCGTCATTCAAAACGCCTCGGAAACCGACGGTACCGCGTCGCTGGTGCTGACCACGCACGAAAGCAACGAGCGCGCCATGCAGACCACGCTCCGCGACGTGTCCCGTCTGGCGAGCGTGGTTGATCGTCCGCTGCTCCTGCGCATCGGGGAGTTTTCCGAATAAATCCAGTATTTCACGTCCATGCCACGCATCGTTCAAAAATTTGGCGGCACCTCCGTGGGTGACGTCGAACGCATCAAGAAGGTCGCCGAGCGCATCAGGTCGGTCCGCGACCAAGGCAACGAGCTTGTCGTGGTGGTGTCGGCCCGCGCCGGCGTCACCAACGAGCTGATCGCCCGCGCCAAGGCGGTGTGCGCCGTGCCCAGCGAGCGCGAGCTCGACATGCTCCTTGCGGTCGGCGAGCAGGAGACCATCGCGCTGGTGGCGATGGCCCTGCACGGCCTCGGGGTCGACGCCGTGAGCTACACCGGTGCACAGGCCGGCATTTTCACCGACAAGGTGCACACCAAGGCCAAGATTTCGGCCATCAATGCCAAGCCCATCGACCTCGATCTGAAGGCCGGCAAGGTGGTGATTGTCGCAGGGTTTCAGGGCATCAACGAATTCGGCCACATCACCACGCTGGGGCGGGGCGGTTCCGATCTCACCGCCATTGCGCTGGCCGCCGCGCTCAAGGCCGACAAATGCGAGATCTACACCGATGTGGACGGCGTTTACACCGCCGACCCGCGCGTCGTGCCCAATGCCCGCAAACTCAACGAGATTTCCTACGACGAGATGCTCGAGCTGGCCTCATCCGGCTCGAAGGTCATGCAGTCGCGTTCCGTCGAGTTCGCCAAAAAATACAACGTCATTTTCGAAGTCCGCTCCTCATTCAATTACAACCCGGGAACCATCGTGAAAGAAGAAGTCTCCTACATGGAAAAGGTCGTCGTGCGTGGCGTGGCCGTCGACAAGGACCAGGCCAAGCTGATCGTCAGCAACATCCTCGACAAACCCGGCTCGGCCGCCCGCGTCTTCCGGGCCCTGGCCGACGCCAACGTGATGGTCGACATGATCGTCCAGAACGTCGGCCGGCATGGCGTGGCCAACCTCACCTTCACCGTGCCGCAGGGGGATTCGCACCGCGCGCTCAAGGCGTTGGAGCCCGTGCTCGACGAGATCGGCGGCGGTCAGGTGGCGATCCACGACCATATCGCCAAACTTTCGGTGGTGGGCGTGGGCATGCGCTCGCACTCGGGCGTGGCCGCGACGTTGTTCCAGGCGCTGGCCGAGGCGGGGATCAACATCGAGTTGATCAGCACCTCCGAGATCAAGATCTCGATTGTCATCGATCTGGACCGGGCCGATGAGGCCGCGCGGATGGCACATCAGGTTTTCAACCTCGACCAGCCCGGCATCTGACGGGCGCCCGGGGCGAACCGACCATGCGATTCATATCCACCCGCGGCCGGTGCGAGCCCCTTGGGTTCGGCGACGCCGTGGCCACCGGCCTGGCGCCGGATGGCGGCCTGTTCCTGCCGGAGCAACTGCCGGATTTGAGCGTCCGGTGGCGAAGCTGGGCCGGTCTCGGTTACGCGGATCTTTGCCATGCATTCCTGCGGATCTTTGCCACCGATGTGCCGGACGAAACGTTGCGCGGGATCATCGGCCGGTCGTACACCCGATTCAGGCATGCCGACATCGCGCCGTTGGTGAAACTGGATGCGCGCACCTACGTGCTGGAGCTGTTTCACGGACCGACGCTGGCGTTCAAGGACTTTGCCCTGCAGCTGCTCGGCAACCTGTACGAGCACCAGTGCCGCGAGCGCGGCCAGACCATCAACGTCCTGGGCGCCACCTCGGGCGACACCGGCGCGGCGGCCATCCACGGCCTGTTGGGCAAGCCCGGTGTGGCGATATTCATTTTGTATCCGGACGGCCGCGTGTCGCCCTTGCAGGAACGGCAGATGACCTGCACCGGCGCGGACAATGTTTACGCTCTTGCCATCGACGGGTCGTTTGATGACGCCCAGACGGCGCTGAAGGAGCTTTTTGCCGATCAGGACTTCCGGCTGCAACACCGGCTCTCCGCGGTAAATTCTATCAATCTCGCGCGCGTGCTCGCGCAATGCGTTTATTATCTGCATGCGTGGTTGCGGCTGCCGGAAGCGGATCGCAGTGAGATTGAATTCGTGGTGCCGACCGGCAATTTCGGCAACGTGCTTGCCGGCTGGATGCTGCAACGCATGGGCGTGCCGATCCGCGGCTTCAAGGTGGCGACAAACCGGAACGACATCCTGCACCGGCTGTTCACCACGGGCGAATACCGGCTTGGCCCGGTGCAGCCGAGCCTGGCTCCGTCGATGGACATCCAGGTGGCGTCGAACTTTGAGCGTTTGCTCTATTACCAGCTCGGACAGGATCCCGCCCGCGTGCGGGAGGTCATGGCCACGTTCAAGTGCGCCGGTTACTTCCGCTTTGAGAATTTTGATCGGGACTGCTTCACCTCCACGCGCTGCGAGGACGTGGAGATCCCCGGCATCATCCGTCGCGTGCATCAGGATTATGGTTACATGGTGGATCCGCACACGGCCTGCGGCTTCAAGGAGCTCGCGCGGGACCGGGTCAGCGTGGTGCTTGCCACCGCCAGCCCGGCCAAGTTCCCCGACACCATCAGGGCGGCGATCGGCATCGAACCGCGCGATCCCGCGCTGGAGACGCTCAAAAGCCGGCCGATAATCAAGCACAAGCTGGCAGCCAATGCTGCCGACATCGCGCGGTTTGTGGCTGACCACGCGGTCTGAGAAAATCGACCGGGCAGCCGGTCCCGCGTGGCCAACTCCAGCGCTTGACCTCGGTTTGCGACCGGCTGGCCGGACTAGAGCAGCGGTGCGAACAACCGGCTGAGGTCCTCCGCCACGCCGTGCAACCAGCGGAAGCGGGTGGGCGGCGCCGGTTTGGCCACGCGGCTGGCCGGCAGCAAAGTGCGGGCCCAGGCCTTGATGGCGCGCACATCGGTATCGGTGTGGGCGAGGACGCCGATCTCGAAATTAACGAACAGGCTGCGCAGGTCGAAATTGGCCGAGCCGAAGAGGGCGATGCGATCGTCCACGATCGTGACCTTGCTGTGCATCATTCCGGGGCCGTAGAGGCGGATGTCTGCCCCGGCGGTGCGCAATTCGCGCAGGTAGTGCTTCCGGGCGTAATCGGTCACCGGGTGGTTCGATTTGGCGGGCAAAATGAGGGTGATGTCGATGCCGGCCCGCGCCTTGACGATCAGCGAACGCAGCAGGACCTCGTCGGGGATGAAATAGGGCGTGATGATCCAGATGCTGCGATGGGCCGCCTGGATCATGGCCACCAGACCTTCGTAGAGCGGGTCGCCGTCGACATCGGGACCGCTGGTGATGACCTGCAATTCGCCCTTGCCCATCGGATGGCCCACGGTGTCGGCCGGCACCTCGCTGCGGATTTTGTCCGCAATCTGTCCGCTGGCGAAACACCAGTCGGCCAAGAACACTTCGTTGAGCAATATGGCCGCGGGGCCGGAGATGCGGGTGCCGAAATCCACCCAGCGTTTGTGATACGGGGTAGGACCCATGTATTCGCGGGCCAGGTTGTGTCCGCCGACGATGGCGGTGGTGTGGTCAAAGACGCCGATTTTGCGATGATTGCGCAGGTTGGCGGTGCCGCGCGGCATGAAGTGCAGCACGGGCATGAACCACTGGATCTCGCCTCCGGCCTGTTTGAGCGGGGCGAGAAAATCGCGGCTGATGAACATGCACCCCACGGCATCGAGCAACAACCGCACCTTGACGCCCTCCCCGGCGCGTCGGGCCAACAATTTGATGATGCGTTTGCCGGTATCATCACGGCCCAGAATGAAGCTGGTGATGTGGATGCAGTGTTTGGCCTCCAGGATGCAGGTTTCGAGCACGCGGTAGGCTTCCTCGCCGGTGGTGAGCAGGGAGACGCTGTTGCCCGCGAGTGGCGGGGAGCCGCCGCTCGCGGTGACCGCCTGGGCGACGGGCAGGTTGGTGCTCGCGGCGGGCAGGGTTTCGGGGCAGGGCAGACGTGGCCGGACCATGCCTTTGCGCGCCATCTGGCGGCGAACCTTGCGCCCGCCGAGCAGCAGATAGAGCGGCACACCCAGATAGGGGATCAGCACGATGACGAGCAGCCAGGCCACGGTGTTGCCGGGCTGACGTTTTTCGCTCATCAGCCGCGCGATCAGGAACAACGCCAGCAGGAATCCCGCGACTGTGAGAAGATGCGGAAGCACGCCATTGAGAAAGGGATGTTCGATCACTTCGTCCATGCGATCGGCCCGCCGGGCTGATGAGGCCAAGGTGCCGTCAGCCCGGACAAAAGCCATGCTAAAAAAACCTTGAACTCTTCCGCATCAGCCATGAGTTTGCGCGCTCCCCGTTTTGGTAGGATACTCAAGTGGCCAACGAGGGCAGACTGTAAATCTGCTGGCTTACGCCTTCCCTGGTTCGAATCCAGGTCCTACCACCACTTTTCTTAGCCCCTCCATCCGGAGGGGCTTTTTTTGCGGACTGCGCCCCATGCTTCATCCTGCGCGCTGCGAAGGGTGGTGTGGGCTGATCCCGGGTTGGGGTAGACCAAGGGAGCCACCTTGTCGCTGGGCTCCAAGGCGGCTACGCGCAATCAGTGTATCGAAATTTCGATGCAGGGCACAAAAAAATGCTCCCCGGGTTGGGGAGCATTGAAAATCGCAGGCGATGTTGGACGGGGTGCGATCAGCTGCTCGGGCTGACGACGAGGATGTTGCCCGGATCCACGCTCACCACCGCCTCATTGCCCAGCACGCCGGCCACCGCGGCGCGGATGTTGGCCAGACGGGTGGCGTCCAGAGTGACGCCGGCGGCGGCGCTGAAGACGTCGTCGAGGTCGAAGCTGTTCGGGGAGCCGGTGACCGGGGGCAGGGCGATGCCCACCACGGCACTGACGCGGGTGGCGGTGACATCATTATTGGCGCTGTTGGTCACCACTGCGACGAGCACGCCGTTAATATTGACGGTTTGCAGGGTGAAGGTGATCTGAACTGGCGGGAGAACACCGGGATCGACGACCGGGACAGTGGGCTGAGTTGGCGCGGTCGGCGTGGTGGGCGGAGTTTGTACGGTGGTCGTGCCGGTGGCGGTTTGGACGGCGGTTTGGACAGCGGTGCTGCCGGTGGCGGCGGCGGCAGCAGTCGAGCCGGTGGCGGCGGCAGTCACGACGGAGGCCACGTTGACGGCACCGCCGGAGTTGACGGCGGCTTGGGTGGAACCGGTACTCGCAGCTTGGGCGACCGCACCAACGTTGACAGTACCGACCGGGGCGGCCGCTGCGGCCGTGACGGCACCGGTCGATGACCCCTGGGCGGCGGCCGCCGCCACGGCGGTGGCGTTGATCGGGGCCGCGCTGCTAGGAGAAGAATTGGCTTGGACGACGGCGGCGACCGCGCCGGTGGTGGCGCCTTGGGAGGCAGCCTGAGCGACGGCGGCGACGTTGACCGTGCCGGTGGGAGCCGCGGCGGCAGCCGTGACAGCGCCGGCGGAAGAACCTTGCGAGGCGGCTTGGGCGATCGCCGCGACGTTGGCGGCCTGCGTGGGCGAGGTGGCGGCGGCGGTGACGGCACCCGCGGCGGCGCCTTGCGCGGAAGCGCTCGCGACGGCGGCAGCTTGACTGGCGGTAGCCGGGTTGCTGGCAGCAACGGCCACGGCGGCTTGCGTGGCGGCGGAGGAGGCGGCTTGGACGACGGCGGCGACGTTGGTGGCGGTGGCAGGGGCGGCTTGCACCACCGCTTGGGTGACCGCTGCGGAAACGCTGGTCGCTACGGTGGTGAGGCCGGCCGCACTAGCCTGCGGTGAGGCGGCAACCTGAGTGGAGATCGCCGAGACGGCGGCTTGGACCGCCGCAACATTGGTGACGTCCACGCCGGCCGCTTGGAGAGCCGCGGCGACGGTCGCCGCAGCACCATCGCCGCCAGCGATGATCTGGGCAATTTCTTCGTCGCTGAGCACAAGCTCAGCGTTACTTTGACCGAAGGTGAGCCCTGCAGAAACAAGGAGCATAAACAGCGCCCGGGGGAGGAATCGGAGTAGGTTCATAGGAGGAGGCTTTGTAACAGAATGAGAAGTGCAGCACTTTGGCTGGACTGTAGGCAGGCCCCGGAGGTAGATCAAATCGCCCTTAAATTGCAACTATTATATTGGAAATCAGGCTACTTGGCCAAGGCGTGGCTGAGACAGTAATCGGTGGAAACAAAAGATAATCCGGCGGTTTGGCACTCGCAGGCAGGCGAGTGTAGCGGCATCTTCAAGCATATGCCTTGCGCATGCCGGCGGTGACCAAGGTGAGGGTCAGCAAGGAGTTGGCGGGCATGAGAATGGCGGCGACCAGCGGGTTGATCATGCCGGCGACGGCAAACCCCACGGCCAGCAAGTTGTACAGCACGGAGAAAATGAGGATGATCCATTGGGTGCGCCGGCGGACGTCGTTGATCTCAAACAGGGCCCGAATCCCGCCGATGCCCCGGCCCAAGTAGTAGAAGTCCGCCTTTTGTTCGAGGATGCCGCGGTGGATGACCGGGGTGCCGCGGCAGAGCGCGGCGTCGAAGGCCAGGCTGTCGTTCGCTCCATCGCCCAGCATGAGCGTATCGTGGCGTTTTTCCGAGTGTATCCACTCGGCTTTTTCTTGTGGCGTCATGCCACCGTGGGCGCAAGCCGGTGGCAGTCGCAGGGCCCGGGCCAGGGCAAGTACCTTGTCCGTAAGGTCTCCACTCAAAATATGACACTCCAAACCGCGCTGTGACAGGGCGACCAATTCCGCAGGTGCGTCGGGCCGCACCGTATCGGCAAACTGGAAACGGGTCACCCTTTGCCCGTTGCGGGCGAGTACGGTGCCGCCGTCTGCCGGTCCGTCATCCCGCCAACCGGCGCGGCCGAGACTCCAGTTGCCGGCGAAGAGGCCCTGACCCACCTCCTCCTGCACGGTTTCCGCCAGCGGTTCGGGCGCGGGGCCGGTCCCCAGCAAATTTTCGAGCAGAGACTGGCCCACGGGATGCGGATTGTCGTGCACGAGGGTAAACAGGGCCGCCTTGGCCTCGGGTGGAAGCGCATGCAACGCGGCGGTATTTTGCAGCACGGGGGTCTCAAGCGTCAGGGTGCCGGTCTTGTCAAAAACCACCCGGCGCACCCGGTGCAGGCGTGCCCAAAGATCAGATTCCCGCACAAAGACGCCGCGCCGGCGCAGGCCGACCGACGCCATCTCGTCGGCCAACGGAAAGGCCAGACCGATGGCGCAAGGGCAGGAAACGACGAGAATGGCGGTGACAATGGCGCCGGTGTGGAGCAGGTCACCGGTGGCGAAGCCCCAACCCAGCCCGGCCAGCGTGGCGATGCCGAGGATGCCGATGAGGTAACCGCGGATGATGCGCTCCAAAAAATCGTGGCGGGTGCCGGGATGTTCACGGGTGCGGGTGAGCTGGGCGAGCAGCGAGTCCTCCCAGCGCTGCCGGGCGGTCAACTTAATTTCGGACCGGTTCAGGTTGAGCGCCCCGGCCGGAACCCGTTGGCCGGGCTGAAAATCCCTCGGCACTGATTCGCCGTTGATCGAGGCGAGGGAGAATGAGGCGGCTTCCGCGAGCTGGGATTCCACCGGCACGATCTGACCGGACCGTAGCAGGTAGGTTTGGCCGACCTTGAGCGCCTCGGGTTCGACCGGGGCGGTGGTGCCGTCCGCATTGACGACCGGCAGTTGCTGCGGACGCGGTTGCCGCGCCAGCAGCCGGCGGCGGTTGTGCTCGACCGCCAGCACCTGTGCCCAGCGGCCGGCAAGCATGAGCACGATGAAACCGCTCACGAAGTCAAAATACATGTAGGCTTCGTTTCGGGTCAGCCAGCCATAGAGCGAGCCAAGATAGGCCCCGAGAATGCCAAGCGAAATGGGCAGGTCGATGTGGAGCAACCCCAGCCGCAGGCCCTGCCAGGCCTTTTGCAGGAAGTAGCCGCCGCCGGCGATGAGGCTGAGCGTGCCGAAGAGCAAGGAAAGCGTTTCGAAAAGTCGCGCATAGGCGAAGCTTTGCTCCATCCCGAAATACACGGGCAGCGTGAAGAGCATGACGTTCATCGCGAACGCGGTGCACAGGCCGATGCGCCGGCCCAGCGCGCGGCTTTCGAGCTCGGACTCGCTGTCGTCGGGCGGTCCGACGAGGTAATTGAACGCGTGCAGCTTGCGGGCAAATTCGACCGCGGAAAACTCACCCGCAGTCCAGCGCAACTCCATCTGTCCGAGCTGGGCGTTGACGATGATGGTGCGGGCACCGGGCATCGGCTGGAAGAGCCGCTCGATGAGCCACACACAGCCGGCGCACGAAATTCCTTGGATGCTGAGGCGCAGCACCGGTGTTTGCCGGCCGGCGGCCCGCTCCGTTTCTTCCTGCAATGCGGCCAGCCAGCTGAAATCCCGTGGTTGGAAAACCGTCGCGTCCACCGGGGCCGTCACCGCGTCCTTGATGTGGTAATAACTGTCGAGGCCGTGCTCGTGCACGAGCCGGTGCACGTAGGAGCAGCCGGCGCAGCAAAAACCGCTGCGGCGGGCCGATTCGTCGAGTAGCGGGGCGCCGCAATGCCGGCAGGTCGGGGCCGGGCGTTTTTCGGCCTGATTCATTCAGAAGCAGACGAGGTTGTTCACATCGGGCCCGGGCAGGCCGAGGGTGCTGCGCAGCCGCCAGGCGATCAGCAGGGCGGTGACAAGCGCGAGGGAGATGCGAATCCGGTCGATCCAGACCGGGGGGAGCTTGCTGCGCACCCATTGGAATTGGGTCTGGGCAAACCAGAGCAAGGGGACGGTGCCCAGGCCGAAGGCCAGCATGAACTCCGCCCCGCGCACGGCGGAGCCGCTCAACAGCGCCAGTGCCACGATGAAATAGAGCGGACCGCAAGGCAGCAGCGGCGTGGCCGAGCCCAGGGCGAGGGCGGCCTGCACGCGGGTACGCGATCGCACCCATTGGTTGATTTTCAGCGTGAACCGCCCCAGAAACAGCGGTTTGGGCAGCCAGCGGTCCCAGCGCAGGGCGAGTCCGAGGAAAAACAGCACCAGTACCCAGGGCAACCAGCGGAGCACGTCGCTGTTCAACCACTGCAACGGGGCGCGGCCGATGCCGCCGGCCAGCGCACCGAGCAGGGTGTAGCTGGCGAGGCGGCTCAGGTGATAGGCGCTGCTGACGAGGTGGGCGTCGGCCCGGTCGCCTTTCAGCGGCATCAGCGAGCAGGCCAGCGGTCCGCACATGCCCACGCAATGCAGACTGGTGACGAGACCGGCGATCAGCGCGGCGGTGGGGGAATTGACGGCGGCGAGTTCCATGTCAGGGCGCGACGGGTCGGGTGGCGAGCGGGACTTCGGTCACGGGATGTTTGGCCGCGATGGAGAACCACACCGCCCAGGCCGCCAGCTGCACGATGAAGGCGACCACGACCCACCACCAGAGCCTACTGCCGCGCGGCCTTTTCATTTTCCTCCTCGCGGAGCAGGCGGGCGTCCGGACCGAGAAATTCGACTTCCTTGGCCAAGGACACCGCGCCGGCGGCATCTGTCATGGTCAGGGTGAAGGCAAACGGACCTTGGTAATCACGGCGGGGCATCAGCACGATCAGGGGGCGGACATCCTCGCCCATGGGCACGACGGTCACCGGCTCGGTAAGGCCGTTTTGCTGCAGGGCGGTGCCGGCATTGAGCTGCACGTGGAATGTGGCGGGTTCGGATTGTTTGTTGACCATGCGCACCAGGAACTGGTTGCGCACGGTGTCTTCCGTGACGAAATAGGGTGCGCCGGTCATGCGGGTGACGCTGAAGGCGGCGGTTTTGACCGTCGAGAGCGCCCAGCCCGTGACGGCGACACCGATAAGAAACAGCACGCCATAAAGCAGGGTGCGCGGCCGCAGCCAGTGGGTTTTGGTGCCCGAGAGTCCGCTCTGCGAATCATAACGGATCAGGCCCGTGGGCTTGTGCACCTTGGTCATAACCTCGTCACAGGCGTCGATGCACGCGGCGCAACCGACGCATTCCAGCTGGAGACCGTGGCGGATGTCGATGCCGGTGGGGCAGACCTGCACGCAGCGGTTGCAGGCCACGCAATCGCCGGCGCCGGGGGTGCCGAGTTTGCCGCGGGGCTCACCGCGGGCGGTATCGTAGCCGATGACAAGCGAGTGATCGTCAATCATCGCCGACTGCAGACGGCCGTAGGGGCAGATGACGATGCAGAGCTGCTCGCGGAACCAGGCGAAGTTGAAATACAGGATGCCGGCGAAAATGAAGACGAAGCCGAAGGCGCTCCAATGTTCGAACGGCGCATCGTGCATCATGGTCCAGAGCTGCGGGATGGAGACAAAGTAGGCGAGGAACAGATGGGTGATGGCCAGCGAAACGAGAATGTAGAGGGCGTGCTTGAACGTGCGCCGGAGGATCTTGCCGGCGGTGAGCGGGGCGGCGGCCAGTTTGCGCCGGGCGAGGGCGTCGCCGTCGATCCAGCGTTCAATGCGCCGGTAGACGTGATCGAGAAACACCGTGTGAGGGCAGGCCCAGCCGCACCAGACGCGGCCCAGCAGCGCCGTGACAAAAAAGAGCGTAAAGCCGAGGCCGGTGATCAGGAAGAAAATCAGCCAGAGGTCCTGGGCGGCGAGGGTCCAGCCGAAGAGGTGAAAGCGGCGTTCGGCGACATCGAGAAAAACCGCCGGATATCCGCCAACCTTGATCCAGGGCAGAAGCAGATAGATGACGATCAGCAGCAGACCCGACCAAAGCCGCGCCCGCATGAACGGACCGCGGGCGTCTGCGGGATAGAGGAAGGGCCGGGAACCGTCTTCACTGATGGTGGTGACCGACTCAAGCGAGGGCTGATTTTTCGCCATTACATCCGGAATGATGGATCGGGCCCGCGTCGCGGGCCACAATAATCACTTGGGCTCCGCGTGGTGGCTGAGGATGTAGGCGACGACCTCCGAAGTTTTTTTTGCCCCGATGACCGGTCCCCAGGACGGCATGCCCTTTTCCAGCACGCCCTTGTCCACGACGTGGTAGAGGTCCGTGGGTTTGCCCCCGTGGATCCAGACGTCGTCGAGGAGGTTGGGCCCGATGCCGCCCGCGTCGGTGCCGCGCATGTCCTCGCGGTGACAGCTGGCGCAGGTGGTGTTGTAGGTGGCCCGGCCGGCGTCGACAAAAACGGCGTTGCGGCTCATCTGCCACAACGAGCCGTCGTCAAGCTGCGAGGTGTTGGCCAGGCGGGCGGCCTGGATGCGCTGCATTTCCTGTTCGATGGCGACGGTGGAGGACGGACCGATCGCGGCGGTTTGATAGTAGAACCAGTAGCCGACCCAAAACACGATGGCTCCGTAGAACGTGAGCAGCCACCAGTTGGGCATGCGTTTGTCGTATTCCTGGATGCCGTCGTAGGTGTGCGGCCGGATCGGTTCGTCGTGATCGGGTGTGTTAGCCTCGGGTGTCATGGTGCGGCTGTTCGGAGTCGGTGGGAAAAGGGAGGTTGGCGAGTTGGTCGGCCTGGCGGCGCGGCATGCGCAGTGCGCGCCAGGAAACCCAGAGGAAGATGGTGAGGGCGACGGCAAACGCGGTGACGGTGAGTGCCGCGGCGTAGTCCTCAAATATCATGCGCTTGAACATGGCTCAGGGCGCGGTGGCGGCCGGGGTTTCGTATTGGCCCAGTTTCTGCAGGTAGGCGATCAGGGCGACGATTTGCTTTTCCGGGGCCACATAGACGCCGGAGGCGCGCAGGTTGTCGGCGATGGTTTTGGCCTGGGCGTTGGCGTTGTCGAAAATCTCCTGCGGCGACATGTTTTCAAACGGCACGCCGAGGGTGCGCTGCACGCGAATCTTGGCGGGAAGCGCCGCGATGTCGGTGTTTTTCTCCAACAGCCACGGGTAGGAGGGCATGTTGGAACCGACGGAGACCGAGCGCGGATTTTCCATGTGCCGGTAGTGCCAGACGTCGGGATACTTGCCGCCGACGCGCGCCAGGTCGGGACCGGTGCGCTTGGAGCCCCACTGGTAGGGATGATCGTAGATGGATTCGCCGAGGCGGGAGTAATCGCCGTAGCGCAGCACATCGGGCACCATGGTGCGGATCATCTGCGAGTGGCAGGTGTAGCAACCTTCGCTGACATAGATGTCGCGGCCCGCCAGCTCGAGCGGGGTGTAGGGCACCTGGATGCGATCCTCGATGTTCTCCGCCTTGTGCAGCATAATGGTGGGGACGATCTGGATGAAACCGCCCGCGCCGACCGCGACGAAGGTGAGGACGCTGAAAGGCAGGGCGTTGAGCAGCAGTTTTTCATACCAGTCCTGCCAGCGCTTGCCGCGGGAATAGAGCAGCGCGTAGCCGGCCACCACGGTGATCAGCGCTCCGGCCAGGCCGGCCGCACTGATCAAGCCGCGGCCAAGCATCCAGAGGGCGGAGAAGCCGACGAGGAAGACGGAGAGCAGCACGGGGGCGTTGCCCCAGGTGCCGCGCAGGCCGAGCTTGTCCGCGGGGGCCGGGGGCTCGACGAAGACGTCGATGGTGCCGTTGACCGTTGCGGCGCCGCGGATGGTGCGCCAGACGTTGTAGGTCAGGATCAGCCAGCTGATGAGATAGAGGCCGCCGCCGATCACGCGCATGAGCATGAGCGGACGGATGGCCGTCAGCGTGTCGAGGAAGTTGGGGTAGGCCAGCACGGTGCCGCCTTCGGTGGTGGCGTTGAGCATCACGCCCTGGCTGATGCCGCTGGCCCACATGGCCGCGACGTAGAAGAGGATGCCGACGATACCCATCCAAAAATGAAGGTTGGCGAGTGGAACCGAATACAGCGACCGGTTCCAGAGCCGGGGCACCAGCCAGTAGATCATGCCGGCGGCCATGAAGCCGTTCCAGCCGAGGGTGCCGGCGTGCACGTGACCGATGATCCAGTCGGTGTAATGGCCGAGCGCGTTGACCGACTTGATCGAGAGGAGCGGGCCTTCAAAGGTCGCCATGCCGTAGAAGGTGACGGCGGCGGCGAAGAACTTGAGCACCGGGTCGGTGCGGAGCTTGTGCCAGGCCCCGCGCAGGGTGAGCAGGCCGTTGAGCATGCCGCCCCAGGAAGGCGCCCAGAGCATGAGCGAGAAGGTCATGCCGAGTGCCTGGAGCCAGTCGGGCAGCGCGGTGTTGAGGAGGTGGTGGGGACCGGCCCAGATGTAGATGAAGACCAGCGACCAGAAGTGCACGACCGAGAGGCGGTAGCTGTAGACCGGACGCTCCGCGGCCTTGGGCAGGTAGTAATACATGATGCCCAAAATCGGCGTGGTCAGGAAGAACGCCACGGCGTTGTGGCCATACCACCATTGCACGAGTCCGTCCTGCACGCCGCCGAAGATCGGATAGCTGTGCAGCAGGCCGGTGGGGATCGACAGGTGGTTGACGATGTAGAGCATCGCCACGGTGATGATGGTCGCGATGTAGAACCAGATCGCGACGTAGAGGGAGCGCTCGTTGCGCCGGGCGAGGGTCCAGAAGAAGTTGACCGCGAAGACGACCCAGATGAAGGCGACCGCGATGTTGATGGGCCAGATCAGCTCGGCGTATTCCTTGCCGCGGGAGAATCCGAGGGGCAGGGTGATGGCCGCCGCCACGATGATCAACTGCCAGCCCCAGAAGTGCAGGCTGGAGAGGAAGTCGCTGGCCAGCCGCGCCTTAACCAGGCGCTGGGTGGAATAGTAGATGCCGGCAAACATCATGTTGCCGACAAAGGCAAAAATGGCCGCGTTGGTGTGCAGCGGCCGGAGCCGGCCGAAGGTCAGCCAGGGCAGGTCGAAGTTGAGCCGCCAGAAGTTGAGCTGGGAGGCGACGAACACGCCGACCAGCATGCCCACTGCGCCCCAGATGACGGTGGCGAGCAGAAACTGCCGGACGATTTTGTCGTTGTATTCAATGGTGACTTTGTGGTCGGTCATGGAAGAAAGGAAGCCCGTGGCGGCGGGGTGGAGCGCTGGTTGCTGGCGGTCAGATTAAGGCCGGGCGCCGTCCCGGTCCGCCTGTTTGGATGCCGGGGGCGCGCTGACGCGCGGCATTTCCTCGGCGAGGGGCAACAGGGCCTCGCGCTCGGCGCTGCTGAAACGCCGCCGCGAACTCTCGCGGAGGAAAAACACAATGAAGGTGAAGACCAGGCACAGGCTGATGGTCAGGGTGAGCGGGATTACATTCATGATGATGCGATGATTCCGGATTGGGATGCGGTGGTTTTGGCAGCACCTGGATCAGCAGGTTTGAACGCTCATTTTCACGCGTGCGAAGCTGAGTCTGCCCATGCGGTCCGGCGAGCCAATTCGCCCCTGCGGCGGCAAGCCGGAGGAAAGAAGGTGCAGCACAGCCGGGAAATCGTGAAACGCATGGTTCGCACAGAGGCTACTTCAGTCGGCAAAACCCTGCTCCGCAAGGTTTGGCGGGCGCTATGCATTTTTTGTCATGACCGGTATTAAGCGGCAAAATATGCCCACGCTTCGGCAAACGATGCGAAGCCGCGGCGCCGGTTTGCTGGCACTCTGTGACTCATGCAAGACGAGGTCAGGCGAGCCTTGATGGAGCAGCGGGACGAGATCCATGCCCGCTGGGAAGCATTGCTGCACCAGCAGGACAGCAAGACCCCCCTCGGCAATCCGGATTGTCTCGTTTTCATGATCGACTGGTCGCTCAACGAGATCTTCGCGCTTTTGCGGGAAATGCCCACGCGACGTCTCCTCAGTCATGCCCAGGACGAGCCCGAATGTCCCTGTGGCATGAATCCGCTGTTGGCGTATTATCGCACCGCCGAGCTGGCGCTGGTTGAGGCGTTGGAGCGGGTGCATGCGGCCATGCCGATGCTCAGCGAACCCGACAAGACGGCGAACATGCAGCTGCTCCGGGCGGTGGTGGCCAAGGTACGCTGCCGGGAGGTGGAAACCTTCTGCGCCGTTTGCCAGCGCCGCCCCGCAGGCAGCGTCCGCCACGTCTGTCAGGCGCGCGCGGGAGCGTGTATCCGGTCGCGGTAGGTGGTGGGCGATTCGCCGGCCACCTTGCGGAAAACCCGGTTGAACTGGGACAGGGACTGGAAACCGGCTTCAAACGCGGCCTCGCTGATGCGCTTGTGCGGATTGAGCAGGAGATTCTTGACCTTCTCGATGCGCACGCGGGCGAGGTATTCGGTGAACGTCATGCCGGTGGATTTCTTGAACGTCTTGCAGAAATAGAACGCGCTCATGTTCACGGCCTGCGCGACGTTGTTGAGGGAAAGGTCCTCCTCCTGGTGGTCGGAAATGTAGGTGCGGGCCTTGGCGATCACCGGCGACTCGGCTTGCTGCTCCTTGACGATGAGCTGCGTGCTGAGGGTGGAAAGATGCTGCGCGAAGATGGTGAGCAGGCGCAGGATGGACTCGTATTGCTGCTTGGTCAGCACGCGGGTCTGGAAATAGGCCTCCTCCAGCTTTTTCAGGTCCACCTCCGTACCCCATTTGAGAATCTGCCGCGTGGCCTGGGTGAACTCCTTCTTGGTGGGCCGGTGCAGCAGGATCTGGCCGGTTTGGAGGAAGGCGACGAGGTTTTCGCCGACCCTCACCGGCACGGCGGAATCGCACATGCCGGCAAAACATTTGAGGGTTTTGGGTTCCAGCCGCGCTTCCTGTTCAACCTTGCGCTGCAACTGCAGGCAGGCCGAGCAGGTGTGGTTGGTGCTGGCCATCAGCGCGCAGAACGGGTTCTCCTTCGGATCGTTGTGGTGGGGAAGATCGAACGCCTCCAAGGCCCGGAGGGTGATGGGCAGCCCGGTCGTGTCGCGGAAAGCCTTCTCGTAATCCCGATAGATCTGCGTCTGGCGCAGTTGGGTCACGACTGACCGGCTGTTGTTTTTGGGTTGATCCGATGAAGCCATATCCGGTTTCCAGCAAAAATGGGTTCTTGCAAGTATTCAACAGCGAACCTGTTCAGGGCTTCAAATCAAGCCGGCCTCCCGGAAACTGTAATATCCGCGGCCGGTCGGATCCGTCTCGGCCCGCCCCACGATCACATGGTCGAGCAGGTCGATGTCGACCGTCCGGGCGGCGTCGCGCAGCTGCCGGGTGATTTGGATGTCGGCCCGGCTGGGGGCCGGATCGCCGGAGGGGTGGTTGTGGGCGCAGATCATGGCGGTGGCGCCGTGCTTGATGCCGGCGCGGAAGACTTCGCGGGGATGGGCGAGGGCGGCGGTGGCGGTGCCGGAGGTGATTTCCAGGCATTTGATCAGGCGGTTTTTCCGGTTGAGGCAGAGCACCCAAAATTTTTCCACCGGCAGTCCCTGGGCGGGGGCCGCGAGATAGTCGGCCACCAGGTCCGCCCGGTTGAGCAGCGGGGGTTCGCGCCCCGGTTGTGTGCGCACCCGCCGGGCGATTTCCATGACGGTCACCAGTTGCAGGGCCTTGATGCGGCCGATGCCCTTGAATTTGCGAAAATCGTCCTCCTGCCAGGTGGTGAGCGCGGCCAGGGAACCGGCCTCATGAATCATGCGACCGGACAGCGAGAGAACATCCATGCCACGGGTGCCGCTGCGCAGCAGCATGGCGAGCAGTTCGGTGTCACTGAGCGCGCCGGGCCCCAGCTTTTCCATCCGTTCCTGCGGGCGTTCGCCCACGGCCGTGTTGCGCAGGCGGTTCTCGGGGTAGACGGCCGGCTGACTCATTTCGCTTGTTGCTGGCCGAAAACGGCCAAACCTGCAACCTCTCTTGCGTCATGAAACCTCTCCGCGTCGTTGTCTGGGGCGAAAACGTCCACGAACACAAAAATCCGGCGGTCGCCGCCATTTATCCCGAGGGCATGCATGCGACCATTGCCGCCGGCATCCGGGAACTGCTCCCGGCCGCCGAGGTCGGCACGGCCACGCTGCAGGAGCCGGATCACGGTCTGACGGAATCCCGGCTGGCGGAGACCGATGTGCTCGTCTGGTGGGGGCACATGGCGCACGGCCAGGTGGAGGATCGGATCGTGGACCGGGTGCAAAAGCGCGTGCTCGAGGGCATGGGGCTGGTGGTGCTACACTCGGGGCATTACGCGAAGATTTTCAAACGCCTGCTCGGCACCACCTGTTCCCTGACCTGGCGCGAGGCCGACGAGCGTGAGCGCCTCTGGGTCTGCAATCCCGGGCACCCGATTGCCCGGGGGATCGACCGTTATTTCGAGCTGCCACGCGAGGAAATGTACGGCGAGCCCTTCGCCATTCCCACGCCGGACGAGCAGGTGTTCATCTCCTGGTTCGAGGGCGGCGAGGTGTTCCGCAGCGGCTGCTGTTGGACCCGCGGCAACGGTCGGATATTTTATTTCCGACCGGGCCACGAAACCTACCCGACCTACCACGACCGCAATGTGCGGCGGGTCATTGCCAATGGCGTGGAATGGGCCCGCCCGCAGGGGGTGTGGATCGACTCGTGTCCCAACGCCAATGAGTCCCCGGAAAAGATCACGCCGAAAACGGCCGGGTGAGCGGTCGGATCGCGAAATCAAACCGGTCCCGCGGCGACCACGCTTGGCTGAATCTCACTCCGTTCGGAACGCCGTTGGCTCAAACGCGGCCACGACATTGCTGAAACTGCTCCATCCGGAGGGCGTGAGCCGACCCGGGATCGGTTCAATAGTGCTTCACGTAGCCGTTGCGCCGGAGGCGCTCGAGCCAGCGGTCCTGGCTGACGCGGGCCATCTGCTGGATCAGGATGCGCTCGATTTCGTCGCGCACCTCGTCGATCGGCTGGATACCGGCGTATTTGCGCTCCTCGGCGAAGAGCAGGAAGCAGCCCTCGGGCGTGATGACCGGCTCGGAAATTTCACCGGCCTTCAACTCAAACAGCGGGTCGCTGAAGTCCTTCCGCAGGTCGGAGCGTTTCTGCCAGCCCCAGTCGCCGCCCTTGGCGCGACGTGAATCCTGGCTGTATTCGCGGGCGAGGTCCTCGAACTTTTCGCCCCGGTTGAACCGACCGATGATTTCCCGTGCCTTGGTCAGAAGCTGCGTCTCACTCTCGTCGGGGCCGCGGTTGAGTTGGATGAGCCGCAGGTGCACGCTGTCCTCCTGATAGAAACGGTCCTTGTTCTCGTTGTAGAAATTCTCGATGCGCACGGGACTGACGATGCTCTGCGACTTGCGCTGCTGCTGGCGCATGTAGCCGTAGATGATGTCCTCCTCGACCTCGCGGCGGTATTCCCGCAGGGTGGTGCCGCGGGCGCGCAGGTAGGCGAGGAACTTGGAGCGGTCGTTGTCGAACTCGCTGGCCTGGATGTCGGCGATCTGCTGGTCGATGAAGGCGGGCGGGATCTGCTTCTTCTCGTCCTTGCGGAACTCCTTCACAATGAGCACGCGGTCGATCAGGTTCTGGATGATGTCGTCCTGCAACTGGGCGAGCTGCTGGTTGAACTCGCGCTCGTTGCGGGCATCGCGTTGCAGCTGCGGGATGTAGGGCGCGATTTCGCGGCGGATGTCGTCCACCGTGATGACCTTGTCCTCCACAATGGCGGCGATGCCGTTGGCAAAACGCAGGTTCAGGCCGTCGTCGGGCGCGGATGGGGTGGATTGGGCGGCGGCGGTGAGGGCGGAACCGAGCAGGACCAGGGCGGCTGTAACGCAACGACTGAACGTCATGGAGTGGGCAGGTTGTTCAAAAAGGTGATGATTTCGCGTAACCGTAGGAGAGGCTTGGGGGCGGTCAACCTTGGAAACCGGGTGCCGATTTGCACCCAGTCGTCCCGGCGGCCGCTGTGGCGCAGGCATTTGAGCCGGCTCGACTCTGATTCGACGGAAACCAGGCCCTTTTGTTCCGCCAAGACGCGGATGGAGGTCACGAGCAGCAGGGCCCTGACCTCATCGCCAAACTTGCCGAAACGGTCACGCAACTCCGCCTCGATTTCCTTGAGCCGCTCCGGACGATCGGCCAGCGCCAGCCGCCGGTAGAAATCGATGCGCAGGCGGGTTTCGCCGAGGTAGGGGGCGGGAATGCGAGCCTGAATGCGCGGCACCTCATGCTGCGCGGCATCCTCCTGGGCCTTGAGCACGGTGTAGCCGTCCTCGTAGCGCCGGCGCGCGCTTTCATCCGGAGTGCCTTCGCCCACAAAGACGAAGTCCAGTTTCACCGTGGCGCGGATGGCGGCGGCGTGCTTTTCGCCCTTCAGGCGGGCGACGGATTGGCGAAGCAACTGGCAGTAAAGCTCGAAACCGACGCCGACGATATGGCCGCTTTGTTCGGCGCCGAGCAGGTTGCCCGCTCCGCGCAGTTCCAGGTCGCGCATGGCAATGCGGAAACCGGCGCCGAGTTGGTTGTGCTGCCGCATGGCGCTGAGGCGCTGCCGGGCCACATCGAGCAGCCGGGTGTGGCGGTGGAGCAGGAGATAGGCGTAGGCCTGATGTTTGAAACGTCCCACGCGACCGCGGAGTTGGTAGAGCTGCGACAAACCGAATCGATCTGCGCCCTCGATGATGATCGTGTTGCAGTTGGGGATATCGAGGCCGCTTTCAATGATGGTGGTGCAAACCAGCACCTGATAGCGGCCGGCGACGAAATCGGTCATCACCCGTTCCAGTTCGTCGGCGTCCATCTGACCGTGGCCGACGCCGACTTCGAGATCGGGCAGGAGCTCGCGCAGGCGGGCGGCCACGAGGTCGATCGTCATCACGCGGTTGTGCAGATAAAACACCTGGCCGCCGCGCCGGATCTCGTGGTGGATGGCGTCGGTCACGATTTTCTCGTCGTAGGTCCGCACGATGGTCTGGATCGGATGGCGGTTCGACGGCGCGGTCTCGATCACACTCAGGTCGCGGGCGCCGGTCAGCGCCATGTAAAGGGTGCGGGGGATGGGCGTCGCGCTCATCGAAAGCACGTCCACCGTGGCCCGCATGGCCTTGAAGCGCTCCTTGTGTTTCACGCCAAAGCGCTGCTCCTCATCGATGACCACGAGCCCGAGTTCCTTGAACACCACATCGCGCTGCAGCAGACGGTGAGTGCCGATCAGGATGTCCACCTGGCCGGCGGCGGCCGCGGCGAGGATTTTTTTCTGCTCCTGCCGCGAACGGAACCGGCTGAGCATTTCGATCGCCAACGGATAGCCGGCCATGCGTTCGCGGAACGTGTTGAGATGCTGCTGCGCGAGGACGGTGGTGGGCACGAGCACCGCCACCTGGCGGCCGCCTTGCACGGCCTTGAACGCGGCCCGGATCGCCACCTCGGTCTTGCCGAAACCGACGTCGCCGCAGATCAGGCGGTCCATCGGCCGGGTCAGCTCCATGTCCTGTTTGGTGGCCTCGATCGCCGTCAACTGGTCGCGGGTCTCGGTGTAGGGGAACGACGCTTCGAATTCCTTCTGCCAGGCGGTGTCTTCCGTGCACGCAACCCCCGGCTGGGCCTCACGCGCGGCGTGGATGCGCAGCAGTTCGGCGGCGAGGTCGATGGTGGCGCGCTCGGCGGCCTTGCGGGTTTTTTCCCAGCGGCCGGAGCCGATGCGGCCGAGCTGCGGCCGGGTCTTGCTCAGACCCACGTAGCGGCTGATCAGGTGCGATTCCTGCAGCGGCACGTGCAGGGTCACCTGGTCGTCGAACTCGAGCGAGATGACCTCCTTGAGGCCCTGCGCGGTGTCGAGCTTGGTGAGGCCGCGGTAAAGCGCGATCCCGTGCTGCAGGTGCACCACAAAGTCGCCTTCCACGAGTTCGGAAAAATCCAGCAATTGGTCGATCTGCGCCCGCTGGGCGATTGACCGCTGGTTCAGGCTCGGCCGGCGCTGGCGCTGGCGGCCGAAAATTTCTGTCTCGGTGACCACGACCAGCCCACGTGGTCCGGCCTCGGGGACGGTGGGCAGGCCGGTGCGCACCGTCAGGCGAAAGCCTTCGTTGAGCGAGCCGCGCAGGAAGCGCGCGTGCAGCTTGCGGTGCAGGCCGGCCTCGGTGAGCAGTTCCTCGATACGCTGCTGTTCGCCGGATTTGGCGGCGACCATGCACATGCCGTAGCCCTCGGCGCGCCATCCGGCCAGTTTTTGCAGAAACTCGTCGCGGGCGTCGGACTCCACCTGCAGCCGTTCCTGCGCCACCAATGCGTCTTCGGGGTAACGGCGGTGGTGATTCAGACTTTCCGTATCCCAGGTTTCTTCCTGTGAGGATCCGGCAAACAGCGCACTGGCCTCGTCGATGTCGGCGACGCCGAAATGCCGGTGGCACTTGCGCAGCAGCGGCGCGAGTTGATCCGTGCCTTCACGCGCGAGCGTGCTGAACTCCTCCTCCAAGGCGGCGGGCTCGATGAAGACGAGCGCGGCGGCCGGGGCGAGGTAGTCGGCGAGCCCGGTCGAGGATTCCGCGAGCTTCACCCGCGGCGTGGCGGAGAGGGTGACGGATTCCAGGCTGGCGCCCGAGCGTTGCGTCACGGGATCAAAGGTACGGATCGCCTCGATCTCGTCGCCGAAAAAATCGAGCCGCACGGGTTCGTTGGCGGTGACCGGATAGACATCGATGATGCCGCCGCGCACGGCGTAATGGCCCGGCGCCTCGCAAACCGCCTCGCTGTCGTAATCGAGTTCGCGCAACAATTCCAGCAGCTCGTTGAACGACTGCGTCTGGCCGCGGGTCAGCGTGATTTCTTTGGTGGAAAAGGCCTCCAGCGCGGGCACGCCCTGCAGCAAGGCGGCGGGCGTGGTGAAGATCATCAGGCGGTCGGGCGCCTGCTGCATGCCGCGCAACGCGCGCAGTCGGGAAAGCACAGTCAGACGGTCGTTGGAGGCGGCGAAGGCTTCGCGCATGTCGCGGCTGTCGGGCATCGCCTCGGGGAAAACCAGCACCTGCAATTCGGTATTGCCGCCCCCGGTCGCGTAAAAGAAACGCACGTCCTCCGCGAGATGCTCCGCAGCCCGCTGATCTTCCGCGATGACGAGCCAGACCGGGGCGTCGTGCCGCTGCACCAAACCGGCCACGATGCAGCCCCGGGCCGCCGGACAGATGCCGGTCAGATGGTGCCGAAGCGGTGCGGTGGTGGACATGGGGAATACGGAAACAACCGGGGCGATTCGCGTGGCCGCGCCGCCCCGGCCATTGCTCAGGCCGGCGGCTGTTGGTCCAGCCAGCGCAGGCCTTCGCGGGCGGCGCCTTCCTCGGCGAGTTTCTTGGCCGAAGCGCGGCCTCGGCCGATCGGTTGATCCTTGAAAAACACGACCACCTCGTATTCCCGCGCGTGATCCTCACCGGTGGTGCCGACAATCTCATAGCGGAGGGCGTTGTTGCCGTGCTCCGGCTGGATTCTTTCCTGCAACCGGCCCTTCGGGTTTTCGTCGCGCTCAAATACGGCGAGGCGCTCGGGCAGAGGGCCGTAAACGGCGGTCAGCATCTGCTCGGCGCCGGAGAGATGGCCGTCGAGAAACACCGCGCCGATCAGCGCCTCGAACGCATCCTCGAGCGCCGAATCGCGGTGGCGGCCGCCGGTGTTTTCTTCACTGGCACCCAAGCGCAGGTGCCGGTCGAGGTGGATCTCGCGGGCGAGGCGGCTGAGCGAGGCGCCCTTGCTCAGGGCCGCGCGGCGCTGGCTGAGCACGCCTTCGCGTTCCTCGGGATAAATGCGGAACAGCTCCTCGGTCAGCACGAGCTGCAGCACGGCGTCGCCGAGAAATTCCAGCCGCTGATTGCTGTCGGGCGTGTCGGGGTTGTCCTGCAGGTAGGACGGATGGGTGAGCGCGAGCAGCAAGCGTGACTCGTCGCGGAAGGTGTAGCCGATGCGGGCCTGCAGTTGCGGAAGATCGGAACTCATGAGCTGGCGCTGGAATAGCGGCGCAGACCGCGGTGGAAGACAAGCACGGCCAAGCCGAACCAGAAAACCGTGGCCAGCACGAGCCACAGCGCGTGCCACGGCTGGATGCCGTGGAGGAGCGTGGCGGCGGGCACATTGCTGACGACGACCGCCGGCAGCATCCAGACAAACAGCACGCGGGCGAACCCGCCGAAGGCCTCGCGCGGCAGCCGGGAAAATTCGAACAGCGTGAAGTAGCTGCCCTCGAAACCCTGCGCATTGGTGATCCAGAACGAGAGCGAGACCACCAGCACGAGCGCGCTATAGTGGATGAGGACGCCGCAACCGACCAGCAGCAGGTAGAGGGCGATGTCCGCGAAGTCGGGCTGCAGTCCGAGCCGCTGCGCGGAATAGACCACCACGGCGCCGGCCACGACCGTGTTGACGAGGCCGTCGAGATCGATCTTGCGCGTGGTGGCCATGAACATGACGTTGCCGGGCTGGGCCAGGAAGAAGTCAAAATGTCCGGTGCGCACATTGCGACCGACCTCGAAGATGCTGCTCCAGAAAAAGCCCATGAGGAAGCGCTGGACAAGCATGGAGGTGCCGACCAGCAGCATCATTTCGTATTTCGACCAGCCCGCGATCGAATCGGTGTGCGCGTAGATCACGGTGATGAGCAGCAGGTTCACCGCCATCCAGAACAGCTCCACCGTGCTCCACAGCAGGAAGTCGAACCGGAACATCAGCGTGCGCGTCACGGAGTAGCGGATGCTGGCCAGCCAGATGCGTAGGTAGTGCAGCAGCATGGCTCAGCCCCCGACGGCGGTGTGCCGGCGCAGCCCGCGGCGCCACAGCACAAGGTTGATGCCCAGCAGAGCCACGACCCAGAGCGCCTGCACGGCGAGACCCTGCACGGCCAGCGCCTGGTCGATGCGGCCGGTCAGGATCGCGGCGGGAAAATACATCTGGTAGTAAAACGGCAGGAACTGTGAGAGCCGGAAAACCCAGTCGGGCATCAGGTCGAGCGGAAACATCTGGCCGCCGAGCACCGTTTCGACCGCCAGCGAGAGGATGACGAAGCCCTGGATTTCCAAGAACCAGAAGGTCAACAATCCGAAGGCAAACGCGATGCTGAACTGGATCAGGGCCGACATCACGACCGCGGGCACGCCCAGGCCGAGCCGCCACCAGTCGCCGGGAAAGGTCAGGTAATCGTTGATAAACGGCCATGCGCAGGCCAGCGGCAGCAGTACGAGCAGGCCTGAAACGAGCCGGGCGGCGCCGTAGATGGTGAAACGGTAGACGAAATAATTGATCGGCTTGAGCAGAAACTGGTTGATGAGGCCGTTGCGGATTTCCTCGCTGATCTGATAGTCCTCGTTGAACGCGCCGATGAAAAACTGCAGCACGAGCAGCAGCACGAAATACGTCATCGTCTGCCCGAGGTCGAAGCCGCCGATCTGGGTGTTGCCCGCGTAGGCCGCGCCCCATAGGATGAAAACCACGGCGAGGTGGAACAGGGAGAAAAAGCCGCGCAGGGCGAAGTTCCACCGGTACACGAGGTTGCCCTGCAACCCGACCAGGAAAACGTGCCCGTATTTGTGCAGCGTGGCGATCATGCCGGACCGGGGCGCGGCGCCCTCACTGTTTCAATCCGAAGCGCTCGATGACCTCCTTGCCGAGCTGCCGGTAGGCGGTGGCGCCCGGGCTCAGCGGATCGTAGGCAAAGATCGTCTTGCCGAAGCTCGGGGCCTCGCTCAACCGCACGGTGCGAGGGATCACCGTATTGAATATCTTGTCGGGCAGATGCTGCTTCACCTCTTCGACGACCTGGCGCGAGAGGTTGGTGCGCACGTCGAACATCGTCATGACGATGCCGCCCAGATCGAGCGCGGCGTTGATGTTGGCCGACTTGAGGCGATCGACATTGCGCAGGATCTGGCCGAGGCCCTCGAGGGCCATGTATTCGCATTGCAAGGTGATGAGCAGGTGGTCGGCCGCGGCGAGACTGTTCATCGAGAGCATGCCGAGGGCGGGGGGGCAGTCGATGATGATGGCGCGGTAGCCGCCGGTGTCGCGCACGGGTTGCAGTACCTGCCGCAGCTTCATCAGGTAGTTTTCCATCTGGGCGAGCTCGATCTCGGCGGCGGCAAGATCCTCTTCGGCCGGCACGAGGGCGAGGTGCTCGATGCTGGTGGGTGTAATCATGTCGACCAGCGCGGCGTCGCCGTGCAGCGCGCCGTAGAGGCTGCGGCCGTCCTGCTTCTCGATGCCCAGGGAACTGGTGGCGTTGGCCTGGGGGTCGAGGTCGATCAGCAGGGTGTGGATTTTCTTGTCGGCCAGCGCGGCGGCAAGGTTGACCGCCGTGGTGGTTTTGCCGACTCCGCCCTTCTGGTTGGCGATGGTAAAGACTGTGGTGCCCATGGGATTGCCGTTCAGTAAGGGTGATTCTCGCGCTGCCGCAAGCGCGGTGTCAGCGGATGAAACCGGGTTGCCGTTGCCACGGACGGTGCTTTGGGTGGTGCAGACTCCACTCGCTGTTCCCTCCCTGATATCCCCGCCATGAAATCCCATGTCACGGCCGCCCTCGTCGGATGCGGCGGCATCGCCCGGTCCCAGCACCTGCCCAATCTCGCGCGCTCCAAGTCCATCCGCCTCAAGACCGTGTGTGACGTCAACGCCGCCGCCGCCGAGGCCGCACAGCGCGATTACGCCGTGCCGCAAATGGCGACCGACATGGCTGATGTGCTGGCGGACCCGGAGATCGAACTGGTGGTGGTGGCGACGAAGGAGGATTTTCAGGTCCCGCTGACCTGCCGGGCGCTGGAGGCGGGCCGGCATGTTTACGTGGAGAAGCCGCTGGCGGCGACGCCGGCGGAATGCGCCCGGGTGATCGCTGCGCAAGCCCGACACGACAAACTGGTGCATGTGGGCTTCAACCGCCGGTTTGCCCCGGCCTGCCGTGATGCCGCGCGCATCATCAACCGGCACGGCGGCGCGACCAACATCTTTGCGCGCATCAGTGACGCCTACTGGGACTGGGGCCGCGGTCAACCACCCGGTGTGCGCGTGATCCACGAGGTCTGCCACGTGTTTGACCTGCTGCGCTGGCTGACCGGGGCGGACGCCGAGTCGATCTACTGCGCCTGCGCGCGACCAGACGACGAGATCTACACCCTGAAGTTCAAATCGGGTTGCGTGGCCACGATCATGAACTCCGGGCGGGTGACGTGGGATCTGCCCAAGGAGCGTTTGGAAATCGTAACCCGCGAGCCCGGCGCCGTGCTGATCGAGGAGTTCGTCGAACTGCGCGCTTACGGCTGGCTCGACGAGCCGCCGGTCACGACCTATGCCGGCCACACGCAGCCCGGCGGTGAGTTCACCCACAAGCACCTGTTTGAGAAACTCGGCGCGCCGGCCCTGGAGGCATTCCGGCGCATGCGCTGGGAAATGCGGCTGCGGGCCGAGGCAGGCAAGACGGAGGCCGGCGATCCCGAACTCGACAAGTTCATGCGCGAAAGCTTCCCGCACGTGAACTATCTCGTGGACAAAGGCTGGCGCGCCGCGCTGGAGCACACCGCCGATTGCATGCTCGGCCGTGCGACCTTCGACGGCGCGGGCCCCGCCGATGCCCTTGCCGCCAGTCAGCTCGCCGAGGCGGCGATTCGCAGTCGTGAGAGCGGCGAAGTGGTCAGGCTGTAGCCTGGGCAGGGGCTGATTGCCGGGCGCGCAGTTTTTTCCACGACGCGTATGGCAGACAGGCCGACGACAGATTGCCGCCCACCCGGGCATATCCGCCGGGGCCGACGCATTCCCAGACTCCATGGGCGGTGAAATCCGCGACCAAGGTTTGCAACAGTTCGACGCCGCTGCCGGGCTGCGCCATTTCAAACACTTCGGCGATCCACCCGGTTGCGGTGCCCCAATGGGCACCGTTTTGAAACCGGCCCGGCGCGGTCCACTCGTTTGCGATGATCAACTTTTGCCAGCATTCCGGGTACAGCAGGTGCCGGACTTGGCCGCGATGCAGAAAGCGATCGCGCTGGCGCATCAGGCTGCGCGCGATGGTGGCGCGTTGCATTTCATCGACGGCGCCGATGGCGCATGTGTAGGCCGAGCCCCAGATGTCGGCCTGCCGGCAATCCTGCGAACCTGCGAGAAACAGCTCATGATCCGGCGACCAGAGCAACGGAAGATGGGCACGAATCTGCCCGGCCGCGGCCGACCAGTGGGCGGCGGTGCGGCCGAGTTGGGTCGCGAGCTGCGCGAGATTTTCAGCGGCCTCCAGTCGCAGCAGCGAGCAGAACAAATGGTGCCCCGTGATGGCAATCGTGTCGGTGAAACCATAGGCCGTGTGCGGATGGTCGGGATTGATCCAGACGAGCCCGGTGTCGGCTTCGATCGGCACCGTGCTCATGGTGCGTTCGAGGGCGGAAAACCGCTCGGCGATGAACTCCAAGTCGCCGCCATGCCGGACGTAGGCCGAGCAAAGCTTGATCAGGAAAAGCGGTGAATCAGTCACCGGCTGGTCGCCATGGCAGGTATAAATCACTTCACCCTCGTTGCTGATGCGCTCCGGGCACAGGCCGGCGGGCGAAAAATGCCCCGTGATCAGGCCGATCACATCCCGCACATGTTCAAGCGGCATCAACTCCGGCGCCGATTCGGCCATGTAGGTGAAATCGCGCAGATAAAGCGCCGGATACGCGTCGCCAAATGCTGCCGGCGTATAAGCTGTGACGCCCAGCGGATGCTCGCGCCGGGCCTGTGTGATGAGCCGCGCCACCAAGGTTTGGAGTTGATTGAATGCCGGGTCGTCAATGGGGGCTGGAGGCATGGGGCAGGCAAGTGGCACGCTGTGATTTCGTGAGTTGAAATCGAGTTCCAAATGATTGCCGGCAAAGGTTGCAGTGCATTGTGATCAGCGGCTGAGCGAGGTTGGGCTGACCGGCCAATCCGGAGGATCGGAACGGTATGCAATATGGCCAAGGCCATAATCGAAACCGGCCGCTACGGTGGCGAGAACGCCAAATGAACAAGGCGCGCAACAGAATGTTGCGCGCCTTGAGGGCAGACCGGGAGGACGATCAGATGGCGGCGAGGATCGCGTTCAGCGTCTGGCTTCCGCCTTCGCGAAGCTACGGCGCGACGAGCGAAAGTATCCGCCAAGATTTCAGGCCATGATACGTTTCAAATTTCGGCCAGAATGGAGTTCAGCGTCTGGCTCGGGCGCAGGGCGGCGGCGGCCTTGACGTCGTCGGGCTGGTAGTAGCCGCCGATATCGGCGGGCTTACCCTGCACGGCGAGGAGTTCGGCGGCGATGGTCGGCTCGGCGGCGGTGAGTTTTTCCGCGACGGGCTTGAAGACCCCGGCCAGTTCGGCGTCGGCCGTCTGCGCGGCGAGGGCCTGCGCCCAGTAGAGCGCGAGGTAGAAGTGCGAGCCGCGGTTGTCGATCGAGCCGAGCTTGCGGCCGGGCGATTTGTTGTGCTCGAGGAATTTGCCGGTGGCGGCGTCGAGCGTGTCGGCGAGGACCTTGGCCTTGGCGTGCTTGAAGGCCTGGCTGAGGTGTTCGAACGAAGCGGCGAGGGCGAAGAATTCGCCGAGGCTGTCCCAGCGCAGATAGTTTTCCTTTTGGAACTGTTGAACGTGCTTGGGCGCGGAGCCACCGGCGCCGGTTTCGAACAGGCCGCCGCCGTTCATGAGCGGGACGATCGAGAGCATCTTGGCGGAGGTGCCAACCTCGAGGATCGGGAAGAGGTCGGTGAGGTAGTCGCGCAGGACGTTGCCGGTGACCGAAATGGTGTCGAGCCCCTGCACGATGCGTTCCAGCGAGAAGGTGCAGGCGGCGGCGGGCGGGAGGATGCGGAGATCGAGCCCGGCGGTGTCGTGTTCATTGAGATAGGTTTCGACCTTGGCGATGAGTTGGGCGTCGTGGGCGCGATTCTTGTCCAACCAGAACACGGCGGGCGTGTTGGAAAGGCGGGCGCGGGTGACGGCGAGTTTCACCCAGTCGCGGATGGCGGCGTCCTTGGTCTGGCAGGCGCGCCAGATGTCGCCGGCCTCGACCTCGTGGCTGAGGAGGACGGCGCCGGTTTCGTCAACGACACGGATGGTGCCGGCGGCGGGGGCCTCGAAGGTCTTGTTGTGCGAGCCGTATTCCTCGGCGGCCTGGGCCATGAGGCCGACGTTGGGCACGGAGCCCATGGTCTTGGGATCGAGTGCGCCGTGCTTTTTGCAGAAATCAATCACGGCCTGGTAGACGCCGGAATAGCAGCTGTCGGGAATGACGGCGAGGGTGTCCTGTTCCTGGCCGGCGGCGTTCCACATCTTGCCGCCGCCGCGGATCATGGCGGGCATGGAGGCGTCGACGATGACATCGGAGGGCACGTGGAGATTGGTGATGCCGCGGTCGGAATTGACCATGGCGAGGGCCGGGCCGGATGCGTAGGCGGCGGCGATGTCGGCCTCGATGGCGGCCTTCTGATCGGCGGGGAGGGTGCCGAGCTTGGCGACGAGGTCGCCGAAACCGTTGTTCAGGTTGACGCCGAGTTGGGCGAAGGTCGCGGCATGTTTGGCGAGGAGGTCCTTGAAAAACACGCGGACGGCGTGGCCGAAGAGGATGGGGTCGGAGACCTTCATCATCGTGGCCTTGAGGTGGAGGGAGAAAAGCACGCCGTCGGCCTTGGCCCTGGCGATCTGGGCCTCGTAAAACGCGACGAGCGCGGCCTTGTTCATGCGCGTGGCGTCAAGGATCTCGCCGGCCTTGAGCGGCAGTTTGGGCAGGAGGATCTTGGTCTGACCGGGGGCGGCGACCCCGGCTACAGAAGGAACAAACTCAATTCTGGCGGTGGTGGCGGCGGGGAGGGTGACGGAGCGCTCGTTGGAGCAGAAGTCGTCCTGGCCCATGGTGGCGACAGTGGTCTTGGAGTCGGGCGACCATGCACCCATGGAATGCGGGTGCTTGCGGGCGTAATCTTTGACGGCTTTGGGGGCGCGACGGTCGGAGTTGCCCTCGCGGAGAACCGGATTCACGGCAGAGCCCATGACCTTGGCGTAGCGGGCGCGGATATCCTTCTCGGCGTCGGTTTGCGGATCGTCGGGCAGGTCGGGCACGGCGTAACCGTGGGCTTGGAGCTCGGCGATGGCTTCCTTGAGCTGCGGGACGGAGGCGGAAATGTTGGGCAGCTTGATGATGTTGGCCTCGGGCTTCTTGGCCAATTCGCCGAGTTCGGCGAGGTGATCGCCGACGCGCTGGGCCTCGGTCAGGCGCTCCGGGAAATGGGCGAGGATGCGGGCGGCCACGGAGATGTCGCGCGTCTCGACATTGATGCCCGCGTGCTTGGTAAACGCCTGAACGATCGGCAGCAGGGAATAGGTCGCGAGGGCGGGGGCCTCGTCGGTTTTCGTGTAGATGATGGTCGGATTCGCGGGCATGATGGGAAGGTTGAAGATTTGAGCCGGGCAGATTGGGCGGCGCATCCGGTCGGGTCAAAGGCAATTACCAACGCAGCGCCGCGGTGTGCCGATTATCAGGCGGACAAATATCTAAAGCAGGGTGCGCAAAAGTCCGGCTGTTCGTCCGCGCAATTGCGGCGTTTACAAACCGGCCGGCGGCCGACACGGTGAACTTACCCCTCAACGGCCCGCCCCGGCCGTCCGCCCCATGTCCATCCCCCATTACGATCTGATTGTGATCGGCTCGGGTCCCGCCGGTGAAAAAGGCGCGGCGCAGGCGGCGTATTTTGGCAAAAAGGTGGTGTTGATTGAACGCGAGCCGCAGCTCGGCGGCGCCGCGGCCAACACCGGCACGCTGCCTTCGAAGACGCTGCGCGAAACCGCGCTGTATTTGTCGGGCTTCCGGCAACGCGGGCTTTACGGGGTGAACATGAGCGTGAAGGAGGCGATCACCGCGCGTGACCTGATGTTTCGCGAGCGGGTGGTGCAGGAGACCGAACAAATGCGCATCCGGACCAACCTGGAACGGCACCGGGTCGAGCTGCGGCCGGGCCGCGCGGCGTTTGTCGATCCGCACACCGTGGAAGTAACGGCGGCGGATGGCACGCGATCCCGGGTCGCGGGCAAGGTCGTGTTGATCGCCACCGGATCGCGGCCCTACCGGCCGGCGGTGTTTCCGTTTGCGGATGCACGGGTGCACGACTCGGACTCGATCCTGCAGTTGCACGACATACCCCGCGAGCTGCTGGTGGTGGGCGGCGGTGTGATCGGCTGTGAATACGCCTGCATGTTTGCGGCGCTGGGGCTGCGGGTGACGCTGCTCGACGGCCGGGAGCGCCTCCTGCCGTTTCTTGATCCGGAAATCGCCGAAATGCTTACGCGCAGCATGATCGAGATGGGGGTGGATGTGCGCTTTCGTGAGACGGTGACCGCGGTGAAAACGGCGCCGGAGGGGCTGGTGTCGACGTTGGCATCGGGCGCGACCGTGACGGCGGACATGTTGCTGGTGGCGGCCGGGCGCAGCGGCAACACCGCCGAACTCAATCTTGCCGCGGCGGGGCTGGCGGCGCAGAAGCGCGGCACGATCGAGGTGAACCCGCATTATCAGACCGCGGTGCCGCACATCTACGCCGCGGGCGATGTGGTGGGATTTCCCGCGCTGGCCGCGACCTCGATGGAGCAGGCGCGGGTGGCGATGGTGCACGCGTTCGATTTGAAATACAAAACGCGCGTTGCCCCGGTGCTGCCTTACGGCATCTACACGATTCCCGAATGCTCGATGGCCGGGGCAACCGAGGATGCATTGGAAGAGCGCGGCGTGGCCTGCGTGGCCGGCGTGGCGCGTTACCCGGCCAATGCCCGCGGCCAGATCATCGGCGACCGCAACGGCCTGCTGAAACTGCTGTTTGCCGCGGACGACATGAAACTGCTCGGCGTGCACGTGATCGGCGAGCAAGCGACCGAGCTGGTGCACATCGGCCTGATCGCCTTGCAGCAGGGGGCGACCGCGCAGCTGTTCATCGACACGTGTTTCAACTACCCGACGCTCGGCGAACTGTACAAATACGCGACCTACGACGCCCTCGGCCGTCGGGCCAAGCTGCGCGGTGAGTCCGTGGCACCGTTCGAACCGGCGGAGTGAAAGGCAGGATTCGGCGGACCGGGACATCGCAGGCTTGCGCGGTCCGGCCGGCATGCGGTTAGTTGGGGGACTCCCATGAGCTTGTTCATCGGCATCGATTCCGGCACGCAGAGCACCAAGGCGGTCGTCCTCGACCTCGAACAACGCAAGGTCATCGCCGAGGCCCGTGCGCCACACGCGTTGATTGCTGGCCTGCCCGCCGGTCACATGGAGCAGCACCCGCAGGATTGGACGGGTGCGCTGGACAATGTGATCGCCACGGTGGTGGCCAAGATCGATGCGGCCCGCGTGCGCGGCATCGGCATCTCGGGGCAGCAGCACGGTTTCGTGCCGCTTGATGCCAAGGGGGAGGTCATCCGGCCGGCGAAGCTGTGGTGCGATACCTCAACGGCGGAAGAATGTGAGCTGCTTACGAAGAAACTGGGCGGGGCGAAGGCGATCATCCGCCGGGTCGGGCTGCCGTTTCTGCCGGGCTACACCGCGTCGAAGATCCTGTGGCTGAAACGGCACGAACCGGCGAATTACAAACGGCTGCGCCATGTGCTGCTGCCGCACGACTACCTGAATTTTTATTTGACCGGGAATTATTTCATGGAGCACGGCGATGCGTCCGGCACGGCGCTGATGGACGTGCGCAAGCGGATCTGGTCGAAAGCGGCGATTGACGCGATCGATCCCCGTTTGGCCGACTGGCTGCCACCGCTCAGCGCGTCCGATGGCATTGCCGGCAAACTGCGACCGGAAATCGCGGCCAAATACGGTTTGTCGTCCGAAGTCATCGTCTCGGCCGGCGGTGGCGACAACATGATGGGGGCGATTGGCACGGGCAATGTGCGTCCCGGTGTCGTCACCGCCAGCTTCGGCACCAGCGGCACGATCTACGCGTATGCGGACCAACCCGTGGTGGACGGGCAGGGGGAGATCGCGGCGTTTTGCTCCTCCACTGGCGGCTGGCTGCCGCTGTTGTGCACGATGAATGTGACCACCGTGACCGAACAGGTGCGCGGTCTCTTCGGGCAGGATCACGCGGCGTTTGCCGCGGCGGTCGACGCTGCGCCGGCGGGGGCCGAAGGCTTGGTGTTGCTGCCGTATCTGGCGGGCGAGCGCACCCCGAATGTACCGGATGGCTCGGGGGTGTTGCTGGGATTGAATGGACGGAATTTCCAACCCGGCCATTTGGCCCGCGCCGCCATGGAGGGAGTAACCTTGGGCATGAATTACGGACTCAACCGGCTCGCGACGCTCGGCGCGAAGGCGAAGGAAATCCGCGTGACCGGCGGCGGCGCGAAATCACCGGTTTGGCGGCAGATCATGGCGGATGTCTTTGGCGTGCCGGTCGTGGCGATGGTGGAGGACGAAGGCGCGGCGCTGGGCGGGGCCATCCAGGCGGCGTGGGTTCTGGCGCGACAGAGCAACCCCCGGGCGAAAATCACAAAATTCACCGAAGGCGTGGTGGCCGTCAACGAACAGACCCGCTGCTGGCCGGACAAAAAGCGCACGGCGCTCTACCGCGAGCTGCAGGCATTGCAGGACAAGCTGAGCCTCGACCTGCGCGGGGCTTTTGCGCTGCACCGGCGGTTGGCAGGTTGAGCGGGCAAGGGTGCGGGGCCGTGCTTCAGCGCGTGGTGCCCGGACTGTGTCCGAAGCGGCTGCGAAACGCCCGGCAGAAGGTGTTGCTGCTGGTGAAACCGCTGGCCAGGGCGACCTCCTGCACGCTGAGCGAGGTGGCGCCAAGCAGCGTGCGCGCGTGGTCGAGCCGGATGCTCCGCAACAGCACGCCGGGCGACTGTTGGTAGCGCCGGCTGAATTCGCGGATGAAGTGTTCGCGGCTGATGCCGCAGCGTGCAGCCACGTCTTTCAGGTTCACTGGGGCGCGAAAGTGGTTGCGCAAGTAATGGTGGCCAAACTCAACCGGGTCGCTCGTGCGGGTGCCATGGACCTGCTCACGGTAAACGGCGATGAGCAAACGGTGCAGGAAATCGGTTTCCTCCAGTCGGTCGCGAAACTGCCGTTTGCGCGTGCGCGTCATGATCTCGTTGAACAGCGCGCCGGCCTCCGATTCCTCCGGCAGTCGCACGACCGAGCCGAAATCGGTCCGGATACGCCGGAATAGCGGTTCCAGTCCATGGGCGGAAAAGGAGATGAAGTGAAACCGGTAGGGGACGTCGGCCTCGGGCGGGTAGCCGTAATCCGAGTCCTCGGCATGACTGAAAAGCATGGCGCTGCCCACGGGCACCAGCCGGCGAGCGCGGGCGTCGCGAAAAAAACCGCTGCCACCGAGGGTGCGCTGGATGACCAGAGAGTTCCGGTCCTCCCGGTCGGCATTGTTGAGGTGATAATCGGGCGTGCGGCGAACCTCCTCGGCGGCGATATGGACGAAGGCAAAGGGTTCGGTGGACATGGAATCAACATCACATTATGCACATTGGAATCAAACTTTTACTATCTCGCCTGCGCACCACAGCAGCGATGCTGAAACGCGATTTCATCCCCAACTCCCCGTAACACCAATCCACCCATGAGTGCCAAGAAAACCACCCTGGTCGGCCATGCCGATCACACCAAGGATGCCGCCGCCGCCGGCCTGCCGGGCCAACTGCAGCGCCCGATCAAGATCACGATGCTCGGCGCCGGCAGCGCGTTCACGCCGCGGCTGATGAACGATGTGCTGCGCATCCCGGGCGACCAGGGCGGCACCATCGCGCTGGTGGACATCGACCGGGAGCGACTGACCACGATGACCAAGCTCATCACCCGGCTGGCGCAACAGCTGGGCAAGACGAATTGGACGGTCATTGGCTCGGCCGACCGCCGCAAGGTGATGGGGAATTCGGACTACATCGTGAACTGCATCGAGGTCAGCGGCACGGCCTGCGTGCGGTTCGACAACGACATTCCGGCCAAATATGGCATCGACCAGTGCATCGGCGACACGATCGGACCGGGCGGCCTGTTCAAATCGATGCGCACGATCCCGGTGTTTTTGCAGGTTCTGAAGGATGCCGAAGATCTTTGCCCCAACGCCATCGTACTCAACTACACCAATCCGATGGCGATGATGTGTCTGGCCGCCGGCCGCACCTCGTCGATGCAGATCGTCGGCCTGTGTCATTCCGTGCAGGGCACGAGCCAACTGCTGGCCGATCGCGCGGGCGTGCCGATCAAGGAAATGGAGTGGGAGTGCGCGGGCATCAACCACCTCGCGTGGTTCACCAAGCTGCAGCACCAGGGGCGCGACCTGTATCCGTTGCTGAAGCGCAAGGCGAAGTCCGACCTCGAGCGCGCGTTCAAGGAAGGCCGGCCGAAGAATCCGAAGCGTCTCAGCAAGCACGAATGGGAGCTGCCCGAGTGGCATCAGGACATCGTGCGCAAGGACATGATGCTGCACTTCGGCGCCTTCATCACCGAATCCAGCGGCCACCTTTCGGAATACCTGCCTTACTACCGCAAGCGGAAGGACCTCATTCAGCGCTACAGCCGCGAAGGTTACCACGGCGGTTCAAGCTTCTACGCCGACAACTGGCCGACCTGGCGCAAGATGGCGGACAAGCAACGCGGTCTGATGCTCGCCGGCAAGGAGCCGATGGAGTGGGAGCGCAGCTGGGAATACGCGAGCTGGATCATCGAGGCGCGCGAGAAGGACAGCCCGTTCCGCATCCACGGCAACGTGATGAACAACCTCAGGGGCGCGGGCCAGCTGATCACCAACCTGCCGGCCGACGGCTGCGTGGAGGTGGCCTGCATGATCGACCGCAACGGCATCAACCCGACGCGCTACGGCGCCTTGCCCGCGCAAATGGCGGCGTTGTGCGACTCGAACATGCGCATGTTCGATCTCGGCGCGCAGGCCTGCATTGAGCGCTCGGTGGAAAAGGCGATCTACGCCCTGATGCTCGACCCGCTGACCTCGGCGATCTGCTCGCCGGCGGAGATCAAGCAGATGACGCTCGAGATGTTCAAGGCGGAGAAGAAATTCCTGCCCGGCTACAAGTAAGCAACGGAGCAGAAATCCAAGGACAAAGCCGCCTTTCACCGGGCGGCTTTTTTATGCGCCCGATTGGGTCGGAGCTTGCCGCCAAGCAATCCGGCACGGGCACTAAGCGCTCGCTTCGATCGCCTGCAAGCAGGCTCCTACAACAAACGGCCTCAGATCGCCTGCAAGCAGGCTCGGACGCCAAACGGTCTGCCGCTTCGAGGCGGTGGCTCAGCCGGACGCCGGCCGGGCGAAGGTCATGCTGTTGACGATCATTTCGAGCCGTTCGCGCAGAATGGCGTCCTCCTGGGCGGTGGTGCGGTTGTAGCTCGGCCCCTCGATGATGCGCTCGGTCAGCTCGACGCTGACCACAAAGACCATGTTGTTGCGGATGAAAACCAGGTTGCCGCGCTTGGCCACGGTTTCAACGTCATCGCCGCGCAGGGGGGCGATCTGCTGCGCGAACATGCTGCCGCCGGGCAGGAGAATATGGGCGCGCAGGGTGCCGCCCATGAAATTGGGGTCAAAGGTGGCGCTTTCGATGGAGGACTCCGGAAACATCCGGGCAAAGTCGGGCATCACGAGATTGGTGAAGAAATCATTGAGGTAGTCCTTGAGCCCGCGGGTGGAAAGTTCCCAGCGCTGGGTGGCGTCCAACTCAAAGGCGGCGATGCTGACGTGGACATTGTAGTCGTCCTGAAAAACGACGACATTCTGGGTGTCGGAAATGTTGCCGCCCAGTTCCGGGAGCACGGGAATGGTCACACGGTAATGCCCGCCGGGAGCAACATAGTTACGCCCATCGATCCGTCCGTTGAGACCGGGTTGGGCGGTCGCGAGGCAGGGGGCAAGCATCAGCAGACAGGCGAGTAGGCGAAATGGTGGTCGCATATGGGTATTCTTGATGGCAAAAGTCATAGTCTATACGGGCGGGTTGGCGAGGGTCAATTCCTGCCAGGCGGACACCGGAATCTGTTCGGCACGGGACTGTGCCGAAAAACCCAGGTTGGCAAGATGGGCAAGCCAGGTTCGGCCGCCATCGGGCAGGCGTTTGCGCAGGATGGAGCCGAGCTGCTTGCGGCGTTGTTGAAAACACTCGCGGATAAGGGTGCGGGCGGGCCGGGCAAAACGAAAGGGCACGTCGCGGCGGACGAGATGCAGCAAGCATGAATCGACGTCGGGCCGGGGATGAAAACAGGCCGCGGCCACGCGATGTCCGGGTTGCAGCGCGTAGGCGGACTGAAGAAAGATGGAAATCGCGCCGAAATTCTTGGTGCCGGGATCGGCTGCGTAACGCTCGGCGGCCTCCAACTGCAGCATCAACACCATCCGCGCCGGCAACGGCCCGGCCAGCACGGCCTCCATCCACGGGCTGGAAATGGCGTAGGGCAGGTTGGCCACGATTTTGAATTCCTCCTCTGCCGGGACGAGCCCGGCGAGCGGATGTTCCACGGCATCGCCCTCCAGCAGGTGAAATCTGTCCGGATATTGCATCAGCAGTGTGTTGCGCAGATGCCCGGCGAGGGTCGGATCCTTTTCCACCGCCCACACGGTGGCGCCGGTCTCGAGCAGGGCGGAGGTCAAGGTGCCGAGTCCCGGGCCGATTTCGACCACGGTGTCGCCCGGGCGCACGATGGCGAGTTCGAGCGATTTGCGCACAATATTGCCGTCGACCAGAAAGTTCTGCCCCAGGAAGCGACGCGGGGAGTGTCCGAGGCTGCTGAGCAAATCGCGCGTGGCGGAAGGGGAAAGAGGCATCGCAGCTTAGCTGAGGCGGATTGCGGACGGACGTCAAACGCGGGCATGGGGCGCTGACCCGGGGGAGAACGCACGATAATTTGATGGCGCCAGGCCAACCACAACGGCCGCCAAACATTCCAATCCACCCTTGAAGCCGTCCGGACCAGGCTTGCGACCGAAGGCCTGGCTTTCGGCATCAGATTGCTGGGCGCCCATCCGATTTGCGTCAATCCATGCGGGCCGGCCGCGAGACCGGCTTTATTGTATTCAGGCGGTGGCGATCTCGTGCAGCAGGGCGGCGGTGTCCGGCGCCTTCATGAGGGCTTCGCCCACCAGCACGGCATGAGCGCCGGCGCCACGGGCACGGGCGGCCTCGGTGCGGCCAAAGATGCCGCTTTCGCTGACCGCGGTCACGTGGGCGGGAAATTGCGGGATGAGCCGCTCGCTGAGCGCGAGATCGGTCTTGAAAACGGCCAGGTCGCGGTTGTTCACGCCGATGATCTTCGCGCCATGACCGACGGCACGTTCCAGTTCCGCCTCGTTGTGAATTTCAAACAGCGCGTCGAGCCCGGCGGCCTGCGCGGCGGTATGGAGGGCGCAGATCTCGGCGTCGTTGAGTGCACGCACGATGATGAGGATGGCGGCGGCGCCGGCTTCGCGGGCCTGGCGCACCTGGATGGGGTGCACCATGAAATCTTTGCGCAGACAGGGAATGGAGGGCGGCCGGGTACGAAATTGGGTTGTGACCGCCGTGAGATCGTCGAGCGTGCCGCCGAAGAATTTTTCGTCGGTCAGGACGGAGAGGGCGGCGGCGCCGGCGGCACGATATTTCAACGCCTGCTCCGGGGCGGAGATGCCGGCGGCAATGGCGCCGGCGGAAGGGGAGCGGCGTTTGATCTCGGCGATCACGGCCAGTTGTCCGTCCGGGCGGCGCAGCGCCGACGCGAACGATGGCGGGGCGGGCAGGGCGGCGTTGAGCTCGGCGAGTTCCGCGTTGGACACGGTTCGCACCAAGCCGGCGATCTCGCGCCGTTTCCAGGCCATGATTTCGGTGAGCTTGTCCATGAGGCGGCCCACGGAACACACGGAACATCGCGAAGACAAAGCAGAAAGTTGTCGGTTTTTCCGTGTATTCCCCGGGTTCCGCGGGCAAATTCCGCGCATGAAGCCGATTGACGAACTTCGCCAGACCATGGCCCGGCTGCGGGCGCCCGACGGCTGCCCGTGGGATCGCGAGCAAACCCACCAGACGCTGGCGCGTTGCCTGATCGACGAATGCAGCGAGTTGCTCGACACGATCGATCGCAACGACATCCCGCACATGCGCGAGGAACTGGGCGACGTGCTCATCCAGGTGGTCTTTCACGCCCAACTGGCGGCGGAGCGCGGGGACTTTGATTTCGATGACGTCGCGCGCGAGATCAACGAAAAGCTGATCCGGCGGCATCCGCACGTGTTCGGTGATCACGGCCAGCTGGACACGGCGGACGAGGTCATCACCAAGTGGGAACAGATCAAGCAGCAGGAAAAGAAGAATGGGCCGGCAACAAGCGGCGTGTTCAAGGTCCTGCCGCCGCGGCTGCCGGCGCTGATGTATGCCGAGGCGGTTTGGAAGCAGGTCGAAAAACAGCGGTTGCCCGCGGATGGCGTGGTGGACACGGCCCGGATCAAGACGCTGGGGCAAACTCTCGATGATGAATCCCTTGGCCGACAGCTGTTTGAACTGGCGGCGGCGGCGCGCGAGCGCGGGCTGGATCCGGAAGGCGCGCTGCGCCGCACGGCCGACCGGGTGATGCAAGATGTCGAAAAACGAATCCAGTCCGCCGCCCGCCCCACCGCCTGAGTCCGTGCTGGCGGCATGGTGGGAACCCTTCGCCCTGCATCTGGCGAAAGAGCGCCGTTACTCGCCCTACACGCTGCGCAACTACCGGCAGGCGTTTGATGATTTTTACCGCTGGCTGGTGGCGAGCGGTTTGGAGGCGCGCGGCTATGACGAACTCGATGCGCGGGACATGCGCGATTTTGTGATCGAGGCGCAGCGGCGGTTCGGCCGGCGCACGTTGCACAACCATGTCTCGGCTTTGCGCGCCCTGATGAAATACTGGCTGCGCCACGGCCGGCTGCAGCGGAATCCGTTTGTCGGGGTGCCGTTGCCCAAGCTGGAGAAACGCCTGCCGCAGTTTCTGACGGAGGAGCAGATGAAGGCGCTGTTGCTGGGCCCACAGCGGTTGCTCGACAACGGAAGCATCGATGCGTTTACCGCCTGGCGCGACCGGTTGGTGATGGAGTTGCTCTACGGGGCCGGCCTGCGGGTCAGCGAATTGAGCGGTTTGGATTACGGTGCCATTGACCTCAAGGAGGGCGTGGCCCGGGTGATGGGCAAGGGGCGCAAAGAGCGCCTGTGCCCGCTGGGGCGGATCGCGACCGCGGTGCTGCAGAAATTTCGGGAAGAGTTTGCCCGCAACACCTCGGCCCGGGCGCCGGTGGTCATCACGCGCCGTTTCCAGCGTTTGCCGGTGCGTCAGGTGCAACTGTTGTTGAAACGCTACCTGGCGTTGGCGGGGTTGCCGTTGGAACTGACGCCGCACAAGCTGCGCCACAGCTACGCCACCCACCTGCTGAATGCCGGAGCCGATCTGCGACTGGTGCAGGAACTGCTCGGTCACGCACAGTTGTCCACCACCCAGATTTACACGCATGTCAGTGTGGCGCGGCTGCAGGAAATCTACGCCAAGGCTCATCCGCGGGCGTGAGAGCGGGCAATTTCTCACCCGTATCCGGAACGCTCGGGCCAATCATGGCAAAGCGTGACCCAGCAAAACAAACCAGCGCCCGATTAGTGTGAAATGGGGATGCAGATCGGGCGATCACCTCATTTTGGCACTGAAAGCATTTATTTGTTAGTAAACAGAGAAGGGATTCGCTTATTGCAAATACCTATAATTAACATGGAAACCTCTTCGACCCCTTCATCAGCGCAACGTGTGGTGGTCATTGATGATCACATCGCGCTCAACGAAATGTTGGTGCAGGTCATCGGTTTGCAGTCCGGCTATGAAGCCGCGGGCTGGGCCGCCACGGCCGCGGAAGGTGTGGAACTGTGCCGCCGGATTGTACCTGACATCATCGTGCTCGACATGGTGATGCCCAACGTTACGGGGATTTCTCTGCTGCAGGAATTGAAGCAGGCGGCGCCGAAGGCGCGTTTCATCGTATTTTCCGGCAATCTCACGCCGCGGATGGTCAAGGCCGTGCTGGGCGCCGGGGTGCAGGGGGTGGTGGGCAAGGGCGCGTCGATCGACGAATTGCGCGAGGCGCTGGACGCGGTGCGTGACGACCGGGTTTATTTCGGCTCGCAGGTGCGCGACATGGTCAAGGATCTCGTGACGCAACCGGACAAGGTGACGCACGACCAAGCCGCGCTCACGCCGCGGGAACGCACGATTTTGCAATGCATCGCCCAAGGCATGAGCTCGCGGGAGATGGCGGATAAGCTCGGCGTCAGTGTTAACACCATCGTGAATCACCGCAGCAACCTGATGAAGAAAACCGGCTTGCACCGCGTCGCCCAGCTCTCGCTCTATGCCGCCCAGATCGGACTGGTGGAAGAGACGTTCTGAGCGCGTGTGACGCGACGCTTAACGGGAGGGCAGGGGCAGCCGGCGCGCGGAGCTGTTGCCGAGTGTATCGAAGGCCACGACCTCGACCGCGGTGGCGCCGGTCGCCCGCGACAACGGAATTTCCACGGCAAAAGTCTCGGTGTCACCGTCGAGGATGCCGTCGGCCGGCTGCTCCACGACGACTTTCAGGCCGTGGTTGAAATTGACTTCCAGACCGGCCGGCAACGAAAGCCCGTCACGCATCGTGACACTGATCCGCCAGTGCGCGTCATGCCGATCAATGGACGCGTCGAGTATCTCCGGCGCGGTGCGATCGATCAGGATGTCCGCGGTTGAGAAAGTGGTGCGCTGCCGGTCGGAGGCCGGGCGCGGTGCGGTTTCGGCGACGGTGAGCCGGGTGTGGTAAACGCCCTCGGGCAGGTGGGAGGTCTCGAATTGCGCGTAGGGCGCGGTGGTTTCCACCGCGAGATCGGTCCAGTCATCGGCTTGCCCGTGGCGCAACGAAAACGTGCTCACGAAGTTGTCGCCGTCGGGATCGTTGATCTGCCAATACACGACCTGGGTGCCGGTTTGCGGCACGATCTGCGAGGCGAGGAATTGACTGCGGAGGTTGGCCTCGTTGGTGCCCGACTGAAGAATCTGGCCGAGAGTGGATGCCGGCGGCTCAATGTGTTCCGGGGCGGGCAGCAGCATGAAATCCGGGGCCAGTACCTGGAAATCCACCAGCTGTGGCCGGCGGTTCTGCGGCAGAAAGTGAATCTCGGCCGGGGGCAGTTCGAACGGTGTCGCCGGCATGGTCAAACGGGCCTGCACATGGCGACCACGCAGGCCGTCGATGCTCCACCCTCCATCCCGCGGCACGGCCTGGCGCCACTCGCCCCAACCCTCATGCTCCTGACTGCTGAAGCTGACGCGCAGTTCCACGCGCAGGTCGTCGGTGCGGGTGCCGGCACCGGGGTTGAACCGGAGGGCGCCGATCCGGGCCGGCCCGCCCAGATCCAGGCGTTTGGTTGTGAGTGTGGCCGGGTTGGTTTCGCCAAATGTCAGCTGCAGCAACGCCGCCGGATTGTTGCCGAGTACGAAAAAGCTCCCGGGGTGATCGTGCGCCGGCAGGATGGCGTTGAGCTGGCCCGCGACGGCGCCGGGCAGGGTGACACTGCGCCGGAGCACAGGATCGTAGCCGAGCAGTTCGCCTTCCTCGCCGCCCGTGATGAGGATGAGCCCGTCATATTCCTGCAGCCGGTAAAAGGCGGTTTGCTGACGCGCCATCACGACCTCGGGAAATCCGTCGTCGGGAAACCAGACCAGTTGGCTCCGGCCGCGAAAACGGGGAGTGGGAGCCGGGTCGTTGAACAGCAATGTGGCGGTGTCGGTCACAGGCTGGTCGGGCTTGTCCTTGCTGCCGTTGGATTGCTCCCCGCCGCGTTTGACCCGGGCGTCACCCGGTTCGGCCGCAAAGGTGATCGCGGCAAAGAAACCTCCGGTCACGGGCAGCAGATCGGTGACCTCGGCCTCGCGATTTTCCGCGAGCACGACAGGCAAACCGCCGGTGGCGGGGAACGCATAGACATTGCCCGCCGGGGCGGAGCCCGCGAGCACCCTGCCATCGGCCAGCACCGTCAAACGGCGGAGATTCTGGTCGCGCACCCGGCCCCACAGAGTGATGCCACGTGTCGCCAACGCCTCGTCGGTGGCCTGCTCTTCGGTTTCCTCATTGGCCGCGGGGCGGGCGAAATGTTCAAGGTCGACCCGATAGATGCGGCCCGGATTGCCGGTGGCGACCAGCGCCACCGGCGCAGCACCGGGCGCGGACGGGAGCAAGGCCAGATCGAGCACCGAGGTGGCGGGGAGCTTTGCCCGGGCGAGCGCCTGGCCGTCACGGATCAGTATGAGGCCGCCCTCCGGCGATGTGCCGGCCAGCAGCGAACCATCGGGCAACGCCAGCAAAGCGAACAGGTGGCTGTCGGGGAGGTCGGCAACAACGGTCGCCGTGGGTGATGTTTGCCGTGGGTCGATTTGCAGGATTTTGCCGTCCGGGCCCGTGCCGACCAACAGATTGCCCGCTTGGTCGGTGGCGAACGACCACAGCAGGTCGGCATCCAAATCCGTTGTCAGGGCGGACAGTGCCGGCCCGGGCAGGACGCGTCCGTCGGATCTGGTTAAGACACCCTGCAGATCACGGCTGTTGGTATCGCGGAAAAAATCAATCCGCTGTGATTTGGAGAGCGGTGCGGCCGGCAGTGCGACCGCCAGGTGGAGGAACAACAGGGCAAGCCCGGGAGGCAAACGGAGGTTCATGCTTCAATCGCCGACGGTGAAAGTTTGACGCAACAGGCCGGGCACCACGCGGCCGGGCAGCACCTGCTGTTCCCAGAGCGTGGCGGCGGCCTGCCGGATTTGGTAGCGGTTTTGATCGGAGCTCCGTGCGATGCGGGCGAGTGAGCCGGGCAGGTCGCGCGTGACGGTGGTCTGGTCCACGAAGAGCGTGGCGGTTTCAACCACCGCGATTGCCAGCCCGTCGCTGGCGCGCGCCTGGCGCACGAAATCGAGGTAGGCGTCGAATCCCCGCAACTGCGCGGCGGCGATGACGCCGGCGCGTCCGGTCAGCTTGTCCAACTCGCGGCCGTTGGTGGCGATCACGGCGAGCGATTTGCCCCGCCAATCGGAGGGCACGGTGAAGGAGAGAGTTTCGCGGTCGGGGGTGCCTTGGAAATCCCGCCAACCGAGTGTGATGTGCAGCGTGTCGCCGGGTGTGACGTGGCTGCGCGACAGCTGCATGGTCTCCAGCGTGGTGAGCGGATTCTCGGCCAGCGGGATGACGTTGAGCCTGATGCGCGCGGGGAACACCTCGGCGTAGGGGTTCTGCAGCAATGCGCCGATGTCCGCGGTGAAATCGGCCAGGCTTTGCTTCATACCCTGCGGGCCGCTCAACACGGTGGCGGTGCGCACGGGGCCGTGGGCCGGAAACTCGAACTCGGCCTCCAGGCGCACGCCGTGGGTCAAGCCCGCATCGTTCGAACCCAGCACGGCCTGGGCGGCGCCCGCACCGACGGCCAGAGGGGTCAGCTGGGCGTGGCGGGCGCTGGAAAATTCGAGGATGCGGGGCGCGTGGCCGGGCTCATGCACGACAATTTCCACGGGAATCATGGGCGGGACGGGCCCCAGTTGTGCGGCCACGGCGGACAGGCGGTCCTGGTCAACGGTGCCAATGATCGCACCGGTGTTGGCGACTTTGAGCGAGTTCTGATTGGAAGGCAGAATCGTGACGATCTCGGCCCGGGCGAGAGGCAGCGCCACATCGCCCAGCCCGAGCATCGGGTGACCAAAGGCAAGCACGTTGCTGCCATCGACGTGGGAAACGGTGCCGGTGGCGGCCAGCGTGATGTCGCCGGTGGCCAACGCCACGGCGACGGCATCGCCGGCCTGCAGGGGGCGATCCGGCAAGGCGGCAGCATCGCCGGATTCCATCTGTCCGCCCAAGGCACTGAGGCGCAGACCGAGCGCGGCAAACTGCGGCGCGAGCCAGTCGACGACCAGCGGGCTCAAACCCGCGCCGGTGAATACGGGCGTGAGCGGCTGCAGTCCGGAGTCGGATGCAGTCGCGGCAGGGGAGAGATCCGCTTTGCGCGACGGGTCGGCCCGGGCGGCGGCCTGGTCTGATTTGTGACGGACCTCGAGCAGATCGGCGATGGGCGTGAAGCCGGCATAGCGCACGGTTTCGAATTTCTGCACCTGGTAGGCGAGCGCACCGGCGAGCCGGCCGTTCACGTAGAGCGGGCTGCCGCTCATACCGGCGACCGCGCCCATCTTCTGTACACGTTCGTCGGTGAGCTGGCAGAGAATCAGGGATTTGCCCGGGCCGAGAGCGTTGCGGACCACGCCCGTGACCTCGACGGCGAATGGCTCCGGCTCGGTGCCGCGAAAAACGGTCCAGACCTCGCCCTGCATGCCGGGATGCAAGTCATCCAGCGGCAACAAAGGAGCGTTGGCCGGTTGCCCCCAAACTAAGGCGGTCAGCAGAAAAAACGGAAGACTGACTATGCGGAGTCGCATCGGTAGCCAGTATGCAGGCGGAATTCGCGCCGGCAACTGCGGGCTGTTCAAAGTTCGCGAATGACTTCGGTGAAGACTTCCGCCGCCCGCGTGATGGCGGCGCCTTCATGGGCGGTGCTGATGAATCCGGCTTCGAAGGCACTCGGCGCGAGATAAACGCCCCGGTCGAGACAGCCATGGAAAAAACGGGTGAACACCTTGGCGTCGCTGCGCAATGCCGTGGCGTAATCACGCACCGGCGCGTCGTTGAAAAAGATGCTGAACATCGAGCCACGCTGCGGCACCTGCACGGGCAGGCCCTTGGCCCGGGCGGCGGCCTGCACGGCGTCGCGCAATTGCGCGCCCAGCCGATCGAGGCGGGCGTAGGGATCGAGTTCCTCCAACATCCGGAGCGATGCGATGCCCGCGGCCATGGCGAGCGGGTTGCCGCTGAGCGTGCCGGCCTGGTAAACCGGACCGAGCGGCGCGAGATGATCCATGATGTCCGCTCGGCCGCCGAAAGCGCCGACGGGCAGGCCGCCGCCGATGATTTTGCCCAGCGTGGTGAGGTCGGGAGTGCTGCTTTCGAGTTCCTGCACGCCGCCCTTGGCGAGACGGAATCCGGTCATGACCTCGTCGAAAATGAGCACGGTGCCGTGCCGCGCCGTGATTTCGCGCAGGTGACGCAGGTAGCCGGGATCGGGCATGATGAAACCGACATTGCCGCAATACGCCTCGATGATGACGCCGGCGATCTGGTCGGGATTGGCGGCAAAGGCGGCGTCGAGCGCGGCTGGATCGTTGTAGGGCAGAACGATGGTTTCGCGGGCGAAAGACGCGGGCACGCCGGCGCTGTCGGGATTGCCGTGGGTGAGCGCACCCGAGCCGGCCTTGATCAGCAGCGAATCGGAGTGGCCGTGATAACAGCCGGCGAACTTGATGATCTTGTCGCGCTTGGTGAAGCCGCGGGCCAGCCGGATGGCGGACATCGTGGCTTCCGTGCCGCTGTTGCACATGCGCACCTTTTGGATCGAGGGGAAAAACGTCACGATCAGTTCCGCCATCTCGACCTCGTAGGGATTGGGCGTGCCGAACGAGGTGCCGTTTTCCAGCGCGGCCACAATGGCGGCCTTGATGCGCGGATGATTGTGGCCGTGGATGGCCGGGCCCCAGGTGCAGACGAAATCAATCAGTTCGCGGCCGTCGGCAGTAGTCAGCGTCGCGCCATGGGCGGACTTGACGAAGAAGGGTGCGCCGCCGACGGAGCGGAAGGCACGGACGGGCGAATTCACGCCGCCGGGGATGAGTTGCAGGGCGCGGGCGAAGAGTTGATCGGATCGGGAGGTCATGTTGCTGGAATTGGAAGAATGCGGCGCCGAAGGACCGGGCGTATCAGCTCACATATTTCTGCACGATGGGGATGCGGCGGCCGACGCCGAAGGCGAGGGGGGTGAGCTTGAGGCCGGGCGCGGCCTGCTTGCGTTTGTATTCGTTGAGATCGACCTTGCGCGCGACATCGGTGACCACCGCCTCGGGGAATCCGGCGGCGACGAGATCGCGCCGGGACAGGCCCTCCTCGATGTAACCCTGCAGGATGGCGTCGAGCTGCTCGTAGGGCGGGAGGCTGTCCTGGTCTTTCTGGTCGGGACGCAGCTCGGCACTGGGCGGTTTCTCAATGGTGTTCCACGGGATGATCTCACGGTCGCGGTTGATCCAGCGGGAGAGCGCGTAAACCTGGGTCTTGAAAACATCGCTGATCACGCCGAGCCCGCCGGCCATGTCGCCGTACAGCGTGCAGTAGCCGACGGCGACCTCGCTCTTGTTGCCGGTGGTGAGGAGCAGGGAACCGAATTTGTTGGAGAGCGCCATCATTAGCACGCCGCGGATGCGGGCCTGGATGTTCTCCTCGGTCACGTCACGGGATTTGCCGGTGAAGACAGGGGCGAGGGCGGTCTCGCAGGCGGTGACGGCGTCGGCGATGGCGATGGTCTCGAAACGGATGCTGAGGTTGGCGGCGAGCAGGCGCGCATCGTCCTTTGAGTGTTGGGAGGAAATCGAGGAGGGCAGCGACACGCCGGTGACGTTGTCCGCGCCAAAGGCTTCGGTGGCGATGACGGCGACCAGCGCGGAATCTATGCCGCCGGACAGGGCGATCAGTGCGCGTTTGAAGCCGCTCTTGTGCGCATAGTCGCGCAGGCCGAGCACGAGGGCATCAAACATGTCCTGCATGTCTTCCTGCACAAAGGTGGGCGCGAGGTGAGGACGCGGAATGTTCAGGTCGGCCACGTGCCGGTCCTCACGAAAGGCGGCCAGGCCGTGGATCACCGTGCCCGCGGCGTCGGCCACGAGACTGCGACCGTCAAAAATCAGTTCGTCGTTGCCGCCGATGGCATTGGCGTAAATCACCGGGCAGCCCAGACGACGGGCGGCGTCGGTCACGAGGCTTTGCCGCACATGCCCCTTGCCGTGATGCCAGGGGCTGGCGGAGAGGTTGATCATCAAGTCGCATTTTTGGGCGGCCAGCTGATCGATCGGATACCGCCCGCGGTATAGCCGGCGGGTGCTGAGATTTGGATGCGTCCAGATGTCCTCGCAAATGGTCACGCCGATGCGGAGGCCGTCATGCACGATCACCGCGGGCTGTTCGGCGGGTTCAAAATAGCGGTCCTCATCGAAGACGTCGTAGGTCGGCAGCAGGCATTTGCGGGCGTGGGTGACCACGCGGCCTTCATGGCAGAAGGCGGCGGAGTTGAAGGCCGGCCGGCCGTGGTTGCCGGCGTTGCGCTCGACCGTGCCAATCAAGGCCGGTACGCGGCCGATCCGGGCGGCGATTTCGGTGAGCGTGTGCTCGACATCGCTGACAAAGCGTTTCTTCAGCAGCAGGTCGCGGGGCGGGTAGCCGCACACCACCAGTTCGGGAAAGACGACAAGGCCGGCGCCGGCGGCGACCAACGCGTCGTAAGCGGACAAAATGCGTTCGCGGTTGCCGGCGAGGTCGCCGACGATGGTGTTAAGTTGGGCAAGGCCGATGCGCATGGTGGCAAAACCCGTGAAGTTGGAGGGATTTCCATGATCTTACAATGCGCAAGGCTTGCACTTCAGGAGCGACTGGCGATTGGTAGCCCCTCGGACCATGCGATTGTTGTTCAACCTCAAACACACCGGAATTTGGCTGGCGGCGGCCGGCCTGGGGCTGGCACAGCCCCAGAGCCTGACCTTGGAGCAGGCCTTGGAACGCGTCGAACGAACCAGTCTGACCGTGCTCATCAGCCGCGAGTCCATCGCGCAGGCATTTGAACAGTCGGTGCGATCGCGCAGCAGTCTGCTGCCGCAGGTTACCTTTGATGCCACGCAGCGGCGCAGCCGTTCGGCGGCGGTCGGCGCGGCCGTGGTTCGCGCCGGCATTTCCAGCCGTTTTGATGCGCAGCTCAACGCCCGGCTGGATCTGTTGAACCCGGAAAACATCGCCACCTATCAGGCCAGCCGGCTGGCGGTGGCGGTGGCGCAGTTGGGCGAGGCCCAGGTGCGGCAATCGGTGATGGCCGCGGTGGCGGAATCCTATTTCGCGCATTTGCGCAATCTCGAGCGGATCGCGGTGCTTGATGACAACGTCGCGCGGGCGCGCCGGCTGCGCGACCTCGCCCAACACCAGCTTGACGCCGGAGTCGCCACGCAGATCGACGTGACCCGCGCGGATGCCCAGGTGGCCGTGGCCGTGCAGGCCCGCCTGCAGCAGGCCACGGTGGTGCAGGGCAGCGAGCTGCAACTGAAACAACTGCTCGACCTCGACATGCAACGGCCGCTGGCCCTGGCCGATTTCATCGTGCGGCGGACCGAGCCGGGGGTGTTCACCCCGATCGAAACCACCCAGGTGTATGACCGCCGGCCCGACATGCAGAGTGCGCGCCGCCTGCTGGATCAACATGAACTGGAGGTAAAGGCCGCGCGATACGGCCGGTTGCCCTCGCTGGCCCTGATTGGCAGTTACGGCGAGGCCACGGAGCGCGTGCTGGATGGCGGCGGAGCCACGACCTGGTCGAGCAGCATCGCACTCAGCCTGCCGCTGTTTGACGGTTCGCGCACGAAATCGCTGACGAATTTCGCGCTGTCGCGCCGGCGGGCGCAGGAACTGCGGGTGCGGGACCTGGAAAACCAAATCTCCGCCGAGCTGCAACTGGCGCGGCAGGATGCGGCGTCGCGCTACGCACAGATCAGCGTGGCCGAGACCGGTCTGGCGCTGGCGCGGGAGGAAATGGAACTTGCCCAACAGCGTTTTGCCCAGGGCGTGGCCGACAACCGCGAGATCATCGAGGCCCAGGGCCGGCTCGCGGAGGCCGGGGACAATGTGGTCGAGGCCATTTACCGCTACAAAGTGAGCCGGGTGGAACTTGCCCGGGTCCGGGGCGACGTGGCCCGCGTGCTGGCCGATCGCGCCGAATGAAAGCCCGGTTGCTCCTCGCCTCGGCCTCGCCCCGGCGGCGCGAATTGCTCGCCCAACTGGGGGTGGATTTCTCGGTGGTGACCGCCGAGGTGACGGAACATGAGGAGCCGTCGACCGATCCGCGCGTGATGGTGGCGCACAATGCCGCACTGAAGGCGGAGTGGGTGGCGGCGCGGCATCCGCAGGATTACGTGCTCGGGGCGGACACGACCGTATGCCTCGACAACCATGTGCTGAACAAGCCGGCTGATTTGGCGGAGGCACGGGCAATGTTGCGCCGATTGAGCGGGCGCACGCACCAGGTTTACACCGGATTGGCCTGGCGGCGCGCGGCGGAGCATTTCGCCATCGACCGGATTGCGGTCAGTGAGGTCGCCTTCAAGGTGCTGGACGAGGCGGTCATCGAAACCTACCTCGCCAAGGTGCATACCCTGGACAAGGCCGGGGGCTATGCGATTCAGGAACACGGTGATCTGATCATCGCTTCGTATCGTGGATCGCTCTCGAATATCATCGGGTTGCCCCTGGATGAAACGAAACAAATTTTGACGGCGGCGGGTCTCCTGCCTGAATCTCCCGTTTCCACGCCTGCATGATCCAGCTGTCCAAGTCGCCCTCCCGCCGTTCCCGCCGTCGCCTGCCGCTGCCGCGGCTTTCGGAGGATCCCGACATCCGTTCGACGCAGATCGGCGTGCTGGGGACGATTTTGGTGCATGTGCTGCTGTTTCTGCTGGTGCCGCGCTTGTTTCGTTTGGACGCCCCGGGCAACCTGATGCCCCGGGCGCAACCGGCCCAGGAGTTCAACATCGAACTGCTGCAGGATGAAACGGCGCTGACCGCGACCGAGACGCCGGCGCCGACCCAGTTTGTGGAGGTCAATCCCGACGCGCCGGACAACGTGCCCGACAGCACGGTCAATTTTGGTGCCCAGAACCAGCAGGCGGCCCAGGAGGAGGAGAGCCCGGACATGTCGGGCGACCGCCCGGCCTTGGAAGGGCAAACCGAGATCCAGACCACCCAGATAGTGTCGGGACAGCTGAGCCCGCCGATACCGCCCATGCCCAGTGCGCCGCCGGTGCCGGAAATGGAAACGAACGAAGCGGAGCAGGCGGAACAGGCCAAGCGCGAGCAGACGCCCCTGAGTGGATTTGAAAAGGATGTCGGCGATGCGGAGGACAGCTACGGCAGCAACATCGCGAAGATCGGCGGTCAACCCGATCCCGCGGTCGATCGGGAAGCCGAAGGCGACCCGGAGTCACCGGCTTCCGAGGGGATTGCCGCCCGCATTCCCCAGATCAATCCTAACCAGCCCCAACCGCGGCCCCGGTTGGAACGCCGTGCGCGTCCGGCGATATTCACGGAGAACCGCATCGGCACCGCCAATATCGGCCCGACGGCGGTGGACGCCCGTTGGAGCAACTACGGCCAGTATCTGCAGCAGCTGATCGAGACTGTGCAGATCCAGTGGGACCGCATCCTCATCCAGAGTCGGGTTTACCCCAGCTCGGGCACGAAGGTAGTGGTCAAATTCGTGCTCAATCAAAAGGGCGAGGTGGCGCGCATCATCGGGGTGGATGGCACGGCCGGAGAGCAGGGGCAGCGCGCCTGTGTCTCGGCCATCACCATGCGCTCGCCCTACGGCGACTGGACTGCGGACATGATCGCCGTGCTGGGGGAGGAACAGGAAATGACCTTCACGTTCTATTATCAGTGAGCGCGACCGAGGCGGATTTCTGGAACACGCTGCCGCTCGGCCATGAGGTCGGCGTGCTGACCGTGGATGAAAACGGGCTGGCGGCGCTGGCCAAGCCGGCCGGCGTGCTTTCGCATCCCAATGAGGCCGCGGATGCGCCGCGTTCGCTGTTGCAGGCTTCATACGCAACCGAGGGGGAGTATTATCACTGGACGGGACCGGCCGGCGAGCGGCGACTGTGGTTGCTGAACCGGCTGGATTCGGCGACCTCGGGCGTGATTTTGGTGTGTGCCGATGAGGAGCTTGCCGGAGTCATGAAGCTGCATTTCCGGCAGAAGCGCGTGCGCAAGGTTTACAACGCCCTGGTCTTTGGCCGGCCGCAAAGCTCGGTGCAGATCTGGCGCGACCGGCTGGCGGTGCAACGTCAGGCCGGGCGCATCCGCACTTCCGCGCAAGGGCACATTCCGGCCGAGAGCCGCATGTCGTTGCTGCGGGCCCGCGGCGGCCACGCGTTGTTGCGGTTGGAGCCGATCACCGGCCGCAGCCACCAACTGCGGGTGCAATGCGCCAAGCGCGGACTGCCAATCGTGGGGGATGCGACTTACGGGGATTTCGCCCGCAACCGCGACTTCGCGCGCCGCACCAAGCACAAGCGGATGTTTCTGCATTCCCTGGAGACGAGCTTCGATTACGAATTTCGCGGCCGGCATTGCCATTTCAGCGCCAAGGCGCCGCTGCCGGTCGAGTTCGACACGGCGCTCTGAGTGCCGAACGTGGAGTTGACAAAATCCGGCGTGCGCGGCACTTCTCGGGCATGATTCGCAGCGGTAACTGGTTTTTCGGCTTTGGCTTCCGGGGTTATTTTACCCGGAAACACCATGGCGGCCGCCGCGAAAACTGATCGATAACTGACTTTTCATTTCGCCTCCAGCCGCCTCTTCCGGGCGGCTTTTTTGTTTTCAACCCAATCCAACCATGATCCTGCCCAAGTCCAGTCACCTGAACCCTGAACAGCTCGCCGAAGTCACCGCCATCGTGACCGAGTTTGGTTGCAAAATCCAACCCATCATCGGTGCGGTGCGCACGATCTACGCCATCGTCGGCGATGAGCGTGATGAGCTGATGATCAACCGGATCGAGGGCCTCGACTACATCGACCGCATCGACCGCATCCAATCGCCGTTCAAACTGATGGATGTGCGTTCCGACCTCGCGAACGGGCGTCTCACCATCGGCGGGGTCACCCTGGGCGAGGACCTGTTCGTGATCGCCGGGCAGTGCACGATCGATCCGAAGAATCCCGGTTATTTCTACGAAACCGCCGCGGCCATGAAGGAGGCCGGTGCGCATGTTCTCCGGGGCGGTGTTTGGAAACCGCGCACCAATCCCTACACCTTCCAAGGCGACAACAAGTCGCTCGACATCCTGATGGAGGCTTCACGCCGAACCGGCCTGCCGGTCGACACGGAGGTGATGGAAGAGGAGCATGTGAAGCTGGCGATTGATGCCGGGGTGCAGGTGCTGCAGGTCGGTGCCCGCAACGCCCTTAACTACTCCCTGCTGCGCGCCATTGGGCGGGCCATCGGCAACCGGCCGCAGGTCTCGGTGCTGCTGAAGCGCAGCATCCACATGGGGCCGTTGAACGAATTCATCTCCGCGGCGGAATACATCGCGGCTTTTGGGAATCCCAACATCATGCTCTGCCCGCGTGGCACCACGCCGACACTCGACGGCTACCGCAACCATCCCGACGAAAGTATCACGCCGTTGCTGAAGGAAAAAACCTGGGCGGCGGTGGTGGTGGACCCGTCGCATTCGGTGGGAAAAGCGTCTTATGTGCCGTCGGCGGCCCTGGCCGCGGTCGCCTATGGCGCAGACGGGCTTTGCATCGAATCGCACATCGATCCCACCAAGGGCATCGGCGACGACCCCCGACAGTCGATCACTCCTGATGTGCTCAAGAAATTGATCTGTCAGGCCAGAGAGTTCTGGCGACTGCGCCGGGCCTGATGAGCGGTCGCTGACCCAATTTGAATCTGGCGCAAGCCGCGGTCAGAGCGGATCAATTATTGCCGTCCCCGCGGTGGAGCGCAGCGACACCGTGGGTGATACAATCACATAAAAAATCTCCGGCCTCACGGGGGCGGTTTCCGGACCCGGCTCCCGAATTACAGCAGGTTGAGTTGCGAGTCGTCGTCGGACTTCACGCTGATTTTCTTCTTCGGCCGGGGGGTGGGGGGGGGCAGGGCCACGACGGCGTCATCGCTCTCCAGTTTGGCAAGAATTGTCTTGGCGCGGTCGATCACCGAGAGCGGCAGGCCGGCCAACCGGGCGACCTGGATGCCGTAGCTGCGATCCGCCGCCCCCGGCACGACGCGCCGCACAAACACGATGTCGTCGTTCCACTCCTTCACGGCCACGGAGAAATTGCGCAGACGCGGCAGATGTTTTTCAAGTTGGGTCAGTTCCTGGTAATGTGTGGCAAACAGCGTGCGCGGACCCGCGGTTTCGCCACGGTGCAGGTGCTCGACCACGGACCAGGCGATGGCGAGACCGTCGTAGGTCGAGGTGCCGCGGCCGATCTCGTCGAGGATGATGAGTGAACGGTCGGTGGCGTTGTTGAGGATGTTGGCGGTCTCGTTCATCTCGACCATGAAGGTCGAATTGCCGCGGGCCAGATCATCGCTGGCCCCGACGCGTGAGAAAATGCGGTCAACCAGCCCCAGCCGGCAGGCTTTGGCCGGCACCCAACATCCGATTTGCGCGAGCAGGGTGATCAGCGCGACCTGGCGGATGTAGGTGGATTTGCCCGCCATGTTGGGCCCGGTGATGAGCGCGATCTGCGCATCGCTGCCGGCCAGGCCGGTGTCATTGGGCACAAAGGCGCTGCCGGCTCCGCGGGCGGCGGCCTCGGGCGATTTCAGCATCTGCTCCACGACCGGATGACGGCCTTCGGTGATTTCAATTTCATCGCCGTCGTCGAGTTCCGGCCGGCAGTAGTCCCATTCGCGGGCGAGTTCGGCCCAACCGGCGAGCACGTCGATCTCGGCAAGCGCGTCGGCCGTGCCGGCAAGGCTGTCGGCCTCCGCCAGAACGGCCGAGACGAGGGCGCCGAACAGGTCCTGCTCGCGTGCCAGCGAGTTTTCCTCGGCATGGAAGATCTCCTTTTCCTTCTGGCGCAGGCCCTCGGTCACATAACGCTCGCCGCCCACCGTGGTCTGCCGGCGGATGTAGTCTTCGGGCACGAGGTGCAGGTTGGCCTTGGTGACCTCGATGTAGTAGCCAAAATTGTTGGTGAACCTGACCTTGAGGCTCTTGATGCCGGTACGCTCCTGCTCGGTGCGCTCAAGTTCGGCCAGCCATTGCTTGTTGCCCGTGGTCAGACTGCGGAGCCGGTCTAGTTCGGCGTCGTGCCCGGCCCGGATGTAGTTGCCGTCGGCCAGATCGGCGGGGAGTTCGTCGGCCAAGGCGCTCTGCAGCAGAGTGCGCAACTCGGGCAGGTCGGTGATGCGCTCGCGGTATTCGGTGGCCAGCCGGCCCTCGAAGGCGGCGAGCGCGGCCTGGATTTCGGGAATCTGGCGGAGCGTGTCGCGAATGCCGCCGAGTTCACGCGGGTTGCGCAGGCGGTTTTGCAGCCGGCCGAGGATGCGCGGGATGTCGCGCACCTGGTCGAGGAAGGCATGCAGTTCGCCCAGGCGGAGCGGTTCCGCCAGGAATTCGCCGATGAGCTGCTGCCGGCGGCGGATTTCCTCCAGGTCAAGCGGCGGGGCTCCGAGCCAGCGTTCGAGCAAACGCGCACCGGCCGCGGTGGTGGTGCGGTTGATGGCGGCGAGGAGCGATCCATCCCGCGTGCCCCGGCTGGAGGTGAATATCTCCAGGTTGCGCAGGGTGGCGGGATCGAGCAGGAGGGTTTGCGCACTGCGGTATTCCTGGAGCGAGCGCAGATTCTCGGGCTTGGCGCAGAGGTTTTCGGTCGCGTAGTAAACGAGGGCACCCGCGGGGCCGAGGGCCGGGTGGGTCGGCGAGAGGCCGAAACCCTCGAGATTGAGCACCCCCAAAGTGTCCATCACGGTTTTGGTCCCGGTGGCGGTCTCGAAGTTGTACGCGGGCAGATCGGTACAGAGCCGGTCGCGGCAGAACCCATGCAGGGCGTGGAGGGCCGTCTGGTCGTGCGGGGCGGCTTCCCAGCGGGCGAGTTCGCCTTCGGGCAAAATGAGCTCGGCCGGATCGAGGGCGGTCAAAACCGGCAGCAAGTTCTCGATCCGTACATCGGTCGCGAGCCGGAATTCCCCGGTGGTGAGATCAAGCCAGGCGGCATGCAGGCCGGTTTTGTCGGTGGTGAGGGCGCAGAGGTAATGGTTGCGCTGTGCGTCGAGCTGATTGGGGGCGAGGGTGGTGCCGGGGCTGAGGATGCGGGTGAGAACACGTTTGACGAGCTTGCCGGCCTTGGCGGGCTCGGCCTGGTCGCAGATGGCGACCTTGCGTCCGGCGGCGAGCAGCTTGCCCACATAATTGTCCGCCGCGTGAAACGGGATGCCCGCCATCGGGTAGTTCTGCCGTTTGGTCAGCGTCAGGCCCAACAGCTTGGACGCGGTGACCGCATCGTCATAGAAGAGCTCAAAAAAATCCCCGAGGCGAAAGAGCAGCAGCGTGTCACGCGGCAGACCGCGTTTCACCTCAAAGTATTGCTCCATCATCGGGGTCAGTTTCGACTCTTTGCTCATCGCGCGGGAAGACGCTCATGCAAAGGCCGCGAGGCGCAAAGGAAAAATTGCCCCGGCCCCGCCTTGCGTCGCCGTCCCGGCCGGATTGGGTTGAGACCATGTTGACGTTGTTTCATCGCGATCTGGGCGGTCAGGGCCTGTCTCCGCTGATCATTTTGCACGGTCTGCTGGGGTCCTCGCGCAACTGGCAGACGACGGGCCGCGATCTGGCGTTGACGCATCACGTCCTGACCTTGGATGCGCGCAATCACGGTGAATCGGCGCACGCCGACGGGATGGGGTATGCCGAAATGACAGCGGATCTGCTGGGATGGCTCGATGCGAATGTATCCGGGCCGGTGACGTTGCTCGGGCACAGCATGGGCGGGAAAACCGCCATGCGGTTTGCCTGCCGGCATCCGGAGAAAGTGGCGCGCTTGATCGTCGTGGACATCGCGCCAAAGACCTACCGCTGGGCGCAACACCGCGCGGAGTTTGCCGCCATGAACGAATTGGATTTGGCGACACTCAAATCCCGTGGCGAAGCGGAGCAGCGCATGGAGGCGACGGTACCAAATTGGGCGATGCGCAAATTTCTGGCGACGAACTTGTCGCGTTCGGCGGAAGGCGGCTGGCGCTGGCAGGTAAACCTGCCGGTGCTGACGGCGGCGCTGTCGGAATTGGAGGCCAATCCGCTGGATGCGGACGACAACTTCACCGGGCCGACGCTGTTCATCGCCGGCGGAAAATCAGATTACGTCGGACCAAACGACCATGCGGGCATCCGCAGGCACTTTCCGCAGGCCACGATCGATGTGCTGGCCGGTGCCGGACACAATCCTCACATGGATTCGCGCGAGGAATTTGTGCGGACGGTCAACTCAGCGTGCTTGGGCAACTGAATTTGATTCACTCGCGGCGGCGAACTGTTTGGCTCGCCGTTTATGGATCTCCTGCAGACCGGCCCGCTCAAGTCCTGGCAGTCCCCCGAAACGCTGTCGTATAACCGGCTCCCGGCCCGGGCGACGCTGCAACCGTACCCCACGGCCGCGCTGGCACGGCGCAACGACCGTTCGCGCAGCCCCTGGTGGTGCTCGCTGGACGGCGAATGGGATTTCAAGCTCCTGGCGCGGCCGGAGGAAGTGCCGGCTGAATTTGTGCAGGCCGGTTTTGCCGCCACTGCGGAGGCGGGGTGGAGCAAGCTGCCGGTGCCGAGCAACTGGACGATGCACGGCCACGACCGGCCGCACTACACCAACGTCATCATGCCGTTTCCCGAGCAGCCGCCGACTGTGCCGACGGCCAATCCCACCGGGCTTTACCGTCGGGTTTTCACCGTGCCGGCCGATTGGCAGGGGCGCCGCACGATCCTGCATGTCGGCGGGGCCGAGAGCGTGCTTTATGTCTGGGTGGATGGGCAACCCGTCCGCATGGCGAAGGATTCGCGGCTGCCCTCGGAGTTTGATCTTACGCCCTACGTGCGTCCCGGCGGCACGCATGTTCTCGCCGCGGTGGTGGTGAAGTGGTCCGACGCCACTTTCATCGAGGATCAGGACCAGTGGTGGATGGGCGGCATCCACCGCGAGGTGTATCTATATTCGCAAGCGGACCACCACATCGTCGATGCGTTTGTGCGCGGCGAAGTGGATGACGGGTTGCGCCAGGGGACGCTCAAGGTGGAGATGCGGATCGGTGCGCCCGATGAGTGGGCCAAGGGCTGCCGGCTGCGTGTGCAACTGTACGATCCTGCCGGTCGGGCGGTTTGGAAGCAGGCCCGGGAGCAGGATTTCCCCACCAATGATTTCTGGCTCAATGCGCGCAAAATCATCCAGTTCGAAGCACCGGTGCCACGGCCCGAGCTGTGGTCGGACGAATTGCCCCGCCTTTACACGGCGGTGCTGACCCTGCTGGCACCCGGGGGACGCGCGGTCGAACACACGGCCTGCCGGATTGGATTCCGCCGCATCGAGGTGCGCGACCGTCAGCTTTTGATCAACGGCCAACCGGTGCGCATCCACGGCGTCAACCGTCACGATCATGACGACGCGCGGGGCAAGGCGGTCACACGCGAAGGCATGCTGCAGGACGTGCTGGTGATGAAACGGCACAACATCAACGCGGTGCGCACGTCGCATTATCCCAACGACGCGCACTGGTATGACCTGTGCGACGAATACGGTCTTTACGTGATCGACGAGACAAACGCGGAAGCGCACGCGTTCTACAACGAGATGTGCCGCGACACCCAATACGCACCCGCGTTGCTGGACCGGGCGGTGCGCATGGTGGAGCGCGACAAGAACCACCCCTCGATCATCGCCTGGTCGCTCGGCAACGAAAGCGGCTACGGGCCGAATCACGATGCCATGGCGGGTTGGATCCGCCATCGTGATCCAAGCCGTCCGCTGCATTACGAAGGCGCGATCAACCGGGACTGGCAGGGCGGACAGGCGGCCAGCGACATCGTTTGCCCGATGTATCCCGATATCTCCAAGCTGGAGGAGTGGGCCAACAACCGGCAATCGCCGGATCAACGCCGGCCGCTGATCATGTGCGAATACTCGCACGCCATGGGCAACAGCAACGGCAGCCTGGGCGACTACTTCGATGCCTTTGACCGCTGCCACGGTCTGCAGGGCGGATTCATTTGGGAGTGGGTGGATCACGGCCTGAAAAAGCGCATGGCGGACGGCCGCGAGATCTGGGCCTATGGTGGCGACTTCGGCGATGAACCGAATGACAAGAACTTCGTGTGCGACGGTCTGGTCTGGCCGGACCGCAAGCCGCACCCCGGGCTTTTCGAATACAAGCATCTGGCGCAGCCGGCGCGAATTCGCGCCAAGGATGCGGGCGAGGGACGCTTCGTGATCGAAAACCGCCGTTGGTTTGCCGACCTGCGCGATTTGCGGGGCGAGTGGGCGCTCACGGTTGACGGCGAGATGGTGGCGACGGACAGCCTGCCGGTGTTCCGCACGGCACCGCGCGCGCAAACGGAGTTTCGCATCGATTTGCCCAGACTTTCCCTGCCGCGTGGCGCCGAAGTGCATGTGAACTTCCGGTTTTACACGGCTGCCGCCACCACGTGGTGCACCGCCGGCCACGAGGTCGCCTGGCAGCAACTGGACGTGCCGGCGCGGGCCTTTGGCCAAGCGCGGGCCGCGGGCAAGAAGCCCGTAATTTCTGCCCGGCCCGAAATGACCGCAACCGCAACCGGCTGGCACGTCGCTGCCGGCGGTCTGGCCTTTGAGGTGGATCGCGACAAGGGAGAATTGAGGAACGTCTGCCGCAACGGCAGCCCGATCATCACCCGCGGCCCGCAGCTCAATCTCTGGCGGGCGGCCACCGACAATGACGGACTGAAGCTCTTTAAGGAGCTGGGTTGGGGGGTGCAACGGGCGCTGATCAGCTGGACCGCGGCGGGCTACGACCGCATGGAGCTAACCGAGAGCCGCGTGAAAGTCGTGCCAGAGCGTGACACGGTGGCTATTGCGATCGCTCAAAGCTGGCTGGCGCCCGGCGCCAAGCTCCCGGTACGGCACAGTCAGACCTACCGTATCACGGGCGACGGCACCATCGCGGCCGAGTTCACGTTTGAGATCCACCGCAAGCTGCCGGAACTGCCGCGGGTCGGCGTGTCGATGGTGCTGCCGTCCGCGCTGGAAAAGCTCGAGTGGTTTGGACGCGGACCGTGGGAGAATTATTCCGACCGCAAACGCAGCGCGTTGCTCGGATGCTGGCAAACCACGGTCACGGACGATCACGTGCCCTACATCATGCCGCAGGAATGCGGCAACAAAACGGATGTGCGCTGGCTGCGCCTGCATGATGGCAAGGGTGCCGGGGTGCGGTTCGCCGGCGCGCCAACCTTTGAGGCGTCGGCCAGCCACTTCACCGCGACCGACCTGTATGCCGCCAGACATGCGGAAGAGCTGAAACCGCGGCCCGAGGTGTATCTGAACATCGACCATGGCCAGCGCGGCTTGGGCACCGCCAGCTGTGGTCCGGACACCCTGCCTAAGTATCGGCTGCAGCCAGGCCGCTACACGCTGCGCTTCACGATCGCCTGAGCAGGCCGGCCGCGCCGCACGTCAATCGACGTCGATGGCGCGGCCGCCCTCGCGTTTGTCGTAGCTGCGGAAGGCGAACATGGTCTCGCTCTCCACGATGCCGTCGAGCTTGAGCAGCTCGTCGGTGATGACGCATTCGATCAGGTCGACCGATTCGCACTTGATGATGACGAGCAGGTCGTAACGGCCGGAAACCGAATAGACATCGGAGACCGCGGGGATGTCGAGAATCTGCTCCGCGGTGCCGGTGACGCGTTTGTGATCGATTTTGAGGAGGATGATGGCCGTGGGCATGATGGTGCGGGTTTTCACACCAGTCTGACGATGCCACCGGCCAGGGCCAGCCCGGAGTCTGGTTTTCAGCGGCGGGCCCAGATGCGCAGCGAGCCGAGCAAAAAGTCCTCGAGCGCGGCGGCCTCGTTCAGGTTCAGCCGCAACAGGCCGACATCGTGTTCGAGCCGGCGGATGGCGCGCACGAAGGCGGCGGAGCAGGTGGCATCGCGGCGGCGGAGCCGGTCCACGGCGAAGCCGCGCGTGGCGTGTTCGATGCCGGCAAAGAGCCGGGCGCGGATGCCGTTGGCGATGCCGGTCTCGATCGCCACCTGTTCATCGGGCGTGAGCTCGGGCGGGAGGCCGGTCTTTTCCTGCTTCCAAATTTCATCGGTGGCGGCGGCGAGAATGGCGCTGAAACGCGCGACCAATCCGTAGAGGGTGAAAACATGGCCGGCGATGTCCTGCTTGCCGGATACGCCCGAGGACAGGGCATCGAGCCAGGCCTGATAATCCGCGACCCACGACTGCCAGCCGGGATGGGTCACCGGGGCGTCAAGCGAGGGAAAGCGGAAATGCAGTACGCGGCTGCGGATGGTGGGCAGCAGGGCGTAGGGCCGGTTGGTGAGGAGGAGGAGGGTGGTGTTGGCCGGCGGTTCCTCGAGGGTCTTCAGAAAAATATTGGCGGCGGAGAGGTGCATACGGTCGCACTCATGAATGATGGCGACCTTGCGTTCCGCGACATTGGCCGAGACCTGGACCTTGCCGATCAGATCGCGGGTGGCTTCGGCGGAGATCTGCCGCATCTTGCCCGTGGGCCGCAGGGCGAAACAGTCGGGATGGTTTTCCGGCGGAAACTGCGCGCTGGACTTTGGCGTGTTGAGCAGACGGTCGGCAATGACGCGTGCGACCTGCGCCAGGATGCCGAGGTCGTCACCGTGCAGGAGGATGCTGTGGGAGAGCCGGTGACGGGCGATGGCGTTTTCCAACACCGCCACGGTGGGGGTGCCGGTCAGCGACGCGGGCCACTCAACCTGCGGCACCATGGTCAGATTCCGAGGCGCAGCTGCACGTGCTCCCAGATGGTCTTGGCGACCTGCGTCACGGACTTGGTGCCGTCGACCAAAATGACGCGCTCGGGCATGTTTTTCGCGAGTATCAGGTAGCCTTCGCGGACCTTGCGGTAGAAATCGATGTTTTCACGCTCCATGCGGTCCGGGAGATCGGTCACGCGCTGTTGCAGCCGCGACAGGCTGACCTCGGTGGGCACGTCGATGATCACGGTGATGTCGGGCATGACATTGCCGACGGCGAAGCGGTTGATCTGCGCGACCGGTTCATCGGCGAGGTTGCGCGCGACGCCCTGATACACGGTGGAGGAGTCGAGAAAACGGTCGCTGAGGACGAATTTACCGGCGACCAAGGCCGGGGCGATGATCTCGCGCACAAGTTGCGCCCGGGCCGCGGCGAAGAGCAACAGCTCGGTCTCGGCGCACATTTCGTCGCCCTTGGAATTGTGGACGATGATGTTGCGGATCTGCTCGCCGATCTCGGTGCCGCCGGGTTCCCGCACCGTGACAACCTCCTTGTGGAGCTTCTGCAGGTGGGCGGCGAGCAGCGAGATCTGCGTTGATTTGCCGCTGCCTTCCGAGCCTTCGAAGGAGATGAGACGGCCGGCGGGTTTTTCTTTGAGAGGCATGAGGTCAGAATGACGGGGTTATTTCCAATTGGCGAGGAAGGTTTCCAGCTCGGTCAGGCCCGGGCTGCGGCCGGTGCGCACGTAATGACCGCTGGTGCAGACGCCGAGATTGAGGCACGATTCCGGGGCGAGCCCCATAAGCAGACCGGCGGAAAAACCGGCGTTGAAATGATCACCGGCGCCGGTGGTGATGAGCGGACGGGCCTCGTAGGGACCGGGCACCCAGTGGGTGTCTTCGCGGGTGGCGCAGGCGGCCGATTCCTTGGGATGGATGACCACACAGGTGAGATCGAGCCGCTCGCGGATGCGCGCCGCCTTGGTGCGCAGCCCCTGTTCGGATTCGGTTTCCGTGCCAAACCCGAGCACGGAGTAAACCTGCTGGGCCTCCTTGAGGTTGAGCCCGAGGGTGACCCGGCCGAATTGTTCGAAACGCGCAATGGTGTCGAGGGCGTAGACGAGGTCGGCGGCGGAGCGTTTTTCCGGATCGGCCAGATCGAAGAAAAAGGTCCGGCCGGGGCGCACCGGCACCTGCGGCAGCACATGCTCCACCAGATCGGTGAACACCGCGGTCATGTTGGGAATCATCGTCCAGTTGACGAGGGCAACGAGGTCCGCCTGTGCCAGGGCGGCACGGTAGCCGTCCGCCCCCATCACCGCCTTGATTTTGTCGGGGGTGATCTCGTCCAGGCTCTTCATCATGCCCAGCATCAATTTGCCGTCGGTGAATTCGACCGCGGTGGTCGCCGCGGGATCGCACAGGCTGACGAGGGTGGCCTTTTCGCCCATGGGGGCGAAAACCGGATGGATGGCCGCCTGACCGAGCGCACCGATGTAGGTCAACCCGAGACCCTGCGCGAGCAGGGCGTGCGCCATGATGGGGCCGTTGCCCCCCAGCTTGTCCATGCGCGGGTAGAACTCGATGTTCGTGCTCTTGCCCGCGGCGCCGAGAATACGTTGGCCGAACTCCGTAATGGTGTTGATCGGCGTGAAATTTTCGCCCTGGCCGGCCCGCAGCGCCACGGGGGTGACGATCGTGTCGACAAAGCCATCGAGGCCCACGAGGGCGTGCTTGGCGGCGAGGGAGGCGCGTTGAGCGCGCAATTGTTGGAGGGTGCGGGTTTTGAAGTCCATGGCGGCGGAACCAGCAGGGAAGTTTCCCGGTCCATGCCGCGCAAACAGAATCGCGCCGGCGGTCGCCGGTTTTCCGTTGAATGCCCCCGGCAAAGCCGCCAACTCTTTTTCCCTGTCATGCCCAGCTTTTCGTTCCCGTCATCGCGATGAACATCGTCCAAGTCTATTTGACCAGTGACACTGTCGGTCAGGTCATTGTCGTGGGTCTCGCCGTGTTCAGCCTGATCGCCTGGACGGTGATGCTCGGCAAGCATTTCGAACTGAAGCGGCTGCGGTTGCTCAATCACAGCTTCGACCAGCGCCTGCGGGACGAACGCTCGCTGCTGGATCTGCCGGAGTCATTCCGCCAGCGCCGCTCGGTCCCGTATGCGGATCTGTTTGCCGATGCGGTGGAGAGCTACTGGCGGGCGGCGGCGATCGGCAAGGAAAAGAGCCGCGACAGCACGCGTGCCCGGCTGGAGCATGCCGAGAACGCCCTGCAACGCGCGCTCGCCCGCCAGACCCTGCGCTATGAATCGAGCATGATATTTCTGGCCACCATCGTGTCCGGGGCGCCGTTTCTTGGCCTGCTGGGCACCGTTTGGGGGGTGATGAGCTCGTTCAGCGCCATCTCGGTGCAGCAGACCGCGAGCATCCAAACCATCGCGCCCGGCGTGGCCGCGGCATTGCTGACCACCGTCGCCGGCTTGGTGGTCGCGATCCCCTCGATGTTCGGCTACAATTTGCTCTTGGCGAATACCCGCCGGCTGATCACCGAGATGGAGAATTTCGCCAGTTCGCTGGCCGACCGTCTGGAACTGGAATCGGAGTAAGCAATGGCCCGCACCTTCAGACGCCAGCGGCAGACGGCACCGATTGCCGACCTGAACGTCACCAACCTGATCGACCTCGGGTTCACGTTGCTGATCATCTTCATGATCGCGACACCGCTGATCAACCAGGAGCAGAAAATCGACATCAACCTGCCGACCGAGACGAAGCGCGCGCAGGAGAAGCCGGACCCCAAGCAGCGGTTTCAAGTCGTGAGCATCGACCGCAACGGCCAGTATTTTTGGGGCAACCGGCGCATCGAGTTCGGCGATTTGGCGGCGCTTTTTGCGGAGGAAGCCCGGAGGCCCGAGCCGGCGGTCATCCGCATCCGCGCCGACTGGAACCTGCAGTACCAAAAGGTCATCAGCGTGGTCGATGAGTTGAAAAAGCACAATCTGCTCAAGGTCTCATTTGACACCCAGGCGGCGGACTGAGCCCGATGCAGGCCAACTCGCCCAGCGCCTTTTTCCTTTCCCTGACGCTGCACGGGCTGGTGGTGGCGCTGTTGTTTTTCTTCAGTCTGGTGCTGCACAAGCAGAAGCCGGACACACCGAAGGTCTTCGAGTTGGTGGCGGGGGAGGGCGACAATTATGCGGCGACCGAGGCGCCCGCGGGCGGTGAGCCCGCCGAGATCAAGTTCGATCTGCCCGACGTTCCCGCCCCGGTCATCCGCCCCGATCCGCCCCGGCCGACACCGCCACCCGAACCTGAGCCGGTCATCACCAAGGCGCCCGAAGTGCCGAAGGCCCCGCCCGTAAAAACCGAGCCTCCCAAGGCGAAGCCCGTGGAGAAACCCAAGCCTCCGGAACCGGTGATCAAGCCGATGACCAAGGAGGAGTTCGACCGGCAGTTCGGCAAACAGAAGAATCCCGCCACCAAGCCGCCGCCGGCGCCCAAGGTTCGCGCCATCGACAGCGCGGCCATCCGCACCGGCGTGTTGGGCGGCAGCACGAACAACAAGACAGGCGGAGCGGGCGGCAAGGCGTTGACCCGCGAACAGCAGGATTTGCTGGAAAGCTACATCGCCCTGTTGCTGCAGCGACTGCGCGCCGCGCACCAGAAGCCGCCGGGGCTCAGCGATCTGTTGCACACGCGGGTTCAGTTCCGCATCGCGGCCGACGGTACGCTGTCCGGGGTGAAAGTGATCCGTTCCTCGGGCAGTCCGGATTTCGACCGTTCGGTGTTGGAAGCTTTTGCGCGCGTGCGCTCAATCGGTCCCACGCCGGACCGGAAGAGCGATGTCTGGGAGGTTACTTTTCGCATGCGGGAGGAAGGTTGAAAAAGTCCTTGCCTTCGCGCGCGGAACCCTGATTTTGCTCACCTCTCGCATACGCGAACGGGCTCTTAGCTCAGTTGGAAGAGCGCCTCAATGGCATTGAGGAGGTCAGCGGTTCGATCCCGCTAGGGTCCACCAATTTACCGGTCGTTGGATACACTCCGACGACCGGTTTTTTATCGTCTGGGCGGCAGGTGTTGGGCCGGAACTTTCGGGGCATCGCTGCGACAGGGCAGTTCCATGACCCGACGGGTCAGGCCGGACACGAGCAAAGGCAGGGCGAAGACCATGACGGCCGGCACCAAGCCGGCGATCCCGACCTGAAAGACGAGTCCCACGAGCGCTGTGGTGACGAGGCCCCCGGCAAAAAAGGCGGGGAAAGCCCGCAAAGCCAGCAGCGCGGTCACAGCCACCAGGGTTGCGACGAGCACCACCGGCCAGGTGGTGAGGCTCATGGCCATGCCGACGGTGTAACCCAAGGGAGCGAGCAAGACTCCGGATTCCCGGCGCGTGATGAGTTGGACGGCCATCCCGGCGGCAAGGATGGACAGCAGCAGGACATACACTCCGCTGAAAACAAAATCGTATTCCAAGGAGCCGGTATTGAGTGCCCGTTGCAGTAGCCAAGAGCCGGCAAAAGCCCGCATCGGATCGAGCCACAAGGCCGGCACCCACCACCAAGGGCGATAGCGAGGAGCATGGTTCAGTGAGCGAAAGCTGTCGATGCTGCGCAATTCCACCCGCTTGGACAGCAACCAATCGGCCGGCCAGAGCAAAAGGAGCAACGCGGGAAGGAGGAGAAACAGATCGTTGGAAAGGGTTGCCGGCATGTTTTTTTGCAGGCGCAGCCTTCATGCCGATGACGAAACTCTGACGAGAGCAGACGGAGCCGGAAGGATTGGCGCGAACGGTAAAAATCTCATTTGGTGGTGTCTTGCGCAACCGTCCTTTTGAAGGGCCGCGGGGTAATGTTACCCGGCAAAGGAGATACGGATCATACTGGCCGGGCGATATAAGTGCGGGGGAGGATAAGCGTCACATTGCTTCCCCTATTACTGACTCAACTCCATGTTCGGTCAGAAGGTTGCCGAAGGAGAGTCTCCTTCGGACCAAATTGTTTCGTCTCCCCGGACCGCGCCGGTAAAATGAGGATCCAGCCATTAACCGGATCCGGTGTACACCGCACAATTGCGGTGTGCCGATCCGATTGGCTGGCATGTCTCCATGAGAACCGACTATCTGCAAAGCGCCCTCAAGGTCATTGATGACCCCAATATTCTGGTTAATGTCGTCTCACGTCGCGTGAAGCAGCTCAAGCGGGGCAACCGGCCGTTGGTGGTCTCGCTGGAAAAACTTTCGTCCGAGGACATCGCCTTGCGCGAGATTGCCGAAGGCAAGATCAGCTTTGAATTGGCGAGTCCGGATGAGTTGCGCCGGCTGCACATCACCTGAGCGGAAGCATCAGTCGCCCGGCACGGTGATCATGGCCTTGATCACGCCGGTGGCGGGCCGGGCCCACGAGGCGAAATGCGCCGGCACTTCCGGCAGCGCGGCGCGATGCGTGATCCATGGCCCGGTGTCGATCAGGCCGCGTTCAATCTGGGCGATGATGCCGGTGAACTCGGCGGGCAGGGCGTTGCGGGTGGCCAGCAGGGTCAGTTCGCGGCGGTGGAAATGCGGGTCGTGAAACGAAATGTCCGCCTGCACGAGTCCTACGAAGATCAACCGGCCGCCTGGGGCCGGATAGACAAACGAGTCCTGCATCGACTTCGGGTTGCCCGTGGCATCAAACACCGCCGTCGGGAGATCGCCATCGGTGAGGGCCTCCAACTGTTCGGTCACGTTGGCAATATTGGCATCAACGAGGTCATCGACCCCGAGTTGCGCGCGGCAAAAATCCAAGCGGGTCGCGCTGATGTCGACAGCCACGACACGCGCACCGGCGGCCTTGGCGAACTGCATCACCGCCAGCCCGATCGGACCGGCGCCGATGACGGCGACAGATTCGCCGGCCTTGAGTTGCGCGCGGTCCACCGCATGCGCTCCGATCCCGAGGGTCTCGACCAGGGCGAGCTGGTCGTAATTGAGTTTGGACGACGGGTGGAGCTTGGCCGCGGGCACGAGCATGCGGGCCCGATGTCCGCCATCCGTGTGCACGCCGAGCACCTGCAGACTGCGGCAGCAGTTGGGTTTGCCTTGGCGGCAGGCGATGCAGTGGCCGCAGTTCAGATAGGGTTCGACGGCACAGCGGTCGCCGGGTTGGACATGCGTGACCTTCGAGCCGATGGCCAACACTTCCACTCCGAGTTCATGTCCCAGAATGCGCGGATAGGTGAAAAATGGCTGACGGCCGGCGAAGGCGTGCAGGTCGGTACCACAGACCCCGACCCGATGAATCCGAACCAAGGCTTCGTCCGGACCGGGAGATGCGGGCTCCGGCAAACTTTGAAACAGAAATTCCCCGGGTTTCTGCAGGACGAGCGCTTGCATGAACAAAGGCTGTGACGGTTTGTTCGGTTTGCCCAGTCGAAGCTGCGACCGGGCGCAAGATTGTGCGCCGTCACTTGGTCAGGCTTCGCCTGCTTCCTTGGGATGGGCGTGCGCCAAGGCCTCGGCCCCGGCGCTGCGGCCGGTGGCGCGCAGACGCTGCAGGTAAGCGGGGAGCTGACCGCGCGTATGCAACGGTCCGCCCTCGTGCAGGACCGTGCGCATGGGGTCCTCGGAATGCGTGGCGGTGGCCATCATCTCCGCCATCCAGCGGTCGAGCCGGGCCATGGCCTCGTGGCATAGCTCCGGCCGATCGGATGCGAGGTCATGTTGAAAATGAGGATCGTCCTTCACGTGGTAGAGCATGACGGGCGGGAAGCCGTGAAAGCCGTCATGGTAGGAGCGGATGCACAGCCAGTCGCCCCAGCGCACCGACCGCTGGCAGCTCCACGCCATCTGGGAGAGCACGAGGTCATTACGCAGCGCCGCGGGTTGGGCGGCTTCAAATTTTTCGCGGAAGCTGCGAAAATCCCAGTTGTCCGGGACCTTGCCGCCGGCGAGTTCGATCAGCGTGGTGGCCATGTCGCCCTGATAGATCAGCGAGTCGTCGATCCGGCCGGCCGGTTGCTTCACACCTTTGGGCGGGCGAATGATCAGGGGGACGCGTGATGTGATGGTGTCCGCCGTCTGGTGATCGCCGTAGATATTGAATTCGCCGAGGTTCTCCCCGTGGTCCGACGAGATGATGACCCAGGTGTCGTCGAGCCAGCCGCGTTTTTCAACCGCGTCCAAAATGCGGCCCACCGTGCGGTCGGCGTAAAGCACGCCGGTGTCGTAGCCGTCGAACATTTTTCGGGCATCCGCCATGGTTTTGATCTCGGCGGGCTGGCGCGGATAAGGCCGGTCAAACGGCCACTCGGAATCGAAGCCAACCACTTCGCGCGCCGAGTGGGGGCCGTAACCGGATCGATGTCGTGCGAGTACTTCCTCGGTGTACCACGCCGGCAGCGGTGTGTCGGCGAAAGGTTCACCGAACTCCTCCGGGGTGTTGTAAGGTGTATGCGGATCCCAGAGATTGACGTGGAGGAACCAATTGTCGGCCTCCTCGGACTGACGGGCGATCCAGTCCAACGCGAGCGGTTCGACCGGATCGGCGTTCTCCAGACCGCCGCCGCCGCAATTCATGATCTCGTTGAAGCCGGCATACCAATGCCACGCGGAATGACGCTCGCCAAAGCTGCTCACCGTGGCCGTGCGCAGACCGGCGCGCCGCAGGCAGCTCATCCAGTTGTTGCGGCCGTGCGCGGACACAAAATCGCGAGCGGGACCCTCAGGCAACATCTCGGCGGCCAGGCCGCCGTGGTTGACCACGCCGCTGTGGATGCCGACGCGGCCGCTGAACAAGGCGGTGCGGGAAGGCAGACAAGGCGCATCCGACACATGACAGCCCGTGAAACGGACACCCTGCGCGGCCATGCGGTCGATGCAGGGAGAGGTGTTGCGATGATAACCGTAGCAGCCCAGATGGTCGGCGCGGAGCGAATCGAGGTCGAAGTAGAGAACTTTCATAAGGGGCGGGGCTTGGGCAATGAATCGACAGCGGGAAGGCAGGGGCAAGGGATTATCCAATCCGAATTACGCATCAGCGGCAACGGCATGATCCGTCCGGTTGGCCCTTGCCCGTTTATCAACGGACACGCCATGCTTCATCGCTGCTTTGGCATTCGGCTATTTCGTTCCATCGACCAATGCCGGGAGCAACATGTCATTCAGCTGATGCTGCCCGGTGGTGCCGGGCTTAATGATCCAACAGCGGCGGCTCGACGGGCCGGGGGCCGTAGAGCCGGGCCAGCATGGCACGCCAGTGGGCGTCCTCCATCTCGCGGCGGAGCACCGCCCGGTATTCGGCCTCGCCGGCCATGAGAATGAAGGCAAAAAGCAGCGCGCCGAGCAGGCTGTGCAGCCAAAGGCCCATGACCAGCATGCCGACGATCGAGAGCACCTTGCCCACACCGGCCGCCCAGCGGGTGGCGCGAAGGTAGGTCAGGCGGGTGGCCAACATGGCACGAAAGATCCGGCCGCCGTCCATCGGGAAAACGGGCACGAGATTGAAGAGCCCCATCACGAGATTGGCATAAAACAGCTGCAGCAGGAGACCGGATGCGGAATACAGGTAGATCGTGCCCGTGAGCCGGTGCACCGGCCACCACAACAGCGCGGCGAGGATGAAATTCACGGCGGGGCCGGCGAGGGTGATGAGGAGTTCACGACGCGGTTCACGGGGCAGGGAGTCAAACTCGGCCATGCCGCCGATGGGCATGAGCAAAATGCGCCGCACGCCGATGCCGTAATGCATGGCGGTGAACGAATGGCCGAGCTCGTGCAGGACCACGCAGCTAAAAAAGGCGATCACCGTGAGCAGGCTCCAAACCAAACCGGCCGGACCCTCGGCCTGCCAGCCTTCGAAGGCCACGTAGGCCAGCAGCAGGAAAAAACTGAAATGCAGCGCGAGGGGAATCCCGCGGATGCGAAACAAGTGCATTGACCAAGCCAGCATGTCGGACAACAAAACCGCCGGCGGCAGATTCGCCAGTGCCAAGTTGGCACCAACACTGCTGCACCAACGGCAATGACCGACTCCCGCACACCCACCATCCTCCTGATCGATGACGACGCCGAGGTGCGTTACTCGCTGTCGCGCGTGCTTTCCACCAAGGGTTATGCGGTGAAGGAGGCCGCCAGCGGCGAACAGGGCGTGGCCGCGGTGAAGCAGGGCCCGCCGCCCGACCTCATCTTTCTCGACATCCGCATGGGCGGCATGGGCGGCATTGAGGCGCTGCAACACATCCGCTCGGTCAATGCCCGGCAGCTGGTGGTGCTGATGACGGCGTTTGGCACGGCGCAGACCGCGATCGAGGCGATGAAATACGGGGCCTTTGATTACATCATGAAGCCCTTCGACCCCGCGAAGGTGCTGGCGTTGGCGGACAAGGCGCTGCAGGCGCATGCGGATTTGCGTGCGGTGGGCGATTACAAGCCGACGGTCAATCCCGACGATTATCGCGAGGGCATCGTGGGTTCGGCGCCGGTGATGCAGGAGGTGTTCAAAACCATCGGGCAGGTGACCGCGAGCGATGTGACGGTGATGATCACCGGCGAGAGCGGCACGGGCAAGGAACTGGTGGCCCGTTCGATCTGGAAGCACTCCCACCGGTCGGGCAAACCGTTCATCGCGGTCAATTGTGCGGCGATTCCGGACAATCTCATCGAGAGCGAACTCTTCGGGCATGAGAAAGGTTCGTTCACGGGCGCAACCGGGCAGCGGCTGGGCAAGTTCGAGCTTTGCGACGGCGGCACGATCTTCCTCGACGAAATCGGGGACATGGCGCTGGCCACGCAGACCAAGATCCTGCGTGTGTTGCAGCAGGGTGAAATCCAGCGGGTGGGCGGCACGGAAACCATCCGGGTGGACGTGCGCATCCTGGCGGCCACGAACAAGGATCTGGAAGCGATGGTGAAGGCCAAGACCTTCCGCGAAGATCTCTACTACCGCCTGAATGTCGTGCGGATCAAAATGCCGCCGCTACGTGAGCGCGGGGAAGACATCCCGCAGATCGTGGATTTCTGCCTGCAAAATCTCGCGAAGCAGAAGAAAGCCCGGGTGACGAAAGTCTCGCCGGAGGCCTTGGCGCTGCTGACAAAGCATGCCTGGCCGGGCAACGTGCGAGAGCTGGAGAACGTGATTTATCGCAGCGCGGTGATCGCTCAGGGTGATGCCATATTGGCCAAGGACTTGCCGGCGGAGTTGGGCGGCACGGCTCCGGCGGACGAACCGGTGGCGGCGGCAGCAGGCCTGACCGTGGCCGCCGCGCTCGACTTTCTGCAGACGGAACTGGCCAAGGACGCCGCGCCCATGCTTCCGCGGGTGCAACGTGAACTGGCCCGGCGGGTGTTGCAGGCGGCCAATGGCGATGAAGCCGCGGCCGCGAAGAAACTCGGCCTGACCAAGGCGGCCCTGGCGAAGCTGCTGACCTGAGCGCGCAACGTCAGGAAAGGCGCAGGTATTGCCGGCGCTTGCGGCTGCTGCCGCTGGTGGGCGCGCGCTCTTCCGGTTGACGGTAGGGTTGCCGCCGGTAACCACCGCGCGCGGGATCGGCGGCGCACCGCATTTGGTGGTCCTGCATCCGGGCAAAAATCGTGAGCAGCTGGTCCGGCTGCGCATAGTCATCCCAACCGGTTCGGGCCAGCAGTGTCAGCATTTCATGCACGGCCTCCAGGGTGGACAGGCAGCCGGCCTGGGGCTGCTGTTTGATCAGGTAGCGGCTGGGAGCGGCCGGCGTGAACATGATGCGGGGCAGCCGCTGCAGATCGGGACTGAGGCGCAGCATTTTGCGGGCGCCGGCCCAGGTGGCGTCGAGGATGAAAACCTGCAGCGGACGGTCAGGTGGGGTCAAAACCGTGCGGGCATCGCTGAGATTCCGGGCTTCCCGCCCGGGATAGAGCAGCACGGACTGATAACGGACGTCGGCGATGTAACCGTTCAGGACCGGATCCTGATTGAACGCGGCCCCCATGATGATCCGGCTGTTGGGCAGGCAGAGATGGGTCAACCGGCCGGTGCCTGCCTTCTCCCGTTTGAACTCCTTCGGATGCATGAGCAGCACAAACCGCGTGCGCGTGGGCATGGGCACGATTTGGTTGCACCAGCAAAGATCGCGCGGCCAGAAACACCGGTAACACATCTCACGACTCATCACCATCGGGGATGGTTGGTCATGGCCGGCGTGTAAACGGCCAATTCCGTCGCCGCATGCGACGCCGTGACGGCGGCGGTGCGCCGGCGGGCTCAGAAAGCCGAGTTGTCGCTCTTGTGCGGATGCTCGGGTTCGAAGCTTTCGTAGTTGTGCGCGCTGCCGGCGCTGTCGGCCCACAGGGGCAGATTGCTCCGCCGGCCTTCCTTCGCGTTGAGCACTTCCTGCCGCATGACCTCGGGGTCGCCGAAGGCCTTGCGGCAGTCGGGGCCGCAATGGGCTTCCAAATTGCCGAGACGCAGCATGTAGGCGTCGAGTGCCATGTAGAGGATGTCCTCCACGGTGCACCCAAAGGCCTTGGCGGTGCGTTCCACGGGATCGTATTCGGCGCGTTCGAGATGCAGTTTGATGGTCATGGCAGCCTCCTGGGAGTTTGGGACTTTTGTTGCTGGTGAACGTACGGGGTGGTCGTGCGCGCACTATGCGCGCAATCGGGTCGGTTGTCTGGTCATATTTTTGCCCACAATGGGCGTGCCTTGATGGTGCCGCGGCCACACAATACCCCCGCCGCCAATCGAGGATCAGCGTCACGGGGCCGTCGTTGACCAGTTCCACCTGCATGTGGGCGCCAAATTCGCCGGTGGGAACCGGCCGGCCGACGGCGGTTGCGAGTTGACGGACGAAGCGCTCGTACAGCGGTACCGCTTCCGCCGGCTTTGCGGCGTCGTTGAAGGAGGGCCGGGTGCCCTTGCGGGTGCTGGCGATGAGGGTGAACTGGCTGACGACCAAGGCCTGCCCGCCGACATCGCGGATGGACAGGTTCAAGCGCCCATCGGCATCGGGGAAAATCCGCAGGGCGGCAATTTTGGCGACCAGCCAGTCGGCGTCCTCCGGGATGTCGCCGCCGGCGATGCCAAGCAGGACCAACAGACCCGGCCCGATGCCGCCGGTTTCGGCGGCGTCAACGGTGACCCGGGCGGAGGCAACGCGTTGGACGACGGCTCGCATGCGCAGTCCGAAGTCGCCGGGCAGGGCTCATTCCATCGGCAGGTGCGGTTCGGTGGGGGCGTCGTAATCGATGCCGGCCAGACCGAAGCCGAACAATTTGAGGAATTCTTCGCGGTAGCCGGCGATGTCGGTGAGTTCGGCCAGATTGTCGGTGGTGACCTTGGGCCAGATCGCCGCCACGGCGGCCTGGATTTCCGGTCGCATTTCAAGATCGTCCACCCGTGCCCGACCGATCTCGTCGAATTGCGGCGAATGCCCGTTGTACATCTGGGTGGCGAAGAGCCGGTGCATTTGCTCGATGCACCCCTCGTGGGTGCCGGCCTCCTTCATGATCTTGTAAAGGATGGAGATGTAGAGCGGGACCACGGGAATGGCGGAACTGGCCTGCGTGACGAGCGCCTTGTTGACGGAAATGAAGGCGCGACCGCCGGTGGTCCTGAGCTTGGCATCGATGGCGCGGGCGGCGCGCTCGAGATCGTTCTTGGCCATGCCGATCGTGCCGTTCTTGTAAACGGCCCAGGTCACTTCCGGTCCGATGTAGGAGTAGGCGACGGATTGTGCCCCGGGGGCGAGCACGCCGGCGCCGGCGAGCGCCTCCATCCACAGCTCCCAATCCTCGCCGCCCATCACGGCCACGGTATCGTCGATTTCTTCTTGGCTGGCGGGGTCGATGGTGACTTCGCTGACGATGCCCTTGTCGGTGTCGACGGTTTTGTTGGTGTAGGGTGCGCCGATCGGCTTGAGGCAGGATTTGTGCACGGCACCGGTCTTGGGATGGGTCCGGCGCGGGGCGGCCAGGGAATACACCACCAGGTCAACCTGCCCGAGGTCGGCCTTGATGGCGGCGATGACCTGCTGCTTGATGTCAGCGGTGAAGGCATCGCCCATGATGTTCTTCGCGTAAAGCCCGGCGGCGCGGGCGGCGCGGGTGAAGCCGATGGTGTTGTACCAGCCGGGGGTGGCAGGACGGCCTTCGTCGGATGGTCGCTCGAAAAACACGCCGAGGGTGGCGGCTCCGGAACCAAATGCCGCCGTGATGCGGGAAGCCAAACCGTAGCCCGTGGAGGAGCCGAGAACCAGGACCTTCTTGGGGCCGCCCTGAATGCCCGGTTGGCTCTTCACATAATCAATCCATTGTTGCACATGCGCCGCACAGCCTTCGGGGTGGGCGGTGACGCAAATGAATCCACGAACCTTGGGTTTGATGATCATACGGGGCGGGAGCTTTTCGTTTGGGGGTAGGGGCGTCGAGACCAGATTTTGCCGAGACCGCAGTGGTCAATCGCTGGCCAGCACGAGCGGTCCTTCGGCTTGGGGCGCACCGCCCTTGTGTTCAAGACTGACTGCAAACCTGGTCGCCGGGCCGATGGGCCTGGTGCTCTGGAAAAGAAATTCGGCCCGACCCGTTGCGGGATTAACCTGAAAGACCCCGGCATTGAGCGGCGCAGGATGCTGCGGATCAAAAATCCAAAGCTGGTAGTCGCGGTCCGGCGGCAAGGTCGGGAGGTGGTCGGTGACGAACAGTCCGCTTTGGCCGTTCTGATGCCAAACCGTCAGGGCGACCGCCTGCGGGGCGTGGTCGGTCAGGGCTTTGCAGGTGGTGATCCGGAGGTCGGCCAGCGCGAGCGGTTGTTCATCCAGACGGGCCAATTGCCGCCGGGCTTCCTGCAATTCGTGGCGATGAATGATTTGCTCGGCCTCGACCCGGTATTGGGCGCTGCGCAGCGCGGTGTCGGTCAGCGATTGGGCCCGGGCCAGGAGATCGTTTTCCTGCCGGGCGGCATAATACAGCTGGCCGAGCCAGAGGGCCAATCCGGCAAAACAGGCGGCGGCGGCCCAGCCAAGCAGCGGAAGAAAGCGGGGGGAACGGGGCGGCGGGGCACCGGGGGCCGGCTCCCGACCGATGCGGTCCTGCAGACGTTGCTTGAGCCCCGGGGCGGGAGACTGTTCGCCGTCGCAGCAGGCGAGCAGCGCGGCGGTTTCGCACAGTTCGTCGGTGAAGGCGCGAAGACGAGGATCGTCGCGCATGGCGCCGGCAAAGACCGCGCGTTCCCGGTCCTTGAGCAGATCCAGGGCAAACAGCGCCCCCAGTTCCTCCTGTGTCTCGCGGTTCATGCGTGAAGGGCGACGCTGTCGCGCAGTTTGAGCAAGCCGCGGCGGATGCGGGCCTTGATCGTGCCCAGGGGTTCGCGCAATTGCTCGGCGATTTCCTGCTGGGTCAGGCCGGAGAAGAAGGCGAGTTTCAGCGCCTCCTGCTGTTCGGCCGGCAGCGTGGCGAGGGCGGACCGCACGTGCTTGGCACGCTCGGTTGAAATCAGGCTGTCCGCGGAGTCGGCGCCATCGGTTGTCTCGGCATACCCCAAATCCTGCGGGGTGGAGCGGGCGAGCAGATCGGAGCGGCGCCGGCGCATGCGGATGCGATCGATGGCACGGTTGCGGGTCAGGGTGACCGCCCAGGAAAACGCCGAGCCGCGCATGAATTCGTAGTCGGCGGCTTTCTCCCACAGCGCGAGAAACACATCCTGTACGACGTCCTCGGCCTCGCGCGCGTCATTGAGGATGCGCAGGGCGGTGGTGTAGAGGGGCCGGGAGAGCCGGTCGTAGAGTTCGCCAAACGCTGCGCGGTCGCCGCGCGCCATGCGTTCCATGAGGGCGGCGTCCTGGCGGTTTTGCTCGGCCAGGGCGGCGGCAGCGTCGGCGGGATCGCTCATGGCCGGACAACGGCCCCCCGGTTCCGTCGGGGACAACGGATGGCAGAGGGAACCGCAGGTGAATTCATGCATTTGTCCATGATACGTGCAAACCGCCCGGTGGGACGCGGTGATATCGCCCGGCGGAGCGGAACAACGCAACGCCAGAATGACACCGCGGCTACAATGCGAGCAGGCCGATGGTGCCGAGCACGAGCAGCAGCGCGATGACGGCGAGGATGCGGCGCTCCGTTTTGGTGACGGCAAACGGCATGATCAAAGTCCCAGTTGCTCCAGGTTGGTAAAGATCCGCCGCACCAGCGGTTCGTTTTCCAAGGCGGACCAAGGTTGATTGCTTGAGACACGGACGAAAAGCTGGGTGCCGTTGCGGGTGAAGCCTTCGCGCCAGACCATGCGCAGCAGTTCCAGCGGCTGGCGCGGATCAACATAAACCAACGGGCGGTCGTTGTAGAGATGCCAGAACCAGACCCGCTGCGGCCGGTTGTTGTTCGTGAAGTTGCGGACCTCGGCGACGGGCAGAACACGTCCGTCCAACGCGAGGCTGACGCGCGGTGTCTCCACGGGCGCCGCGGACCAGCCGGAACCCGGCCAGCACGCATCCGGCGTGTGCATGGCCACGGAGCTGACGGTGGATTGACCGGCATTCCACCAGGCAAGGTAGACGGTCAGTTGGACCGGCTGTTGATCATCCGTCTTAAGATAGGTGCGCTGGATCAGGTGCTCGGTTTCCAGCACGCCGCTGAATTGGTAGAGATCGTTGCTGGTGTCCACCTGCCAGCCGGATGCGGACGCGGGGAGGATGGCGGCGAGATCCGGGGCCGGTCGATCAAGGTCGGATTGCGGCCGCGTTTTGACGGCAAAAAAGAGTCCCAGGGAAAGCGTGCAGACCAGACCGGCAACCAGGCCGATGGCGGGCAGTGTTCGTGCGGGCCGCGCCGTGGAGGCCGTGGATTCCGCCATCCGTTCCGTTGTTGGAGCCTGGTCCAGCAGGACCGCCAGACCGCCCAAAATCACGGCCGTCAGCCCCAGCACCGCGAAACCTGTGAGATCATGCCAGGTGCCGCTGATGTCCACGCCGCGGTTGGCCAGCAGGGTGAGAGTCAGCGAGCGCAGAAAATTCATGATCAAAGCGAGTGGCGCGGCCAACAGGATGATCAGGGCCCGGGCCCAGGCGCGGCGCACCAGCGTGGCCGAAAAGAAAATGCCCGCGAACACGCAGGAAATCAGGCTGCGCACGCCGCTGCAGGCTTCCTCGACCCCCACCGAAGTGTTGGCCAGTTCGATGATGTTGCCCTGCCGGCTGGCGGCGATGCCCAGCAGGTGCAATGCGCCGAGCACCTGTTCTGAAACCGAAAGCTGCAGGCCCAGCGTGAGGCGCGAATAGGTGCCCGGGGGGATGGGGGCGCACAACAACCAGAGTCCCACGGCCACGACTGCGGGCCAGTTGAACGGCAACAGGCCGATCGGCGGTGATGACAGGGTCAGCAGGCCGGCCCCGAGGAGCAGACAGGTGGAGAAGGTCAGACCAAACAGCACCAGCGCATGCGACCAGCCGGTGGCGGCCGCATAGAGGCCGGTGGCCCCCACGCCGATGATACCACCGAACAGGGCAATCCAGAAAATTCCGGATTTGAGCAGTCCGTCCGCCGGGAATCGCGGCACCCCGTTACTGCGGCTTTCATGCAGGAGCAGCAGGAAAAGCACCGGCATGAAAAAACCGTGGGACAGGTCGGGATTGCTCTGCCATTGCGACCACAGCAGGACACTGAGGATCGTCGGCAATGTGATGAGCAGGACCAGATTGAGCTTGGTCAGCCAGGACTGTTGCTGCAGATCGCGGATCAAGGACATACCGGTGATGGAGCACCCAATACGGCTTCGGGGCGTCCCGCAAGCAGGCGATGCCGAACCGAACCGACGGGTTGTGGAAAAATCGCCCGGTCCCGCTGGTTTTTGCCGTATTCGCAGTTACGTTCCCGCACTTTTTACCCATGAAAACAAACCTGATCCGATTCCTCTGCGCCGCCTTGGCGGCCGTGTTCACAATCTCAACCACTGCAGTCGCGATGGAAACCGGCAAGCCGGCGCCCGGATTCACCCTCACGGACAATGACGGCAGGGTGCACAGCCTGGCCGATTACCGCGGCAAGACCGTGATTCTCGAATGGGTCAACCCGGAGTGCCCATTCGTGGTCAAACATTACCAGAGCGGCAATATTCCCGCCATGCAGCGGGCCGCGACCGAAGCGGGCCATGTCTGGCTGGTGATCAACTCCGGTCATCCCGGGGCGCAGGGCGTCTACACCCCGGAGAAGGTCCGCGCCTGGCAGGAGGCCAACGGATCCCGGCCGACGGCCTATCTGCATGACGAGGAAGGTGTGGTCGGGCGGCTTTACGGCGCCAAGACCACGCCGCACATGTATGTCATCACCCCGGACGGGACCCTGGTTTACAACGGTGCCATCGACAGCATCCGTTCGGCCCGCATCGCGGACATCGAGAAGGCGGAAAATTATGTCAACTCGGCGCTGGAAGACCTGAAGGCCGGCCGGCCGGTCAGAACGGCCAACACGCAGGCCTACGGTTGCTCGGTCAAATATCGCTGAGCCGGACGCATTGGCCCGTTCGTGATCACACCCGGACCAAAAACAGGTCCGGGTGCATTTTGCCCTCGGCCACCTTGTGCACGGTGCCGGTCATCATGATATCGTAGCCGGGCGAAATTTCGATGAGCAGCGTGCCGCCCGGCATGTGCACGGTGACACGGTCGTCCACCAACCCGAGACGATGGGCCACCGCGGCGGCGGCGCTGGAGCTGCTGCCGGAGGCAAGGGTGTAACCGGCACCGCGCTCCCAAATCTCGATGGCGATGTTTTGGCGATCGCGGACGGCCAGAAACTGGACATTGGTGCGATGGGGAAACAGGGGATGGTTTTCCAGGAGCGGCCCGTATCGTTTGGCCATATTTGCGTCCATCTCAGCCAGCGGCACCACGCAGTGGGGGTTGCCGATGGTGGCCGCACAAAAGACGAATTCGCGGTCACCGGCCCGGATGTGCTCGTTGATGACGTCGCGCGGTGCGCCGGCGACCGGGATTTTGGTGCTGTCGAAACTGACCCGTCCCATGGCCACGGTGATGAGCCGGGCATTGTCCTGCAACCGTGATTCGACGCGGCCGCCGGGGGTTTCGATGCTGAAAGCGGATTTGTCCACCAGCCGGCGATCCCACAGGTAACGCGAAAATATCCGGAGGCCGTTGCCGGATTTCTCCGCCTCGGAACCGTCGGGGTTGAAAATGCGCAGGGCAAAATCGCCCACGTCGGACGGCAGGGGACCCCACAGAATGCCGTCGGAACCGATGCCGAAATTGCGGTGACAGATGACGCGAATCTGTTCCGGCGACGGGACTGTCCAGTCGGGAAAATCCGTCGGATCCAGCACGATGTAGTCGTTGCCGAGGGCGTGATATTTCGTGAAGTTCATGTGGATGATTGTTTGTCGTCGGCATTGCCGGCCGGTTGCCAGCCGAACAGTTTGCGTTCGCGGATGCGGCGGGCCACGGCCGGCGGTACCATGGTTGCCCAACTTTCATCGCCGGCCCTGATGCGGGCGAGGACATCTCCGGCGAGGATGGCCAGCACCTCCGGCTTATGCGCCTCCAAGGGCACCACATAACGGTTGTCCCTCAGGTGGGCGTAGAGATGGCGCAGGGCCGGTGCGATGGGGACATCATCCGCCGTGCAAAGCGCAGCACCGGCGGGACCGGCGGCAGCCGGAGCGGGCTGCAACCGGCGGACAAGGTGATCGCGCAGCATGGGATAAACATAGAGCCTGACCGCGTGCCGGAAGAGCCGGCCGAAGGATTCGAGGATGCCGCCCTCAAGATCCACGTAATGCCGCTCGTTGAAGATTTCGACGAGGTTGTTGATGCCGAGCACCACGCCGATCATTTCCTTGGTGTAACGGCGGAAGTAGGAGGTAAGGCGGTAGAATTCCGCGTAATTGGAAATCACCACGGTGTAACCGATTTCACCCAGCAGATCGACCCGGGCCAGAAAGTCCTCGGGGGCGAGTTCGCCGTCGCGCAGCAGGTTGTGCATGGTGAGCTCGACCAGGACCACGACCTCGCGGCCCTGCACGGCGGGTTCGGCCATGAACTGCCGGGTGGCGCATTCGAGCATGTCCACGTTGACCAGCGTGACCGGCCGAAAGCTGCCGCGCTCAACGAGGATGGGCTTTTTGTGCAGAACCTCGGAGGGGTGCAGCACACTGCCGCGCGGGCCGAACATGACGGCATTGGTCAGCCCGGTCCGGACGAGGTGGAGGGAGGTCAGCCGGTTGTCGACCCCGGCGAAATCCGGTCCGCGGAATTCCAGCATGTCGATTTCGAGGCGTTCCGTGCCGAGGTTGTCGACCAGGGAGCCAATGAGGCGTTGCGGATCGGCGTGATAATAGCAGGCGCCGTAAATGAGATTGGTGCCGGCAATGCCCAGGGCCTGCTGTTGCAGGACGTTCTCCTTGTCCCACATCCGCACATGCATGATGATTTCGCTGGGGGCGGCGTGCGGGCGCGTTTGGAAACGAATGCCGACCCAACCGTGCGATTCATTGGTGCCCGAGAAGTTGCGGGCGGAAACGGTGTCGGCAAACACGAAGAAGGTGCTGCGGTCGCCGCGCTGCGCGGCCAGCCGTTCCAACAGCAGGTCATATTCGTAACGGAGCATGAGCCCGAGGCGTTCACGCGAGACGTAACGGGGTGCCTTGCCGTAGATGGCGTCACTGAAGGTCATGTCGTAGGCGGAGATGGTCTTGGCGATCGTCCCGGACGCGCCGCCGGCCTGGAAGAAGACGCGCGCCACCTCCTGCCCGGCGCCGATTTCCGCGAAGGTGCCGTAGCGCGGCTCATCGAGGTTGATGGTAAGCGCCTTGCGGTTGGTCGTCAGCAGGTCCTTCTGTTCGCCCATGCGGCAACCTTAGTGGCATGACCGGGCAGGGCAATCCGTTCATGCGGGATTCGGCCGCGCACTTGCCACCGGAGGTTTTGCTGGCGGGTGCTCCCGGCCTGCGTATCCTGAACCCCATGCGCAATTTCATCTCCTCTCTGCTGGGTTCCTTGGCGGCGCTGGTGCTGTTTTTCGGAGCCGGTGTTGTGGGCTGCATCGTCCTGCTGGTGATCATCAGTTCGGCCGGCGAGAAAAAGGTCGTGTTGGAGGAAGGTTCCTACCTGGTGCTCGATCTTTCGACCAACATCACGGATGCCCCGCCGTTGATCGACCTCAGTGCCCTCACGGGCAATCATCGTGAGGTCACACAACTGCGCACCCTGACCAAGGCCCTGCGGGCCGCGGCGCGCGATGACCGCATCGCGGGCGTGGTGATGGTGGGATCGCTCCAGCCCGCCGGATTGGGCTCAGGTCCGGCGGCGTTGCGGGAAATCCGGCAGGCGCTGCTCGATTTCAAATCCACGGGCAAGCCGGTAAAGGCCTACCTGACGCAGGCCTCGACCAGCGACTATTATGTGGCATCGGTCGCGGACGAACTGTCGATCGATCCCTTTGGCGCGATCCTCATGCCCGGTTTGGTGAGCGAGCCGCTCTTCATTGCCGGGGCCCTGAAAAAATACGGGATCGGCGTGCAGGTGGCCCGGGCTGGAAATTACAAGGCCGCGGTTGAACCGTTCGTGCGCGAGGATCTGAGCCCGGAAAATCGCGAACAGTTGCAGGCCCTGCTGGACGACATCTGGGCCGGTTTGCTGACCGACATCGGGGCGGCGCGCGGCCTCGGTGTGGAGCAAATCCAGGCGGTGGTGGACAGCGAAGGCATGATCAAACCCACGGTCGCGGCACAGGCGCGATTGGTGGACCGGGTGATCTACCGGGATGTGTTTCTCGACGAACTCAAGGAGCTGACCGGACGCAAGGGCGGTAGCGAACCGTTCAAGCAGGTCGCGCTGGCATCCTATGCCAACTTGGTGCCGATGAACCGCGAGGGCGGCCGGCCGGAAAAGCCGGGTCGCGTGGCGGTGGTGTATGCGGAAGGCGACATCGTGGACGGGGAGGGCGAAACCGGCCAGGTTGGGGGCAGCCGGTTTGCACGGGAACTCCGGCAACTGCGGCAGGACGACGCGGTGAAGGCCGTGGTGCTGCGGGTGAACAGTCCCGGCGGCAGCGCGACGGCGTCGGAGGAAATCCAACGGGAGATGCGCTTGCTGCAGGCGGTGAAACCGGTGGTGGTCTCGATGGGCAGCTATGCGGCCTCGGGCGGCTATTGGATTTCGACCTACAGCGACCGCATTTTTGCCGAGCCCACCACGATCACCGGCTCGATCGGGGTTTTCGGACTGCTCTTCGATGTGAAGACGCTGGCCAACGAACACGGCGTGACCTTCGACAGTGTGAAGACCGGCCGCTTTGCCGACGCCCTGTCGATCAGCCGGCCCAAAACGGAACCGGAGCTGGCCGTGATTCAGGGCGTGGTGGATTGGATCTACGATGAGTTTCTCGGCAAGGTGGCGGAATCGCGAAAACTGGAACGCAGTTTCGTCGAGGAAATTGCCCGGGGCCGGGTGTGGTCCGGCCAGGCGGCGAAGGAGCTTGGTTTGGTGGACGAGATGGGCTCCCTGACCGACGCGCTGCGACATGCGGCCGAGCTGGCGGAATTGGGTTCGAATTTCCGGGTGTCCGAATTCCCCCGCAAAAAGGAACTGGCCGAGGCGATTGTCGAAATGGTGGAACGGGTCAAACCCGCCGGAGCCGGTGTCGGTCTCTTCGCCAAGACCGTGCGGCGCTGGGAGCATGAGGCCGGCGTGTTGCGGTCACTGAATGATCCGCGCGGGCTTTACGCCCGGCTGCCGCTGGGTTTTGATCTGAACTGACATGAACCACCAACTGAACCGCAACTGCCGCGCCACGGCCATTCCGGCCGGCGAAATCGTGGAACTGCCCGCCGGCAGCGATGTTTTTATCACCCAGACGTTGGGCGGAAATATCACGGTGCGCACCGACCGGGGACTGTTCCAGATCGCCCGGGAGGACGCCGATGCCATTTCCGGCTATGTGCCCGGGGAGACGAGCGCGGGCGGTGCGCCGTCGGAATTCAGCGAGCAGGCGGTCTGGGATGCACTCAAGACCTGCTTCGATCCGGAAATTCCCGTCAACATCGTGGACCTTGGCCTGATCTACGACCTCGCCATCGAAAAAACCGGGCCTGACCTGCATCGGGTGGAGGTCAAGATGACGCTGACCGCGCAAGGCTGCGGCATGGGGCCGGTAATCGCGGAGGATGCCCGGCAGAAAATCGCGGCCTTGCCTTCGGTCGAGGAGTGCAAGGTGCACATCGTCTGGGATCCGATCTGGACCCCGCAGATGATTTCCGAGGCCGGCCGCAAACAGCTCGGCCTGACCTGACGAAATCAGGCCAGATACGGGATTGTCAGCGGACCTTCCGGCAGCACCGCGACCGGTGCGTCGCGGCCCACGCGCGCCAGTTCCGTCTCCAATGCGACGCGCAGGTCCGGCACCGGATCGAGATGCGCGCGCCGGAGGTCCTCCGGCGGCATTTCACAATGCACACCGATGCGCGCCTTGAGCTGGACCATCGCCAGCAACTGCACCTGCCATTGGTCAAAGGTCGAAAAGCCCGGGCTCATGATGCGGTCGAGCAGTTCCCGGGGGGATTTCGATTCGAACAGCAGGCTGCGGAAGTTGCCGTGTGCCGGGAAGCCGTCGTTGCAGCGCGCCGCGATCAGGATCAGGCCGCCGGGACGCACGATGCGGGCGGCGGCACACATGCCTTTGACCGATTGATACAGGTTCTGGTCCAGCGGATAGCCGCTGTTCGTGGTGACGACGACCGGAAAATCATGCGGACAGGCGACCATGGCGGTGGCCTTGGAGAACTCACACCCGGAGCGATGCGCCGCCATGGTTTCGCCGCAAAAGCAGCGCGTGATCTCGCGGCGGGTGTTGAGCGTGACATTGATGCAGAAATCAATCGGCAGCAGGGAGCCGCCCGCGCGCACGTGGCGCTGCGTGGGGTTGTCCTCCAACTCGCCCCAGGTGCTGCGCGGATCGCCGATGACGGCGGCCCCGTGGTATTGCATGATGGCATCGATGCCGGCCAGTCCCGGCATCACCGCCTTGTAGCCGTCGGAAAAACCGGCCATGAAATGCGGCTCGATGAAACCCAAAATGATGCGCCGGTCGGCCTCGACATAATCCCGGGCAAAATGAATCGGGTAGCCCATCGGCGATTGGCCGGCGAGGGCCAGCGTGGCGGGGTCATGGGCGTCATGGTTGACGATGCGGTATTCCCGCACGATGCGCTCGCCCAGCATGGCGACGAGTTCCTGGTGCGTATTGGCCCGGTGTGAGCCGGTGCCGACCAGAATGGTGAAATTGCGCGCGGGCACATGCGCGAGTTCGGCGAACAGCCACGGCAGCAGGCGGTCACTGGGCAGCGGGCGCGTGCCGTCGGGAATGACGACCGCAACTTTTTCGTCCGCACGAATCAGTTCGCGCAACGGACGCGTCCCGATGGGCTGGCGCACGGCCGCGAGAAATGCGGCGGATTCATCCCCGAGGCCCGGCAAATATTTGGGCTGCAGCACCGTGGCGTTGATGCCGGTGAGATCCAGTTCGAGTCCGGTACGGCCGTATTGGAGGTGTGTCTTCATGCGGAAATGGTGGCGAGCGAGCAACCGTCGACGGCATCGGGCGTTTCGCAGTTGGGCCGCGCAATCACACCGGGATAAGGCTCGGGGGAGAATTCGCGCTCCGGCTCACGCAGGAGATGCCGGTCGCAAACGCTGAACAGCTCGTGCTCGCTGCTGCAGCGGCGCATGTCGTGAAGGAACGCCCCGTCGGCATCCACACTTTGGCCGACAAAGTTGAGGTATTTCTTCATCTTGTTGACGTGCGCGGTTTCCGGGAAGTCGTCGCTGCGCGTCTCCTGATAGAGCCGGGCGATGTATTCGCGCACCTGGGCAAGGGTCACCCGGGATGCGGTGCCGTCGCGATGCCGTTCCCGGATTTGTCGGAAAATCCAGGGATTGCGGATGGCGTGACGGCCGATCATGACGCCGGCGGCCCGGGTCAGCTCCAGCACCTCCGCGGCGCGCCCGGCGGAGGTGACATTGCCGTTGGCCAGAACCGGGCAGTCGACGAGCTTCACGGTCCGGGCGATGTAGTCGTAGTGGACCTCGCTGCGATACATCTCCCTGACGGTGCGGCCATGCAAACTCAGCAGGTCGACCCGGTGCCGGTTGATGCTGGCGAGGACGGTTTCGAAGGCCCGCGTATCCTCAAAACCGATGCGCATCTTGACCGTGAAGAGACCGGGCACGGCGGCCCGCAGGGCCGCCAGAATTTCATCAATGCGCGCCGGATCGCGCAGCAGGCCGCCGCCGACATTCTTTTTGTAAACCTTGGGGGCGGGGCAACCGAGGTTGAGGTCGATGCCGGCCACCGGGTGGCGCAGGAGCTCGCGAATGGTGCGCTCCATGTGCGCAATGTCCTCGCCGATGAGTTGCGCAAAGACCGGCCGGCCGGTGGTGTTCTCGTCAATCGAACGCAGGATGTGCTTCTCGGGCCGGGACTGGGCGTGCACGCGGAAGAATTCCGTGAAGAAGAAATCCGGCGCGCCGTAATGGGCGATGACCCGCATGAAGGCGAGGTCGGTCACATCCTGCATCGGCGCGAGGGCGGTCAGGGGCTGTCCCGGCTCGATGGGCGGGGGCAATGCGGCGGCATCCGGCCTCATCGTCAGGTGGATTCCTCTTCCTCGCCGGATTCCTCGGCCTGTTGCCGCAGCACACGCTCGAGCACGTCGGTGCGGTCCTCCATCTCGTCGAAAACGGCACGGGACACGTAAATGTCCCGCTTGTGCTGCAGGGCGAGCACGATGGAGTCGCTCGGGCGCGCGTCGAGTTCCACGATCTTGCGCCCCAGTTCGTTCTCCATTTGCAGGATGATCCGGGCGAAAAAGGTGCCGTTGTTGGCGTCGTTGATGACGATGTGGTCCAGCCGTGCGCCCAGACCGAGGAGGATGCTGCCGATCAGATCGTGGGTGAGCGGGCGTTCCTTTTTGATGCCGGCGAGGGTCATCTGGATCGCGTTGCCCACGAAATGGTCGACGTAAATGATGAAGGTTTTCTCCTCATTGCCCAAAAACACGGCGCAGCCGTTGGTGGTCGGCATGACCCCCTTGAGGACGATGGGCACGGTATCCTTGGGCATGGGACGATTCTGCGGCAAACCCGGCTGAGTGCAAGCGTCTCAGACGAAGCCGAGCAGGTGGATGCCGTGGCGGCGGGCTTGGGCGATCACGGCCGGACGGTCCAGCATGATGACCCGGTCGGCCTCCAACGCAGCGGCGCCGATGCCCGCTTCGTGCATCACCTCCAGTGTCCGCAGGCCGAAGCACGGCACGTCGAAACGGTAGTCCTGTTTCGGTTTGACGGTTTTGACGAACAGCGCGCCATTGGTCCTGAACTCGCCGGCGCGCCTGAGCATGGCATCCGTGCCTTCGTAAGCCTCCACGGCGAGCACCGTGCCCTCGCGCACGACACAACCCTGGCCGATGTCCAGCCGGGCGCATTCACGGGCGATGTGCATGCCGTGCACGATGTAATCGTCATCCATGGGAAACCGCTCCCCGGTCATGCAGCCGGTCTGGGCCATGTGGTCATCCATGAAGGCACGGGCGTCGAGGAGCGTGATCCCGAGGGCTTCAATTTCGCCGGCGATGGCGCCGAAGATGGTCTCGGCGTTGCGGCGCTTCAGGCCGAGCAAAATCCGGGCCGCCTTCAGGTCGGGGTGCAGGCCGCGGAAAAGACGGCGCGGAGCGATTTGCCCGGCCATCAGGGCGGTGCGGGCGTCGAATGTTTGCAACGCCTGCAGCATTTTGCCGAGCTGGCCGACCTTCAGGATGCGCCGCTCGCGCTCCGGAAACAGGGCGATGAGTTCGGGGGCCGTTTCCTCTTCAAAACCGATCAGCCGCACGGGTACGCCGGCGGCGCGGGCGGCATGGGCCACCAGCCGGGGGTAGATGCCTTGGCCGGCGATCAGGCCGAGCGGACGGTCGGCGGGAAAATCCGCGGGCAGGAATCGGGAGAGCGAGCTCACGACCGGAGCTTGGCGGCGGAAACGCCTGAGATGAAGCCGAAATCCCGAAAGCCCCGCGAATCAGGAATGCGCGCCGTAGTATTTCTTGTAGCTGCGGTAGTAGCGGTAGTTCGAGTAATACTCGATGCGGCGGGGGGACAGTCCGTTCAGCACGACGCCGAGGATCTCGTTTTTGGCATTCTGCAGCGCCTTGATGTAAAGCTTGATGTGCTTGCGGTAGGCGCGGTTGAAACGGCAGACGTAAATAACTTCGTCACTGCGATCGGCGATCAGGAGGCTGTCGGTCACGGCGCCGAGGGGCGGTGAATCGATCACGACCAGGTCGTAGTGCTTCTTGAGCCGTTCGAGCAGCAGGCCGAATTGCGGATTTTCCAGCAGTTCGGTGGGGCTCTTGGAGCGGCCGCCGGAGCAGAGCAGGGAGAAATTCTCGTCGATTTTGATGATGCCGAGGCTGGGGTCGTTGGGCAGGTCGGTTTCCACATTTGCCCCGGCCTCGAACCAGGTGATGAGGCCCTTGAGATTTTCGCGGTTGAAGTTGCGGTGCAGCATGGGCCGCCGCAGGTCGCAGTCGATGAGCAGGGTCTTGCGGCCGTGGCGCGCGAAACTGCCGGCCAGATTGCAGGAAATCAGCGTCTTGCCCTCGCCGGGAATCGTGCTGGTGATGAGGATTGATTTGGGGAAATCGAGCTTCGAGTGGATCTTGACGGAGCTGTAGACGCTGAGAAACGCCTCGGCGCCGGGGGCCTGGGAATCGCGGAGCAGGAGGGTATGCTTGTCCTCATCCTTGATGGAGGACAGGTCGGGGATGATGCCGAGCAGATTGACCCCGATGAAGTGTTCGACGTCCCACGAGCTCTTGATGCGGTCGTCGATGTAACTCAGACCGATGGCGACGCCGAAGAAAACCAGCAGGCCGAGGCCGATGGCGGTGCGCAGGATGCGCGGCACGTTCGGGGTGTAAGGCGCCCCGGGAACCAGGGCGCGGTCGAGCGGGCGCACGGGAATTTTTTCGAGATACTTGGTGGTGTTGGTCTGGTTCAGCCGGTCCAGGATCTGCATGTAGTTGCTGCGCGCGACGTCGGCGTCGCTCTTGAGGCTCTCGAAATCGACCCGCAGTTCGCGCAGTCGCAGGGCCTCCTGCTCATTGGCGTTGAACTCCGACTGCATCTTGCGCTCGCTCTCCCGCGCCTCATGCAGGGCCGTGCCCAGATCGGCGATGGCCAGATCAATGGCGCGGTTGAGCTGTTCCTCGGTGACCGCGATGGCGTTGGCAACGTCGATCATCTTGGGATGACGCTCGAGATAACGTTCGGCCAGCCGGGCCTGCTCCTGACGCCGATTGGCGAGTTCGCCCTTGAGGCCGGGCACGGTGCCGTGGGTGGCGACGAAGGATACTTCCAGGAGGTTGCGACCTTCCTGCCGATAGATCCCGATCTGGTTGTTGAGCGACTCCAGCTCGATGCGCTTCAGCCGCGCCGCGGTGAGGGCGTTGCTGACGGTGCGCAGGCGGTCGTCGATGATGCTCATGCTGCTGTCGAGCGAGATGAGGTTGTGCTTCTGCATGTAGTCCTGCAGGAGCTGCGACTTCTCCTCGGATTCCTTGCGGAGTTGATCCGCGCGCTCACGCAGGAATTCCACCGCGAGGTCGTTGGAGCCGCTGACATTGTCGAGCAGGTATTTGAGGAATTGATCGACGAAACGCTGGGCGATGAGCGCCGCGGCCTCGGGATCGCGGTGCCGGCAGGTCACGTTGATGAGAAAACTGTTGCGGACGGCGTCGATGCTCACCTGCCCGAGCAGGCTGCCGGGCGGGGGCGGGGAGGCGCCGGGTTGCAGATCCTTGAGGAAGGGACGTTGCAGCACCTTGACTTCATCCGGGGTGAAAGACTCCACGACCCGCGTGCGCAGCCGGTTGCTGTTCAGCAACTGGAGGTACGTGTTGAGATCGATGTCGGAGCGCACAGAGGAGTCCACGACGCCCTGGGTGGTCACGATGGTCTCGGGCTTTTCAAACTGCATGGTCGCCGAGCTGGCGAACATGGGGGTTTCACGCGCCTGCATGTAGCCATAGCCGATGGCGACGATCAGGGCGAGCGGCAGGGCGATCCACAGGCGTTCCCGCAGGATGATGTAGTAATCGCGCAGGGTGCGGCGTTCCATCACCGGCTCGTCATTGCGACTCGGGTGCTGGGGCGACTGCGGCGCGGAGGATTGCGGGTTCGGACTGTCGGCCATTGCGGTGAAGGTGAGGGATCAGATGAATCGCTCGGGCACGTAAACGATGTCGCCGGGGAGCAGGATGAGCGAATTGTCATCGGCCTTGGCGCGGTTTTTGCCCTTGATGAGACTCTCCACATCGACGGTAAAAACTTCCTTGGTGCCATCGTCCTTGATGCGGGTGACACTGACGGCTGTGCCTCTGGCGGTGTCGGTAAATCCTCCGGCCCGCGTGACCAGCTCCAGCACGGTCAAGGTCTGTTCAATGGGCAGGGTATAACGGGCGGGGTTCCTGACTTGCCCCTGGATGGACACCTCACGCGGGGCGTATTCCTCCACGGTGATGGTCACCTGCGGATTGCGCAGGTAGCGACCGTCGCGATAGGCGTTCTCGATGATTTTCTCCGCATCGTTGATGGTGAGGTTCTGGACCTTGATCTGACCGAGCAACGGCAGGTTCACGGTGCCTTTCATGTCGACCCGGGCGATGATGTCCAAGTCAGGCTCCTGAAAAACGCCCACCCGGATGCGGTCGTTGGTGGCGATGCGGTAAACGATCGCCCGTTGAGCGTCGTCACCGGTCGGGTTGGTCGGGGCCTGGGCCGGAGCGATGTTGGGCGCACAGCACGCCAGCAGCAAGAGGACCGGGCCAAGAAAGCGGGAAAAACAGGGATGCCGGGTTTGCATGGCTCAGAATTTGGAGGCGGCTGTCAGCGTGACCGAATTGCGGATGAAATCCGAGAAAGAGAAATTCGACCAGTTCTGAAAATAAACATAGGTAAGGGAGAGGTTCAGATGCTGGTTGACCGTGAAAGAGGTGCCCAAGGTTCCGGTGAAAAACTGGTCTTCCCGGCCGCCACCGGCGCTGCCAAGGAATTCGTTGATGCCGTAGCCGGCGCTGGCGGCCACGGCCATGCGCGAATTCAGGGCGTATTGGGTGTCCAAGGTGGCGGTCGAGGTGTCCACGGAGACATTGGTCGAGGTGGTGGAAAAATCCTTTGCGAGCGACAGGGTGCTGCTGGCCTGTTTGGTCAGGTTCCAGGTGGTGCTGCCGGCGATGGTGAAGGCCTTTGAGGACTCGCCGAGCGAGTTGGTGGGTTCGCGGAACTGATAGCCGAAGCGCAGCGTGCCGCCCAGTTTCGGTAGGATCTTGCCGGAAACGCCCAAGGTGAAGGCGTGGTCATAGAATCCCGTGTTGCCCGAGCTTTCGCTGTAGCGCAGACGGTAGCCCGCGATCAGGTCGCGTTCGGAATTGTAGACGTAAAACAGGTCGGCGTTGAATGAGTAGGTGGCGAGGTCAACGAGGATGGTGTTGTCGTTGAAATCGCGCAGGGCGTAACCGAAACCGCCGGAGATGGAATAACGCTCGATGATGGGATACTTGAAATTCAGCCCGGCATCAAAGGTCCATGATTCGTTGCGGAGGTTGGCGGCGGTGTCGGCCCGGCTTTCGCGGGCGGCGCCGAGGGTCAGCGAGCCGGTGGTGCGGCCGCTTTGTTTCGTGAACTCGGTTTTGAAACGGGGATTTTGGAAGTTTTCGCCGGTGTTTTCGACGAATTTTGACGCATCGAGAAACAAGCTGGCGTCAACCCCGATCAGGCCCGCGCGCCGTTTGAATTCCAGTCCGACCGTGGCGGTGTAGATCGAGTCGCCGCCGCCGCCGGCGCTGGCGAAAATGTTGGAGTCCCACATGTAGGAGGCGGAGCCGACGATGAACAGCTGGTTCTTGCCGTCGTCAATGCTGACCAAGGCATGGGCCGGTGTGCCTGCCAGCAGGAGCAGCCCCAGCAGCACGGCCAGGCAGGAACGGATGAAGGCGAGGGCGGGCATCGGCGCGAGGTGGCGTCGTCAGATCACGTCGACGGAAGATTGGCCGGACTGACCGTGAATTGGATCGGAATATCGGGCGGGGTGGTGGGGATGGCGACGATTTCCTCATCCGGGTCGCCTTCGCCTTCACCTTCAAAAGCGGTGATGTCGTCCTGACCGGAGGCCTGCTGCGATGATTCTTTGCGCGTGGCCGCTTCGAAATACACGGTCTTGCGGGCCATGCAGGCCATGCTGACCTTGTCGTCCAAGGCACCGAGCTGCTCGGGCGGGATGCGGGAAATTTGCATGGGACCACCGGCGGCGGGAATGAAGGCTTGGAATCCGGGTTGCAGCAACTGGCCGCCGGCATCCAGTTCGCCGGCCTGCACGGTGACTTCGCCGTCGATCAGAGACACGGTCGTGCCTTGGTTGCCGGTGGCAATGACCACCTTGCCGCCCTTGATGCGCACCGCGGCGTTGGGGGTCGTGTATTGCATGCTGCTGCCGGCGACGAGCTTGCTGGTGCAGAGGCCGACGGTGCCGCGTGAAACGTGCGAAACCGTCTGCGAAATCGAGGGTTCGACCTCCATATCCGTCCGGTTCGGGGTAAAGGGTTCCTGCACGAATTTCCGTACTTCCACCCGCGTTTCCGGGTCCAGGGAAATGCCCGTGCCATTGGAGAAGACCATCGCATTGATGGCGGCTTCCTTGGTTTCGATCACGGTGCCTTGGGCGGTGTAAACGGTGCGCTTGGAGAGCTGGTCGATGGTTTCGCCCGTATCAATCAACGCTTCGCCTTCCACGTCGGCCACGAAGAGCTTGCTCGTGGGATTCTTCTTCCGGCCCTGGCCTTGGAGCGGGGCGGCCATGAGGATGGCTGCTCCTAGTCCCATCACTATCAAGGAGAAGAGTGGTGATTTGTTTGGGAAGAGTTTCATCGCGGGTTTGTGAAAATTGCTGTGCGCCTCCGGAATAAGAAAATAGGGGATAGACCCTAATCAAGGCAAGTGCAATATTCAGGAATCACCCGACCACGAGATTGAGGATCTTGCCGGGGACAAAGATGACCCGGCGGATCGTCTTGCCCTCCAGCTGGGCGGCCACCTTGGGATTGTCCGCGGCGGCCTTGACTGCGTCTTCCTGGGTAATGTCCACCGGCAGCAGCTGGTCGCCGCGGTGCTTGCCATTAACCTGAAAGACGAGTTTGGCCTGGTTCGTTTGCAGGCGCGCTGCGTCGTATTGCGGCCAGGGGGCCAGCATGACCGAGCCGCTCCGGCCCAAACGCGCCCAAAGCTCCTCGCACATATGCGGGGCGAACGGAGCCAGCACCTGCAGAAAACTGGTCATCGTGGACCGATTGACCTGCGGCTCCTTTTGCAGCGCATTCACGAAGATCATCATCTGCGAGATGGCGGTGTTGTAGCGGAGGTTATCGATGTCATCGCCAACCTTGCGAATGGTCTCGTGCAGTCCGCGCAGCAGCTCATCGGAGTCGGTATGGTGGTCGGAAAGCTTGGGATTGGGTTTGCCTTCGGCATCCAGGCACTCGCGCCAGACCTTGTGGAGGAAGCGATGCACGCCTTCGATGCCGCGCGAGTTCCATGGTTTCATGGCCTCCAGGGGGCCGAGGAACATCAGGTAAAGCCGCAGGGTGTCGGCGCCGTAGCGGTTGATGATATCGTCGGGATTGGCGACGTTGCCGCGGCTCTTCGACATTTTTTCGCCGTCCTCGCCGAGGATGATGCCCTGGTGAAACAATTTCGGGAACGGCTCGTCGGTGGGCACCACGCCAAGATCGAACAGTACCTTGTGCCAGAAGCGGGCGTAGAGCAGGTGCAGCACGGCGTGTTCGGCGCCGCCGACATAGATATCCGGCACGCCCCAGTAGCGCAGCGCCTCCGGCGAGGCGACAGCCTCGGCATTGCTTGGGTCGGTGTAGCGCAGGTAATACCAGCAGGATCCCGCCCACTGCGGCATCGTGTTGGTCTCGCGCCGGCCACGCACCCAGCGGTCGCCGGGTTTGGATTCGGTGGCGGACACGGCCGCGCCCGTCGCGGGATCAAACCAGATTTCCAGCCAGTCGGTCAATATGGCGAGGGGACTCTCGCCGGTGCCGGTGGGCTGGTAGCCCGGTGCGTCCGGCAGTTCCAGGGGCAGGGCGGATTCCGGCAGCGGCAGCGCAAAACGGGTCTGACCGTCGATCACGCAGGTGACGGGTTCGGCCGGCAGGGGCAGGGTGCCGGCGGCCGCCGCCTTGCGGTAATCGGTTTCGTCAACCCACACGATCGGGAAGGGTTCGCCCCAGTAACGCTGGCGGGAAAACAGCCAGTCGCGGAGCTTGAATTGCACCGTGCTGCGGCCGCGCTGCTCCGCCGCGAAACGGGCGTCCAGCCGCGTCTTGGCCTCCGCCGGAGTCAGGCCGGTACATTCGCCGGAATTGACCAGGCGCACGGCTTCACCCTTGTCGCAATACGGCAGTTCAACCGGTGTGCCGTCGGCCGGCGCGATGACCTGCGGACAGGGAAGGTTGAATTTTTGTGCGAATTCGTAGTCGCGCTCGTCGTGCGCCGGCACGGCCATGATCGCGCCGGTGCCGTAGCTGGCGAGCACGTAGTCCGCCACCCAAACGGGGATGCGCTGACCGGTGGCGGGATTGATGGCATGGGAGCCGGTGAATACGCCGGTCTTTTCCTTGGCGAGTTCGGTGCGTTCCAGATCGCTCTTGGATGCCGCGGTCTTGACATAAGCCTGCACCGCGGCGCATTGCTCCGGCGTGGTCAGGGCTTCCGCCAACGCGTGTTCCGGGGCGATGACCATGTAGGTGGCGCCGTAGATGGTGTCCACCCGCGTGGTGAAAACGCGCAGCCGTTGACCGGGCAGCGACTCCAGATCGAATTCGACGTCGCTGCCCTCGCTGCGGCCGATCCAAGCGGCCTGCATGCGCTTGGTGGAATCCGGCCAGTCGAGGCCCTGCAGTCCGTCGAGCAGGCGGTCGGCGTAGGCGGTGATGCGGAGCACCCATTGCCGCAGCGGCCGGCGCTCCACCGGATGGCCGCCAACTTCGGATTTGCCGTCGATCACCTCCTCGTTGGCCAGCACCGTGCCAAGGGCCGGGCACCACCAGACGGGTTTGTCCTCCACGTAGGCGAGGCCGCGCTTGAACAGTTGCAACCAGATCCACTGGGTCCAGCGGAAATAGGCCGGGTCGGTCGTGTTGACCTCGCGGCTGAAATCGTACGACACGCCGATGGTCTTCAACTGGCGGGTGAATGTGGCGATGTTCTCGCGGGTGACGTCGGCCGGGGCCCGGCCGGTCTTGACCGCATAGTTCTCCGTCGGCAGGCCGAACGCATCCCAGCCGATCGGATACAGCACGTTGAAACCGCGCGCCCGCTTGTAGCGGGCCATGATGTCGGTGATGGCGTAGTTTTCGCAATGCCCGAGGTGCAGGCCGGCCCCCGAGGGGTAGGGGAACATGTCCAGGGTGTAATATTTCGGCTTGGAGCGGTCGGGGCCGGCGGCAAACAGGCGGTTGTCCGCCCAGAATGTTTGCCAGTGCGGTTCGATCTGCAGAAAGTCGTAGTCTGTGCAATGCGTGGCCATTTTATGAAATCCGCTACTGTGAACCTTTCACCAACCCGGTCAATCATGCTGAGCGTGATTCTCCTTTGCGCGGGGGCGGCATCCGCGTTGCAGGGGGCGCCGGGCCGCGGATTCGAGCGCCTGCTGGATGCGGTCGTGCGCATTGATGTGCGCGAGGCGAGTTTCGATGCGGGCACGCGCCGTTTCAGCTCGAGCATCGGTTCGGGGGTGATCATCGCCCCCGACGGTCTGGTTGTGACCAACGCCCATGTGGTGGGACCCAAGGCGGTGGAAATCAACGTCACGCTCGCCAACCTGGAACGCGTGGGGGCCCAGCTGGTCGGCTGGGACCATTGGACCGATCTCGCCGTGTTGCGGATCGACATGGACGAGCTCAGGCGTCGCGGGCTGAAGTTCTCCCATGCGAAGCTGGGGCGCAGCGACCAATTGCGGCCCGGTGCGACCGTCTACGCGGTCGGCACGCCCTTCGGCCTCACCCGCACGGTCACGCGTGGCATCATTTCCAACCCCCGCCGCTATTTCGAGGACAGCCGCGGGGTGCGGGGCTACGAAACCGGGACCTTCAACACCTGGCTGCAAACCGATGCTGCGATCAATCCCGGCAATTCCGGCGGCCCGTTGGTCACGGAAAACGGCGAGGTGGTCGGCATCAATTCGCGCAGCTATCTCGGGGCGGACAATCTGGCCTTTGCGATTCCGGCCGAGGTCGCGCGCCGGGTGGTGGAAGGCCTGGTCGGTGCGGGCACCATCCCGCGCAGTTACATCGGCCTGGTGCCCGGCGTGCTGCAGGATTTGGAAACCTTCTACGCCTTGGAAATCAACACCGGCATGCTCATCAACAGCGTCGAAAACGGCTCGCCCGCGGCATTGGCGGGACTGCGCGGCGGTGACATCCTGCTGACAATTGACGGCCGGAAGGTGGATGGACGGTTTCCCGAGCAATTGCCGGCCATCCAGCATGCGATCGCATCAAGGGCCGTGGGTTCGAGCCTGCAGCTTGCCGTCAAGCGTGGCGGCGAAACCCTCGCCTTCACGGTGGTGACCGAACCCTTGGTCAGCCGGGTGGGTGAGGAGGAGTCGTTTGAGAGCTGGGGGCTGACGGTGCGCAAGGTGTCGCGCACCTATGCCCGGGAAAACCAGCTGACCGATGACACCGGGATGATTGTGCTGGGCGTGCGGCCGGGTTATCCTGCGGCGGTCGCCGGACTCACCCATGGTGCGGTGATCACCAAGATCAACCGCCAGCCGATCACGGATTTGGAAGTCGCCCGGCAGATGCATGACCAATACGCCGGGAATCCCGCGCCCACGCTGGTCGAAACAATTCGCCAACATCGGGTCGCGCTCTACGTTCTTAAACCATGATCAGGCGTCCGCTGGTTCAGTTTTTACTCTTGTCCTTGGTCGCAAGCGGCGGGCTCGCCGCCGAACCCGATCGCGCCGAACTGTGGCGGGAGCGTCTCAGCTCGGTTGTCGCCGTGGAGTTCTTTACCGAGACCGAACTGGACCGGCGCCCCAGTCAGGCCTTCGGCACGGTGATCGACGAGGAGGGCACGATTGTGTTTCCCTCGCAGGCGATCAACAGCCGGGTGACACCGACGCAGTTGAAGGACTTTCGGGTCTATCTGCCGGGCGAACCGGTTACCCGGCATTACCCCGCCACGCATCTCGGGCACGACGAATACACGGGCTGGGAATTCATCCGCGTCAACGACAGCGCGGTGCGGGCAAAGCTGGTGCCGGTCACACGCTACCCGGTGGCGGCGACTCCGGACATTGCGGAGGAGCTGTGGGGCATCGGCCTGCGCAAGAAGGATGAAAACTTTGCCCCCTACCACCTTTCCAGCCGGGTCTCCATCTTGCAGCGGTTGCCGCAGCACACCGCGGTGCTCGCCAACGAAGTGGCGGGACCCAATCTGCCCGTCTTCAACCGGCGCGGCGAATTTGTCGGGCTCGGGCTCGGCGGTTTCGGCGCGACCTTCATGCAGTTTTCGTCCCGCGATCGCAACGGCCTGCCGGTCATGATGCTCAATCCCGACGAATGTGCGGCCGTTGTGCTGGCCGACGAACTCTCGCCCCATTTTTCCCGTGTGCCTGACAATATTTATGGCCGCCCCTTGGTCTGGCTGGGCACGAACGGACTGCAGCCGCTCGATCCCGAGGTGGCGAACTTCCTCGCGCTGGAGAAACAGGCGGGGCTGGTTGTCAGCGAGGTTTTGACCGACAGCCCGGCGGCCGCGGCGGGCATGCAGGAGCGCGACATCATCCTGACGCTGGACGACGCGCCGCTGCCGGTGCTCAAGCCCGACCGGGTGCTGATCACGTGGTTTCAACGCGAGGTGGATTTGCGCCGGCCCGGCGACACCTTGCGGCTCGGCATCCTGCGCGACGGCCAGCGCATGCAAATCAACGCCCGGCTGGCGGATGCACCGACCACGCCACGCGAGGCGCCACGGCGCTATTTTGAAAACCTGGGCCTCACGATCCGGAGCTTCACCTACGCCGACGGCGTGGTGCGCCGGGTCAAACCCGGGGCGCATGGCGGCGTGATCGCACATTTCGTCAAGCTGAACGTCCCCGTCAGCACCGCCGGCCTGCGTTTGGACGACTGGATCAAGGAAATCGACGGCACCCCGGTCGCGGATTTCGCGGATGCGGAGCGTTTGCTGGCCGCCATCGAAGCCGATCCGGTCCGCTCGGAATTCGTCCTGCTCGTGGAGCGTGGCGGTGACACCGCCGTGCTTCGCATCAAACTCAAATAATCTCATGTTCACCGGAATCGTAGAAGAAAAAGGCCGGGTGATTTCGTTCACCCGGGAACCGCAGGCCTGGCGGCTGCACGTGGCCGCCAATCAGGTGCTGCTGGGACTGGCGCCGGGCGACAGCATCGCGGTCAACGGCTGTTGCCTGACCGTCACGCAGCACGACGCGCACAGCCTGTCGTTTGATGTGCTGGAGGAGACCCGCCGGCTGACGAATTTTTCCGCCCTGGCGGATGGGGCGCACGTCAACCTGGAGCGCAGCCTCCGCTTTGACGGCAAGGTGGGCGGGCATTTTGTGACCGGTCACATCGATGGCATGGGGCGGATCGAACTGTTCGAGCAGCGCGGGGCAGATTTTTATCTGCGCATTTCCGTGCCGGCCGGTTGCGAGCGGCTGATCGTGCACAAGGGCAGCATCGCGGTCGACGGCGTCTCCCTGACCGTGGCGGAAGACCTCGGGAAATCCTTTGCCGTGTGGCTGATCCCGACCACCATGCAGGTGACCAATCTGGGCGGGAAAAAGGCCGGCGATGCCGTCAACCTGGAGTTCGACCTGTTGGGCAAATACGTCGAAAAATTGACCGCCCGTTTGGCGAACGTCTGACAATGCGGCAGGTGCTCACAGCTCTCACGGACGAACTGAAACGACTCAAGGCCGAGGGCGTGGCCGCCGTGTCCGTAACCCCCGAGGCGTTGGCCGGTCTCCAGCGGGTTGTCCGGGCGCGCGCGATCGCGCAACCATCGGACGACGTTTCGGCAACGCCGGCGGAGCCGTTGCCCGTTCCCGTCAAGACCAGCAACGTTGCGCCCCCCGCGGTATCACCGACGGTCCCGGTTGCAGACAAACTGCCGTCTCCACCGCAGGTCAGATTGCCCGAAGGGGACAAGCAGACCAAGTGGGACGCCTTGCTCGAAACGGTCCGGCAGGACCCGGTGTGCCGCGCGCAGTTGCGGCCCGGCAAGCAGGTGGTGTTGGGCGTGGGCGATCTCAATGCCCGCATCATGTTCGTCGGGGAGGCGCCCGGGGCGGAAGAGGAGGTGCAGGGCGAACCGTTTGTGGGCCCGGCCGGGCAGTTGCTCACGCGCATGATCGCCGCGATGGGACTTTCGCGCGAGGAGGTTTACATCGGCAACATCATGAACTGGCGGCCGCAGATGCCGGTCAATGCCGACGGCGTGCAATTCGGCAACCGCCCGCCGACCCCGGAGGAAATGGCCTACTGCCTGCCTTACCTGCGGGCGCAGATCGAAATTGTGGATCCGGGCCTGATCGTGGCGTTGGGCGCAACCGCGGCGCACGGCTTGCTGGGGGCGGGAACCTTCAAGGCATTGGGCGAGGTGAGGGGGAGCTGGCGGGACTTCTCCGGGCGACCGCTGATGATCACCTACCACCCGAGTTACATCCTGCGCAACCAAAGCAACCGGTCGAAGCGCATGATCTGGGAAGACCTGCTCAAGGTCATGGAACGCGCGGGCCTGCCGATTTCCGACAAACAACGCGGATTCTTCCTCGGCAAGTAAGCCGCAATCTCAGCCGCCCGCCGTTATTTTTTCCAACTCCGTCCGGACCAGGGCGAATTCCTCCTTGATCGCGCCGACCATCGCCGGGGCGTCGTCCCAGCCGTGCTTGCGGGCATGATGCTCCAGGCGTTCGGCCACGGCACGCAGCGCCATGGCCCCGAGATTGGCCGAGCTGCCCTTGATGCTGTGCGCCGCGCGCACGAATTTTTCCATGTCCCGGCCGGCGAGCGAGGACTCCAGTTCGCCGATGCGCAGCGGCGTGTCGTCGAGATAAATGCCGACGATTTCGCGCAGAAACTCATCGTTGTCGCCCGGGTTGAGCGCACGCAGGTTTTCGATGGAGGCGGGATCGATGATGGGAAAGTCGGACATGGACGGGAAACGGCCGCGATTCAGGTGGCCCACTCGAACGAGGTGTTTTGCTCGATTTCGTCGATGGTGGTCAATCCCAGCAGCACCTTCTTCAGCCCGTCGTAGCGCAGCGGCTTGTAACCGACCTTGGCGGCGGCGCGTGTGATCTCCTGCACGCTGCGGCCTTCGGAGATAAGGGTGCGGATCTCCTCGGTGATGAGCACGAGTTCGTGGAAGGCGATGCGGCCCTTGTAGCCGGTGCCCCGGCAGGCCGGGCAGCCGCGGCCGCGGTAAAACGACACATCCGTCAGGCCTTCCTCGCGGAAATAGCGCAGCAGCAGGTCGCGGGACGGGGTGTAGGCTTCCTTGCAGTTTTCGCAGATGCGGGCGGCCAGCCGCTGGGCCAGCACGCCGATGACCGAAGGGGCGACCATGTAGGGCTCAACCCCGATCTCGATCAGACGGGTGATGGCCTGGGCGGCGGTGTTGGTGTGCAGGGTGGCGAAAACAATGTGGCCGGTGAGGGCGGCCTCGGTGGCGATCTTGGCGGTTTCCTGATCGCGAATTTCACCGACCAAAATGGCGTCGGGGTCCTGGCGCATCAGGGCGCGCAGGATGGTGCCGAACTTCAGGTCGATGTGGCTGTTGACCTGGCTTTGGTTCACCCCGGCGAGCTGGATTTCGATCGGATCCTCGATGGTCGAGATGTTGATGGCGGGGGTGTTGATCTCGTTGAGCGCGGCGTAAAGCGTGGTGGTCTTGCCGGAGCCGGTGGGACCCGTGACGAAGATGATGCCGTTGGGATTTTGGATGAGGCGCTTGAACGGGGTGAGGATGGTCTGCGACATCATCATCTTGTCCAGGGTGATCATCGTGCGCTTGCCGGTCATCGCCAGGATGCGGATGACGGCCTTCTCGCCGTAGGCCGAGGGGATGGTGGAAACGCGGAAATTGGCCGTCTGGCTGCCGATCGGCATGGAGAAGCGCCCGTCCTGCGGAAAACGCGACTCCGAGATGTTCAGGTTGCAGAGAATCTTGAGCCGGGAGATGAGGGCCCGGTGCAATTTGCGCGAGTAGGTGATCATCTCGCGCAGCATGCCGTCGATGCGAAAACGGATGCGCGACTGGGTTTCCTGCGCCTCGATGTGGATGTCGGTGGCGCGCTCCCGCATCGCGAAGTAGATGATCTCGTCGAGGAGCTGGGTCAGCGAGTTGGACTCCGCAAAAACTGCCAGGCGCTCGCCGATGAGTTCGGGCTGGTCGAAGACGCCCGATTGTTCGATTTCCGCCAGGCTGTCTTCGAGATTTTTCTCGGTGCAGTAATTGATGGTGATCGCATCCCCGATTTCCCGCGGCAGGGCGAAGACCGGGCTCACCGGCATGCCGGCGATCTGGCTCAGGCGCTTGACGAGGTCGGCATTCTCGGGCGTGGCCATGGCCACGGTAAGCACGCCGTTGAGCACATAGAGTCCGATGCAGCGGGACTTCCGCGCGATTTCCACCGGGATGAGTTCCAGCGCCTCGTCGGTGATGACCGAGGCAAACGGATCCACGTACGCGGTGCCGATGGCGTCGCCCCACATGCGGCAGGCGTCGTCTTTGGTGAGCATGTGCTCGTCAATGACGGCCTGGACCAGTTCGGCGGTCTCGCCGTGCTTGCTGATGAGCGCGGTCAGCTCCTGTATGGAGTCAAAGTTCGGCTGACCGCGCAACCGGGCGACAAAGGGCTTAAGTTTGGGACTTCGCACGGCGTTTGGCTTTGAAGAGCTTGTTGATCTCGAGATGGTCGAGTTTCTCCATCGCAAAGGAATCGGCCGTGCGCTCCAGTTTGATCTCCTCGAGCATTTCAGGCAGGGAGTATTTGACCTCGCTCAGCAGTGCTTTGCCCGCGCCCGCGGGACTGGCGTCGGACGGCTTCATGGCTTTTCCCCTCCGTCGAACACGGCCGCGATGGTTTCCGCCAAAGCCTTCAGCATTTCATCTTTCGGCAGGTCCTTGCGCAGGTAATTGACCGCACCGTGCTCGAGCGCCTGTTCGACACTCTGCCGGTTGGCCATAGAGGTGAGCATGATGACGGTGGCATCGGGATCCATGATCCGCAGCCGTTGCAGCGCCTCGAGCCCGTCCATCAGCGGCATGCTGATGTCGAGCAGCACGAGGTCGGGGCGTTCACGGTCATAAATCGCCAGCGCCTCCTCGCCATCCGCTGCCTCATGGATGGTCGGCGCGCCCAGTTGGCGGACCAGCAGGGTGACAAACTTGCGGATGTGGGGTTCGTCGTCGACGATCAGAATGGAACCGTTGAAGGACATGACATTCAGAGAGGGAAGGTGACGCGGAATTCGCAGCCTCCGGCGGGCAGGTTGGTGGCGGTGATGGTGGCGCCGTGAGCCTCCACGATCTTGCGACAGATGGCGAGGCCCAAGCCGGTGCTTTTTTCGCCGCCGGTGGGTTTGACGGAGAGGCGGCTGAAATCCTTGAAGAGCCGGTCGCGCTCGTTTTCAGGGATGCCGGGGCCCTGGTCCTTGACGCTGAAACCGGCGCTGCCGGCGGTGCAGATGCAGTCCACGATGACCACCGAGCCGGGCGGCGAATATTTGATCGCGTTGCTCAGCAGATTGTCGACGACCTGCTTCATTTTCTCCGCATCCAGACGCATGGACCGGCGATGCTCCGGCAGGGTGAAATCTATGCGGGAGCCCTTTTTGCCCGCCTCGATGTTTGCGAGGTAAACCGACTTGGCGATCACCTCGCCCAGATCGAGCTCGCGCAGGCTCAGCTTCAGCTCGCCGGATTCGATGGCAGAAATGTCGAGCAGCTCGTTGACCAGCTCGAGCATCGACTGGCTGGCCGCATGGATATTCTTCAGCAGGTCGAGCTGCTCGGCCGGGATCTCACCGACGGCGCCCTCGATCATGAATTCGGCCAGTCCGCGGATGCCGGCGAGGGGGTTGCGCAGGTCGTGCGCGGCCATGCCGAGGAACCGGTTCTTCGCGGCGTTGGCGTTGCTCAGTTGCTCGACCAGGGCCCGTTGGGCCTCCACCAAGCGGCGGTTCTCCAGATGGGTGCGGATGCGCGCGGCGACCTCGCGGGCTTGAAACGGCTTGGGCAGGTAATCGATGCCGCCGGCCGCGAAGCCCTCCAGCACATCGTCGGACTGGCTTTTGGCGGTGATGAAAATGATGGGCGCACAGTCATCGCCGTAGCTGCTTTTCAGACGGCGGCAGGTTTCAAATCCGTTGATGCCGGGCAACATCACATCCAGCAGCACAAGGTCGGGGTGTTGCATCTGATACACCTCAAGCGCCTGCTCGCCGGTCGTGGCCTCAAAAACCGCATACCCTTCGCCCTTCAACATGCCCTGCAGAATGCGGATGTTGAGCCGGTCGTCATCCACGACCAAAATCTTGCGTCCCTCGAGTAAGTTGCCGTCCTCCTTTTTGTTGGCTTCCACTGTTGTGAGCATTTAGCGCCCGTTGTGCGGCAGGCAAGGCAAAGTGCGCGCCAGACTGAGGCAAGTGATTCATTGATAATTCATATCAGTGAATCGCAATACGTTGATTAGCGACTTGCCCGCCGTGGCCTGATGTGCATCGTGGTAAACTTTAACCATGCCAAACTCGTTCGTATTCTCCTCCGAGTCAGTCGGTGAAGGCCACCCCGACAAAGTCTCCGATTTCATCTCGGACAGCATCCTCGATGCCTGTCTGGCCTACGATCGCAACGCCCGCGTGGCCTGCGAGACGTTCGTCAAATCAAACATCGTCGTTGTGGGCGGCGAGATCACCCTGCCCAAGTTGCAGAACAAGAAGACCGGGAAAACCCGGCCGATCGACGATGCCTTCAACATCGACAAGGTCATTCGCGATGCCATCCGCGAAATCGGCTACACGAACTCCGACGACGTGTTTCATGCCGATACCGTCTTCATCAACAACTACCTGACCGCGCAGTCCGCGGACATCGCCCAGGGCGTGGATGCCCGCAAGGCCCAGGGCAAGAAGACGGCCGAGCAGGGCGCCGGCGATCAGGGCATCATGTTCGGTTACGCGTGCAACGAGACCAAGGAACTGATGCCGACGCCCATCATGTTTGCGCACCGTCTCGGTCGCGAGCTGACCTCCCTGCGCAAGAGCGGCAAGGTCAAGTGGCTGCGGCCCGACGCCAAGTCACAGGTCTCCGTGCGGTACGAAAATGACAAGCCGGTCGAGATCATGAATGTCGTCATCTCGACCCAGCACGCCGAGGGCGTGAAGCACGCCGTCATTGAAAAGTTTCTCATCGAAAAGGTCATCAAGAAGGTCCTGCCGGCGCGCATGCTGACCAAGAACACCGAGTATCTGATCAATCCGACCGGCAAGTTCGTGATCGGCGGCCCGACCGGCGATTCCGGCCTCACCGGCCGCAAGATCATCGTCGACACCTACGGCGGTTGGGGCCGCCACGGCGGCGGCGCCTTCTCGGGCAAGGATCCGTCCAAGGTTGACCGTTCCGCCGCCTACATGGGGCGCTGGGTCGCCAAGAACATCGTCGCCGCCGGCCTCGCCACGCACACGGAAATCCAGTTTGCCTACGCCATCGGTTATCCGCGGCCGGTTTCGGTGCGCGTCGAGACTTTCGGCACCGGCACCGTGCCGGACGAAGTGATCACACAGGCCGTCCAGGCGGTGTTCAGCTTCAAGCCGGCCGACATCGTGCAGCAGCTCGACCTGCTGCGGCCGATCTACCGCCAGACCACCAATTACGGCCACTTCGGCAAGCACGGCCTGCCGTGGGAACAGACCGACAAGGTCGCCGCCCTGCAGGCCGCCGTGGCCAAACTGCGCTGAGCGCAAAAAAATTACATCGACATGGGAAACACCACCACCACCGCGCCTGCTCCGCAGCAGGATTATCACGTCAAGGACATCTCGCTCGCCGAATGGGGCCGCAAGGAAATCACCATCGCCGAACATGAGATGCCCGGCCTGATCGCCGTTCGGCAAAAATTCGGTCCGGACAAACCGCTCGCCGGCGTCCGCATCACCGGTTCGTTGCACATGACCGTGCAGACCGCCGTGCTGATCGAGACCCTCACCGCCCTCGGCGCCAAGGTCCGCTGGGCCTCGTGCAACATCTTCTCGACCCAGGACCACGCCGCCGCGGCCATCGCCGCCACGGGCGTGCCGGTGTTCGCCTGGAAGGGCGAGACGCTGGAGGAATACTGGGATTGCACCAGATCGGAAG
>JACFMR010000052.1 GCA_019455245.1 Opitutaceae bacterium
TCACCGGCGAAAGCTACCGCCTCAAGGACGCCGCCCTCGCCAAGACCAAGTCCCGGCCCGCATGAGCACCGTAACCCCGCGCCGCCACCAACGCCGGCCTCGCGCTCCGCGACTCGCCGGCCCCGACCCGGCACGCGGGCGTCACGCTCGGTCGCTGTGATGGAAATCCCCCGACGCCTAGCCCTCAGCAGGCTTTAACCTTGTCCTTCACCCTCAATCCTTCATTACCACTGCCACCCTCGGGGTGGCTGGTTTTGACCCGGCCCGTAGTGGCTGGTTTTAACCTGGCCGGTGACACTCTGGGTGGCTCCGGTTGTTCAATCTTGGCCAGCAGACGGCCGAGACCGGTGTGTTTGGGCCGGGTGTCGTCAGCGTAGTAGATCGAGGTGACCGCGGTGCTGGTGTGCCGCAGGGCCAGACTGGCCGCATAAAGCCCCATTTTTTCGGTGATGAGTCGGCCGAATTCCTTGCGCAGGGTGTGGATCGGTTTTTGGGCAGCCACCCCATGCGCCCGGAGCCAAGCGCAGAGCGCCGTGAATTCGCTCGCCGCGCGGTAGTGGGCGTAAATTTGCGAAGGACGGGGCTGAATCTGGGTATCGATCACAAAGATACTCTGGGCGGCCTGGAATTCCGCTTGGAAAAAGTCCCGCAGTTCGGACTCAAGTCCGATATCGCACTCCGAACCCTCCGTCTTCAGCTGGCTGAACTCGGTGGCCTCAACATGCAACTGGCACTGATCAAAATCGAACTGTCGCCAGAGGAGCTTGTCGATCTCGCCGCGGCGGAGGCCCAGATGAAGGGCGAGCAGGAATATTTTAAGCTGTTCCCGTCGCTCACCCTGCAATTCCTCGATCGCGCACGCGGTCAGGTGATAAGGATCCATGCGAGAGCGGTAGCGATAGGCGCTGCGACCGCGTGACACGTATTCCGCATCCGCAAAGGGAATCGGTTCCGGCAGTGTGACACCGAAAGTTTTGAGCCGTTTGAGAATCCGCGGACCGAACATCGCCTTGGCCGTGCGCAGATAAGAATCGAGGGTATGCTTCGTGCGTACCAGTTGCTGTTGGTCGTTCATGTCCCGCGCCAGGACGCGGTTCTTCCATTGCTCCACCAAGTGCGGCGTCAATTGGTCCAGTCGCGTGGCTTCCAGTTTGTCGCGCCACTTTTTCAGGCCGCCGTTCCGGGCCATGTGGCGTTGGCTGGTTGGAGCAACCGAGAGCATTGAGCTCAGGGCCGTGTAGAACTTGGTTACTTTGTTGTAGAAGGTCTTCGGGCCGTAGAATTGCTGCTCCTGAAGATAGTCGAGGTATTCGCCCACCGTTGTGAAGGTCGGAGGGATGTAGACCGATTGCGGCTTAAACTCCTGAAGCGTGTTCTCCCAGCCGACAGCGATCAAGGATGCCCAGATCAGCTTCGCCTTTTTGGCCGCTTCGACACGCAATGCTGTGTTCAGAGGAAAGAGTTCGCGGCGCCCACGGAACTGGATCTTCACCGCGAAAAGGCTCGCCGCGCGTTTGTCGCCGTTGAAGGTGTAGGTGGGCAGAAAGACTTTCTTCGACCAATAGTCCGTGTGGTTTTTACCGCGGGAATTACCGGCCAAACTCTTGGACACTTCTTGGACACTTTTTGTGTCCTCTAGCCGTTCCTGAATTTTTTTGGAGGTTGCTTGCATCGACTCCAATAATAACCGTAAGTCTCTGATGCCTAAAGACTCAGTTGTGGACATTGAGGATCGAGTTGTGGACATGGATGGGTGCTTGTGGACACCCATTTTCCTAGCTCATAATCCTTTGGTTCAGGGTTCAAATCCCTGCGGGCCCACCAAAGTCAGCACTTCAGTTCGCCATCGCTGTCGATGGAACCATAAGTTGGCCCGTTTGGATAACCGGTGCTTCTCAGCGGGTGGCCGAAAATTCCTACTTGCGGGTGCGTTTTCCGTCTCAACTTGCCTCCGGGTCGCTGCCCCGCGTCACTGTCGGGCTCGCCACACCCGCCCATGACCTCACGTGAAATCGTCTCACGCTGCATCGAATTCCGCGAGCCGCCGCGCATTGGCCTGCACTTCCAGACGGATCCGATCCAGGGCCGCGTGTGGGACGAGACGGACTTCGTCTGCGTGGGTTATGCTTCCGATCCGCACTACGCGCCGCAACCGGGGGGCACCCGCTGGGTCACCGAGTGGGGCGACACCCGGGAGTCGCTCACCACCATGCTCGGCGAGGCGGTGGCGTTTCCGTTGGGCGACGGCTGGGAGCAGCTCGAGACCTATCGGTTTCCCGATTTCACCGCTCCGTGGCGCTATGCCACGCTGCACGAGGACGTGGCCCGGGGACATGCCGCGGGCAAATACGTTTACGGTTTCGTGCCGGGGCTCATGCTCCAGACGATGGACCTGCGCGGGATGGAGAACTGGTTTCTCGACCACGTGGAGGCGCCGGAAAAGCTGGCCTACGTGCTCGACCGGATCTCGACCATCCGCGACTGCCTGGTCGAGCGCTACGCCGCCGCGGGGGCGGACGGGGTGATCACGTGGGACGACATGGGCACGAACGTGCAGCCGTTCATCAGCCCGGCGATGTTTCGCGCGCAGTATTTCGCGCACTATCGGCGCACCATCGACCGGCTGCACGGACACGGCATGCACTTCATCCACCACTGTTGCGGGCAGGTGCGCCCCTACATGGATCTGTTTGTCGAGGCCGGCTGCGATGTCCTGCAACTGGACCAGCCGACGCTCATGGGGATCGACTGGCTGGGCGACCACTACGGCGGGAAGCTCTGTTTTTGGAACAGCACCGACATCCAGACCACGCTGACCGCGGGCAGCCTCGAGGCGATCGAGGCGGAGGCGCACCGGCAGATCTGGAAGCTGGGCAACTTCGGCGGCGGCTTCATGGTCAAGGCCTACCAACAGCCCGAGTCCATCGGCGTGACGGTGGAGCGCGCGCAGCGTCAATACGAGGCGTTCAAGCGGCACGGGCATTATCCGCTGAAGCCGCCGGCGGGGTGAGGGGATTGTGTAGGGTAGGGCGGAGCGGCCCGCTCCGCCGCGCGGTGTTTTTGACCTGGAGGTCCCCGCCTCGGCGCGGGCCGCGGCGGACGCGGAGGTCCGCCCTCCAGCATGCAGGGAGCAGACCGGCACCGGGACGTGCCGGTGCACCACAATGCCCGGTTTGGCCGGTAAATGGCATACCGGGCCCATCCGCCCCGGCCGGCCGGCTCGTGCGCCGCTGGCCGGCCGATGACGGGAAACGGCGGGAAACCGAACGCCGCTTGTTAGCGAGTCGGAGAGACCTGACGTCTGTTGACTGCCTTTTTGCCTGTTGGCCCGATCAGCTCGATGGGCTGACGGTAATGAGGCCCGGGTCAACCGGAATGACCGGTGTCGTCACCGGCGAAGTTACCGACGGCGTGGTGGGGGCGGTCGGGGCCGCCGGCGTCGTGACCGGGGTCGAAGGCGCCACCGTGGAGGTGCCGGTGGCTTGATTCACCTGGGTTGCCACCGTCTGCTGCTGCTGGGCGGTCTGCGTGGCCTGCGTGGCGACTGCTCCGGCGGTGCCGGCCGCATTGGTTGCCGTGGAGCTGTTGGCAAAGAACGTCAAGGAGCTGGTGCTGCCACCGGTCGCTGTCGCCACCGCGCCCACCACGCTCGCCGTGGAGGCACCGCTGGCCTTGGCCACGGCCCCGGCAATGGTACCGGTAATCGTGGTGTTGCGGGATTGGTTGCCGACGCCCTGGGTCGCCACCGCCACCGCGATATTGGACGCTTCCGCCGGCACGACCGCCGCCACGGCAGCCGCCACGGCAGCCATCGTGGGAACGGCGGAAGTACCACCCCTGGGCTGGCTCATCACCGTGGAAGTAACCTGGGCCGCAATCTGGGCCGCCGCCGCCGGGGCGACCGCGGCGGTGGAAGCCGCAATCTGGGCCGCGGCCGCGGGAGCGGACCTCGTCGCGGTGGCCGCAATCTGAGCCGCCTGGGTCGGAGCCGCAGCCGCAGCCGCGGAGGAAACCTGGGCCGCCACCTGCCCGGCATTCTGCCCGGAACTCGTCGCGGTCTGGATCGCCGTCTGCACCACGGCCGTGGCCTGGGCCGGCGCATTGGCCGCCGCGGCCTGCACCACCGCGGAGGTGGCGGCGGGGACCGCCGCGACCGTAGTCGCGACCACGGCGGCAAGCTCGGAGGCGGCGACCGCCGGCGAAACGTTGAACGCGGCGGGGTTGTTGGCGACCGCCGCGACCGCCGCGGCGGCCACCGTGACGGCATCCGCCACCGCCTGCTGTTCGGCGGCCGGCAGGGACGAGGCCGCCGTGGCGGCACCGCCATTAAACGTGGAAACCGAAACCTGGCCCGACGCGATGGTGACATCGGGCACGCCCGGGGCGGAAATGGTGACGCTGCCCGTGCCGGTGACGACGCGGTAGTTGGTGCCGTTGACGTTCACCGTGAACACCGTGCCGCGGGCGGCGGCCACGCCCTTGGGTGTGCGGACACCGTAGTTGTTGATGGCCTTCTTGGTCGGGTCCAGCGACGACACCAGGTTGCCGGATTTGAGATTCAGCAGCGCCGTCTGCTTCGTGACGGTCTCCCCGTCCTTGGTCACCGAAAGCTGCTCCAGGCTGACGGAGGAATTCGGCTTCACCGTCGAGACCGTGCCTTCCATCGGCGTGATGAACACTTCCGTGCCCGCGCCAGTGATAATGGTGGCGCCCTGCGGCAGCGACTCGCCCTCGACCAGCGCGCGGGTCTCGCCGTTGGCCAACTGCACTTGGGCGGCGGTGCCGGTAATTTTGATGACCTTGGCCTCGGTCTGCGTATCGGCAGCGAGAAGCATGGGGGCGGTGACAGCCAATAACGCTATCGCGACGAGGTGGGACAGGAGTTTCTTCATGGCGAATAGGCGCAAATCTGATTTCTTTCCAGCGAGGGTGCCGCATCTCAACACAAGGTTCGGTTTCATCAAGGAAAATGCTCCAGCCGGCAAACGTCGCGCCCAGCCCGTGCCCATCCGCCCCGTTCCTTGACCTTGGTCAAGGCGCGCCCGGGGCCGGTGGCGTAGGGTGACGGCACCCCGTTATGAACGCCCGATTTGCCGATGCCTTGCGCGAGAAGCGCGCACAGATCCGCATGCGCTGGATCGAGATCATGCTGATCGACCCCGCGGACACCCCGCGGGTCGAGCTGCGCTCGCTGGTCTATCTGATCGATCACACGCTGGAAGAAATCCTCGGCGCCCTGCCACGGGTGTTGACCCGGCGGCGGCCGCTTCCCGTCGCCAAGCCCGACTGCCATTGTGGCGACAATCCCTACCTGCCGTATTTTCGCGCCGGGCGGCTGGCGTTGTTTGAGGCGCTGGTCTGGTTTCAGGCCGGGTTGAAAAACCTCGATCCGGGCGAGCGCGATGCGGCATTTGCCGCGTTGTGCACGGCGGTCGACCGGGTGGCCGGCCGGGAGATCGGCAATTTCGCGCAGCAGTGCGACCGGCGTCACGGGGCGACGGCGTGAACCCGGCCCGTAATTTGGGCGTGCCGAAGCGTGCGCGGGCGGCCAGGGTGGCGCAGACATGAACCCGCCAATTGATTGGAAAACGTGGCGCAAGGCCGAGCGCGCGCGCCTGCTGGCCCTGCGCGCGGAGTGTCCGGCGGCGCAACGGGCCGCGTGGAATGATGCCATTTTGCAACTGCTCGCGGCGGGTTTTCCCGTGCTGCGGGGACTGACGGTCGGGTTTTGCTGGCCGTTCAAGGGCGAGGTGGATGTGCGGCCGTTGATCCAGGACCTGCGCGGGCAGGGCAGCCGGGTGGCGCTGCCGGTGGTGGCGGCGAAGCGCCAGCCGCTGGAATTTCGCGAGTGGTGGCCGGGCGCGCCGATGCAGGCCGGGGCGCTGGGCATCCCGGCGCCCGCCGGCACGCCGTTGCTGGTGCCTGATGCGGTGCTGGTGCCGCCGGTTGGATTCAGCGCGGACGGCTGGCGGCTGGGTTACGGCGGGGGGTATTTCGACCGCACGCTGGCGGCGATCGCTCCGCCGCCGTTGAAGCTCTGCGTGGCGCATGAGAGCACGCGCATCCCGACGATCCATCCGCAACCGCATGATGTGCCGATGGATTTTGTGATCACGGAAACGGGCATCCACGCCGTGGTGTCGGGCGGGGCGATGACGCGGATTGAGCCCGCGGCGGCCGCAGCGCAATCCGCCGCACTGGCCGCCAGTCGCGGGCTGCCGCGCGGGCAGGGTTGAGCGTCTGTCTGGCGGGAATTCCACGTTGTCGCTGCGCTCCAACGCGGCTACCACCCAGTCTGAAACGGGCTGGGCTGCGAAAGTTGAGTTGTAGCTGCGTTGGAGCGCAGCGATTCTGCTGGCCAGCAGAATGACTTTTCGATGGCCACGCTTGGCTGAATCTCACTCCGCTCGGAATGCCTTTGGCTCAAGCGCGGCGACGACAATTCCAAAAATGCGCAAAGCACAGCCGGATGTGTTCACGTCGCGCTTGCGGCCGGGGGCGGGGTGGGGCAGGCTGCGTCTTCTTCACATGATCCGGCTGCTCCAGCCCAAGCGACACCACCTCGCGTTGCGCATGCAAGCGCAGCCCGACGACACGACCTGCGGGCCCACCTGCCTGCACGCGGTTTACCGTTACTGGGGTGAGGATATCACGCTGGATCAGGTCATCGCCGCCGTGCCCAAGTTGGAAAACGGCGGCACGCTGGGCGTATTGCTCGCCATCGATGCGTTGCGGCGTGGTTACCGGGTCGAGATCGTCACCTACAACCTACAGGTGTTCGACCCGACTTGGTTTGCCGATGACGACGTCGATCTCGTCGCCAAGCTCGAGGCGCAGGCGCGGGCCAAGACCTCGCAGCGGCTGCGGGTGTCGTGCGCGGCCTACGTGGAATTTCTGCGGCTCGGGGGCACGGTGAGATCCGCGGTGCTCAACGGCGCGCTCATCCGGCAGCACCTCAACCGCGACGTGCCGATCATCACCGGGCTCAGCGCCACCTACCTCTACCAGGAGGCGCGCGAATACGGCCCGGACGACGCGTCCGACGATGTGCGCGGCAGCCCGTCGGGGCATTTCGTGGTGTTGAGCGGCTACGACCGCAAGAAGCGCGAGGTGCACATCCACGATCCGTTGCAGTCCAACCCGCACTCGCCCACGCGCCGGTATTCCGTCGACGTGAACCGCGCGATGAACGCCATTTTGCTCGGAGTCCTGACCTACGACGCGAACCTGCTGGTCATCGAAAAGCCCGCGTCACCCGCCCATGCCCTGTCTCATCGTCGTCAACAATCCTGACCGCTGGCCGTTTGACATTCCCGGAGTGGAGGTGGTGGCGGGCAACGCCTACCTGATCGACCGGCGCTACACCGAGCTGCGGCACGTGCAGGTGTTCAACCTCTGCCGTTCCTACGCCTACCAGTCCGTGGGGTATTACGTTTCGCTGCTGGCCGAGGCACGCGGGCACCGCCCGCAGCCCAGCCTCTCGACCATCCAGGAAATCAAGTCGCCCGTCGTCTCGCGCATCCTTTCGGAGGAGCTCGACGAGCTCATCCAAAAATCGCTCGCGCCGATCAGGGGCGACACGTTCACGCTGAGCATCTACTTCGCGCGCAACCTGGCCCGCACCTACGACCGGCTGAGCCTGCAGCTCTACAACCAGTTCCAGGCGCCGCTGCTGCGCGCGCAGTTTGCCCGGCGCGACGGCCGCTGGGAGATGCGCGACATCAGCCCGATCCCCGCGGCGGAGATCCCGGAAAGCCACCGGCCGTTCGTCGCCGAGGTGGCGCGCCAGTTCATCGCCGGCCGCCGGCCCGCCCGGACGCGCCGTGATCCGCCGCGTTACCACCTTGCCATCCTTTACGACCAGGCGGAGGACCACACGCCCTCGAACTTCAAGGCCATCCAGAAGTTCATCCGTGCGGCCGAGACCTTTGACGTCGCCGCCGAGGTCATCACGCGCGACGACTACGCGCGCCTCGGCGAATACGACGCGCTCTTCATCCGGCAGACCACGGCGGTGAACCACTTCACATTCCGCTTTGCCAGCCGGGCCGAGGCCGAGGGGCTGGTGGTGATCGACGATCCGCGCTCGATCCTGCGCTGCACCAACAAGGTTTACCTCGCCGAGTTGCTCGACCGCCACGAGATCCCCGCGCCCAAGACCATCATCGTGCACCGCGACAACCTCGACGCGGTCTGCGAGGAGCTGGGCTTCCCCATCATCCTGAAACAGCCCGACAGCGCGTTTTCGCGGGGCGTGCTCAAGGTGCAGAGCCGGGAGGAATTCGAGGCGCGCGCCGACGAGTTTTTCGACAAGACCGAGCTGCTCGTCGCGCAGGAGTTCATCCAGACCGACTTCGACTGGCGCATCGGCGTGCTTGAGCGCAAGGCGATCTACGCCTGCAAATATTTCATGGCGCGCAAGCACTGGCAGATCATCGCCAACGCCGCCGACGGCGACGCCGACTACGGCAAGGTCGAGGCCGTGCCGCTCGAACTTGTGCCGCAGCAGGTCGTGCGCACCGCGGTCAGGGCCGCCGGTCTCATTGGCGACGGGCTCTACGGCGTCGACCTCAAACAGGTCGGCCGCAAGTGCCACGTGATCGAGGTCAACGACAACCCCAGCATCGACTCCGGCTACGAGGACGTGCTGCTCAAGGACAGCCTTTACGAACGCATCATGGAAGTCTTCGTCCGCCGCATCGAACGCCTGAAGGAACCGCGCTCGGAGGACTGAGGGCGACGGATTTTTTAACCACGAAACACACGAAATACACGAAGGGGTTATGAAGTGTGCGGCCAAAAATCGCATGAGACCAAGGATGGGCGTGCAGGTCCCGCTGCGCGCCATGGTGGGCACAGGGACGTGTCCACCCACCGGATTTCCGTATTCGGATCCAATCGTGGTTAGTGAATTTTACGAAATGTCGTAGCCGCACTTGAGCCAAAGGCGAAAGGGTGGTCGCTGGCAGGCCATTCTGCCGGCCAGCAGAATCGCCAAGCTCCAACGCGGCTCCGCCATAACTTCCATCGCACCAAACCCATTTCCCGTGACCCGGCGCTTTTCCCTCTTTGAACGCTTCGGCGTCGAACTCGAATACATGATCGTGCGCCGCGCCGATCTGCGGGTCGCGCCGTGGAGCGACCGCGTGCTTCGCGACGCCGCGGGCGCGGTGGTTTCCGACGTCGACCGCGGCCCCGTGTCGTGGTCCAACGAACTCACCGCGCACGTCATCGAGCTGAAAACCACCGATCCGACCGCGGGCCTCGACGGCTGGGCCGATCGCTTTGCGGATGAGACCGCCGAGCTCAACCGCCGGCTGATCGCGCACGACGCCATGTTGCTGCCCACCGCGATGCACCCGCTGATGCGGCCGGACGAAGCGGTGTTGTGGACGCACGAATACAGCGAGGTTTACGCGGCCTTCGACCGCATCTTTAACTGCCACGGCCACGGCTGGTCCAACCTGCAGAGCGTGCATCTCAACCTGCCGTTTGCCGATGACGCGGAGTTCGCCCGGTTGCACGCCGCCATCCGGCTCGTGCTGCCGCTGCTGCCGGCCCTGGCCGCCTCGTCGCCTTTCGTCGAGGGCCGCGCAACCGGACTGCCCGACAACCGGCTGGCGTTTTACCGCGGCAACTCCGCCAAGCTGCCCGCGCTGTGCGGCCGGGTGATCCCCGAGCCGGTGTTTGGCGAGGCGGATTACGACCGGGAGATTTTTCAACCCATCGCCCGCGCGCTCGCGCCGCACGATCCCGCCGGGGTGTTGGAACCGGTGTTCAGCAACGCCCGCGGCGCCATCGCGCGCTTCGACCGCGGGAGCATCGAGATCCGCCTGCTCGATTTGCAGGAGTGCCCCGCCGCCGACCTCGCCATCGTGCGCACCATCGTGGCGCTGTTGCAGGAACTGGTGGCGGAAGCACGGCTCCCGCTCGCCGCCCAGCAAGCCGCGACGGTCGACGCACTCGCACCGGCCTTCAACCGCTGCGTCGAACAAGGCGAGGCGGCTTGGATCACCGAACCGGTGCTGCTGCGCACCTTTGGTTGCGATGAACCGGCCCGGGCCCACGACCTCTGGCGCACGGTGATCACGCGCCTCAACCCCACGGCCAACGCAACTTCCGCCGAGCATGCCGCCCTCCAAACCTACGCCGCCCACGGCACCCTCGCCACCCGCCTGACCGCGGCCCTTGGTCCGAACCCGACGCCGGCCACGATCACCGCCCTTTACCGCGAACTCGCCGCCGGCCTCAGCCTCAACCGGATTTTCCGCCCGACGAAGATGTCACCTATTACGTGACACTGGCTCGGGTTGGTGGCGTCGGTTAGGGGCAGGGACGATGTGCTTGGTGGTTGTGGGAATGCTCAGCAATCCGGTGCGGCGATCCGCAGCAAACCGACCCACGACCGCCACCTGCATGGATTGTGGCTGACACGCGCGAGGCTTGTTAAGCGGATGCGGGGCGTTATGCCTGCGGGCATCATGTCTTCCCGTTCCGGCATGTCGGCCGGCCGTTCCGACTGGACCAAACCCCTGCGCAACGCTGGCCGCCTCGCGGCCGGGCGCGGCGTGCAGGCGGTTTGTTCGATCGCGTATCTGGCGATCGCGGCGCGCGTGCTGGGCCCGGAAAATTTCGGCGCGTTGGTCCTGATCCACAGCCTGGCGCTGGCCATCGCACAGTTCAGCACGTTCGGCTCGATGGAGATGCTGGTGCGTTTCGGCTCGCTGGCGCTGGCCGACGGGCGGGATCACCAACGGCTGCACCGGCTCATCCGCTACGGGCACCTGCTGGACGGCCTCGGCATCCTGATCGCGTGGACGGGCATGATCCTTGCGGCGCAGTGGGCGCTCAACCGCTTCGAGATGCCGCCCGGCATGCACCGGCTGACCCTGGTGTATTGGTTTGCCGCGGTGCTGATCATGAATCTTTCGCAGACCTACAACGGCGCGTTGCGGTTGCTGGACCGGTTCAAGCTGCTGGCCTACCAGAGCACGGTGGAGCCGGTGCTGCGGTTGTTGGGCGCGGTGCTGATGATGCGGCTGGAGGCCGGGTTGTTCGGATTTCTCGCCGCCTGGTTCGTGGCGCTGTTGGCGGGGCGCGTGACGCTGATCCTGACGGCCCGGTGGGCGCTGCGGCGGGAAAACCTGCCGGCCGCCGGTCCGACGACATTCCGCGAGATCGCCAACCCGGAACGCGGCATCTGGCGGTTCGTGCTCTGGTTGCAATGGACGACGACGGCCGGGCTCGCGACCACGCAGCTGCCGTTGCTGGCAATCGGCGGCATGCTGAACAACAGCGCCGCGGGTCTCTACAAGCTGGCGCAGCAGATCACCGCGCTGCTGGAACGCGCCAACTCCAAGCTGCTGGTGCCCTCGCTCTACACCGAGCTTTCGCGTTTGAGCGCCAGCCGCGAACACGCGCAGCGCCGGCACATGGTGTTGAAGATCACCGGCTGGCTGGCGGTGGTCGGCGCGGGTCTGTTCGTGCTGCTGGTGCTGCTGGGCAAACCGCTGCTGTTGTTGGTGGCGGGCGAGGAATTTATCGGGGCCTACCCGGTCATGTTGTGGCTGGCGGCCGCGGGCGTGATCGGCAGCCTGAGCGTCACGCTCGAGCCGTTGCTCATGGCCGCGGGCCGGATGCGGACGATCGCTTTGGCCGGCACGTTGCCGCTGCTGGTTTTTGTGCCGCTGTTGTTTGCCCTGATCGAGCGGGTCGGCTTGGTGGGTGTGGGCATGGCGGCGACGGTTTACGCGGTATTGTACACCAGCCTGCTGGTGCTGGCCGTGCGGCGCATGTTTGCGCGGGAGGCGACGGCCCAACCGGCCTGACCGGCCGGCGGAAATACGCTTGCCCGTGACCGGCATAAGTTGGCTACTGGAGCCGAACCATGACGGCCGACACCTGCTGGAGACCGGAGACGGGCAGCGAGGAGACAGGAGACAGCCTGTATGCGCGGCTGCGCGCCTTGGAGCGGCGGAACGCACCGGAGGAGGATTACCGGCTGATGATCGAGGATTTCTACGCGCGTGAGCCGGCAGTGCGCGCGGCGATGCCGCAGTTCAGCGCGTTCGGCCTGCTGGAGGCCATCCGCAAGTCGCGGCATCCAGAACAGCCCATCACGCTCGGGCGTTTCGGTGCCACGACGAAGTCGGCGATCGAGCTGCTACGCCTGTTGTCGTGCGAGGATGTGAGCCTGAGTCACCCGTGGCACAGTCCGAATCATCCGCATTTCAGTTCGCTGGCCGGGATCTGCGGCGGGTTGTTTTTCTGGGTGGCCACCTCGGCCGCGGGGGAGGGGGCGGCCCTGCTCGTCGGGTTGGTGGGCGCGATCTGCTGCTACCTGATCGCGGCCTTCATCCGTTTCCAAATGCGCAACTCCACCCGGCGCACCGAGCGGCCGCAGTGGATCTGCGCGCTGCACGTGGACCGTTATCTGCAGGCGCACCATCGCGGCGCACCGCTGGTCGGCTTGCACGTGGAGCAGCTGCCCAACCCGGGCTTCCGCCGCAAGCCGCCGTTCTATGATTTGCACAACCAGATCATGGCCGGGGCGCAGTGGGTTTTCCGCCCGCATTTGCGCGAGACGCCGCCGTTGATCTTTGCCACCCGCACCGATGAAGATTGAAACCGAGGCCGCCACCGCTGCGTCCGCGCCGGCCGCCGAGGGTCTGGCGGGCGTCAACCTGCAAAAGAACTACCGCCGGCGCACGGTGCTGCGCGAGGTCAGCCTCTCGGTGCGCCGCGGCGAGGCCGTGGCCCTGCTGGGCCCGAACGGCGCGGGCAAGACGACCTGCTTTCACATCCTCGCCGGCCTGTTGCACGCGGACGGCGGTTCGATCCTGCTCGACGGCCGGGATATCACGGGCCTCTCGGTTTTTCGCCGGGCGCGTGCCGGCATCGGTTTCCTGCCGCAGGAATCGTCAATTTTTCGCGGGCTCAACGTCGAGTTGAACCTGCTCTCGATCCTGCAGCTGCAAAAGCTCACCCGCGCGCAGGTGCGCGAGCAGCTCGACGCGCTGCTGGGCGAGTTTTCCATCACGCATCTGCGCCACGTCGATGCCGTCGCGCTGTCCGGCGGCGAGCGGCGGCGGGTGGAGATCGCGCGGGCGCTGGCGAGCGGGCCCAGCTTCATCATGATGGACGAGCCGCTGGCGGGCGTGGACCCGATCGCCGTCGGCGAAATCCGCGAACTCATCCTGCATCTCAAACGGCGCGGCATCGGCATTTTGATCACCGACCACAACGTCCGCGACACCCTGAGCATCGTGGACCGCGCCTACATTTTGCACGGCGGCAAGATCCTGATCGAGGGCCCGCCCGCGAGCATCGTGGATCACCCGCAGGTGCGCTCGGTTTACCTCGGCGAAGGGTTCACGCTCTGAGTTTGGCGCTCCCCTCGGTCGCGGGTTTCATCCTGTTTGATCATAAGTGCAGCGGACACATAATTCGCCAACGCCCGAGGCTTGGTTTAAAATATTGCAAATAAGATAAGTAAAACTTGTTTTATCTGCAACAAAGTGAACTTATTGGTTTAAATCATTGCCGATATGACCAGAAATACAGGTTTAAAACGACAGAAACTAAACCAACGCTTAAACGCCGCTCCCGCGGGGGCGGTGCTCACTTCGGCATGGCTTAAGGATCAGGGCATATCCAGCCGGCTGGCTGACTACTATGTCAGCTCCGGCTGGTTGCATCGCGTCGGGGATGGAGCGTTCACCGTCCAACCCGAGGTTCCCTCTTGGCTGGGCGCGGTATGCGGGCTCCAGCAGAAATCGAAATCGTTTCATCCCGGCGGGCGCACGGCGTTGGAACTCTCAGGCCTCGCCCATTTTCTTCCCCTGGGAGATGCCCATCCCGTTTATCTCTTCAGCCGTGCCGGTGACCGGCTTCCCGCTTGGTTCAAGCGGTTGCCTTGGGTCAGCCGCGTGCGCCACGTCAGCACCAACTTCCTGCCCCAGGAACTCGGGCTGCGCGAACACCGCGAAGGAGGACTAAGCGTGACGATCTCCGCGCCGGAGCGCGCCGCGCTCGAATTCCTCCAGCATCTGACGCTGAACGAGTCCGGCTACGAACACGCCAATCTCGTTTTTGAAGGACTCGGCACGTTGCGAGCGGATGTGGTGCAGTCGCTCCTGGAGGCCTGCGCATCGATCAAGGTGAAGCGGCTCTTCCTCCACCTGGCCGAGCGACATGCGCAGCCGTGGTTCAAGCAATTGGACTTGCCGAAAGTGTCGCTTGGCAGCGGCAAGCGCGTGCTCGTCCCCGGCGGACGCCTCGATCCGAAATACCTGATCACCGTCCCGGCGGCGGTCGAAATCCCTTCCGACGCCCCATGAGAGAAACGCGGTTCTTCAAACAGGCCGACCTGCTCGTGCAGGTCATGCCCTTTGTGAACACCGAAGCCTGCTTCGCGCTCAAGGGCGGCACCGCGATCAATTTCTTTGTGCGCGATTTCCCGCGCCTGTCGGTGGACATTGATCTGGTTTATCTGCCGCTTGAGGATCGTCCGACCACGTTGCGGGGAATCGCCGCCGCGCTCCAACACATCGCAGTGAAGATCCGCCGGGCCATGCCCGGCGTGCAGGTCCGGGAGCATCACACCGTCAGCGACAAGCTCCTCGTCAAGCTGACTGTGCGCGCAGCGGACGGTGCCGAGGTGAAAATCGAGCCCAACACGGTGCTGCGTGGCACGCTGCATCCCACCGCGGAACTCAATTTGTCGTCCAAGGCCGTCGAATTGTTCGGCCGTTCGGCCACGATGCGCGTCGTGTCATTGTCGGATTTGTTCGGGAGCAAGCTCTGCGCCGCGCTCGACCGCCAGCACCCGCGCGACCTGTTCGACGTGCATGGACTCTTTCAGGCCGAAGGAATCACCGATGAGATCCGACGCGCGTTCGTGGTGTTTCTCGCGAGCCACGACCGGCCGATGAGCGAGCTGCTCGCTCCGAATCGGAAGGATTTGAAGCAAGTCTTCGCCGACCAGTTCGAGGGGATGACGCTTGATCCGGTGCCGCTTGCGGTGCTGGCGGACACCCGCGAGCGGCTGATCGAACGGATCAACGCGGACCTCACCGCCGCCGAGCGGGAGTTCCTGCTTTCGATGAAACGACTGGAGCCCAAATGGGAGCTGCTGGGATTGCCGGGTGTCGAACGTCTGCCGGGACCGCAGTGGAAGCTCTACAATTTGCGCAAGATGGACGCGACCAAGCGTCGCGCGGCCGAGGAACAGCTGCGGAAGAGGCTCGGGCTGTAGTCAATGCACCCATCACGTCGCGAAGGCTGATTTGGGCAAGGCGGCCAGAGTGACGTTCATTTCGGCCGGCAGGCGGCCGGCGAGCGTGCGCGGAACGTTGTAGCAGACTTCCCGGCGAGGTTAATCAGCCGGCGCGTTCAGCCGAACAAGGCGCGCGTGCCGGTGGCGAGGTCTGACTGCGGCGTCCAGCCGGTGGCGGCGGTGAAGGGCGCGTTGTCGCCCAGCCAGGCGGGGTGCGTGATTTCGCGCACCTTGCCGGGAGTCAGCATCGGGGCGTAGCCGCAGAATTGGGCTAGACGGAGATTGATCCGCGCGATGCCGGCGAGCAGACCGCGCGGCACCGGCACGCAGCGCATCCGGCCGGCGGGCCGCAGACTGCGGGCGAGGGTGGTGCGGTCGTAGCCGCCGGGCCGGCCGTCATCCAACGCGAAGATGCCGTGATTGGCGGCGTCGGCATGATCCAGTGCGGCCAGCACGGCGCGGACGACGTCATCGACCTCGATGAAGGACAGGCGTTGATCGGCCGCACCGGGTGTGAACATCCAGCCGCGCCGCATCAGGTCGAACACCGGCCGCAGTTCGCGGTCGCCCGGGCCGTAAACCGCGGTCGGCCGCAGCACGATCCACGGCAGCGATGCCGGCGCGGCCGTGAGCACGAGTTCGCCGCGACGTTTGCTTTGCGCGTAGTGCGACAGTTCCGGCGCGGCGGCCGCAAGCGAGGACAGCAGCACCACCTGGCGAGGTTGCGCCTCGCGGGCGAGCACCTCGGCGACGGCCGACACGCCTTGCACGTTGGCCGGCAGAAAATCCGCGAGCGTGCGCCCGCGCACGGCGCCGGCGGCATACACGACCGCATCCGCGCGCTGCAACGCGGCCGTCAGGCGCGGATCGTTGGCAACCAGATCGCTCTCCACCGCCTCCACCCCGGCGGGCAGCGCAGCGCGGTGGCGGGACGACGGTCGCACCAGGGCGAGCACGCGGTCACCCCGCGCGAGCAATTGCGCGCCGATGCGACGGCCGATGAAGCCGGTGCAGCCGATGACGGCAATGGTGCGGGCGGTGGGAGGCATGGTGCGGGGAAGGGCGGCGGTCGCGGGGTCGATTTGGGTCGATTTCCCGGGGCGCAGGCTATTGGTTGCTGCCCGCGAATGACAAGGGACACTTTCCTGCCCAGGGCGAACTGCGCATGACTTTACCGGCCTCCTCCGTGCTCATGACCTACGTGGCCCGGCGCGTGCTGGGTCCCTTCGCCGTGCTCGCCGGGGTGTTGCTGTTCGCGCTGACCCTGGAGCGCGTGCTCAGTCTGGTGCAGGTCGTGACCGAGCTGAAGGCCCCGATCTACATGGTGGGCGAACTGGTTTTCTACCTGCTCCCGCACTACCTCGGCCTGGCGATCCCGGCGGCGTGGTTTCTGGGCGTGCTGATCGGCTTGCGCGGTTTGCAGCGCGATTCCGAACTGACGGTCATCCGCGCGTCGGGCATTCCGCTGCGCCGCCTGCTGGCGCCGCTGCTGCTGGTCTCGCTGGCGCTCGGCCTGGTGATGATTTTGCTGACGGGCTACCTGCAGCCGTATTCGCGGCATGCCTACCGCGCGAGCCTGCAGGAGCTCAAGCGCAAGGATTTCTGGTCCAAACTGGAGCCCGGGGTCTTCACCTCGCTGGAGGAAAACCGGAGCGTGGTGCGGGTTGGCGCGGTGGCGGACGGCGGACATCTGTTGAAGGATTTTTTCGCCCGGTACCAGCAGGCCGGCGGTCGGCGGGTTTATGTTTCAGCGCGCGAGGCGGCGGTCAAACCGCTGGCCGACGGCGGGACGGATGCCGACACCCAGCTGGAGTTGCGCGACGGCATGATGCTGCTGCGCGACCAGCGGACCGGCGCCGAGGACCGGGTGCTGAACCTGTCTTTCGACGAGTTGTCGTGGAGTCTTTCGGAAACCGGCCTGTTGCCGCCGCACGGCCCGCGCGGGCAGGACGAGCGCGAGCTGACCTTCGGCGAGCTGCGGACCGACCGATCGGCACCGGCCGGCCTGGCGGTGGCGGCCCCGCGCCGTTTGACCGAATGGCACAGCCGGTTGGTGAAAAGTGTTTCGGTGCCGTTGCTGGCGATTCTGGCGGTGCCGCTGGCGTTGCTTGGTCGGGGTCGGTCGAACAAGGCCTACGGTTTCGTCATCGGCATCGTGCTGCTGGTGCTGTATCAGAAGGTCCTCGGCACCGGCGAGTCCTACGGCAAGCTGGGCGAGCTGCCCCCGGACATCGCGGCGTGGGGGCCGTGCCTCGTCCTCGGCCTGCTGGCGGCGGCGCTGTTTCATTGGCTGGGCGGCGACCGTGATCAATCCATCCGCCGGGTGGCCCGGCAAAACGCCTGAGTTCCATGCGCACCGTCGTCGCCCGATTTCTGCTGCTGCGCTTCGCGGGGATTTTTGTGTTTGTGCTGTTCACCCTCACGAGCCTGCTGGTGCTGTTTGATCTGCTCGCGCAGGCGGACGACCTGGCCATGCACCACGAGGATACCCTGCTGCCGCTCGCGGCCTACGCCGGGCTGCGGCTGCCGGTGTTGCTGACGATGATCATCCCGATGAGCGCGTTGCTGGCGGCGTTGGTGACCTTTGAACGGTTGGCCAGCCAGTATGAGCTGGTGGCGCTGCAGAGCGCGGGGGTTTCGATGTATCAGGTGAGCCTCGTTTTGCTGACCGGCGGGCTGGCGGTGGCGGGGCTGCATTTCGCGGTGGCGGCGCAGTTTGCCGTGCCGGCGGAAGCGCGGCTTTTCCGCTGGGCCGAGCGCGACTACGCGGGCCTGCCGGGCAAGGCGGTGCTGGCGCCCGATTCGGCGTGGTTTGATGCCGGGCGTTATCAGGTGCACATCGCCCGGGCGCAGGAGGAGGGCCGGCGGCTCGAAACGGTCGCGGTGATCGAGCGCGAAAGCCCCGCCGCCATCACGTCTTATTATGAAGCGCGGACGGCGCAGCATGGGGCGGCCGGCTGGGAATTGGCCGATGGCTGGAAACAGACGCTGGCCGACGGCCGGCGGGAGAATTTTGCACGGTTGACCCTGCCGCTGCCCTTGGAACCGGAACAGGTGATGCGGGTGCGGCTGCCGCTTTCGAGTCTGGGTTTCGACGTCCTGCGCCAGCTGCGGGACGCGCCGGATGAAAGCGGCCGGCCGACCCGCGCGCATTACGAAACATGGCTGAGCCGGCGTTTGGCCGAGCCGCTGGGCACGCTGATCATGCTCCTGCTGGCGGCGCCGCTGGGGCTGCAGTTGAAACGCAGCGGTCATCAAATGCGCTGGGGGGCGCTGGGGCTGGGTTTGGGCTTTCTGTTTTTCATCGCGGAGCGCGTGCTGGCCGCGTTGGGCGAAAACGGCGTGCTGACGCCCGGACCGGCGGCCTGGGGCGCGATCGCGGTCTTTGGGTTTGTCGGGGTGGTGCAACTGATCACACTGCAAAAATGAACCGCGCCCTCACGCTGCACACCGTCGCCACGCCGCGCGATCTCCGCGATTTCATCGCCATGCCGGCGGAGGTTTACCGCGACGATCCCAACTGGATCCGACCGCTCGACACCGAACGCAAGACGCACCTCGGCCCGGCCAATCCCTATTTCAAGCACGCCGAGGTGCGGTTCCGCCTGGTCCGCGACGCGAGCGGCCGGCCGGTGGGGCGCATCAGCATGCAGCACGACAGCATGGCGCCGCGCGCGGGCGACAAACCCGAGGGCCATTTCGGGCTGTTGGAGGCGGTGGACGCGGAGGTGATGGGGCTGTTGCTCGATGATGCGGAGGCGTGGTTGCGCGAGCGCGGGGTGATGCGCGTCGTGGGGCCGTACAGTCTGTCGGTCAACGACGAGTCGGGTTTGCTGGTGGAAGGCCACGGCCTGCCGCCGCGGGTGATGATGAATTACGCGCCGCCCTGGTATGCGGCGGCGATCGGGGCGCGCGGCTACACCAAGGCCAAGGATCTGCTCGCGCTGTTGCTCGACATGGACCAACCCACGCCGCCCGGCGCGCAGCGCATGGCCGAACAGGCGCACAGCATCCCGGGTTTCAGCGACCGCAACTTTGACGTGCGGGTGTTCGACCGGGAGTTGCTCAAGGTCCGGCGCATTTTCAACGACGCGTGGAGCGCCAACTGGGGCTTCGTGCCGCTCACGGAAGAGGAAGTCCTCTACAGCGGCGTCAACCTGAAGCCGGTGTTCGAATCCGAACTCGGCCGCTTCATCCAGATCGATGGCGAACCCATCGGCATGATCGTCGCCCTGGCCGACATCAACGAGGCCATCCGCGGATTGGACGGCCGCCTCTGGCCGTTCGGCTGGGCGCGGCTGCTCTGGCGGTTGAAGGTGAAAAAGCCGACCACGGCGCGCATCATCCTGATGGGGCTGAGCCGGACATGGCAGAAGGATCTGCGCAGCGCCGCCCTCGTGTCCGCGCTGATCATGCCCCTGATCGAAACCCTGCGGCGCAAGGGCTTCAGAAAACTCGAGCTGTCGTGGATCCTGGAGGACAACCGGCCCACGATCCGGCTGGCCGAGTTGTTCGGTGCGACGGAGGAGCGGCGCTACCGGATGTTTCAGAAGGATCTCGCATGACTTCGCCGCTTGGTCCGGTGACCGTGCTGATTCTGGCCGGCCGGCGCACCGTCGGCCCGCCCGACGCCGTGGCCGCGGCCGGCGGACGCTCGCTCAAGGCGTTTGTGGACATCAACGGCGCCGCCATGCTCGAACGCGTTGTGCGCACGCTGCGCCGGACTGATGCGGTTGGCGAAATTCATCTTTGCCTGCCTGCCGAAGTGGATCTGGCGGAGGGTGGTCCCGGTTTGGCGGCCGCGCTGGCGACGGGTGGCTGGGCGCGCACGGTGCCCGCGGAATCGCCCAGTGCGAGCGTCGGCGGCTTCGTGGCGCCGCGGCTCGACCGGGAGACCGTCTTGGTCACAACGGCCGATCATCCGTTGTTGACGCCGGAGATGGTGGACGAATTTCTCCGCGCCTTTGCCGCGAGCGGCGCGGAGGCGGGGGTGGCGCTCACCGATGCGGAGCGCATCGCGGCCCGATATCCGCGGAACCGGCGCACGCGGCTGGTGTTCGCGGACGGGCGTTTCACCGGCTGCAATCTCTTCGCGTTCCGCGGCGATGGGGCGGCGCGGGTATTGGAGTTTTGGCGACGGGTGGACCGGCACCGCAAGCAGCCCTGGCGCATCGCGCACGCGCTGGGGTGGAGCACGCTCGCGCTCTACCTGTTGAGGCGGCTGAGTCTGGACGAGGTGTTCGAGCGGTTTGGCCGCCGCGTCGGGTGCCGGCTGCGTGCCATCCGGCTGACGGATCCGCATGCCGGGATCGACGTGGACACGCCGGCGGATCTGCAGCTCGTGCGCGAAATCATCACGCGCCGCGAAACATCGGCCTGAGCCCGGCGCGGTTCAGGTGCGGGACGCGGGCAGGGGGCTTTCGGCCTGCCGCCAACGCGCGAGACAGAGCCGGGCGCGCTCGAGATCGGCCGGCACGTCGACCTCGGCCCATTCATCCTGCGACACGGCATGGATGCCGGCGGGGTGTTGCTTGGCCAGACCGTCGACCGCGCTGAGATAGAACTGACGGGCGGCATTGCCGTTTTGCGCGGCGGCGGCCAGTGCCTCGCGGAACCAGGTCACGCCGGTGCCGCGGAAAAGGATCATGCCGATCGACTCGGCGTTGGCGGCGCTGGCCGGCAGCGTCTTGGCCACGGCCTGCAGGCGTTGGTCGGTGACGATCGCCTTCATGTCGTCATCGTCGAACCGGTTTTTCCAGGCGACCGTGACCCGCACCGGTTCGACCGGGGCGGCGCACAGGCCGGCCGGCACGCCGGCGGTGAAGAGGGTGTCGCCGTTGAGGATGATGAAATCGCGGTCCATCTCCGGCGCCGCGAGCAGGGCGCTGGCGAGGTTGTCGGTGGTGGCGTAGGCGGGATTGTGCAGCGTGCGCACCGTCATGGCGCCTTCATACCGCCGGATTTCCGCCGCGACCTGGTCGGCGCCAAAACCGGTCACGATCACGACCTCGCGTCCGCCCGCCGCCTCGAGCTGGCGCAGCTGCCAGCCGAGCAGGGTGCAGTCATCGGCCACGGGCACGAGGCATTTGGGACGGTCGACCGTGTGCGGGTAGAGGCGGGTGCCTTGGCCGGCGCTGAGGATGATGATCTTCATGCGAAATGAACGGGCAAAACTGGCCCGGAGATTGAGTTCAACGCGAGGGAAAACATGCTTCGGGCTGCGGGGTGGTGGCGTGAAATTCCCCGTCCCGCGGGTTGTGCCGGTAGTCGGTCACGGTCAACCGCCACTGCCCCGGTGCACCGGCGAGGTGAAAAAGATTGAACTGTCCGCAACGGCCGCCCG
>JACFMR010000011.1 GCA_019455245.1 Opitutaceae bacterium
TTCGCGGTTGTCGGGGAACTGCGCCTGGCCGGAGCGCAGGACCTCCGCTGAGCGTTCGAACTGGCCGAGATTGCGCAGCGTCGAGCCGAGCCCGAGCAGCGCGCCCGCGAGCTCGTTGGCCGGCAGGCCGAGGGCGACGGCCTTCTCGTAATAGGGCAGGGCCTCGGTTCCACGGCCGAGCACATCGCAGGTCCAGGCGAGCTGGTAATTGATCTCGGCGACGTTGGGGAAACGCCGGTCGAGCTCCTGCAGGCGCTGCAGCACCTGTTTCACCTGGCCGCCGTGCCGCGCACCGATGATCGCGTCGAGTTCATCCTTCCAGGCGGGGAGTGCGGGATCGTTGGTCATTGCTCTCAAAGCAAAGCGCGGAACTGATCGGGATTCAGACCGGCATCACGGGCGATGGCGCCCATGGTGATCGCGTTGATCGGGTTTTGTCGCGGTATGACCAACCTGATCTGACCGTTGCTCATCACGATGTGACCGCTCTGTCGCATGACGCGGTAGCCGAGTTTCTCAAACACCCGCACGGCGTCATGCTGACTGATGCCCGGCAGACGAGGCATGTCAGATCACCACTTCGGCCTGTTCGAAACGCTTCAGTCCGGTTTCCTCGGATTCAACTTCGAGCCAAAGGCGGATGGCCTCCTTGATGTTGGCCAAGGCTTCTTCGCGCGTGGCCCCTTGTGAATGACAACCGGGCAGGTCGGGGCAACTCACCGCCCAGCCCTCGTCGGATTGGAAGAGTATCACCCGGTAGTTCATACTCGGAATAATTGCCGGAAGGAAGATTGGGTCAAGTGCGCGACGGTCAGGAGCAGGGAACCAGCATCCAAAGTTCGGACTTTACAGGAGGTAACGGAGAAAACTGGGGCAAAGAGGCGAATCTGATTGCCCGGTTGGCGCCGTTTTCCCCTGTAAAAATCAAGCCTTCTTTGCCGCCAATGCGCGGGTGGCGATTTCCTGTTTCAGTTTGGCGAGGCAGTCGTCGACGGTCATCACGCCTTCGTCGCCGCGGGCGCGGGAGCGGACGGAGACGCTGTCGGCCTCGGCTTCCTTTTGGCCGATGACGAGGGTGCAGGGCACCTTGTCGAGTTCGGCGCGACGGATCTTGGCCCCGAGTTTGTCGCTGTGTTCGTCGAGCGTGACGCGGATGCCGGCGGCCTTGAAGCGGGTGTGCAGGTCGCGGGCGTAGTCGATGACCTTTTCGCTGATCGGCAGCAGGCGGACCTGCTCGGGCGCGAGCCAAAGCGGGAAATCGCCGGCGAAGTGCTCGATCAGGACGCCGCAGAAGCGCTCCATCGAACCGAATGGTGCACGGTGGATCATCACGGGCGTGTGCGGCTGGTTGTCGGCGCCGATGTAGCTGAGACCGAAGCGCACGGGCAGAACGTAATCGACCTGCACGGTGCCGAGCTGCCATTCGCGGCCGATCACGTCCTTGATCACGAAGTCGATTTTCGGACCGTAGAACGCGGCTTCGCCGGGCTCCTCGGTGAACGGCACGCCGAGGGTCTTGGCGGCTTCGCGACAGGCGGCCTCGGCGAGATCCCACTTGGCGGGATCGCCGGCGAATTTTTTGCCATCGGGGTCGCGCAGGCCCACGCGCACGCGGTAGTCGCTCATGCCGAGGGTGGTGAGCACGGTTTTGACGAGCGAGAGACAGCCGAGGACTTCGGCGGCGACCTGATCGGGCGTGCAGAACAAGTGGGCGTCGTCCTGGGTGAAGCCGCGCACGCGGGTCATGCCGTTGAGTTCGCCGGACTGTTCCCAGCGGTAAACGGTGCCGAATTCTGCGAGGCGCACGGGCAGGTCGCGGTAGCTGTGCGGCTGCGAATCAAAGATCTTGATGTGATGCGGGCAGTTCATCGGCTTCAACATGAAGCCGTCGAGCAGTTGGTCGGCGTCCATCACGCGGTCGGGGGTGATGGTTTCGCGGCCGGTGCGGGCGTTGATCTGGTCGGCAAAGTGACGCGAGACGCCTTCCAGGCGGGCGGTGAGCTCGGCGCAGGTGCAGCCGGCGTCGGCGAGCCGCAGCATTTCGTCGGGCTCGGGGAAGGCGGTGAACTGCGAGTCCTTGTAGTAGGGGAAGTGGCCGCTGGTCTTGTAGAGCGCGAGCTTGCCGATGTGCGGGGTGAAGACCTGCGCGTAGCCCTGCTTGCGCAGCTCCTCGCTGATGAAGTTCTGCAGCTCCTGCCGCAGGATGGAGCCGTTGGGGGTCCAGAGCACGAGGCCCTGGCCGACTTCCTCGTCGATGTGGAAAAGTTTCAGGTCGCGGCCGAGCTTGCGGTGGTCGCGGGCCTTGGCCTGCTCCATGCGGTCGAGATAGGCGGCGAGTTCCTCCTTGGATTCAAAGGCGGTGCCGTAGATGCGCTGGAGCTGCTTGTTCTTTTCATCGCCGCGGTGGTAGGCGCCGGCGATGGAGAGCAGCTTGAAGGCCTTGAGCTTGGAGGTGTAGCGCACGTGGGTGCCGGCGCAGAGGTCCATGAACTCGCCGTTCTGGTAGAACGAGATGGCCTCGCCCGCGGGGATGTCGGCGAGGCGGCCGAGCTTGTAGCGCTCCTGGCCGCGTTCACGAATGATGGCCACGGCCTCGTCGCGCGAAACCTCCTTGCGCAGGAACGGCTGGTTTTCCTTCGCGATCTTTTTCATCTCCTCCTCGATCTTCCCGAGGTCATCGGCGGTGAATTTGTGCTCGAGGTCGATGTCGTAATAGAACCCGGTGTCCGTCGGCGGACCGATGTCGAGCTTGGCGTCGGGGAACAGACGCAGGACGGCGGTCGCCAGCACGTGTGAACACGAGTGACGGATTTCTTCGAGGGGAGACATGCTCATTTTCGATTTACGATTTAAGATTTTCGATTGTCCGCCGCGGTTACTTTTTCAGCGGTTCGAGGGAGTAGCCGTCCTTGCGGTCGAGCATCGCCCAGCCGGCGGCGGTGATTTCGGCGCGCAACGCATCCGCGGCGGCCCAGTCCTTGGCCTGCTTGGCGGTCCAACGCTTTTCGGCGAGCGCGGTGACTGCGGCGGGGGCTTCGGGATTGTAGCCTAGCACTGCCAGGGGATCGATCACTCGGTTGAGATCGATGCCGAATGCAAACATCGCTTCGTCAAATGAGCGGAGGTCACCTTCTTTGGCTGAGCTTTCAGAAAAAGTCCCAATAGTTGAGAATATCTCACCCAGTGCTGCTGGCGTATTTAGATCATTGCTGAGGTGTTCAATTACCTTAGTGAACGTTGTTGAATTTGGAGGCGCACCTGCTCGTTCGATGCGTGCCAGTCGTTCTCTGAAACGTCGCAGTGTTAGCAGGTTTTTTTCTGCGGCATGCAAAGAGTCGATAGTGAAGTTTTGCTGCTTTCGGGGGTGCCCTGAAAGAAGAGCAAGACGCACCGTCGTAGCTGCGAAACCCTTGGCGATGAGATCATCGAGGGTGTAGAGGTTGCCGAGCGACTTGCTCATCTTTTTGCCGTCCACCAGCAGATGCTCGCTGTGATACCAGTGACGGGCGAAGGTCGCGCCGTTGCAGCATTCGCTTTGGGCGATCTCGTTTTCGTGGTGCGGGAAGAGCAGGTCCACGCCACCGGTGTGAAGGTCGATGGTGTCGCCGAGGTGTTTCTTGCTCATGGCGCTGCACTCGATGTGCCAGCCGGGCCGGCCGCGACCCCAGGGGCTCTCCCAGGCGTTGTCGCCATCCTCGGGCTTGTGTGACTTCCACAGGGCGAAGTCGGTGGCGTCCTCCTTCTCGTCGGCGTCGGCGGCCTGCGCTTTGCCGGCCAACGCGGAACCGACCTGCAGTTCGCGTTCTTTGACACGCGAGAGCCGGCCGTAGCCGTCGAACGAGGCGACCTTGAAATACACCGAGCCATCGGCCGCGCGGTAGGCGTTGCCCTTCTGCATGAGCACGTCGATCATGTCGACCTGCTCCCGGATGTGGCCGGTGGCGGTCGGCTCGACATGCGGGCGCAGGCAACCGAGGGCGTCGCAATCGGCGTGAAACTTGTCGGTCCACTGTTTGGTGACCTCGCGGAGTGAACGGCCCTCCTCGCGGGCGCGCTTGATGGTCTTGTCATCCACGTCGGTGATGTTGCGGACGTGTTTCACCTTGTCCGCGCCGAACTCGAGTTCGAGCAGGCGGCGGATGACGTCGTTGACGACGAAGGTGCGGAAGTTGCCGATGTGGGCGGGGGCGTAGACGGTCGGGCCGCAGTTGTAGAAGGTGAAAACGCCGTCGGCGCGCGCGGGCTGCAACGGTCGGAGGCTGCGGGTGAGGGAGTCGTAAAGCTTGAGTGCCATGAAAAGGGAAAGGTTGAGCTAACAGGTTTTCCGTCGGAGCGGAACGGTGTTTTTACCTCCTTAACCAAGATGGCGGAGGACGGGGCCACACGGGGCTCGGCTGATCAACAGCAACGGCCCGTAGTTCGCGTCGTGGCGGTTCGACGCGTCGGAGAGCAAAAACATGTGGCGGCCAACGTCATGGCGTGCTTAGTTGCCGGGCAAAACACCGCTTATGTCCCAGGAATTCAAGCTTGATCTGCCCATCCGCCCGCGGCGTCTGCGCCGCACCGCTAGTCTGCGCGCCATGGTCGAGGAGACCGTGCTGCGACCGGCGGATTTCATCGCGCCGCTGTTTGTGGTCGAGGGCAGGTCCCGGCCGGAGCCGATTGCCTCGATGCCGGGGGTGAACCGCCTGTGCATCCGGGATTTGGTCAAGGAGTGCCGCGAACTGCACCGCGCCGGCGTGCCGGCGGTGGCGTTGTTTCCCAAGCTGGACCCGAAACTGAAGGATGCGGAGGGCACGCAGGCGTTGAATCCCGACACCCTTGTTTTGCGCGCGGTGCGGGCGGTGAAGGACGCGGTGCCGGAACTGACCGTGATCACGGATGTGGCGCTCGATCCCTACACCAGCCACGGCCACGACGGGGTGCTGACCGCCGCGCTGGATGACGTGGAAAACGACCGCACGGTGGGACTGCTGTGCGAGATGGCGGTGCTGCAGGCCGAGGCGGGCGTCGATCTGGTGGCACCGTCGGACATGATGGACGGCCGGGTGGGGGCGATCCGGCAGGCCTTGGATGAAACCGGGTACACCGGCACGGGCATTCTGGCCTATTCGGCCAAATACAATTCCGCCTATTACGGACCGTTCCGCGATGCGGTGGGCAGCGCCAAGGCCGCGGGCACCAAGCTGCTCAGCAAGGCCAGTTACCAGATGAATCCGGCCAACCGCCGCGAGGCGATCGAGGAGGTGTTGCTCGATGTCGAACAAGGCGCCGACATGGTGATGGTCAAACCGGCCGGGCTCTATCTCGACATCATCCGCGAGGTGCGTGATGCGACCGAGCGCCCGGTGGCGGCCTACCAGATTTCCGGCGAATACGCCCAGATTTGCGCCGCGGCCAAGCTCGGCTGGCTCGACTACGAACGCTGCCGGCACGAGTCGTTGCTCGCGATCAAGCGCGCCGGCGCCGACCTGATCCTGACGTATTTCGCCAAGGAGATGGCGAAGGTGTTGAACGGCTGAGCGGCCTCAGAACCGCGACCGCGGCACCTGGATGGAATCGCCCGGCATCAGCAACAGATCCTGGGCGGGTTCCTTCTGGGCCAGGGTCACATTGACATCGTAGGCCTGCTGCTCGCGGGCGAGGGTCACACGGCTTTCGCGCGCGTACAGCGTGAAGCCGCCGGCGGATTGGATCGCTTTCGTAAGGGTGAGATCGGGGGTCCAGATGATGCGGCCGGGCCGGGTAACCTCGCCACCGACGTAGACGTAGCGCTCGGTCACCGTCACGGAGACGTCGACGGCGCGGTAGATTTTTCGCTCGATGTAGGTCTGGCGGATGCGTTGGGCGAGTTCGCCCGCGGTTGCGCCCGCGGCCTGGATCGTGCCGACATAGGGCAGGCTGATGGCGCTCTGCTCGTCGATCTGCACATTGAAGATGCCGGGATCGGGCACGCTTTGCACGGAGACGGTGAGATTGTCGCCGGGCCGGAGCAGGGCGGCCGATACGGTGGCGGGTACGCTGGGGTTGGCACCGACGCCGTCGGTGGTGCAACCCGCGGCCAGCAGGGTGAGTCCGAAGCCGAGCAAAATGTGCAGGTAACGGGGGAAGTTCAGCATCGGGCAACAACGCAGGGCAAAGCGGCGGAAAAGGCAATCCCCGGCAAAGCGGGCGGCGCAATCATCCGGGCACAAAAAAGGCGGCGGTATTTCACCGCCGCCCGGGGAAAATCAGGCCGGGTCAACCGCGACCGCGCGAGCGGCGGCGGGGACGTTCGTCTTCCTCTTCCTCGTCGTCGTCTTCCTTCTCGTCGTCGTCCTCCTCATCCTCGTCGTCCTCGTCTTTCTCCTCGTCGTCGTCCCCGTTTTCCTCGTCTTCGTCCCACTTGAGGGATTCGTCGTTCTTGAGCTTTTCCTCTTCCTCCTCATCGAGCTCGGGCAGGTCCTCGTCATCCGCGTCGATGTCCTTGGCGGGGGCCTCGTCGTCGGTTTCATAGCCCGCGGGCATGTAGTCGAGGATGGCGGAGAGTTCGTTGAAGGTGTGGATGGCCTTGCCTTCGATGAAGTCGGCGTTCTGGGCTTCGCGGATTTCATCCTCGACCTCGTCCACGGTCAGGCGGGATTCGAATTCGAAGAGGTCGTTCAGCATCTTCACCCGGCAGCGGGTGAGATGATCGAGCAGGTCGGCATAGGGGCCGTTTTCCTCGTCGAGGATGTCGGCGAGGGCGAAGAGTTTTTCGTCGGACTCGAAGAGCGAATCCTTGACGCGCTTGAGCCGGACCTTGCCGCTGCCGAGGTCCCGCTCGATGCGGAAGGGAATGAAGGCGGCGTCGAACATGTCCTGGTCGAAGCCGTAGTCGCGCAGCGGTTCCACCAGGTCGATCAGATGGTCCACCTGGCGAGGATCGACGATGCTGAGACCATCCACATCCCAACGTACGGGATCGCTCGTCTCGTGCACCCACCAGTTGTGGTCATCGCCAAGACGGATCACGCACCAATTGAGAGTAGAAGTAGCTTTGGCCATAGCGGTAAATTGTCGCGCAGCGTGCGAGGGGGAGTTGAAAAAACAAGCAGAAAACGCGGGCTTTTGCGCCAGGGGTGTTTCGATGGGGAAAATCGTGTGAGGGCAACCATTTAGGACGCGGCGCACTTGATTTTTTCACCCTGCGTTCCAGTGTCGCGCTTCATGGGGCATTTCTACGAAAAACTCACGCGGCCGCTGCTGTTCCGGTTGGACCCCGAGCATGCGCACGAACTGGGCGTGGACGCCATGGCGCTGCTGGGTCGCCTGACCCCGCTCTGCCGGCTGCTGGAGGCCTGGCATCGTCCCGCGGGCGGGGCGGTGGAGTGTTTCGGCCTGCGGTTTCCCAACCGGGTCGGGCTGGCGGCGGGTTTTGACAAGAACGCCCAGGCCTGGCCGGCCGCGGCGGCGCTGGGTTTCGGCCATGTGGAGATCGGCACGGTGACGCTGCTGCGGCAGCCGGGCAACGACCGGCCGCGGGTGTTCCGGTATCCGCCGCAGGAAGCGGTGATCAACCGCATGGGTTTCAACAACGAGGGCTCGGAAGCGGTGGCCGCGCGTCTGGCCAAACAGACCGGTCCGGGCCTCCGGCGCATCCCGCTCGGCATCAACCTCGGCAAGTCCAAGGTGGCCTCGCTCGATCATGCGGTGAACGATTATCTGGGGAGTTTTGCGCGCCTGGCCGATCATGCGGATTATCTGGTCCTGAACGTCAGCAGCCCGAACACCCCCGACCTGCGCAAGCTGCAGGACGAGGAGCGGCTGCGCGAGTTGCTCGCGGCTGTCTCCGGCGCCAACCGCGCGCGCGGGCAGACCGCAGGCAAACAGCGCAAACCGTTGCTGTTGAAAATAGCGCCGGACCTGAGTTTCCCGCAGATCGACCGGGTGCTGGAGGTCATCCACGAGTTTGGGCTCGACGGCATCATCGCCACCAACACGACCCTCGCACGACCGGAGCCTTTCGCGGAAGCCGGCCAGGCGGGCGGGTTGAGCGGTCCGCCGCTGCGGCGGCGTGCGACCGAGATCATCAACTACATCGCCCGTGCCACCGCCGGCCGGCTGCCCATCATCGGGGTGGGGGGCATCAGCAATCCGGAGAGTGCGGGCGAGAAACTCGATGCGGGGGCCACCCTGATCCAGATCTACACCGGCCTGATTTACCGGGGGCCGTTCTTCGCGGCGGACCTCGCCCGCAGCCTGGCCCGCCGCTGAAACCGGTCCGGTTTGGGGGCGCGCCGGAGCTTTTGCGGGCCCGCGAATTTCGGGGCTTTACAACCCGCAGCCGATGTCTCTTAGTCCGCCTTCCCCCGCATAATTGCTCAGGTGGTGGAATTGGTAGACACACACGTTTGAGGGGCGTGTGCCGTAAGGCGTAAGGGTTCGAGTCCCTTCCTGAGCACCATGCTTCGCTCCTGCGGGAGCTTCGCATGGCACGGCCATGCTGCTTTCTCGTGGTGTGGCGCGGGGGCCGGCCGGACGGTTGCGCTGTGATGCCTCGCATTGCGCTTGCCATGCGCCGGGGCGGGCTCTACGCGCAAGGAGCATATGTCGGAAAAGCGCACCCCCGCCGTCATCGATTGGTATCGCACGCCGTTGCCCAAGGATGTGTTCAAACAGCTGCATGAACGCAGCGACCTGAAGGCCTGGCTGCAGACCGGCGGCTTCCTGGCCATCGTGCTGTGCACCGGCGGACTGGCGTTTTGGTCGTGGTGGCACGACTGGCACTGGGCGGCGACGGTGGCGCTCGTGTTTTTGCACGGCATGGTGTCGCACTTTCACATCAACGGCATGCACGAGCTGGGGCACGGCACGGTGTTCAGGACCAAGGCCCTCAATGCTTTTTTTGTGCGCGTGGTGTCGTTTTTGGGCTGGCTCAATTTCGAGACGTTCAATGCCAGCCATCAGCGGCATCACCGTTACACCCTGCATGATCCCGACGATCAGGAAGTGGTGCTGCCGGTGAAACTCATGGTCCGGCATTTCTTCGAGCAGGGCTTCTTCAACTACAAGGGCTTCTGGTGGACGATGAAGTATTTCGGGCGGATCGCCCGCGGACGTTTTGTAAGCCCGTGGGAGCTGGTGTGCTATCCGCCCGACCAACCTGACCTGCGCCGGGCCCCGGTGCGCTGGGCGCGTTTTGTGCTCGGCGGGCACCTCGTCATCGCGGTGGTGTCCCTCGCCACCGGACTGTGGATCATCCCGATTTTGGTCACGCTCGCGACATTCATCGGCGGCTGGTTGTTTTTCCTCTGCAACAACACCCAACACATCGGGCTGCAGGACAAGGTGCCCGATTTCCGGCTCTGCTGCCGCACGATCCTGATCAATCCGGTGGTGCGCTTCCTATACTGGCAGATGAATTTCCACACCGAGCACCACATGTATGCCGCGGTGCCCTGCTACCACCTCAAGCGGCTGCACGCGGCCATCGCGCACGATATGCCGCCGTGTCCGCGCGGGCTGGTCGCAACCTGGCGCCACATCATCGGGATCCTCCGCCGCCAGCAGACCGAACCGGGTTATTGTTACACCGCCCCGCTCCCCGCATCGTCCCCGGCCGCCCGCTGAGCCTCGCCGGGGGCCCCGGCGGTGGTCGTGAAATCGCTTGCCTCTGCCGCAAGCCTGCGTGGACACTGCCTGCGACCGTTTACCAAGCACCGACCCACCAAGCAAACCTACGCGGGCCTGACCCCCGCTTCGCCTACATGGACGACAACGACAAGAAGGAAAATCCGTCTTCGGATTTCAACAAGCTCGACCTCACCCAGCTGCAAAGCTTCAGCTTTGGCACGCAATGGACGCAGGACAAACCGTCCGCCGGCGACCAGCGCGAACCGCGCGAGCGCAGCGACCGGCCCCGTCGCGATGACCGGCGGAGCGGGCCGAACGATCCGCGCCGTGACCGGCGGGGTTTTCGCAAACCCGCGCCCGCACCGGGCGAGGGTCCGGCCCCGGCGGAGGATCGCCCGCAGCGTGAAGGCGGCGGCGGTGGTCCGCGACGGGAATTCCGCGGCGGCCCCCGGCCGGAAGGCGCCGGTCAGTTTCGTGGACCGCGCGGTGCAGGCCGGGGTGAACCGCAGGAACGCGGTCCCTACGACAGCCCATATTTTGCCGCGACATTTTATCCCGAGGACAACAGCTTCAACGCGCTGGCCAAGACCATCCGGGCCTCCTGCCGCACGATCGAACTGTTCGAGATCGCCCGGACCGTGATCGGCAAGAACGACCGTTTCGTCGTGGTGCTGACCCGCAAACCCGCGAAGGACGGCGGGGCCAAGGAGCCGATCTATCTGTCCGTGCCCGACGGCGTGCCGTTCGACAGTGAGGAGGCGGCCATCAACCACGTGATGAGCCGGCACCTCGACAAGTTCTTTGCCGCGGCCGACATCGAGATCGATCCGCCCAAGGGCAATTTCCAGGTGATCAACAAATGCGGGACCACGGGCGCGCTGCTCGGTCCGCCGAATTACCACCGCTACAACCAGCTCGTGCAGCAGCACTTCGCGACGCAGATCCAGCGCATGCCGTTCGAGACGTTTCGTGCGCGCATCGAGACCGTGCGTGACCCCGAGGCCGTCAGCCAGTGGTTGGAGCAGATGAAGAAGGTGACCCGCTACACCTGGTTGACCGGTGCCGCGGCATCGGCTTCCGGCAAGGTGGAAAAGACCGACCCCGCTCCGGCGGACGCTGGTGAGGCGGATGCGACCGCGACTGAAACCCAGGCCGAAGCACCCGCGGAGACCCCGGCCGCGACACCCGACGTGCCGTCGTTCGACAGCATCGACGAGGCCCGTCTGCATCTGCTGACCACCGCCCGCGAAAAAGTGGTGCGCACGGTCGAGACCGCGCGTTTTCACGGCAACATGATCGAGCAGATTCCCGACGGCGAAATCCGCCGGGCCATCGAGGGCACGTTGGAGCGCCAGCGCCGTTTCCCGCTCGACACCGCCAACGGCCTGCGCGGCCGGCTGCGGCGCGAGCATTTCACGATCTTCAAGAAGGGCTCGAAGGGCGTCTCCTACGTGTGCGCGGTCAAACGCAAGTTCCGCACCCCGGGCCAGACCTTCGCCGACAGCATCGACGGATTGATCAACTTCATCGAGGCCCACCCGATGATCAAGGCCAGCGAACTGACGCCGAAATTCCTCGGAATCAAGCAGCCGGCGGCCGAACCTGCGCCGGCCGCCGAAGGCTCCACGCCGGAGGCCGCGCCGCCGGCCCCCGAGCTCACGGTTGAACAGCGCGCCAACATCGCGCGCATGCAGGGCGACCTGCGCTGGCTCGTCATGGAGGGGTATGTCACCGAGTTCATCGACGGCCGGCTCTTCGCCGCCCCGCCGATGGTCGAGGCGCGCAAGCGCGAGGTCGATGCCGAGGAAAACGATCCCGAGAATTACCCCGACGCCCCGGCCGAGACGCCGGCGCCGCCGGAAAACAAGCCTGCGGTAGCTCCGGCAGCCGCCGCGCCCGAATCGCAGGTCGGGGCGGTTGAGGCCGATACTGCGGTCACACCTGTCGAGGCCCAACCTGAGCCGACCGAGTCTCAGCCGCCGGCCGAGGACGAGGAGCATCGTCAGCCCCACACGGATTGAGACCCGCGGGGGCGGAACAATGAGCCCCGCGTTGCGCTCACCGGCTGATACCGTGCGGTATCTGCACGGTCATATCCCCGTTTCGGCGGCAATGGGCGTGGAGGTGTTGGAAAACACCGCCGCGCGAACCGTCCTGCGCGCGCCGTTGGCGCCGAATTTGAATCACCGTGCCACGGTCTTTGGCGGCAGCGCCTCGGCGGTTGCGATTCTCGCGGCCTGGACCTGGCTGCATTTCGCGCTGCGTGATGCGGGGCTGGCCTGCCGGGTGGTGATTCAGCGCAACGAGATGGATTATTTGGCGCCCATCACCGGGGACTTCACGGCGCATTGCGAAGGGGTGGCGGCGGCAGAACTGGAAAAACTGCTGCGCACGCTGCGCCGCCATGGCAAAGGCCGGGTCTCCGTGACCGCACGGCTGGAGCAGGACGGAAAGCAGGTGGCCCGCTTTGCCGGGGACTACGTTGCGGTGGTATTGGCGTGAGGCTCAACGCAGCCGCACCGTGTGCCGTTCGTCCGGCGTGATGCCGAGATCGACGTGCAGGGCCTCGGGTGCGATCCAGGCGGCAATCCGCTCCGGCCACTCGATGGCCAGGCAGTAGGGCGAGTCCAGGAAATCCTCCAACAGGAGATCCTCGATTTCGCGGGCGGTCTCCAGGCGATAGGCGTCGAGATGGATCAAGGTGCGCCGGCCGTGATACACCGCGTAGATGGCAAAGGTCGGGCTCGTCACGTTTCCCTTCACCCCGAACCCGCGGGCCAGACCCTGCACGAAGGTGGTCTTGCCCACGCCCATGTCGCCGTGCAGTGCGATGATCACATCCGCCGGCAAGGTGGCGGCCCAGGCGGCGGCCAGCGTCTGGGTTTCCTCGGCCGAGCCGGTCGTGACCCCGGCGCGCAGCTTATCGCAGATGCTCGTAGCCATGGTAGCGTTGGAAATCGAGCGCGTCGGGGTCGGCCCTGGTCGCCGGCACAAACCGGCCCAGGCAGGTCAGCGGTGTGCGGGGAAACGCCTGTCGCCACTTGCGCGCAAAAATCTTCGGATCGGTTTCGCGGCCGAGCACGAAAAGCAATTCGTAGTCCTCGCCATCGGTCAGGGCGGCTTCGATCGGGCACCCGCGGCGCCGCGGCACGGCCGCGGCCGGAATTGACGGACGGGCGGCGGGCGGGGTGAGGGCATGCAGGTCCTTGGCGAGGCCGTCGCTCACATCCATCATGGCGCGCACTTCGCGCCGCCGCGCGAGCCAGGCCCCTTCGGCGAGACGTGGGGTGAAGCGATAATGATGCCCGCTCTGCAGACTGCCGCCCAACGTGCCGGTCACACAGATGTGATCGCCGATGCGCGCACCGCGCCGGGTGAGGATGCGCGGACCGGTGGCTTCACCCAGCAGCGTGAGGGTGGCGGCGAGGCCGCTTTCGGCCTGCACGACGTCGCCGCCCACAATCGCCACCCGGTGCTTGCGTGCGGTGGCGGCGAGACCGCGATAAAACTCCTCCAGCCACCGCAGGCTGGTGCGGGCATCGAGGCTGAGCGCCAGCACCGCGGCGGTGGGCCGGCCGCCCATCGCGGCGAGGTCGCTCAGGTTGCGCTTGAGCAATTTGGCGCCGACGGCGCGGGCGGGCACCGCATCATCAAAATGCCGGCCGTAAACCACCGGATCCACCGTGAGCAGCTGGCGCCGCGGGGTGCCGGCCAGCACGGCGCAATCGTCACCGATGCCGAAGGGCCGCCGTGGTGAAACCGGCCCCAGCCAGCGCTGGATGGCGGTCAGCAGCTTTTCCTCGCCCAGGGCGGCGACAGTCTCGGCGTGATTCCGGCTGAAGGGGGACATGGGTTCAGAGGCCTACGCCCGCGAGGATGAGCAAAATGGTGTTCAGGTTGAACAACCCGTGGGCGATGATCGGCACCATGATGTTGCCCGTGCGTTCGTAGGCGAGCGAAAGGATGACGCCAAGTGCGACCAGCGGCGCGAAACTGGCGAGGTTGCCGTGCAGCGAGGCAAACAAGAGCGCGGGCACGAGCAGCGCCACCCAGCGGGGAAAGCGGGTGCGGGCGTAGCGGTAGAGGCCGCCGCGGAACAGCAGCTCTTCGGTCACCGGCGCCACCACGGTCGCAAGCAGAATCATGAAGGCCAGCAAGGGCATCGATTCGGTTTCGGCAAAAATGCCCACGAGATCCTGGGCCTCGAGTTCGATGCCGCCGAGCTGCAGCACCGTTTGCCAGACCAAGCCGGTCGCGGCCAGCACCGGCAGTGCGATCACCACGGTGACGAATCCGTCACGCAGCAGTTTTCGTCCGGGCAGCGCCCGGCCGGGCCGGGCCGCATCGCGTTCCAGAAACCGTTTGTAGCCGAGCGCGCCCAGGAGCATGCCGATCTGAAACGCCCCGCCGGCGATGATCAGGCCGGCGGTGGCGTCGACCGGGAAGCTTTTCAGGGCGAGCGCGGTGAACGATTGCAGGAGCAGACCGCCGCAGACCACCAGCCAGAGAAACAGCAGGAACGACGGCACGGTCACCGGCCACGCGGGCATCGCGGTGGCCCGGGCGCGGTGCGCGGCGCGCGCCGCCGGGCTCAGGCCCTTGCGCCAGAGCAGCACGCAGCCGGCGAGCACGAGGACGATCTCCAGCGAAATGAGTGCGCGGGGGGCGAGTTCGGACATGGAGCACGAGTGCGGCGAAAAACCCGCCGCGGTGCAATGCCAACCGTTGGGCCGGAAATCAGGGCATCCGCCGGCCGTCGTAAACCACGCGACCGGCCACGATGGTGGTCTTCACACGGCCTTTGAGCTCCTGGCCGTGCCACGGCGAATTGGCGGACTTGCTGAAACCGGCGTTGGTGTCGTAGGTCCAGCTCTCATCGGGATCGAAGAGACAGATGTCGGCACACGCGCCGTCGGCCAGGGTGCCGGCGGGGAGTTTGAAGAGCTCGGCCGGGCGGCGGGTCATCAGGTCGATGATGCGGGGCAGTTTCAGGCGGGCCTCGCGGAGGAGCACGCCGAGGGTGACGGGCAGCGCGGTCTCCAGCCCGAGGATGCCGTTGGGGGCGAAATCGAACTCCTTGTCCTTTTCGTAGTTGGTGTGCGGCGCGTGGTCGGTGGCGACGATGTCGATGGTGCCGTCCTTGATGCCCGTGATGAGGGCCTGCCGGTCCTCCTCGGTGCGCAGCGGCGGATTCATCTTGAAATTGGGATCGTAAGTGCCGAGGGCGGCGTCGGTGAGGGCGAGATGGTGCGGGGTGGCCTCGGCGGTCACGCGGATGCCGCGGGCCTTGGCGCGGCGCAGGATCTCGACGGCGTTTTTCGACGAGATGTGCTGCATGTGGATGTGCGCGCCGGTGTAGGTGGAGAGAATGACGTTGCGTGAGACGATGATGTCCTCGGCGGCGTTGGGCCAGCCGCGCAGACCGAGCCGCGTGGAAACGACCCCCTCGTTCATGACCGCGCCCTGGGTCATGGAGTGGTCCTGACAGTGGTCCATGATCGGCAGGTCGAACATGCCCGCGTATTCGCAGGCGCGGCGCATGAGCTCGTTGGATTGCACGCAGTCGCCATCGTCGGTGATGGCGACGACCCCGGCGCGTTTCAGCGAGCCGATCGGCGCGAGGGCCTCGCCCTTCATGTCCACCGTGATGCATCCGGTGGGGTAGACGTGCACGACGGCGTCGCGTTCGATGGCGTCCTGGATGAACTGGATGGTGCCCGGGGTGCTGGCGGGTGGCGTGGTGTTGGGCATGCACACCACGGTGGTGAAACCGCCGGCCGCGGCGGCGCGGGTGCCGGTGGCGATGGTTTCCTTGTGCGTCTGGCCGGGTTCGCGGAAGTGCACGTGCACATCCACCAGGCCCGGACAGGCCACGCGGCCGGTGGCGTCGATGACCTTGGCGCGCTTTTTGTCGGTCGCGGAAAGCGAGGCGGCGATGCGGCCGTTTTTGACGAAGATATCCCCGACGGCGTCGCGCTTGGCGGCGGGGTCGATGACGCGGGCGTTTTTGATCCAGAGGGCGGGCATGGGAGGAGTGGTCAGGCGTCGGCGGTGGTGACGTATTCGGGCTGGCCGCCGCTGCAGAGGTAGAGGGCGGCCATGCGGACGGCGATGCCGTTGGTGACCTGTTCGAGGATGACGCTGCGGTCGCCGTCAGCCAGGTCGCTGTCGATCTCGACCCCGCGGTTGATGGGGCCGGGGTGCATGATGATGGCCTTGGGGTTGAGCCAGGAGGCGCGGGTCTTGTTGAGACCGAACATGCCGGTGTATTCGCCGAGCGAGGGGAACATGCCGCGCGACTGGCGTTCGTGCTGGATGCGCAGGAGCATGACCACCTCGGCGTCCGCCAGGGCGCTGCGCAAATCGTGCGAGACCCGCACCCCGAGGTCGGAGAACCAGTGCGGCACGAGGGTGGAGGGACCGACTACGGTGACGTCGGCGCCAAATTTGGTCAGCGCATGGATGTTGGAGCGTGCGACGCGGCTGAAGAGAATGTCGCCGAGGATGACGACCTTGCGACCCTTGAGCGTGCCGAGGTGTTCGCGCATGGTGAAGGTGTCGAGCAGGCCCTGCGTCGGATGCTCGTGCGCGCCGTCGCCGGCGTTAATGACCGGGATATCGAGGATGTTGGACAGGTAAAGCGGCGAACCGGCGGCAGCATGGCGGATGACGATCAGGTCGGCCTGCAGCGCCTGGATGTTTTCCGCGGTGTCGCGCAGGGTCTCGCCCTTGGTGGTGGACGAGCTGGAGCCGTCGAGCGAGATCACGTCGGCGCTCAGGCGCTTGGCGGCCATGTCGAACGCCATGCGGGTGCGCGTGCTGGGCTCGAGGAAGAGGTTGACGATGGTTTTGCCCCGCAGCGCGGGCACTTTCTTCACGCTGCGCTTGAGCGTGCGTTTGAAGGCGGCGGCGGTCGCGTGAATCTGGTTGATCTCATCCAGGGAGAGTTCCTCCAGGGTGAGCAGGTGGCGTCGGGTCCAGGTCATGGGCGGGAAGAGTCGGTGGCGGTTGGCCGGGCGGTAACGGTGATGGCATCCCGGGCGGGCCGGTCGGGGTCGAGATGTACAACGACCTTTTCGTTGGCCCCGGCATCGAGCTGCAGGCCCGTGTAGTCGGCGGCGACGGGCAGCCTGCGGCAGCCGCGGTCCACGAGCACGGCCAGCTCGACCTTGGCGGGCCGGCCGTGGTCGAAAAGTTCGTTGAGCGCGGCCTTGACGGTGCGACCGGAGAACAGCACGTCATCCACGAGGATGACGGTGGCGCCATGCACGTCCTGCGGGATGCAGGTGGGGGCAAATTCCTTGGGGATGGGATTGCGGCCGATGTCGTCGCGGTGAAACGAGATGTCAACGGTGCCGACGTGGGCGGTTTGCAAGCGGCGGGCGAGACGGCGGGCGAGTTCGATGCCGCCGTTGGCGATGCCCAGCAGGATCAGTTTGGAAGGGGCCGGATGGCGGCGGGCAATGGCCGCGGCGAGCCGTTCAATGGCAGGGTGGATTGCGTCGGATCCGAGGGTGAGTGCTTTGGCCACGAGGGACGATTTTGCGCCCGGGCCCAAAGGCGGTAAAGCGGAAATCGGTGGACGACGCAAAAAGCTCCGCGATTCCGCGCTGAACGCAGTTGCCGGCGGCATGTGTTTTGGCAGATCGCTGGCTTTAAGCTTTGCCGTGCAACCACGTCTGCAAATCTGCATCCGAAGCCACATTCACGCCGAACTGGTAGTCGCGGGCTAGGAGCCGGGCGTAGCTGATTTCGGCGAAGCGTTTGCAATGTAACAGCACGCGGGCGCGCTGGCCCGGGGCGCGGACGAGACGGCCCAGCGCCTGGTTCACCTTTTGCATGCCGGGAATCTGGTAGACCCGGCGGAAGGCGGTTTCGCGGCCGAGCGGGGAAAACTCCTTCAGCTTGGCGCGCTGCACGGCGTTGACCTCGGGCAGCGCGGGACCGACCACCATGGCGTGTGAGACCCGGCCCCCGAGGAGATCAATGCTCTCGGCGAAGCTGCTGCCGAGCACGAGCAGGAGCACGTCGGCCAGGGCGAGGGATTCCTCGACCCAGGCGGATTGCGCCGCGAGATCGCGCACCCGCGGTTGCATGGCGCAGCGCAGGCGGCCGTCGATGCGGTCCAGCGTCTGGCTGATGGCCTCCGCGTAGGCATAACTGGGAAAGAAAACCGCGACCGGCCCCCGGGCGGCTTCCTGCAACGCGACCATCGTGGCGGCGGTGAGTTCGTAGTGGCGCGAACGGTGCTGAAAGGTCGTGTCGACCCGCAGGTCGACCGCCACATCGTAGGCGCCGTCGCGCCACGGGGTGGCGGCGCGCAGCACGGCCGGATCCGGGCCCGGGGGGAGCGGCATGACCGTGGCGGTGGAATGGTCGGGCAGGAATCCGATGGCGCGCGTGTATTCATCGGTCGGACTGAGCGTGGCCGAGGCGAGCACGACACCGCCGTAGGCATGCAGGGTTTCGCTGATGACCGCGGAGGCATCGAGGCAAGTGAAGGCGAGTTCGCCCTCGCGCGGACACCAGAGGAGTTTTTTCAAGCCGGGATGATCCAGCCACCCGGCGAGTTCCTGGGTGCGCCACAACTGGTCGCTGAAATCCGGCCCCAGCGCCGCGTAGTCGAGCGGCTGCCGGCCGATCTGATTGACCACGGTATGCAGCGTGTCCGCGAGGTCGGCTTCGAGCGCGTGGTCGAGTTCATCCACCGGCAGCAAGGCGGCCAGCAAGCGGCACAAGTCCTCCCAGGCGCGCAACAGCGGCGCGGGCGCGCGGAGGTGGTCGAGTTCGGCGAGCAGCGCGCGGGTTTCCTGGCTGCGCAGCGCATGCGAATGCGCGTCGGCCACGCGGGCCGGCAGGTTGTGCGCCTCGTCGATCAGCAGCAGCGTGCGCGCGGGATCGAAGCCGGGCTGCAGGTAGAACAGACCGCGGTTGGCCGGGGCGAAGGCGTAGTTAAAATCTCCGATCCACACGTCGTTGAAGGCCAGTGCGGCGCGGGTGATTTCGTAGGGACAGATCTGCGCCTCCTGGCCGGCCGCGCGCAAGGTCGCAAGGTCCCGGGTCTGGTTTTCGAACCGGTAAAACCGCGCGAGTCCGCTCTTGCTCCAGCGCGTCTCCAAATCGTGCAGGTAGGTGCAGTTGTCGCGCACGCAATGAAAGGTGTGGTTGATGCAGTGCTCCGCCTTGTTGCGCACATGCCACACCGCAACGCCTGATCCCGCCGCCGACGGATCGTCGTCCGGAGGATCTCTGCGCAAGTCACCTGTTGGGTTACTTGTGCGCGGAGCGCCGGGCGCGGTCATGGCGGTGAGTTGGTGAATGACCTGCAACTGGCCGGTGGATTTGCTCGTGAGGTAGAGGACACGTTCGAAGTGACCGGAGCGCAACTGACCGAGGGCGAACTCGAGCAGCACCCCGGTTTTGCCGAAACCGGTCGGCGCCTCGAAGAGGACCGCGGGGTGTTTTTCAAACGTCCTGGTCAGGTCGTGCAGCGTGGACTCCTGGCCCGGACGCGGCGCGGCAAACGCCGGCCGGAAGTTGAGGTGCCGCAGCCGTTCGCGGGCGCGCAGGCGCAGCTCCAAAAATTCGACGACGCGCTCGAGCTGGGCGCGCTGCAGCGCTTCGTCCTGCGGTGTGACGGCGATGCTTTGCGCGAGCCCGCTGCCGGCCTCGACGAACATCAACTCGGCCCGGCAGCCGGCGGCGGAGACGGACAGCCGGTGCAGGATCAGGTAAGTCGCAGCTTGGACAAAATACTCGGGGTAATCTCGCCGTAGCTCCGCTTCATCGGCCGGCAGGGCCCGCAGCACGGTCTTGATTTCACGCAAAATGACCGGCTTGGGCTGCGAAGGGGCCGTGGGAGTGTCACGTATTACGTGACACTTTTCCGGTTCGGCTCCGGGATTGCGGCTGGGGCCGGGGGTTGGCGTGGGGGCGGGGAGGCGTTGGTCGATGCGGCCGGTGAGCTGGAGGATCCAGCCGCGGTGCGCAATCTGGCCGGAGATGGCGACCTCGAACTCGGCGGCGGGGTGGGAGGCGGCGACCTGTTCGCGGAGCGTGTTGTGCCACTGCGTGCCCAGTTGGGCCCGCCAGATGCCCGACGCGGCTTGGCCGGCGTCGTGCGGTCCGAGGCTGAAGGCGGCGAATTCTCCCACTCCCAGCGTGGCGCGGCGTTGGTCGAGATCGAAGTCCATCGGCGGATCAATCGAGCAGCAGCTCGGTGTAGCCGCGGAGCCAGGCGTCGAGCCGGGCCTGCAGGTCTGCGACCTCGTCAGGCGCGGCGGTTTGCTCCGCCAGCGGGCGGTTCAGCAGTTGCGTCACGCGGGTGCGGTCGCCCGCAGGCAGCGCGGGCAGCCAGTGTTGCTTGAGCGGATGGCCCTCGTCGCGGGCGAAGCAATACACGGCCTTGAAGTAGACGATGTCGGCGCGCGGTGAATCACCGAACGCGTTGAAGACCTGCCGCAGCAGGTCGGCCACGGCGGCACGGCTTTCCTCGGGCACGGTGTTGCGGGCAATCAGCGCCGCAAAGGCAGAGGCAAGACGCAGGGCGTCGTAGCTGCGACCGATGCCCGTGAATCGGTTGACGAGGCGGGCCTCGCGCAGAAACCAGGTGCGGCCCTGGTTGGAGCTTTCGAGCTCCAGCGCGGCCTCGTCGAACAGGTCGAGCGGGGCGAGGCGTCCGCCCTTGGCTTTGCCGGGCAGGCGCTGCAGCACGAGCAGGTTGCCGTGCTCGGCGGAAAACATCGTGCAGGTCTGAAACGAATCGCCGGGCGGGCGCTTGAGCAGCACGAAGGCGTCGGTGTGGAGGCTGAGCCCGGGCACGCGGGGGGCGGGTCAGGCGGCCGGTTCGACCGGCTGCGGGTTGGTGCCGTTAAGGGGCGGCCAGGGCGGGATGATGCCGCCGCCCGAGATGATGAGCTTCATGCCTTCGCCAACGCTCATGTCCATCATCACGATCTCACGGGAGGGCACGAAGACGAGGAAGCCGCTGGTGGGGTTGGGGGTGGTGGGGACGAAGACCGACCAGACTTCCTCGGCCGTGCGGGCCTGCGCTTCGCCGCCGGCCCTGTTGGTCAGGAAGCCGATCACCCAGATGCCCTTGCGGGGAAACTCGACCAGCACGACCTTGCTGAAGATGTTGCGCTGCTTGGCGCTGAATGTGTCCACGATCTGTTTGACGGTGTTGTAGACCGCGCTGACGCCGGGGATGCGGAGCATGATGCGCTCGCCCGCGGTGAGGACGTATTTGCCGAGCACATGCCGCGACACATAGCCCAGCAGCGAGATCAGCAGCACGACGATGATGGTGGCAATGATGTCCCAGACCAGCACGAGCCCCGGCTGCTCGCGCAGGAAATCCGGCAGCACCATGAGGAACAGCGGGCGAAAGCTGCCGCCGACGACCGCGATGATCTGACTCAGCGCCCAGAGCGTGACCACCAGCGGGGCGAGCAGCAGCAGCCCGGTCAGGAAGGCGTTGCGAAAGGTGATGAGCTTGGAGTCGTCGGCTTTGGCCATGAAGGAGCGCGACCATCGCACCGCCCGCAGCGGGAGGCAAAATTATTTGCGCAACGCGAAACCCGGGGTGACGCCGGCGCCGGCCAGCAACCGCATGGCGCGGGCCTCCGCGGTCCGCATCCGGCGTTTCAACGCCGGTTTCAGGTCGTCATATCCGGCCAGATGCAGCCAGCCGTGCACGAGGTAGAGCGTCAGCTCGGCGGCAAAATCGCGCCCGGATTTGCGGGCATAGGCCGCCGCGGTGTCGACGGAAACGCAGATCTCGCCGGCCGTGCCGAGCGTCGGATCGCCCTCAAACGTGATCACATCGGTCGTCGTCGGATCATCAAGGTAGTCGGCGTGGAGCTTGGCCAGCGCGGGATCGGTGAGGAAGACGAGCGAGAGCTCGCCGGCCGGACAGCCGCCGGCAAAGCGGACGGCGGCAAGATCCAACGTGGTGATGAGGCGGCGCACTTCCCGGCGATCCAACCGCAGCCGGGGGTGGCGGTTGGCGATGCTGATCTCGCGGGGCGGGGTCATGCCTTGGCCGGGCCTTCGCCGGCGGCGGATTCCGTCGGATACTCGATGCGGGCGTGCAGCATGTTGAGCAGCGTGAAGGTGAAGCTGCCCTTGATCTTGGCAATCTCCTCGAAGGTGAGCGGGGATTCGTCGAGCTGGCCGTCCTCGATGCGTTCGCGGAAGAGGGCGTCGATCAGTTCGCCGAGGGATTGCGGCGTGACCTTGCGCAGGGTGCGCGTGGCGGCCTCGACGCCGTCGGCGAGGAGAATCACGGCGCTCTCCTTGAACTGCGGGATCGGGCCGTCGTAGCGGTAGGTGGATTCGGAAACCGCGGCCGGCTCCAGGCCGGGCGGCAACGGGCTCTTGGAATCGGGCCGCTGGAACGGCGCGAAGCTGCCCTGTGCGTGCGTGACGGCCCGGTGATAGAAGTAGCGGATGAGCGAGGTGCCGTGGTGTTGCTGGATGACATCGATCACGGCCTTGGGCAGGCGGTGTTTGCGCGCGAGATCCACGCCGTCCTTCACGTGGCTTTTGATGATGAGCGCGGAGAGGGAGGGGTTGCTTTCATCGTGCGGATTGCCGCGGGTGCGCTGGTTTTCGATGAAATACTCCGGCTTGTTGGTCTTGCCGATGTCGTGGAAAAGTGCGCAGACGCGTGCGAGCAGCGGATTGGCACCGATGGCGTTGCAGGCGTTTTCCGCGAGCTGGGCCACGACCAGCGAATGGTGGTAGGTGCCGGGAGCCTCAAGCTGCATGCGGCGCAGCAACGGGTGGTTGTAATCGGTGAGCTCGAGCAGCGTGATGTCGGTGGTGCGCTGGAACAACGATTCGAGCATGGGCAGCAAGCCCACGACGATGATTCCGGTGATCACCCCTGAGGCGAGCCCGGCGCCGAACTGCTGGAGCAGGGTCGGGAAAGGCAGCTGGTCCGCCACACCGACCAGCAGGGCGAAGATCGCGACGGTGAGTCCGCCGAGGCCGGCGGCGCGCACGACCTTGCCGCGTTTGCGCACATCGCGGCAGGCGAAGATCGCGACGGTCGAGGCGAGAAACGTGATCACGAGCAGGTCGAGCCGGTTGCCGTAAATCACGCCGGTGAAGATCGAGATGAACAGCGCCATGAAGATGGCGGAGCCGGCATCGATCAAAATGGCGACGATGAGCGGGGCAAAGGCCGAGGCCGCGATGTAGGGCAAGGTGGAGGCCCAGGTGTTGTGCGTGACAAAGAAGTCGAGGGTGCCGAGCGCAAAGACGGTGCGCACCAGGCTGATGTTGAGAATGACCACGAGGGCGAGCAGGCCGAGCCGGCCGTTGCTTTGGAACGTCTCGCGGTCTTCCAGACGGATGTAGAACACGCTGGCCAGCACCATGGCGAGCACGAGGAGCACGCGGCCGAAGAGCTGCAGGTTTTCGTCGAGCTGGATGGTGCCGCTGTCGCGCAGGGCGCGCCGGTGGGCGTTGAACATCTCGAACTGTTCGTTGGTCACGCGGGTGCCCGGTTCGATGATGGTCTGGCCGCGGGCGACACCGACCACGACGGGTTTCAGTTCGGCGACGGCGGCCTGTTCGCGTTGGGCGGTGGAGTCGCGGTCGAAGATCAGGTTGGGCGTCACGCCGTTGCGCAGCAGGCGGAACAACGCCAGCGTGACATCGCGCGGCATGTCCTCGCCGGACAGGTTGACGCGCAGGTAGGTCAGGGCCTCCTCGACCGACTGCACGTGGCGCATGGTCACCTCGCCGTCGCCACGGGCGATTTGAAACACCGCCAGCCGGCCGGCGGTGGCGGTGGCCAGGCTGTCGTCGTGCACGCCTTCGGCATAGATTTCGCGCAGGATGCCCAGGCCGGATTCGAGGAGCACGGTGCGGCGGTCGGCGGACACCTTGGTGAAGAGCAGCTCCACGTCCTCCAACGAGGCCCGATACGGGCCGCGGGCGTTGAACGCCTCGAGCAGCGGCAGGAGCGCGCCCCGGGTTTCGGCGGCGGTCCGTTTTTCGCCGGCGGCGGCCAGTCGGCCGAGGCCGGCGTGCAGTTCATGCACGGCCTGCTCGAACTGCGCCAGGGGCTCGGTCTCCAACCGGTAGACCGGGGGCACGCGTTCCAGAATCTCCTCGCGGGCGAACCGGGTTTTCTCGCGGCTTTCGTAGTTGAACGGCACCGCGGCGGTGATGCGCACAGTGGCGAGCTGATTCGGCAGCACGGGCAGATCGCCGGTGCTGACGCCCACCGAACTGATGAAAACAATCGCCGCCACCGTGGTCACAAAGATCAGGGCGGTCACCCAGCGGCTGGTGGCCAGAAACGCCGTGATCGCATGCGGCTCGGCCTTGCGGCGTGGACGCCGGCGATTGAAGCGGCTCAGCAACTGGGAAAAGACGGACATGGCTCAGACGCTGCCGGCAGGGCTGATGGGATTCTTGTAGCTGTCGTAGGCCGTGATGATCTGCTGCACGAGCGGATGGCGCACGATGTCGGCCCCGCTGAAAGTGTGGAAATCGATGCCCGCGACGTGCCCGAGAATGTGCCGCACTTCGATCAGGCCGGAGGACTTGGACTTGGGCAGATCGATCTGCGTGATGTCGCCGGTGACGACCATGCGCGACTCCTCGCCCAGCCGGGTGAGGAACATCATCATCTGTTCCGAGGTGGTGTTCTGCGCCTCGTCAAGGATGATGAACGCATGGCCCAGGGTGCGGCCGCGCATGTAGGCGAGCGGGGCGATTTCGATCACGCCCTTTTCCGTGAGCCGCGCGATGTCCTCGGGCTCGAGCATGTCGTGCAGCGCGTCGTAGAGCGGGCGCAGGTAGGGCAGGATTTTTTCCCGCAGGTCGCCGGGCAAAAAGCCCAGCGCCTCGCCGGCCTCGACCGCCGGGCGGGTGAGGATGATGCGCTGCACCTCGTTTTTGAGCAAGGCGCGCACGGCGGCGGCGACCGCGAGGTAGGTCTTGCCCGTACCGGCGGGGCCGATGCCGAAGACGACGGCATGCCGGAGCATCGACTGGAGATAAAGTTTCTGGCCGAGCGTCTTCGGCACGATGCTCTTGCGGTTGGTGGCGATCACCAGCGGGTCGGCCACCAATTCGTGCAGCATGGCGCCTTCACCGCGGGCGAAGGTTTCGGCGATGCGGGCAAAGTCGGGCGTGCGGATGGCCATGCCCTGGCCGCGGGCCTGGTCGAGAAATTGAAACATCTCGCCGGCGCGCGCGGTGGCGTCGGCCGGGCCTTCGATTTTCAACCAGTCCTCGCGCGCAACCAGTTTCACCCCGAGGAGGTGCTCCGCGTGGGTGAGGTTTTCCTCGCGACCGGCGTAGAGCTGGCTCAGGTGCCGCGGGGTCGGGAAATGGAGCGTCTTGGTGGCCACGTTGCTCAGGATTCGCCGCCGGTGAGGCCGGGCACGGCCGCGACCAACCGTTCCCAGGTGGCATCCAGACTTTGGGGCAGGGTGCGGGTGCGGCCGACGACCGGCATGAAATTGGTGTCGCCGTTCCAGCGGGGCACGATGTGGGCGTGCAGGTGCGGGATGCTGCCGCCGGCCGCCGCGCCGAGATTGAAGCCGATGTTGAAACCGTCCGGCTTGATGGCGATGGCCAGCAGGCGCTTGGCCTGGACAATTGCCTCCATCAGATCGGCGCGCTCGGCCGCGTCCAAATCCTCCAGTTCACCAACCTCCCGGTAGGGAATCGCGAGCAGATGGCCCGGATTGTAAGGGAACCGGTTCATCAACAGATAGCTGAGCTTGCGCCGGTGCACGATCAGGGCCGCTCGATCGTCGCCCAAGGCGGGCAGATCGGTGAAAGGCCGCTTCGTGTCGGGATAGCGCGGCGCCTCAATGTATTCCATGCGCCAGTAGGCGTGCAGTTGCTCCATCAGATTAGGAAGGGGCAGAAAAAGGTGCGGGACCGGCAAAGTCAAAGCCAGTAATCGGGCCAACTTGGCGCGCAAGACCGTCCGGGGATTGCGCTTGCGCATGATATGACGAACGTCATGTTAACGGCCCTTGCGTTATCCGCCCGCACACAAACTGGCCACCCGCCGCCGCATCGTTGCCGCGGCCAGCGCGGCGTTTCGCGAGCGCGGGGTGGAGCAGACGGGATTGGACGAGATCATGCACCGGGCGGGGCTCACGCATGGCGGGTTTTACGCGCATTTTCGCGACAAGTCCGAACTTGTGGCGGAGGCCTGCGCCGAAGCGTTTGACACGGCGGTGATCAATCTGGACCGCATCGCGGCCAAACCGACCGCGGCGGCCCGCGCGCGTTTGCTGATCGACAGCTATCTGTCCGGGCATCACCGCGACAACCGCGGTTCGGGTTGCCTGATCGTGGCGGTGGGCGCGGACATGGCGCGGCTGGCCGGGGCGGCGAAGGACGGTTTTGCCCGCGGCTTTGCCCGGCATCTCGAGCGCCTGGCCGCGGCCCTGCGGCTCGAGCCGGATCCCGCGGCCAACCACGACCGCGTGACCTACCTGATGAGCACACTGGTGGGCGCGCTGTTGTTTGCGCGGGCCATCGACGACCGCGAACGCAGCGATGCGCTGCTGGCCGCCACGCGCCGCACGCTGCGCCGCGAATTTTGCCGCTGATTTTATCCAACATCATGAACAACCCAGCATCCTCTTCCCGCCGTGTGGTCATCACCGGACTCGGCGCCGTTTCCCCGGTGGGCAACACCGCCACCACCACCTGGGCCGCGCTCGCCGCCGGCCATAGCGGCATCGGCCGCATCACCCGTTTCGATGCGACGGGCTGCTCGGCGCAAATTGCCGGTGAGGTGAAGGATTTTGACGCCACCCGGGAGTTGACGCAGCCGCTGCATCCGCGCGGCCCGGCGGGTGAACCGCTGAAGCATGTTTTCTCGCCGAAGGATTTGAAAAAGTTCGGGCGCTTCACGCATCTGGGCGCGGTGGCCGCGGTCGAGGCTTATGCGGATTCCGGGCTTGATGCCCAACGCGCCACGCTCGACGGCACCCGCTGTGGCGTGAGTCTGGGCGTCGGTCTCGGCGGCCTGCCCGAGATGGAGGCCATGCACGACACGTGGAAGACGAGCGGCTACCGGCGCATCTCGCCGTTTTTCATCATCCAGATCGCGCCCAACCTGCTCGCCGGCCAGGTGAGCCTGCTGCTCGATTTTCGCGGACCCAACATGAGCGTGGCCTCGGCCTGCGCGACCAGCGGACATGCGCTGGGCGAGGCCGCCGCGGCCATCGCCCGCGGCGATGCGGATGTGATGCTCGCCGGCGGGGCGGAATCGACCGTCACGCCGTTGGCCGTGGGCGCGTTTGCGCAGATGCGCGCGCTCTCGACCCGCAACGACGATCCGACCGCGGCTTCGCGGCCTTACGACCGGGATCGCGACGGCTTCGTGCTGGGTGAAGGCGCGGTGGTCTTTGTGCTGGAGGAATACAACCAGGCCGTGGCGCGGGGCGCGCGGATTTATGCCGAGCTGCGCGGCTACGGTGCGACGGCGGATGCCCATCACCTTTCCTCGTTGGCCCCCGAGGCCGAGGGCTCGGCCCGGGCGATGCGGCTGGCACTGGACCGTGCGGGACTGTCGCCGACGGAGGTCGATTACGTTTCGGCCCATGCCACGTCCACCCCCGGTGGCGACGGCGAGGAGGCCGCGGCCATCGCCGCGGTGTTTGCGGACGCCAAGGCCAGCCTGCATGTGAGCGGGGTAAAATCCATGACCGGCCACCTGCTGGGCGGTGCGGGGGCGATGGGCGCATTTGCGGCGGTCAAGGCCATCCACGAAGGGCTGGTGCCGCCCACGATCAACCTGGCCAACGTCGATCCCGCGTGCGCGGCGACCGGCCTGAATTTCACGCCCAACACCGCGGTGCGCAAACCGGTGCGCGCCGCCCTGGCCAACAGCTTCGGCTTTGGCGGCACCAACGCCTCGCTGGTGTTCGCCCGGGTTTGAGGCCACCTCCGTTCGCCAGGGCCAAAGGACGGTCCCGCTTTTTCGATTCACTTCCGTTCGGCGCCTGTTTCGCTCCCGGGGGTTGAAAGCACTCTGGACCCAAGCCACCCGCACCGTGCCGGCGCCGTTTCTGATGGCGCTGCTGCTGGGCGGCGCGTTCTTGCTCTTCGTGACGTGGGACCAGTCGCACTGGTGGTCGCAGAAGGAAGACTACACCTTCGGCTGGCTGGTGCCGCTGTTTGTCGCCTACGTGATCTACGACCGCTGGCCGGCGATCACCGCGGCATTGCGTGACTGTGCGGCGCCGGGCAGCCCGCGGGCCACGGGTTTGGGCAAGTGGCTGCTGCGGCTGTTGCTCGCGTGCTGCCTGCTTTTTGGCGCGATGTTCTTTCTGCTGGGCGCATTTTACCGGGCGGGCGCGGGACCGTCGTATCCCGGCACGCTGGCGATCACGATGGGCACGGTGGGCCTGCTGTTCGCGCTTTTGTTTGCCAACGCGCCCGCAACGGCCGGACCGAGCGCGGCGGGTTGGCCGGCCGATGCGCGGGTGCGGCTCACGGCGCTGTTTTTGTTTCCCGTGCTCATCTGGTTTGTCTCCGCGCCGATGGTCTCGGTGGTGGAAAACCAGCTCAGCCTGTTCCTGTTGCACAAGGTGGTGACGGTGGTGTCGTTTGTCTTCGACATGCTGGGCATGCCGGTGGAGCAGGAGGGCAACGTGCTGCTGCTGCCGACCGGGCGGGTGGGCGTCGCCGAGGCCTGCTCGGGCATCCGCTCACTGACGGCATGCCTGTTCGCGGGGTCGTTTCTGGCCGCGGTGTTTCTGAACCGCCTGTGGAAAAAGGTGCTGCTGGTCGGCCTGTCGATGTTGTTCGCGTTTTTCACCAACCTGCTGCGCAGCCTGTTTCTCACCGCGTGGGCCTACAATCACGGGCCGGAGGCGATCGAGGGCACGGTGCACGATGTGGCCGGCTACGCGGTGCTCGGGCTCACCGTGGTCGGCCTCCTTTGCCTGCTGCCACTGTTCAATCTGAAGCTGGCGGATACATCGCACCCGGATTCCGCACCGGCGTCGTCCTGAAGACGAACATGCGATCGGGATCGAGATAACGGTCGGCCAAGGCCTGCACCTCGACGGCGGTGATGGCGGCGGTGTCGGACTCGCGGTCGAGTGCCGCGGCGAGCCGCGCGGGTTTCAGCTGGGCCTCGCGCAGCACGGTGTAGCCCCAGTAGCCGTTGTCGCGCAGATCGGCGCTGCGACGGGCCAGAAACGGCTGCCGGACGCGCTCAAATTCGTCGGGCGTCAGTCCGTCGCGCCGCAGCGAGGCAATCTCCCGGCGAACCAGCCGGTCCACCTCGTCGGCGCGGAGGGGGTCGATCTCAATGTAGGTTTCGAAGTAGCTGAGCTCCGGGAAGCCCTCGTATTGCTCGAACTTGGCGGCGAGCGCGTAGCTGGCGCCGAGCTCCTCGCGCACGCGCTGGCGCAGGCGTTCCTCGATCAGATCGGCGAGCAGGCGGCAGCGGCGTTCCGTGGCCACGTCGCGCAGGTCGGGCATCGGCCAGTAATAGGCGAGCGCGCACTGGCGCAGCTTCGTGTCCACGGGGGTGATGATCGGCTCGGCGGGGGGCGGCGGCACACTGAGCTGCCCCTGCGGGGCTTTCAGCATGACGAACCGGTCGGGCAGGGCGCCGAGGGTCTGCGCGACGGCGGCCTCGGCCGTGGCGAAATCCACATCGCCGACGATGCTGAATTCCAGCGGGCCGCCGCGAAACTGCGGTTCGAGCCACGCGCGCAATTCCGGCAGGCTGCGCTGGCCCAGAATCTCCATGGTGGGCACGCCGAAGCGCAGGTCGCCGCCGGTCAGCACGCGGGGCGCGAGGGCGAAGATCGGGCCGCCGGGCGTGTTGGCGACCCATTCGACGAGGGCGCCGAAGTTCGCGCGGGCGTTGCGCATGGCCTCGGGCCGGTAGGCGGCGTCGGTGAGCATGGCGGTGAGGGTTTGGAGTCCCAACAACAGTTCGCGCGGGGCGCAGTGGAGGGTGAAGGCCAGCGCGTCGGACTCGACGTTGAACCCGAGGCTGATGACGCGGCCGTTGAGGATCTCGTTGAGCTCGGTGTTGGTGTGCCGTCCGAGTCCGCCGGGCAGGAGCGCGTAGTTGGCCAGCAGGTCCAGGCCCGGACGGTCCGGCGGCTGCGAGATGCGGCCGGTGCCGACGCGCAGGCTCACCAGCACGGCATCGGTCTCGAAATCGGTGCGCTTGAAGTTAAACCGGACGCCATTGGCGTAGCGCGTGAGGCGGGCGTCAGTCGCCTCGTGGTATTGGTTGGCCACCAAACGGCCCGGCGGGCCGAAATCGGTGTAGGCGAAGACGGCGGTTTGCAATTCGGCGCGGGGCAGCACCTCGACGCGGCGGCTGTAGAGAAAGGCGTCGGTCAGGTCGCGGTCCGTGATGTTGAGCGAAGAGTTGGCGGCGATGAAGAGCTTCGGCGGCGCGGCGCCCCAGACCTCGCGGAACGCGTGGTGACAGTCCTCCGGCGTGGCGCGATCGAGCGCGGGTTGGATGGTTGCGCGCACGATCGCCGGGCTGGTGAAAACCTTGTGCTGGGCGATGCAAACGGCGAGCTGGGTGGCGAGCGCGGCGGAGTGGCGCGTGCCGGCCATGCGCTCGCTCTGCTCATAGTAGGTCGCGAAGTATTTTTTCGCCTCCCGCAACTCGTCGGCGGTGAAGCCGTGTTCCAAGGCGCGTCGCAACTCCTGTTCGGCTTCGAGGATGACGAGCCGCCAGGCGAGCAGTTTGCTGGGCAGGATCAGGGAATAGATGCGCCAGCCGGTGAAACCGGCGTTCTGCTCGACGCGGGGCGCGATGAAACTGGTGCCGCGGCGTTGCGCGAGCTTGGTCAGCCGTTGCTGCAACATGTGGTGGGCGAGGCCGGAATGCAGTTCGCGGACGCGGTCCTCGTAAACGCCGGGCGTTTCCTGCACGGACACCGCGTGCTGAAAGGACAACGCCAGGCCGACGATGCCGGGCTCGTTGAACACCCGGGCCTCCGCGGCCGTGGCCGGCGTGCGGCCGAGGCGGGGCGGCTCCGGACGGGCGGGACCGCGGGCGGTGAGGGGCGCGAGGGTTTCCTCGATCAATCCGGCCGCGACCGCGGGTTCGACGCTGCCGACCATGGTGACGATCATCCGCTCCGGCCGATACCAGGCATCGTAGAAGGCGTGGAATTGTGCGGGGGTGAAACTGCGGATCCGTGATTCCAGACCGATCGGCGAGCGCTCGGTCTGCCGGGCCCCGGCCAGGATAAAGCCGAGGTTGGCCTCCGAAACGCGCGCCTCGGGGGTGTTGCGCATGGCCATCTCATTGAGCACCACGCCGCGCTCACGTTCGACCTCGTCGGGCAGGAACAGGATGCCGTCCGCGTATTCGCGGAACACCAGCAGCGCCTCCCGCAGCGTGGAGGTTTTGTCGTCCGGCAGATCGAGGTGGTAGATGGTGTAGTCGTGGGTGGTGAACGCGGTGTTTTCCGGACCGAAGCCCACGCCGAGCCGCTGCAGGGTGTTGACGAGGTTGCCGCCCGAGTGGTTGCGGGTGCTGCGAAACGCCATGTGCTCGACGAAATGCGCGAGACCGCGCTCGTCGTCCTGCTCGTGCATCGAGCCGGCCTGCACGATCAGGCGCAGCGAGATGCGGCCCTGCGGCTCGGCGTTGGGCAGCACGGCATGGCGCAGGCCGTTGGGCAACACGCCCCAGTGCACGGCCGGATCGGGCGCGAGGTCACTTTCCTCGTGCGCCCAGCCCGCGGCGGCAGCCACACCGGTGGCAAAACAGAAAAGGCAGAGCAGAAGGGCGCAACGGGGTCGGGTCACGCCCTCCGTTCTACTTTTGGGTGGGGAGCACCGTCACGCGGAAAACGCGGTCGCGGCCAAGGTATTGCCGGGCCAGGACGTCGAGCTCCTCCTTGGTGATGGTGCTGAAATCCTCGGTGCGCGTGCGCGCCCAGTCCAGCACCTGCGGCTTTTCCTGCGCGCGGCTGAGCACCGAGCCGAGCCAGTAGCCGTTGGTGCGGACGCTCTCGCGCAGGCTGGTGAGAATCGGCAGGCGCACGCGCTCCAACTCGTCTGCGGTGACGCCGTTGGCGGCGAGATCGTCGGCCAGTTCGATCGTGGCTTTTTTCAGCATGGCGGCTTTGTCGGGCTCGACGGTGATGAAGGCGCGCATCCAGCCGTAGCCGGGGTAAACCTCGCTGGCGGTGTGGCCGGCGCCGGGGCTGTAGGCGCCGCCGATTTCCTCGCGCACCTTCACGCGCAGGCGTTCCGTCAGCACGCTGCCGAGCAGGGAGAGCCGGCGGGCGAGATGCACATCACGCGCGTCGGTGGTGCGCCAATAGAGGGCGACCACGCCCTTCGGAATCTCGGAGGTGAAGGTGAAGGTGCGGTCGAACGGTTCGTCCGGCAGGTTGAGTTTACGTTGCGCGGCGAGTTCGGGTTTGGCGGCGCGCGGCGGCAGGGCGCCGAGGGTTTGCGCGACGGCGGCGATGGCGGCGTCGGGTTCGAAATCGCCGACGATGGCGATCTCCAGCGCGCCCTGGGTGAGCTCGGGCGTCAGCCAGGCGCGGATTTCGTCGAAGGTGCGTGCCTGCAAATCGGATTCGGAGGCGACGCCGAAGCGCGGATCGCCGCCGGCGAGCAGGCGGGGCACCTCGGTGCTCATGGCGCCGTTGGGCGTGTGGGCGAAGGTCTTGTACATCTGTTCGAGATTCTTGTGAAACTGGCGCAGGGCCTCGGGGCGGTAGCCCGGATCGGTCAGGTGGGCGGCGATGAGCTGCAGTTCCAGCAAGAGGTCGTCGCGGTTGGTGCTGCCGTTGAGCTGGAACGCGTCCTCGCCGACACCGAAGCCGACGCCGACGGTGCGACCGGCGAGGATGCGGCGGAGATCGTCGGCGCTGTGCCGGCCGAGGCCGCCGGCGATGAAGGTGTTGTTGGCGGCGTAGGCCAGACCGGGCCGGTCGCGCGGCTCGGTCAACTGACCGGTGCCGACGCGCACGCTGAGGTGGATGCGGTTGGCCTCGAAATCGGTGGGCTTGAGGTTGAGGCGCACGCCGTTGGCAAAGGTTACGAGCGTGATGCCGAGGTCGTCGACGACGGTTTGCGCCACGACTTTTCCGGCCGGGCCGAAATCGGTGTAGGCAAAGGCCTCGTCGGCGATCTCCGCCGGGGGCTCCACGGGCTGGGCGTGGGCTTCGGCGTAGGCGGCGCCGATGGCGGCTTGGGCGTCGCCAGTCAAAACGAGGTTGCCGCTGACCAACAGGTAGCGGCCGTGGTCGGCCCAAGCTTCGCGCAGGGCCGCAACGCAGTCCTCCACGGTGACGGTATCCAGCGCGGGGGCCAGCAGCTCAAGATTCTGGGCGGGTGAGGTGAAGACGCTGCGGTTCATCTGGCTGCCGATGAGCTGCGAGGCGAGTTGCGGTGAGCGGCGGGTGGCGGCGGTCTTGACGGCCTGTTCCAGGCCGTTGCGGAAGTTGGCGACGATTTCGCGGAGCTCGGCCTCCTGGAAGCCGTGGGTCAGCGCGCGGCGCAGCTCGTGATCGGCCACGCGCACGGCGTTCCGCCACTGGTCGGGCTTGGCGGTGACCTGAATGCCGGTTTCGCGCATGAAGCGGAAACTTTCGCCGGCCGAGGCGCGGGCGGAGGTGAAGCCGGCATTTTCTTCCTTGGCGAGAATGGCGAGGCGGCGGTTGAGCATGGCGACGGCCAGATCGCGCGGCAGCTGTTGCAGCCGCTTGGCGGCGGTGTCGGGCGCGGGCGTGTGCTCGATCGCGGTCTGCAGCGAAACGGTGGTGGCCGGAGCCTCCGGCTCGTGGTGATAGTTGATCCGCACGCCAGTGAACCGCTCCAACGTGCCGAGCTTCGGGTCAGTACGGTCGGGTCCGCGGGCCTGCAGGCCGGACAGCGCGACGGCGAGTTTGGCTTCAAGCACGTCCGGGTCGGCATCGCCCACGGCGATCACCGTCATGCGGGCGGGGCGGTACCAAGTGTTGTAAAAGTCGGTGAACTCGTCCCGGCCGGCGCCGCTGATGACCTCCTCGATGCCGATGGGCAGGCGCACGGGAATCAGGGTGTCGGCGTAGACCACGCCGGCCTCGGCGACAAAGGTGCGGAAGCCCACGGTGTCGCGCGTCACTTTCTCGGCGAGGATGATGCCGCGCTCGGCCTCAAGCTCTTCATCGAGCAGCAGCATGCCGCCGGCGTAGTCGGCCAACACCTGGAAACCCTCGGCGAGGGTCTCATCCTTGGTGTCGGGCAGATCGAGCATGTAGACCGTGTGGTTGAACGATGTGTAGGCGTTGGTGTCGTTGCCAAAGCCCATGCCCATCCGCTGGAAAAATTTGATGATCTCACCCGGCGGGTAATTGGTCGTGCCGTTGAACGCCATGTGTTCGAGGAAGTGCGCGAGGCCGCGTTGTGATTCGGTTTCGTGGAAGGAACCGGCCTCGACCAGCAGCCGCAGCGCGAGCCGGCCCTTGGGTTCGGGGTTGGGGAGGATGATGTATTGCATGCCGTTTTCCAGCGTGCCGAAGCGCGCGGCGGCATCGGGCGGCAGGTCGCTGCCTTCCTGCGGGAAGGTGCGTGCGGTCCCCAGCAGGGGGCCGGCCAGCAACAGGGTGAAGACGAGACAGAGGGGGCGGAACAGTCGTGGCATCATGATCATAAGCTGTGCAGGTTTGACGGACCAAAAAGCAAAAAGGTGCATAAAAGTCCGCTTTGGTCTATTCGGACCATGTTCGCCGCGGGCTTGCTTGGACGGGGCGGTCCCGGCATAGAGCACGCGAAACCATGCTTTGGCTCTACCGCATCCTCTATCTGCCGGCGCTGTTGCTCGGTTCGCCGTTTTACCTGCGGCGGATGTGGCGGCGCGGGGGCTACGCGGAAAACTTCGGCCAGCGTTTCGGGCGGGTGGCGGATTTGCCCGCGAAGCGGCCCGGGGTTAAACGCATCTGGCTGCAGGCGGTGAGTGTCGGCGAGATGCTCGCAATCGGACCGTTGCTGGCGGCGTGGGCACGCGAGGGCGGCGTGGAGGTTTACCTGACGACCACGACGAGCACCGGCTATCAATTGGCCAAGGAGCGCTACCGGGATACGACGATCGGCATCGGTTACTTTCCGCTCGATTGGTGGGGTTTCAGCGCGCGGGCCTGGCGGGTGGTGCTGCCCGACCTGGCCATTCTGACCGAGGGCGAACGCTGGCCCGAGCACATCCATCAGGCGTCGCGTCGCGGTGTGCCGGTGGTGTGCGTCAACGCGCGGTTGTCCGACCGCAGTTTCCGGCGCATGCAGCGGTTTCCGCGCGCGGCGCGGCGGATGCTGCGCGGGGTCACACGGGTGCTGGCCTGCTCGGTGCACGATGCGGAACGGTTTCGTGCCTTGGGATTCCCGGCCGACCGCATTGCCGTGACGGGCAGCATCAAGCTGGACGTGAACATTCCCGCCTTGTCAGCGGAAGCGTTGAGCCAACTTCGGCGAGAACTGGGTTTGCCGGCGGCCGGCTTCATCCTGATGGGCGCATCCACCTGGCCGGGGGAGGAGGCGGCGTTGTTGCAAACGCTCCGGCAGGTCAGGGCGCAGGGCGTGGCGTGCAGTTTGCTGCTGGTGCCGCGGCACGCGGAGCGACGCGACGAGATCGCGACGTTGCTCAACGCCCGCGGGTGGTCGCATCATTTTCGTTCACGGGGCGATTGTAGCGGGGGCGGTCCGATCGATGTGGCGGTGGGCGACACGACCGGGGAACTGCGGAGCTTGTTGCAGTTGGCGGACGTGGTGTTCGTGGGCAAAAGCCTGCCGCCGCACACGGAGGGACAGACGCCGGTGGAATCTGCGATTCTCGGCCGGCCGATTTTGTTCGGTCCCGGCATGGGGAACTTCCGGTTGATCGCGCGGGAATTGGTTGATGCTGGCGCGGCGCAAATCGTGGCGGATGCCGCGGCGCTAACCGAACGCGTTGCCGCGCTGCTGGGCGATCGTGCGCAACGCGAGGCGATGGCGGCCGCCGGACAGGCGTGGCATCAGGCCAACGTCGGCGCGGTGGAGCGGACGCTGGCGGCGTTGCACAGCCTGACGTGACCCAAAGGTAGGGCGCGCGGTTCCTCGCGCGCCGAAACGTAGCGCATACGGTTGAATCGAACCGGCGGGCAAGGGACTGCCCGCCCTACTGACAAAGGCAGAATACGCGGCGGCCAAGGGACTGGCCGCCCTGCCGATGCGGGTGGGTGTGTGCGTTGCCTCAAACCTCGGCCAACTCCGCGGTGGATTCGGCCACGGGCGGCGGAAAATCACGGATGAAATCGGCGTAATGGATCAATTCGTAGCGGCCGTCGTGGTGTTCGACGATGGCGGTGAGTGATTCGACCCAGTCGCCGGAATTGAGGTAGTGGATGTCGCCGAGCCTCTTGTCGGCCGGGGTGTGGATGTGGCCGCACATCACACCGGTGCAGCCGCGTTCGCGGGCCAGCCGTGCGATGTGGGTTTCAAAATTGGAGATGTGGCTGACCGCGGATTTCACGCGGGCCTTGATGGCCCGGCTGAGCGACCAGTATTCAAGTCCGCGCCAGCGGCGCCAGGCGTTGTAGGCGCGGTTGAGGCCGAGCAGGGCGCGGTAGCCCCAGTCGCCGAGGTGGGCGAGGAAGACGAAGTTTTTGGTGATGGTGTCGAACACGTCGCCATGCAGCACGAGGTAGCGGCCGCGCGGCCCTTCGTGGATGTAATCCTCGACGATGGACAGTTTTTCAAAGGCGAGCGGGAGAAACGCGGTGAGCACATCGTCGTGATTGCCGCGCAGGTAGACGATCTCGGTGTCTTTTTTCTCGAGCTTCTTGAGGACGATGCGGATGAAGCGGGTGTGGGCCTTGGTCCAGCGGCCGGCGCGGCGCAGTTGCCAGCCGTCGATGATGTCGCCGTTGAGGATCAGCTTGTCGCAGCGGATGTGGCGCAGGAAATGGTTTACTTCCCCGGCCTTGCAATCGGGGGTGCCGAGGTGGACATCGGACAGGATGACGGTGCGAACGCGAAGGACTTTTTTATCCATGAAGCAATGGGGACGCCGGCGCGGCGGTGAATTGCGCGGTGCGACCGTTTGCCGCCGGGACGGGTGGCGACAGGTTGAGCAGCAGATGCCGGGCAATGTCGCTGGCGGCATTGGGCCGGGCCAGCGGTTCAATGGCTTGGCGCCATTCGCGCCAGATTGCGCCGCGGCCGGCAAAGGCGCGGTGCAGGCCGGCCATCACGGCGGCGGGCGTCCGGGCAAGAGTACCGATGCCATGGCGGCGCAGTAGCTCGTAATTGCCCTCCTCCTGGCCGGGCACGATCTGGTTGACGATCATCGGGCAGCGCGCGGCGATGGCTTCCTGCGTGGTGGCACCGCCGGCTTTGCTGATGACCACGTGATGCGTCTTCAGCAGCTGCGGGATGCGGTCGGTCCAGCCGAGAATCGTGACGGGAGTGCGGCGTTGGCGGGCGAGGGCTTCGAGGTGTTCGCGCAACTTATGGTCGCGACCGACCGCACAGGTCACGTTCCATGACGGTTCGGCGAGCAGGAGGCGGCCGAGTTGCGCAGCCTGTTGGGAGCCCGAGTTCACGATGAAGAGCACGCGGGGCGCGTGACCGGCGGCGAGGTTGGGCGGCTGCAGGTCCGGGGTGTCGAGCGCGAGGATGGCCGGCACGGGAAAGCCGAGCGGGAAGATCCGGTCGGCGGGTCGCCCGGCGTCGATCAAGACGCGCGCGGTGTCGGCGTTGGGCACATACCAGGCGTGGCAATCGGGCAACCACCAGAGCGAATTGATGCTGATCGAGTCGGTGACGATGTTGACGTGCGGGCAGGGCAGGCGGCCGGTCGCGGCCAATTCGTCGAGCATGAAACCGTAAAGCGGGTAGGTGCTGCAGACGACGAACGGCCGGTGCGTTTGGATCAGATCGGCCAACCGCGCCGTGGCGCGGCGGAGCCAGCGCAATTCGCGCGGGAAAGGACGCGCGTGATCCAGCCAGCGGTAAACCGAGCTCCAGACGCGCGGGGTGCGGTTGATGAGGGCGAGGTAGAGTCGCCGGGTGAAGGCATGAAGCCGGGGCGAGACTTCGGCGAACAGATCAACCGTGACGGCGGTGCCGGGACCGGCCTGCCGGTCGAAGGCCAACGCGAGGTTGCGCGCGGCGGCGTTGTGGCCTTCGCCATAACCGGAGGTGAGGATCAGCACGGTTTTCATGGTTGCGGACCGGCGGCGATGGCTGCGGCCAGGTCGGCCTCGAACCGGCCGATGACCTGCGGCCAGGATTGATCGGCCAGTGCGGCGCGGGCCGCGGAGCGGAGCCGCTGGCGCAAATCCGCATCGCGGGCCAGTTCGACCGCGAGGTTGAGCAAAGTGCCGGGTTGATCGCACGGGGCGACGAGGCCGTTGATGCCGGGACGAATGAATTGCCGCGCGGCGGCATAGTCGAAACCGGCCACGGCGAGCCCGCTGGCCATCGCTTCGGTGAGCACGTTGCCGAAGGTTTCGGTCAGGCTCGCGTGGATGTAGATGTCGGCCGAGGCGTAGTAGCGGCCGATTTCCTCGCGCGAATAGAAGCCGGCGAACCGGCAGTCCGGATGTTGCCGGATCAACGTTTCGCGCAGCGGACCGTCGCCGGCCAGCACGAAGCGCAGGCGCGGGTTGGCCCGGCGCATGGCGGCGTAGATGGCGAACAGCAGCGTGTAGTTTTTCTCCGGCGCCATGCGACCCACATGCAGCACGACGGGGTCGTCGGGTCCCGCGCCCCATTCGGACCGGAGCTGCGGGTCGCGGCGATCGGGCGAAAAACAGGCGGTGTCGACCCCGCGGGAGAGCACGCCGAGGTTGGCAAAGCCGGCGGCGCTCAGCTCGTCGCACAGTTCCTGGGTCGGGGCGAAGGTGCGCTGGGTGCGGTTGTGCACCCGGCGCAGCCACGCCAGCACGGCGCGGCGCAGCGGCGCGAAGCCGTAGTTGTGCGTGTAGGCGTGAAAGTTGGTGTGGAAACTGGAGGTCACCGGCAGGTGCAGGGCACGGGCGGCGGTGACCGCCGAGGCGCCGAGCGGACCTTCGGTGACCACGTGCACAAGTTCCGGACGGTCCTGCCGCCAGGCGCGTTGCAACCGGCCGCGCGCGGGCAGGCCGAGCCGCAAAAGGGGATAGCCGGGGATGGCCATGCCGGGCAGGGGCGTGACGTGGTATTCCGGGGGCTGATCTGCTGCCGGCAGGTCATGCCGTCGCGGCCGATAAATCCGGACCCGGTGTCCGCGCCGGCCCAGCTCGCGGGCGATGAGGCCGAAGGTCATCGCCACGCCGTTGACTTCGGGCGGAAAGGTTTCGGTGACGATGGCCAGATTCACAAAGGCAAGGTGTTGATTGATCGTGGCCAATAAACCCCGCCCGTGTGTCGAACCGGTGTCGTTTTTGTAACGAAAAGGCCAAAATCACACCAATTGCATATAGGTTGAATAATGTATTGCACCGTTCCGGGCGGTTTCTAGGTTGGACTTTTTTACGCGGATGCAATCGCACGGACCCAAGCGCGTATATACTCCCCAATCCCTCGAATTCTGGTTTCAAAAGCTCGAAAACGATTGGGCGGACGCATTCAGCGCAACCCAGCTCGAGCTGGGCCGGCAGTTGTATCGCGACGGTGAGGTCCGGGAGCTGGAACTTGGCGCCCAGGATGCCATTATCCACCGGCGCATCGACAAAAAGGACGAATATGCCGTGATCGAGTGGGACGAGGTGGAAGGGATTTCGGTCCGCTCCTCGACCACGGACATGGAGATGGCGCGCGCTTTGGCGGTGGCGGGGCTGCATGAGATCGAAGAGCTGGTGGCGGACGAAATTCCGCCTTTGCCGGCCGGGGCAGAGGGGGCGGGCGGGCGCAACGGCGACAAGACCACCGCCCCGAACGGCAGTGCCGGGAAACCCGGCGCCCCGGCCGCAGCCAAGCCGTCCGGCACCACGCGCATCCTCATGTTGGTCTTCCGGACCAAAACCGCCGGCCTGACCTTTCAGGCCCACTGGATGGATCCGGAGACCAAGGCGCGCCAGCCGGCGCTGGGCGCTGCGGCCCATGCGGATGGCAACGGGCATGTGAGCTCGTCCGAGCGCGCGAAACTCATCGGCCTGGCGGCGTATGCCCGCAAGGCGCACTTCCACTACAATCAGGAAAGCGGCGTTTACCTGATGGAATCGCTGGTGGAGATCCCGAAGTTCCTGCAGGTCATATTGCCGGCGTGGCGGCGCCTGTTTTCGATCGAGCTCGACGACCGTTCGACCAATCTGCTCAAGGGCACGCGCACCATCGACCTTGAGGCGGTGGCCGAGGTGCGGGCGCCGGCGGAGGGCAACGGTCGCGGCGGTTCCGGCACCACGGCGCTCAACCTGCGCTGGATCTTCCGGACCGGCGAACGCATGCTGACCAGCAGTGAGGTCAACACCCTGCTCAAGCACGAGGGGCAGCCCGTGATCCTGCCGAACCTGGGCATCGTGACCCTGCCTGCCGAACGCTGGGAGTCGTACCGGGCCTGGCAAAAAAACATCACCGAAACCCACGGCGAAGGCGAGCTGTCGCCCTACCTGATTTTCTCCCTGTTCAACGATGCGCGCCTGAAGCTCACGCTTACGCCCGAGATCGAGGCGTGGCGCAGCCAGGTGCTGGCGCCGCCGCCCGCGCCGCCCGCGTTGCCCGAACTACTGCGGCCCTACCAGCGGCGCGGCGTGGAATGGATGGCGCATTTGTGCGAGGTCGGCTGCCACGGTCTGCTGGCCGACGAGATGGGCCTGGGTAAAACGCTGCAGGTGATCACGCTGCTGGCCGTGCGGCCGGTGACCGACCGGCCGAGTCTCGTGGTCTGTCCCGCGAGCGTGGTGCCGGTGTGGCAGGAGGAAATCGCCCGGTTTTACCCCGGCCTGAAGATCGACGTGCTCAAGGCGGGCAACGATTTCACCACCAACCGCGAAAACGTGCTCTGGCTGGCGAGCTACACGCAGTTGCGCAAACACCGCGACCTGCTGCCCGAATGCGAGTTCGGCTACGTGGTGCTGGACGAAGGCCAGTTCATCAAGAACCCCGACGCCAAGGTCACGCAGACCTGTTTTGCCGTGCGCGCGCGGCACCGTCTCGTGCTCACCGGCACGCCGCTGGAGAACCACCAGCTCGACCTGTGGAGCATCTTCCGTTTCCTGCTGCCCGGCCTGTTGGGCTCGCGGGCGACTTTCGAGAGCGCGCTGCACACCGACCGCGTGGGCACCCTCGGCCGGCTGCGCGCGCAGCTCGCGCCTTTCATCCTGCGCCGCACGAAGAAGGAGGTCGCGCAGGAACTGCCGCCAAAGGTCGAGATGGAGCTGCATTGTCCGATGTCCGAGGTGCAGCGCGCCGAATATGCGCGCATTTGCGCGGAGGGCCTCGAACGGCTCGGCGACGATGTGGGTGCGGCGATGCGGGAGAAGTCGTTCGGCTTCCTCGCCCTGCTCACCCGGCTGCGCCAGACTTGCTGTGATCCTGACATGCTGCCGTGGCGCAAGTCGCCGTTGTCCGACTCCGGCAAGATCAACCTGCTGGTCGACAAGCTCGCGGAGGTGATCGGCAGCGGCCACAAGGTCGTGATCTTTTCGCAGTTCGTCATGTTGCTGGAGCGCGTGCGGGCGGCGTTGGAACACCATTTCCCGGAACTGCCGCGCCACGAACTCACCGGCATGACGCTCGACCGGCTCAAGCCCGTGCAGGCGTTCCAAAACGCGTCGGGCGCCGCCGCGATGCTGGTTTCGCTGAAGGCGGCGGGCACGGGCATCACGTTGCACGCGGCGGACTATGTTTTCCTGCTCGATCCGTGGTGGAATCCCGCCGTGGAGGCGCAGGCGGTGGACCGCGTGCACCGGATCGGCCAGACCAACACGGTGTTTGTCTACCGCATGGTCACCCCGGGCACGATCGAGGAACGCATCCAGGCGCTGAAGGCCGACAAGAAGGATCTGTTCGACCGGCTCATCGGCGGGCTCGGCGGCGATTTCGACCTGAGCCAGCACTTCACCTCGTTGCGCAGTCTCGTGCAACTCGCCGACCAGGGCGAGGTGGAGCAGGAGCTGACAGGCTGAGCTACGGCGGGCCGGCCCCGGTCACCACCCGGTTTTCCGGCCCCGTTTGCACTTGGCGTTTGCACGGACGCGGTTCGTTCCTATCAACCCTCCGCATGTCCCAATCCGCCACACCTGCTTCCTTTCCCGCCGAGATCCGCAACCGCCAGGGCGAGCGCCTGGATTTCACCGTGCATCAAGGCACGGCCGGGAGCCGCGAGCTGGTTGTCATCGGTCATGGCGTGACGGGCAACAAGGACCGGCCGCATCTCGTGGCACTGGCCGAGGGGCTGGCGGCGGCGGGGATCCCGGCGTTGCGGCTGTCCTTCTCGGGCAACGGCGCTTCCGAGGGGGATTTCACGGCCAGCACGATTACCAAGGAGGTCGAGGATCTCGGCGCCGCGCTCGATGCGCTGCCGGGTTGGAACATCACCTATGTCGGCCACAGCATGGGCGCGGCGGTGGGCGTCCTGCGGGCGAGCCGCGATGTGCGCATCAAGCGGTTGGTGTCGCTGGCCGGCATGGCGCATCCGGCGGAGTTTGCGCAACGCGAATTCGGTGCGCAGCAGCCGGGCAAGGATTTCATGTGGGACGATGAGGATTGTCCGCTGGGCGAGACTTTCATGCGCGACATGGCGGCGATCCCGGGCGTGGCGGATGCGGCGCGGGCGATCACGGCGCCCTGGCTGCTTGTGCACGGCACGGCGGACGACGTGGTGCCGATCAGCGATTCCGAAGCCTTGGTGCAGGCGGTCGGCGCGGAACGGGTGAGTTTTGTGCGCATTGACGGCGCCAACCACGGTTTCGCGGAGGCGCACATGCCGGTCATGGTCGCGACGGTGTTGGAGTGGCTGCGCCGCGTGCGGTGATTTCGGCCACGACCGGACCGAAAAGGTCCATGGTGTGGATTGCATTTGTCACCGGGGCCCCCCATATCCGGGGGGCGATCATGTGCTATCCGTGGAGAAAACAGGCTGAATGGCCGGTCGCCGTGTGCAGAAGAAACATGCCGCAGCAGCTCCGGTCGTGCGGCCCCCGTCGCGGATGAAGGCGATCCACGATCCGGCCAAGCTGCTGATGGAGCGCCTGCTGCGGCTGCTGCGCTGGCGCGTTTGGCTGATGGAGCACCTGCAGCCGACCGAATGGCAGCTGACCCTGCTCTGGGCGGCGCTGGCAGGTTTTCTCGGGGCGCTGGCCTCGCTCTTCTTCGCCACCTGCGCCGAGGGCGTGCACCAGATGGTGACGAATTCCAGCGCCGGCGTGGTCGAGTCGATGCGCCTGCTCCCGTGGTGGGCGCGGTTGGTCATCCCGGCCGGCGGCGGCTTGTGTGCGGGGCTGGTGCTGATGTTGGGCAAGCGTTTGATCCGCGGGCAGAGCTCGACCGACTACATGGAGGCGATCGTGATCGGCGACGGCCGGTTGCCGCTGCGCACGAGCCTGGTCAAGAGCACCTCGGCGTTGTTCACCATCGCGACCGGCGGCTCGATCGGGCGGGAGGGGCCGATGGTGCAGCTGGCGGCGTTGCTGGCGTCGCTGATCGGGCGGTGGCGGCAGTTCTCGACGCAGCAATTGCGCTTGCTCGTGGCCTGCGGCGCGGCGGCGGGCATCGCCTCGGCCTATCACGCGCCGATTGCGGGTTCGTTTTTTGTCGCGGAAATCATCTTGGGCACGATTGCGATGGAGAGCCTCGGGCCGTTGGTGGCGGCGTCGGTGACGGCGGCGCTGACCCTGCAGGTGCTCGGCTATTCCGGGGCCATATATGATGTGCCGAAATTTCAGCTGGGTTCGCCGCTGGAGATGGGGCCGTATGTGATGCTTGGTCTGCTGGCGGGCGCGTTGGCGCCGCTGTTTTTGCGTTCCCTGCGGCGCGCGGAAAAACTGTTCGTGGAAACCGGTTTGCCGTTGGTGGCGCGGCTCACGCTGGGCGGCCTGCTGGTGGGCGGCATCGCGATCAGTGTGCCGGAGGTCGCGGGCAACGGCTACTCCGTGGTGATGGATGTTCTCAAGGGCAACATCGTGTGGCTGCCGCTGATCGGCATCGTGCTGTGCAAGTGGCTCGCCACTGCGTCGTCGGTGGGGTCGGGGGCGCAGGGCGGGGTGTTCACACCGACGCTGTTCATGGGCGCGTCGTTCGGCTACCTGTTTGGCAGCGCGGTGCATGCGGTGTGGCCGCTGGGGGCGGCCAATCCGCAGGCGTTTGCGATGGTCGGCATGGGCGCGTTTCTCTCGGCCGCCAGCCGCGCGCCGGTCATGGCGGTGATCATGCTGTTCGAGATGACGCTGAGCTATGACATCATCCTGCCGCTGATGTTGTGCAGCGTGGTGGCGTATTTCACGGCGCGCGGGATCGATTCCAGCTCGCTCTACGGCGAGGCGATCAAGCGCAAGGAGGCCGAGGATCCCACCGCCGTGCTCACGACGCGGCTGGTCGGCGATCTGGTCAAAAAGGACCCGCCGCAGGTGGCGCCCACGGCGCGCTTTTCGGACATCGCCAAGCTCTTTCTTTCGGTGCGCGTGAACAACGTTTACGTGACCGCGCCCGACGGCCGGTTCCTCGGCGCGGTGTCGTTGCACGACATCAAGCCCTACCTCGGTGATCCCGGCGTGGCCGAACTCGTGCTTGCCGGTGACATCTTGCACGAGAATTTTCCCCGGGTGGAGCCGCAGCAGGCGTTGAACGAAGCGCTGGGCCTGTTCATCGGCAACGAACTGCAGCGGTTGCCGGTGGTCTCGGCCGGGGGCTTGCTGCTGGGCAGCCTGTCGAAGAACGACCTGATGCTGGCCTTGGTGGAAAAGCGCAAAAAAACCGTGTAGGGCCGGGGGCTTTTGCCGAGTTGTGACGGTTTCGCCACAGGTTTGTCACAAACCTTGGCTACAAAGGCGGGGTTCAGTTCAAAGACACCAACCTAACGAACCCTCCCATGCTAAACAAATCCACCAAATGGCTGGCGATCGCCGGCAGCTTGCTGCTCTCCGCCACCGCGGTATTTGCCCAGGACAGCAAGGCGCTGCTCGACGCCCTGATCGCCAAGGGCATCCTGACCGCCGATGAAGCCAAGGCCATCTCGGCCGAGGCCAAGAAGACCGCGCCGGTCTTTGCCCAACCGGGCAAGGTCGTGAGCAAGATCTCCCTCGGGGCCCGTGTGCAGGTGCAGTATGCCGGCATCAGCACCGACATCGACAATACCGCCAACGATCCCGCCAGCACGAATCACTTCTTCCTGCGCCGCATCTATCTCGTGACGAAGGCGAACCTCGGCCCGGACTGGTCGATGAACATCACCTACGATCCCTCCGAGCAGCTTTTCGACGCGGCCATGATCACCTACAAGAAGGACGATTACACCGTGGACATCGGCCTGCGCAAGGCGCCCCTCGGTTATGAGGAGCTGACATCCTCGGGCAGCCTCAAGGCCATCGAGCGCACCGGTGTCACCCGCTACTTCGTCGAGCCCAACAACGGCCGTCGCCTCGGCGCCTCCGGTTATCGCGTGGGCGTGTTCGCCAGCGGCCAGTCCGGCAACTTCGTCTACGGCGCCGCCATCACCAACCCGGAACGCGTGGACGGCTCCACCAGCACCGGCAACGCGGGCAACAACCAGCAGGCCTACTGGGTCAACGGTGGTTTCAAGGGCAAGCACAAGGACGGCAGCTACAACTTCGGCGCCTCTGCCGGCTGGCTGCCCAACCAGGGCGGCAAGACGGTCGGCACCGGTTACGACCTGACGATCTACTCGATCTACGGCGACGTTTCGATGGGCGACTTTCAGCTCGTCGGTGAATACCTCACCGCCGACGTGGAGCGCGGCGCCTCCGCCACGCAGGACGCCAATCCCTACGGCTACTGGCTGCAGGCCAGCTACAAGCTCAGCAAGCAGTTCGAGGCCGTGGCCCGCTTCAGCCATCTCGATTCCGACGGCCGTGGCGTGAACCTCAGCGACGGCGTCCGTTCCGCGCCCTCCGGCGGCACGCATGACAAGCTCACCGAATACTTCGTGGGCGGCAACTGGTACATCATGGGCAACGACCTCAAGTTCCAGGCCGGCTACGTTTACGGCGAGAGCAAGGACACCGTCACCGGCGGCATGGCCGGCGCCACCGCCTCGGGCGTGCGCTCGATGATGCAGCTCAACTTCTGATCCCCTTTCACCCAACGACAGCATTCACCCTAAAGCCAAAATGAAAAAACTCCTTCTCTCCGGCCTCACGGCCGCGCTCCTCGCGGCTACCGCCGCCACCGCCCAGATCCAGGTCGATCCGGCGCTAAAGCCCTACCAGTCCGTCTCCGGCGTGGCCGGCAACCTCAACTCGATCGGTTCCGACACGCTGAACAACCTGATGACCCTCTGGGCCGAAGGCTTCCGCGCCATCTATCCGAACGTCAACATCCAGATCGAGGGCAAGGGCTCGTCCACGGCGCCCCCGGCCCTGATCGAGGGCACCGCCCAGCTCGCCCCGATGAGCCGCGCGATGAAGGGCTCCGAGATTGACGCCTTCGAAAAGAAGTACGGCTACAAGCCGACCGAGATCAAAGTCTCGATCGACGCCCTGGCGGTCTATGTGCACAAGGACAACCCGATCAACAGCCTGAACCTCGTGCAGGTTGACGGCATCTTCTCCAGCACCAACCGGCTCGGTGGCCAACAGATCGCCACCTGGGGCGATGTCGGCCTGACCGGTTCGTTCGCCAACCGTCCGATCTCGGGCTACGGCCGCAATTCGGCCTCCGGCACCTACGGGTTCTTCAAGGATATCGCGCTCGGCAAGGGCGACTACAGCCCGCGGGTCAAGGAACAGCCCGGCTCCTCCGCCGTGGTGCAGGGCGTGGCGACCGATCTTTACGGCATCGGCTACTCCGGCATCGGTTACAAGACCTCAGGTGTGAAAGCCATCGCCCTCGCCAACAAACCCGGTGACACCGCCTACGAGCCGAATCCCGAGAACTGCCTGTCCGGTGACTACCCGCTGGCGCGTTTCCTCTACATCTACGTGAACAAGGATCCGAACAAGCCGATGGACAAGCTCACCAAGGAATTCCTGAACTTTGTGCTCTCCAAGCAGGGCCAGGAAGTCGTGGCCAAGGACGGCTACTTCCCGATGCCCGCCAGCCTCTGCGAAGAGGTCATGGCCGGCTTGAACTGAGCCAAGTCATCGCAACGTAAGCCATCTTGATCCAAGGGCGGGACGGGTTTCAGACGCGTCCCGCCCTTTTTGTGACCAAATTGTAACCTGCGCCCATTGTCGGCGCCGCAATTGTCCTTTCGCATCGCCGCGTCCAATCACCGCCGCCGACCATGTCCGCCAAGTCTCAACCCCCTCCGGTTCCCGCCCGCTTCCGGGTTTCGCGCGGGACGCTGCTCGTGGACCGGTTCATGAACCAGTTCATCAAGATCGGCGGGGTGGCCGTGATCGTGGCGGTTTTCGGCATTTTCCTTTTTATCCTGGTTCAGATCATCCCGCTGTTTCAGCGGGCGCAGGTCGAGGAGCTGAAGACCATCGCCCTCAAGCCGGCGGATTACCTGCAGCTTGGCATCGACGAGTGGTCGGAGTTGCCCTTCGCGCTGCGGGCGGACGGGGCGGTGGATTTCATTGACGTGGTGGGGGAGCGTGCGATCGAAACCGTGCCGCTGCCCTTTGCCGCGCAGCACGGGGTGGCGGCGGTGGATTACAGCCAGCCGGCCCAACGGCTCGCGGTCGGTACCGCAGATGGCAAATTCTCCCTCGTCGATGTCGTTTATCGTCCCAGCTTTGCCGCCGATGGCACCCGCACGGTCAACGGCAGTCTCAAAGCCGGCCCCTTGATCGACATCGGCCGGGCCGGCGTGCCGGTCGAAGCCATCGGTTATGCCGACGGCGGCAGCCGCAAGCTCGCGGTCGCCAGCCAGATGATCGACGGCCGGCGCGAACTGCATGCCGTCACCCTGGCGCAAAAGCGCACCCTGCTGGGCGCCGGCCGCATTTCGGTGGACCGGACCCATGACCTGACCGCTTTGGTGGGCGCGTCGGTCGAAAAGTTTCTGGTCGCGGATCAGGCGGATTCGGTGCTCGTCGCCACGGCCGCCGGCGATCTGGTCTACCTGTTCCTGGATGGCGGCGAGTTTGTCGTGCGCCAACGCTTTCGCGCCTTCGCCAACCGTCCCGAGGCGCAGGTGGTGCTGCTCCGCTATGTTTTCGGCGACGTGACCTTCGTGGCCGTGGCCGACAACGGCGAGGCGCGGGGTTACAGCCTGTATTTTGACCCGGAGAAAGGCGAGCGCCTGTTCGGTCACACCAAGACCTACCCGTCGTTGCCGGCGGCGGCGGAGGTCTATGCCAGCAGCATCCGCAACAAGGCCTTTGTGCTCGCCGGCGGCGGCCATGCGCGGCTCGTGTTTTCGACCACCGAGGATGTGCGTTGGGAGAAGGATCTCGGGTTCGAGGTCGACCAGGCCATCATCGGCGGCAAATACGACCGGCTGGTCTTTCTCGGCCGTGATGCCGTGCTGCACTTTTACCGGCTGCAGGACCCGCACCCCGAGGCGGGCCTGCGGGCCTTCTTCGGCAAGATCTGGTATGAAGGCCAGCCCGAGCCGAAGTTCGACTGGCAGTCCACGGGCGGCTCGGATGATTTCGAGCCCAAGCTTTCGCTGGTGCCGCTCATCATCGGCTCGTTGAAGGGCACGTTTTACGCGCTGCTTTTCGCCGTGCCCATCGCCGTGCTGGCCGCGATCTACACCTCGCAGTTCCTCAAGCCGGAGATCAAGGTCGTGGTCAAACCGAGCATGGAAATCATGGCCTCGCTGCCCTCGGTCGTGCTCGGTTTTCTGGCGGCGCTCTGGCTGGCCCCGATTTTGGAGACGCGGGTGCCTTCGATGATCCTGCTGCTGCTGATCGTGCCGGCTTTCGCCATGCTGTTTGGCTGGGCCTGGGCGCAGCTGCCGCCGCGCATCCGGCTGTTCATCCCGCAGGGCTGGGAGTTTCTGGTATTCCTGCCGATGATGCTCGCGGCGGGCTATGCCGCCTGGTCGCTCGGCTCCGTGCTGGAACGCGCGGTCTTTGTGGTCACGGATCCGGCCACGGGCGTGCAGACCGCGGATTTCCGCCTCTGGTGGCCGCAGTTTTCCGGCACGCCGTACGAGCAACGCAATTCGCTCGTGGTCGGCTTCATGATGGGCTTCGCGGTCATCCCCATCATTTTCACGATTTCGGAGGATGCGCTGTCCAACGTCCCGCAGTCGCTGCGTTCCGGCTCGCTCGCGCTCGGCGCCAGCCGCTGGCAGACCGCCTTTCGCATCGTGCTCCCGACGGCCTCGGCCGGCATTTTTTCGGCCCTCATGATCGGGCTCGGCCGGGCCGTGGGCGAGACGATGATCGTGGTCATGGCCACCGGCAACACGCCGATCATGGAGTTCAACATCTTCTCCGGCATGCGCACGCTGTCCGCCAACATCGCGGTCGAGCTGCCCGAGGCCCCGCATCACGGCACCCTGTATCGCACGCTGTTTCTCGGCGCCATGGTGCTTTTTGTCCTGACCTTCGCGGTCAACACCCTGGCGGAGATCATGCGGCAGCGCCTGCGTGACCGCTACAAGACCGTCGAATGATGAACCGGAACCGCGCCAACCCGACGAGCGACCCGATGCACCAACGCGATCTTTTTTCCCGCGATCTGAAGCCCTCCGGCGAGGGCTGGGTCTGGATCTCCTCCATGGGCCTGGGCGTCGGCCTGGTCATGATCGCGTTCCTGCTCGGCATGATCATCTACAACGGGCTGGAGGTCTTTTGGCCCAAGCCCGTGGTCCGGCTGGAGCTGACGGCGGCCAGTGAAGCCGGCATCCGCGGGGCGCCGGTGTTCGGCGGCGAGATCGTGAAAACCCAGGACAAGGCCGTGCGGGCCCTCGCGCCGGACGGCAGTCCCTTGCCGGTCCAACGCGAGTTGCAGCTCTTCGTCGGCAACAAGGAGGTCTATGGTTTCAGCTACAAGTTCATCGACCAGGCCGATGTGGCCGCCCGCACTTATCCCGCCGACGTGGTCGTGGCCGAGCGGCTCGAATACGGCGACGCCATTTTCACGCCGCGACATTTCGAACTGGCGGACGGCACGGTGATCGCGGCGGCGGATGCCGCTTTTGCCCGGACCTTCGACCGCCTCGTGCACGAAGCCAACACCCGCCGGGAGCAGATTCGCCGGGTCGAGCGCGACCAGATCGGAGCGATCAACCGTCAGCTGGAGGCCATCCGGCTGGAGCGCAAGGCGATCGAGTCCCGCACCGGGGCAGGGGAGCGCGCCCCGGCCGATCAGGCACGCCGGGCCGTGCTGGATGCCGACGAAGGCCGTTTGCAGGCCGAATACGAGGGGCTGGCCGCCAACGCGCGCGAACTCCGCGCGCAACAATCGGCCAACCGGCTGGTGTATACGACGCTTGACGGCGCGGAGCGCTCGTTGGCGACCGGCGATCTGATCGGCTACTATTATCCCAACCAACTCGGCTTTGCGGACAAGCTGGGTCTGTTTTTTCACGGGTTCTGGACGTTCCTCAGCGATGAACCGCGCGAGGCCAACACCGAGGGTGGCATCTTTCCCGCGATCTTCGGCACGTTTGTGATGACGCTGCTCATGAGTGTCGCCGTCACCCCGTTTGGCGTGCTGGCCGCCATTTACCTGCGCGAATACGCCAAACAGGGACCGTTCGTGCGTGCCGTGCGCATCGCCGTCAACAACCTCGCCGGCGTGCCCTCGATTGTCTTCGGTGTTTTCGGCCTGGGGTTCTTCGTTTACCTGGTCGGCGGCACCATCGACCGGCTGTTTTACAGCCTGACGCTGCCGACGCCGACTTTCGGTACCGGCGGCATCCTGTGGGCGTCGCTGACGTTGGCCCTCATGACCGTGCCGGTGGTGATCGTCGCCACCGAGGAGGCGCTTTCGGCGGTGTCGCGCGGCACGCGTGAGGGTTCGCTCGCCTGCGGCGCCTCCAAGTGGCAGACCATCCAGCGCATCGTCCTCCCGGCGTCGTTGCCCGGCATCCTGACCGGATTGATCCTCGCGATGGCGCGCGGGGCGGGCGAGGTGGCGCCACTCATGCTGGTCGGTGTGGTGAAACTCGCGCCCACGCTGCCGCTCGACACCATCGCCCCGTTTTTCCACCTCGAGCGCAAATTCATGCACCTCGGCTTCCACATCTACGATCTCGGTTTCCAGTCGCCCGACTCCGAGGCCGCCAAGCCCATGGTGTTTGCCACCACCTTCCTGCTGATCCTCCTCGTCGTCTGCCTTAACCTCGGGGCGATCCTCATCCGCAATCATCTGCGCAAAAAATACAAGACCGCCACCTTCTGAAGTTCCCGTTCCCATGAGCACCGCCACTTCCCCGACCATGAGCCCGTCCGCGGCCGCATCGACTTCCGACCAAGGGTTCGATCCCGCCTACATCCAAATCAAGGATTTCAGCTTCAGCTACGGTCCGGCCAAGGTCCTGCATCACCTCAACCTCGACATCCCGGAGCGCCAGGTCACCGCGTTCATCGGTCCGTCCGGCTGCGGCAAGTCCACGCTGCTGCGCAATCTCAACCGCATGAACGACCTCGTCGACGGCGTGCGCCACGAGGGCGACATTTTGGTGGCCGGTCATTCCATCTACGACCCGCTGCTCGAGGTTATCGCCCTGCGCAAGCGCATCGGCATGGTTTTCCAGAAGTCGAACCCCTTTCCGAAATCGATCTACGAAAACGTCATCTACGCGCTGCGCGTCGCCGGCCGCAACCGCAAGTCCGAGCTCGACGAGGTGGTCGAGCAATCGCTCAAGGGCGCTGCGCTGTGGGACGAGGTCAAGGACCGCCTGCACGAGTCCGCCTTCGGCCTCTCCGGCGGCCAGCAGCAGCGGTTGTGCATCGCCCGCGCCATCGCCAACCGTCCCGAGATCCTGCTGATGGACGAGCCCTGCTCCGCGCTCGACCCGATCGCCACCGCCAAGATCGAGGAGCTCATCCACGAGTTGAAACGCGACTTCACCATCGTCATCGTCACCCACAACATGCAGCAGGCCGCCCGCGTCTCCGACCGCACCGCGTTCTTCTACCTCGGCAAGCTCATCGAATACGACCAGACGCCCAACATCTTCCAAAACCCCGCCAACGCCCAGACCGAAGCCTATGTGTCCGGGAGATTCGGTTGACCTCATCTCCCGGAAAAGGCCAAACGCCAAAACCCAAACTCCAAAAAATATCCAACCCGAGCCTGGTTTCATGCGCCTGTTTGGCGTTTGGACCTTTGGCCTTTGTGATTTCCCCTCATGAAACGCTTCTTCGACAAGGAAATGGAATCCTTCCGCTCGCACCTCGTGCTGATGGGGGCGACCGCCTCTGATCAGGTGCGGCACGCCATCCAGTCACTGGTGGAGGGTGACACCGAACTGGCCCGCCGCGTGATCGCGACCGACGACAAACTTGACCAGTTGGAAATCAAGATCGATGAGGAGGCCGTGCGCTACATGAGCCTGCGCTCGCCCGTCGCCTCCGAGTTGCGCCTGGTGATTGTCGGCATGAAGGCGTCGCACGATCTCGAGCGGGTGGGCGACGAGGCGACCAACATCGCCAAACGTGTGCTCAAGCTCGTCGCCGAACCGCCGCTCAAGCCCTACGTCGACATCCCGCGCATGTCCGTCATGGCCACCGGCATGCTGCGCGATGCGCTGGATTGTTTTCTCAACGCCGACGCCGACAAGGCTGCTGCGGTCATCCGGCGCGATGCCGAGGTCGACGATCTCAACAAGCAGCTCTACCGCGAACTCACCAGTTTCATGGTCGAGAAGCCTGACACCATCAGCCGGGCGATCGACCTCATGTTCATTTCCAAGTCCCTCGAACGCATCGCCGATCACGCGACCAACATCGCCGAAGAGATGATCTATCTCGCCCGCGGCAAGGACGTGCGGCACGACGGCGCCCTGAAAGGCACGCCGGCCTCTCCGCCGGCCAACGGATAAACCGGATTAAGAATCGTCGGACCCATTTTGGAGCGCGGACCTCCGCGTCCGCCGCCTGGTCAAAAAATCCCAATCCGGCGGGCAAGGGACTGCCCGCCCCACCGTAAACAAAGGGTTCCGGTAGGGCGTGCGGTCCCTCGCACGCCAAAACGCTCACGCGCGTTCTCTGCGCCCCAACCCTACGCCCAGCCGCGCAACCGCGCCCAGGCCAGCCCCAGCCGTTCGTAAACCGCCCAGGTCGTGCGCTCGAGCCCGTCGAGCCCCCACAGCCATTCCGTCCAGGTGAACCGGTCGTGCGTCCGCGCGCGGAAATCCGCGGGGGCGGCGAGTGGCTTCAACCCCTGGCCCTGCATCAACGCCATCGCCCGCGGCATGTGCCACGCCGATGTGACCAACGCGAACGGGGTTTCTCCGGTCGCCTCCGCCACCGCTTTCGCCTCATCCACCGTGTCGCGCACCTGATCCAGACAGAGCATGCGATCCCGCGCGACGCCCAACGCCACGGCGGCATCGGCCAAAGCTTCGGCATGCGAGCGCTGGCCCGGATGCGCCGGCCCCAGCGTGATGATGGTCGCGTCCGGCAACAAACGCGCGAGCCGCACCGCCTCGGCGATCCGGCCCAACGCATGCGGACTCAACCGGCTCGTGCTCGGCAGCGCCGCGGCATCCGCGTGGCCTCCTCCGAGGACCACGATGTAACGGCAGGCCGCCAAATCCGGTGGCAGCGGCGCCCCGAGCGACAATTCCGGGATGGCCGGATAACGCGCCTCCAGCGGTCGCAGCAATTGATAACCCACCTGCCGGTGACTGGCGGCCAGCAGCAGCACCAAACCGCCGATCCACAGGGTGCGCCCCAGCCGCCGCCAACGCGTGAAACGCGCCAGCAACGCGCCGACGACGATCAGGCCGAGTCCCGCCTGCAGGGGCATCAGGAAGAAAGTGACCGCTTTTTTAAGCCAGAACATGCAGCGGAATTAATGGGGCGGCCAACGGGGTTGGCTCACTCCGTTCGGGGCTGCCACCGCCGCCAAAGGGTTGACGGACAAGGCGCCCCAAAATCCGCCGGATGTTGCCGCTCCGCTGCGCTCCACGAACCCGCACTGCGGATGCTCGTCCCGCAACAGGGCGGGGGCGGGAGCGTCAATTTCTGCCGGGGCATGAATGAAAATGGGGCGGCCAACGGGATTCGAACCCGCGACCCCTTGAATCACAATCAAGTGCTCTAACCAACTGAGCTATGGCCGCCGTAAAGAGGAGCCGGCGAATTTCACGGGTGGAAAAGCCGCTGTCAAGGCCTTGTCTCGCCAGAATTGGCGTCCCTCGGACGATGGAGCGGCAGGGCGTGCTGGATGGTTGGGTTTACAGGACACGTCGTCTTTGCGCTGAAGATCAGGAACTACGAACGGATCCTCGGCTACAGGATAAGCATTTTTTCAGCGGCCTATCGGCCGAATAACGTGATCAGAAACAGGAATGTGACCGCACCCATGCCCATGATTAATAGCTTCACGAAATCTTGGTTCGAACAAGCCCAGGGCATTTCTTTGATCTTCGCTTCGATGTTTCTTTGAAATGCGAGCGATTTCTCATCGTGACCTTTCATCTTTCGCAGCGTGATTGCGCAATCGATGAAAATGGCAGCGTAGATGAGGAGCTCGATGCTTCGAAACCGCAAAAAGCCCACGAAGAACAGTCCGAAGAACGCGGCGAATAATGTGAGAGCTACAATCCGAAACGGACTCATTTGCCGAGACATTATAACTTCATCGCGGTCTAACGTTTTCAAGCCGGGGTGTCGCGCTTTAAGCGCAGCAGGTAGAGCTGAATCTCCTGCCGTTCACGTTGCGACATCCGGGAAAGACTATGCTTCACCTGGAGAATGCTCATATGGAAAAGATGAATCTGCGTGCGATTCCGTCAAGCGACGCATCGACTAACACCATGTTACGAACATGGCTTTTGCGGAAACCGCCCCTTACCTGATCAGGCGGCATCTCTGTGAGACAGCGGCTTGGAGTGAGGTGTGCAGGACGTGAGTGCCCGGCCATCGGCCGGGCCTACAAGGCGACAGGGGCGTGTTTTGTTTGCGTGAGCCATTATCAATCTGTGTTCATCGGTGAAATCCGTGGTTCAACGGTTTGAATCCGGACGGTGGTGGGCGGCACGGACCAAGGTCCGGCCCTACGAGATCAGGCCGCGACACTGCGCGAGGTGGCGTGAGTGCCCGGCCGACGGCCGGGCCGACAGGGCAGGCGGGCAAGCTCTGGTTGCGCGTGGTTGCGTTCCGGCGTTGGGCGGTGTGGAATGCCGGCATCTGTCCGATGCAGCGACTGCGTATTCTCACCTTCAACATTGCCCACGGGCGCGGCTTGACGCCGATCCAAGGACTGACGCTGGCCAAGAAATTGCGCATCAATCTGCGGAGGATCGCCCGGTTGATCGTCAAGCTGAAGCCCGATATCGTGGCGCTGCAGGAGATTGACCAGAATTCGCGGTGGGCCGGCAATTTCGACCAGCTCAATTACCTGCAGTCGCACACGGGGTACCAGCACACGGTTTTCGGCATCAACAACCGGCGTGAGGGCCTGCTCAACCTCAGCTATGGCAACGCCATCCTGTCGCGCCACCCGATCATTGAGTCGGAGAACATCGTGTTTGGCTCCAGCCGGGTGGGGGAGAAGGGGTTTCTTTACGTGGAGCTCGATGTGGCCGGGCGACGGCTGCCGGTGCTCAACCTGCACCTGCACTACCGCTCGCGCGTACACCGCTTCCGGCAGGTCGAGCGGATCATGGATTACGTGACCGGCAAGAGTTACGACCGGCGCGACCACTGGCACATGCCCCCGATCGTCTGCGGCGATCTCAACAATTCCGTGCACAAACCCGATGCCACGGCCGAGTTGCTGCGCTATTTCATGCTGCACGGCGCTTACAGCCTGCATCCGCAGGACGGGCTGACCTTCCCCAGCGCGCTGCCCAGCCGGGGGCTCGATTTCGTCTTCCTGCCGCCGGCCTGCCAAGAGGCGAGGAGCGAGGTGGTGCGCAGCTTCCTGTCCGACCACCGGCCGGTGCTGGTGGACTTCGCGCTGGAGGAATGAGCAAAAACGGACTTTGCGCCGGCCGGCATTTGCGCCACTGATTGAACTTCCATGTCCCGCATCGTCCAAGCCTTTGCCCGTGCCCGTGCCGAGAAACGCGCCGCCTTTGTGGCCTACCTCTGCGCGGGCGATCCCGATTTGGAAACCTCGCTGGCCTGCTGCCGCGCGGTGATTGAGAGCGGCATCGATGTGCTCGAGCTGGGCGTGCCGTTTTCCGATCCGCTGGCCGACGGCCTGACCAACCAGCTCGCTGCCCAACGCGCGCTCGCCTCCGGCATGAACCGGGCGCGGGTTTTCGAGCTGGTGCGTCGCATCCGCGAATTCAGCCAGGTGCCCGTGGTGTTCTACACCTACTACAATCTTGTGTTCAGCCACGGGGTCGACGCCTACGTGGCGGAGGCCAGGGCCGCCGGGGTGGACGGCATGCTGACGCTCGATCTGCCGCCGGAGGAAGCCGGCGAGGTGCAGGACGCCTGCCGCCGGCACGGCGTGGAAACGGTGTTCATCGTGGCCCCGACCACGCCGGAGAGCCGCCTGCCGCGCATCGTTGGCGCCGCGACCGGTTTCATCTACTACGTTTCACGCGAAGGCGTGACCGGCGTGCGCGACCGGATGGCGGACAACATTCCCGAGGCCGTGGCGCAGATCAAGGCGCACACGTCGCTGCCGGTGGTGGTGGGCTTCGGCATCTCCACCCGGGCGCAGGTGCGCACCGTGGCCGCGGCCGCCGACGGCGTCGTGGTGGGCAGCGCACTGGTGAACTGCATTCGCGATCACGAAGGCCAGCCGGAAAAAATCGTGGCCAAGCTCCGCGCGGTGGCCGTGGATCTGGTGGCCGGGGTCCGGAACGGCGATTGAAAGGCGACGATGTCACGTCGCGTACTCCTGATTGATGACGACCGGTTGCAGTACCGGCTCACGGCACAGCAGTTCCGCACCTTTGCCTCGGGGGACTACGAACTCGACTGGAGTGAAACCTATGACGACGGCCTGCGCCGCCTGCTGACCGGAAACTACGCGGTTTGTCTGCTGGACTACCGGCTGGGCGAGCGCAACGGGCTGGAGCTGATCCGTGAGGCCATGACGCAGGGTTGCCGTGTGCCGATCATTTTTCTCACGGCGGAAACCGGCGAATCGGTGGACATCGAGGCGATGAACGCCGGCGCGCTCGACTATCTCGTGAAGGGGGAGATCACGCCCCGCCTGCTGGAACGTTCACTGCGCTACGCGCTCAAACTCGGCGAGACCCTCGAGGCGCTGCGCCGGCTGGCCACGCGCGACCAGCTCACCGGTTTGCTCAACCGGCGTGAGTTTGACCGCATTTTACAGGAGGAGACCGAACGGTCCAGGCGGTTCGGCCACCCGTTCGCGCTGATCCTGGCCGACATCGATCACTTCAAGCAGGTGAACGACACGCGCGGTCATCCCGCCGGCGATGCGGTGTTGCGGGAGGTGACCCGGCGTTTCGCGGAGTCTGTGCGCTCGGTGGACCGGGTGGCGCGCATCGGCGGCGAGGAGTTTGCGATCGTGATGCTTGAGGCCGATGCCGCGATGGCGCGCCAACAGGCCGAACGGTTGCGCGAAAAGATCGAGCGGCACGCGTGCGCGTTGCCCGAGGGCGATCCGCAAGCGGTGACGGTCAGCCTGGGCCTCGCGGTTTTTCCGCACGACGGCGCGGATGCCGCCGCGCTGGTGCAGGCGGCGGATCGGGCGCTCTATGCGGCGAAGGCCGGCGGGCGCAATCGCGCGGTTGGTGCGGGGCAAAGCTGACCAGCCCGCACTTGATTGAAATGGAGCCGCGTTTGAAGGCGCAGCCTGAAAACGTGGTCACCACACGGAGTGGGCCACGCTTGCGCCTGCGGCTTAAGCGCGGCTACGACCGCCGGGCGTAGGTCAACGCTGCAGCGGTTTCACCAACCCGGGACACGCGCCTTGAGGCTTGCCCGCCGTAGGCTTGGGGAGGCGGGGCAAGGCGCGCTTCCGGATGGCACGTTTACCGATGCCCGGGCACCAGCACGCGCAGGCTGCGCGGCCGCACCTTTACCGTGACGACGGCCCCGGTTTCAAACGGTTCGCCGTCGGCGTGCACCGGTCCCGCGGCGGGGCGGGTGATTTCAAATTCTCCGGCCCGTATCCGCACGACGCGCGGGCTGCCGTCGAGTCGGCCGCGGAAGAACCGCACGGCCAGGGGCAGGGCGGAAAAGAACGTCACGGGCCGGATCAGCGTCAGGTCCAGCAGGCCGTCGTCGATGATCGCGCCGGGCGCGATGCGGCAGTCGTTGCCGTATTGGTCCGAATTGGCGACGGCGACGATGAAAGCGGTTTCGGTCAACACACCGGCAGAGCTGCGCACGGTCACCGGCACGGGTTGAAAATTTCGCCAGGCCGTGAGACCGGTGCGGATGTAGGCCGACAGTCCGCGCCGCGACACGTGGGCGAAGCGATCGCTGATCTCCGCGTCGAATCCGAGTCCCATGACATTGCAGAACGGCCGGCCGTTGACCGTGGCGGTGTCGATCACGCGGGGCTGGCCGGTCAGGAGGGTGCGAAACGCGCCGCGGCCGGGGCCCGGGATGCCAAGGTGGCGGCCGAGACCGTTGCCGGAGCCGCAGGGGATGAGGCCGAGGTTGACCGGCGTGTCGAGCAGGGCGGCGGCGACTTCGTTCATGGTGCCGTCGCCGCCGATGGCGACCACGGTGTCGCAACCGTCCGCCATCGCGGCGCGGGCGAGCTCGGTGGCGTGCTGCGGCCGTTCCGTGCGCACGACCGTGGCGTCGAGCCGGTGTTCCCGGATGAACGCGTGGGCGCGATGCCACAGGTGCGGGTTGCGGGCGTTGTGTCCGGAGCGGGGGTTGTAGATGAGTCGGAACTTCAAGCCGGGAGGAGTCTGCGGTTTTCCTGATCCGCGGCGAGGTCGGAAAGCGGGCACCCGCCGGGAAATCACACGCTTGTAACAACGCGCGGCCTGCGCAGGAATCACCCCGCGCCATGCCGATAACTCCCGTGATTCATGTGCTCACCGGTTGCACCGCCGTGGGCAAGACCGAGCTGGCCTTGCGCTGGGCGGAGGCGCATGACGCGGAAATCGTCTCCTGCGACGCGCTGCTGTTTTACCGCGGCATGGACATCGGCACGGCCAAACCGACGGCGGCTGAACTGGCGCGGGTGCCGCATCACCTGATCGATCTCTGTGCGCCGGACGAGCCGATGGACATCGCGCGTTATGTGACGTTGGCGCGGGACGCCGTGCGCGACATCATCGATCGCGGCCGGCGCGTGTTGGTGACGGGCGGCAGCGGCTTTTATCTCAAGGCGTTTTTCGCGCCCGTGGTCGACGCGGTCGAGGTGCCGGCCGACGTGAGACGGCAGGTGGCGACGTTGGATGCCGCGACGGCATTACGGAGACTGCGTGAGCTCAACCCCGGCGGTTTGGGGGCGCTCGATGTGGCGAATCCGCGCCGCGTGAGCCGGGCCTTGGAGCGTTGCTTGGCGTCGGGCCGCAGTGTGCCCGAGTTGCAGGCTGACTTCGCGCGGCAACCGGCGCCGTTTTCCGACCACGAGGTGAAACTCACGGAGTTGGTGCGTGCGCCCGAGGAGCTTGAGTCACGCATCCGCCAACGGGTGCGGGCGATGCTGGCGGCCGGGCTGGTGGCGGAGGTGCGGCAATTGGTAGCCGCCGGGTTGGAGGCGAATCCCAGCGCGGCATCGGCCATCGGTTATCGCGAGGTCATCGCCCTGTTGGCAGGTCGGCTGGCGGAGGCCGATTTGGCGGAGGCAATCGTGAAGAACACGCGTGGGCTGGTGAAGAAGCAGCGCACCTGGTTTCGCACGCAATTGCCGGAGCATCGCCGCATCGACGCGAACGACCCCGGCGCGCTTTTCTGAGCCGGGTGGCGGTCAGGGCGAAGGCAGGATCTCCGGCGGACCTTTGCGGCCGCCGCCGAGGCGCATGAAAATAATCAGATGCGTGGCCAGCAGCAGCGGGGCCAAAAAGGTGGGCCACAGGCTGAGCGGCAGCGTGGTCAACGCCTGCAGGCCGTTGGAACCCTCGGGCAGCCAGCGCACGAGATTGACCAGGGTCAGCAGGATGTCCACGAGGCCGACGACATTCCAGATGGTGAGCAGCCGGCGGCCCGGCCCGGAATCCAAGCGCAGGAAGAGCAGGGCGACGGCAAACGCAGCGGTGACGGCGCCGCCGGCCCCGGCGGGGAAGGCCAGCGGTTCCGGCCAGATGCCGCGGTAGCCGAGCTGCACAAAATAGATGCCGGCGAAACGCAGCAGATGCGGGGCCACCAGCCAGCGCAGGTCGAGCCCGTCGATCTGTCGCTTCAGGCCCGCGGCGCGCCGGTAAATCGAGAGCGCCGCCACACCGAGGAGCAGCACCAGCAGCACGTGCGCCAGCACCGGCCAGTCAGCCAGCGTGGCGAGACGGCCCGCCACGAGTGCGCAAAACAACCAGAGCAAAAGGGCCCGCAGGGGCGTCAGTATCGGCATGCGCTATCCATTGACCGCCGAAACGGGTTCTGCAACCGCGATGTCGTAGGTTTCCAGGGAGCTGCCCTCGAGCCGGTGCAGCTCGGAAATCGCCTTGCGCAGGTTGACCCGTGCCTGCAGTTCCGCCACCCGGGCGCGTTCCAAATCGTCCTGCGCCTCGAGCACGCGGCGGCTGGTCGAGAGACCGGCGTCGAACCGGGCGCGCTCGAGTTCGTATTGCCGCTCGCTCAGCGAGGTGCCCTGCGCGGAGATGGCCACGCTTTCGAGATTGGTCTCCACGGAGCGGACGGCGGCGCGCACCTGCACCATGATGTTTTGCTCCAACTGGCGCAGCCGGGTCTGTTCGCGCATCAGGTTGTTGCGGGCGGTGAAATAGCGGGCCTTGTCGCCGCGCATGCCCCACGGCACGGTGAGGGAAAGATCGACCTGCCACGAGTAACCGTCGCCGTTGGGCACGCGGTTGAAGGCGTCATGGGCGCTGTTGTCGCGGGCGTTGTAGCCTAGCGCGCCGCCGAGATCGAGCGAGGGCAGGCGGTTGCGGCGCGCCGCGGCCACGTCGATCTCGTATTGCCGGATGCTGTTCTCGGTGGCGATGTAGTCGGGCTGGTTGTCGCGGGCGAGTTTGTAGGAGGCGGCGAAATCGACGTGGATGCCGTTGAAATCGGGCATGCCAACCTCGCCCACGTTGTCGTCAAACTGGAACTGGCCGATGAGGTTGAGCAGGCGGTCCTGGGCGTCGCGGGCGGATTGCTCGGCGAGCAGTACGTTGTTGCGCGCGCTGGCGACGCCGACCTCGGCCTGGAGCACGTCGAGGTCGGTGGCGACGCCGGTGTTCTTGCGGGCGAGGTTCTCGTCGTAGAGCTTTTCGGCCAGCGCGAGGCTGTGGCGGCGGACCTTGAGCTGTTCGCGGGCGAAAACGAGGTCGTAGTAGGCGCCCTCGGTGTCGCGCACGACCTGCAGCAGGCGGGATTTGTAGTTGAGATTGGCGATGTCGACCCCGAGCTCGGCCCGGCGGATGGCGGCGCGGTTGACGGCGGCGCCGGCGTTTTTGAGCAGGGGCTGGCGGACGGAGAGGGCCATGTCGGCGTTGTAGGCCGGATTGAGGGTGGCGTAGGGGTTGTTGGTGGCGCTGCGATCGAGGCTGCTGCTCAGGTTGAGCGAGGCGCCGGTGGCAATTTTTTGGGTGACCCCGATGCGGGTGCTGAAGTTGTCGCTCTCGGTGCCGACGAGCTGCGTGGACGGCACATCCGCGCGCGAGGCCGATTTGGAGGCGGACAGGGTGAAGCTCGGGTCATAGTCGGACTGCGAACCGACCAGGGTTTGCACCGCGTTGGAGGTGCTGAAGCCTTGGATCTGGAGATCGAAGTTGTGCTGCAGAGCGCGACCGATGCATTCCTGCAGGGTCAGGGTGCCGGGACGGGCGGCGGAGGTTTCGGCGGCCCGTCCGAGGCCGAGGGAAAAGGCGACCAGCAAGGTCAGTTGCAGCAGGGGGAAGAGGCGCGGGAGCGGAGACGGCATGAGCGGCGGAGCGTTGCGTGATGAAACGGATCGGTGAGATAACACGTCGGGGACGGAAAAGTTACGGAAATTTGCGGGCGTGAGGGCGATGCAGGGAAAAGACGCCGGAGAACGGGCATCGGTTGCCGAAAAATTCGAAAACCCGGACATAATGCCGGAACAGCGGGACCGGGCGAGTCTGCCGTGTTCGGTCTGTCCGGTTCGAGCCAAAACAGGCCGAACGGTCAACGCGGGAGGATGAGCGGCACGGGGCGCGACCAACAAAAAACCCGCCGGAGTGCGGCGGGTTCGGGTGGCTCAATTCAGGTCGGGTTCGGATTTTTTCAATTCCGCCTCGACCAGTTCGTCGAGATAGGCGCCGGCGCCGAGCTGGCCGGTCATGGCGGCCAGTTGATTGCGGGTGTCGGCATACGCCGGGTTGGCCGCGGACAGGTCGGGCAGCCGCTTGTCCTTCGCGTGGACGAACAGGCCGTGGTCCTGATTCATCATCATGTCCGAGACGGCGCCTTTTTCGAGCCGCTCCAAGGTGCCGAAGATCGCGTAATCGACGCTCTCCGGCGGTTCGGTCAACGTGAAGGGATCGAGCTGTGAGACGTCGGCCTTGGCGCCGTGGGCGGTGGCGGCGGCGTTGACGGCCGTGGCAAAATCGTCACCCGCCTGCAGGCGGGTTTTGATGGTGGCCTGCAGCTGGCGGCCGAGCTCGACGAAGCGTTTGCGCTTTTCGTTCTCGATGTAGTCGGCCTTGACGGCGGCCTGCACCTCGGTGAGGAGGGGCGTGCGGGCGGGGATGGTGTCCTGCCAGAGCAGCACGACGGCGCCGTTTTCAACCGGCAGGGCATCGGAGAAAAAGCGTGCTTCGCCGAGTTTGAAGGCGGCTTCGGCGAGTTCGGGGTTGTGGCCGTATTCGGCCGGGCCGGCCTCGCGGGAGAAGGGCTGCAGCGGGGTGGCCTGCACCCCGTGGGCGCGCAGGAACGGTTCGAGCACGGCCGGGTCGTTCTTGAGCCGGCTTTCGTAGAGGCCGAGGGAAAGATCGGCGGCCTGCTTGGTGGCGATCTGGCGGGCCTTGGCCTGCCTGACCGCGCTTTCCACCTGATCGCGCACGAGCAGGAAATCGCCGGCCTGGGCGGGCTGGGTCGTGCCGGCCTCGGTGCCCGGTTTCTGGAAACGGCCGGGGCTGCGCTCGAAGACCGCCTGCAGTTCCTCCTCGGTCGCGGTCACGCCGGCCAGGTGTGCATCGGCGGGATAAAACACCGCGGACACCTGCATGTGGGGCGGAATCTCGTAGCGAAACGAATTGTCACCGAAAAATTTGGCCAGCTCCTCGGAACCGGGCGACACCGTGGGATTGAAGGCGGCGTAGTCGATCTTGGCCACGCCGAGCGTCCAGGTGGTGCCGGCGCGGGCGAGCTGGGTCTTCACGTCCTCGTCGAGCACGTAACCCGGACCGGCCAGCAATTGACGGACCTTGTCGGCGCGCACATCGGCGGAGAGCACGCGGCTGACGTCGCCCTCGGTGACCTGGGCGCCGCCGGTTTTGAGCGAATCACGGAAGGTGGCGTAACGTTGTGCATCAAAATTGCCGTCGGGGCCGACGAAGGCGCGCAGGTTCTTGATGTAGTCGGCGACCTCGGCCTTGGTGCTGGCGGGGATGTGCAGCTGGTCGGCGACATGGAGCGCCGCGGCGCGCTGGAGGGCGTATTGCTGCAGCTGGTCGCCACCGATGCCGGCGAAACCGAGGTGCAGGGTGGCGCTGAGGTTCGCATCGCCAAAGAGCCGCGCCTGATCCTCGGGCGAACCGAGGTTGTAGCCGAAAAATTCACGGGTGAGCACGCGCCGGTCGCCTTGGCCGATGCCGGAAGAGGGCGTGAAAATGACCACCAGCGGAACCGCCATCGCGGCGAGGATCAGCAGGACGACCACTTTGAAGTGCTTTTGAAAGTATCTCTGAATCCAGGATATCATGGGGATAAAACCGGCGAAGCTAGGTCCGGCTGCGCCCGAGGCAAGGGCGAATTGGGGCGCGGCGCGTTCGCGCGGCCCGGTCAGACCGGAGTCTGCCCGGTGCCGAAGGTGAATGGCGGCTGCGAGCCCTCACACGCGTGCCGGGCAAACAGCTGCTCCAGGCTCCGCTGGAAAAATTCATCCTGCAGGCCGTGCTTCAGGTGCGCATGATACTCCTGCACGATCGGATCGATCGCATCCACGGACTCATCGAGCGGGGCCTCGCCCTGGTTTTCAAAATGATGCTTGAAGTTCTGCAGGGTAATGCGGTTGAGCGGGCGGGCGGGCTGGTAACGCAGGTCGTTGGAGGGATCGGCCTCGACCGGCGGGATGGGGGTGATGAAATTCATGTCCACCAGCCGGTTCACGCATTCGTTGAGCACCTGGGTAGGGACCTTCATGAGGTTGCCGAGTTCGGAGGCGGTGCAGGGCGGCAGGCAGCTTTGGAAACGCCGGCCGATGGTCAGCAGCACGAGCAGGGAGAGCCGTTCGCGCGTGGCGGCGGACAGGGTGCTCCAGGCGTTCTGGCTGCTGCGGTAGTGGACATTTTGCACCGCGTAGCTGATCTGCCCGCCGATCAGCACATAAAGCCAGAAGATGTAGAGGCCGAACATCAGGATGGGCACAATGCCGAGCGAGCCGTAGAGGCTTTTGGAGAGCACGACGCGGCGCACGTAGATGAAGGCGAGGAAGTTGTTCAGCAAAAGCAGCAGCGCCACGACGACCGCCCCGATCAGGGCCGCCCGCCAAAACACATGGGTGTTGGGGATGTAGCGGTAAAACAGCATCAGGATCACCACCACCAGCAGGCCCGAGCCCATCGGGAGCATCCAGCGCAGCAGGTTGAGCAGTTCCGGGCCGTAGGGCAGTTTTTCAATGAAGACGTTCACGAACGCGCTCGCGCTGAGCAGGGTGACGGACGCGAAAAACAGCACCGCGCCGAGCGTCAGGATCGTCCAGTAGTAGATGATGCGCATCAGCCAGGAGCGGCCCTCGCGCACGCCCCAGATCTCGTTGAACGCATCTTCGATCGACTTGAAGAGCAGAATGACGATGAAAATGAGCGTGAGCGCGCCCAAGGCCCCGGCGGTGCTCGAGCGCGAGCCGGCGATGAAGCCGTTGAGCATCTCGACCAGCTCGGGATTGGCCGTGGTGGTCACTTCGCTGTCCTCGCCGGCGGCGCCATCAACCGGGGGCGCAACCCGCGGGTTGGTGCCGGCGCGCAGGGTGGGATCGGGGGCGATGACGCGGCCGATTGATGAACCGGACGACTCCGGGGCGGCCCCGCCTTTTACGGGATCGGTGGTGAGGCTTTCATATTGGCCGACCTGGGGCGCGATGAACTGGATCACCCGGTTCATCGTGTTGGCGGCCAGGTTGGGGTCATCCTGGTCGAGCACCATGCCGGCGACCACCATCGCGATCGCCACGAGCGGGCCGAGGCCGAGCAGCGAGCTGAAGCTCAGGGCGGCGGCGCGGCTGGCGGCCTTCGTCTCGGTGAACACGGTCACCGTGATCGAGATGATGCGCAGCAGCATGTAGCCGCGCCCGCGCAGCGAGGTGTCGTTCAGATGGGCCGGCTGCCAGATCTGCTTGCGGAACAGATGATCGATCCGTCCCCAGGCTGCATGCAACCGGTTCATCGGCGCCTCAGGCCATGATCAACTGCCAGGCGATGCCGGCCATGCCGACAAGACCGACGGCCGCGGTCACGAGCACCACGGGCAGCGAAACGGCGACGGTGCAGAGATACAGGCCGGTGGTCCCGGCCAGCACGGCCAGCAACGGCACCGTCATTCCCTGGGTGTAGAAGATGAAGCCGAGGAAGCCCAGGCCCAGCGCCGCGCGGAAACGCACGAACGGATAGATGGCGGAGGTGCCGAGCGCGAGGAGCACGGCGAACACCAGATCAACGATGCCGAAGATCACGAGCGGATGCTCAAGCAGCTTGACGGCGTTGAAAGCCATGAGGAAATCGATCGAGGGCAGCAACTCGGCCGCCGCGGCGATGACGAACATGCCCACGCACGCCCACGCGCCGATGCCGGCCGCGCGGGCCATGGCGATGCCGGGGTCCACGCGGTCCTTGGTGTCGCTGGTGCGGCCCTCGGCGGCGGCCAGCATTTCGTCAACTGTGATGGGCGGGGCGGTGTCGCTGCCGGTGGGCGTGAGCGATTGGACGGCCTGACGGCCCTTGACCTTGAGCTTTTTCTTTTCCGGGAAAAGCGCCGTCATGAGCGGGGCGTTGCCGTTGATGGCCGTCCACTGTTCGGTTGTGGCATCGTAATACAGGGTCTCGGCGGTGACCTGGCCGTTGTCGGCCAGGGAGGTCAGCTGTTCGAGGTTGAAAGGCCCGCGGGCCTCGGTTTCCGACTCGTTGCGGACATAGAATTCCTGCGTGGCCATATGTCCGGGCAATCTGGGCCGGCCGGTGCCGACCGGCAAGCGATTTGTCAGCGGCCGGAAACCGACGGTCACATGCGGGTGAGTGTGCGCAGGCCGAGCAATTGGAGGCCGGTTTCCAACACCAGCAGCGTCCGGGCACACAGCAGCAGCCGGCGCGCACGCACGGCGGGATCGTCCACCAGCACCTTGTCGGCGGTGTAGAAGCCGCTGAATTCACCGGCCAGCTCGTAGAGGTAGGTGCACAGGAAGTGCGGGCGCAACTGGGTGGTGGTGACGTTCAGCACGGCGGGCAGGCCGACCAGTTTGCGGGCCAGGGCCAGCTCCGCGGGTGTCTCCGGAACGGTGGCGCAGGCGGTCGCGCCGGCATCCTGCGGTGCCAGGCCGAGCTTGCGGAAGATGGAATGGATGCGGGTGACGGCGTAGAGCAGGTAGGGCGCGGTGTTGCCCTCGAAGGCCAGGATTTTTTCCCAGTTGAACACGTAGTCGCTGCTGCGGTTCTGCGCGAGATCGGCATAACGCACCGCCCCGATGCCCACGGCCTCGGCGATGTGGCGCCGTTCGTCTTCGGGCAGTTCGGGAGATTTTTCGGTGACAATCGCAAAGGCGCGCTCGGCGGCTTCGTCGAGCAGGGCGGCCAGCTTGATGGGATCGCCGGAGCGGGTCTTGATGGCCTTGCCGTCCTCGCCGAGGATCGTGCCGAAGGTTACGTGCTGGAATTCCGGCAGCCGGCGGTTGGTGGCGGCGAACCATTTTTGGGTGGTCAGCCAGAGTTGCTCGAAATGATCGTTTTGCCGCGCATCGGTGACGATGATGATGCCGTTGGCGTCGAAGTGGCCGACGCGGTAGACCATGGTGGCGAGGTCGGTGGAGGCGTAGTTGCTGGCCCCGTCACTTTTGCGCACGATGAACGGCTGTTTGGCGAAGCGCGGGTGTTCGGGATGAAAGACCACGAGGGCGCCTTCGCTTTCGACCGCCAGGCCGGCGGCGATGAGCTCGCGGTAAACCGGCTCGATCCGGTCGCGGTAGAAACTCTCGCCGAGGAAGTGGTCATAGCGCACGCCGAGCCGCGCATAGATGCGGTTGAGCGAGTCGATGCTCAGGCGGTTGACCTGTTGCCACAGGGCGACCGCATCGGGCTCGCCGTTTTGCAATCGCACCAGTTCCTGCCGGGCCTCGTCCAACGCGGCCGGGTCGGCCTTGCAGGCGGCGTCCGCGGCCTTGTAGAGGCGCTCAAATTCCTCCAACGGGTCGCGCGCCAGCGCCTCGGGGTCGAGGCAGTGTTTGTAACCGTAGAGAATCTTGCCGAACTGCGTGCCCCAGTCGCCGAGGTGGTTGTCGCGGACGACTTCGGCGCCGCAGAATTCCAGCAGCCGGCAGATGGCCTCGCCGATGATGATGGAGCGGATGTGGCCGACGTGCATCTGCTTGGCCGTGTTGGGCGAGCCGTAATCGACCACGTAACGCCGGTTGGCATGGAGCGAGGCGGCGCCGGCGCGGAGGTGGTCGGGGGTGTCGTGCTTTTCCAACCACGCCAGCAGGACCGCGGGCTTGAGCGTGAAGTTGATGAAGCCCGGGCCGGCGATCGCGACGGTGTAGCGGTTGAGCAGGTCCGCGGGCAGGGCGGCCACGAGTTGCTCCGCGGTCGCGCGCGGGTTGAGTTTGCGCGCCTTGGCGTAGCCGAGCACGCCGTTGGCCTGCAGGTCACCGTGCCGCGGATCGGCGGGGCGCACTTCCGGTGCAAAGGCTTCAGCCTCCAGCCCGGCCCGCGTAGCGGCGGCTTGGAGTGCCGCATTCAATTCGGCGGCAAGGTCAAACGTCACATCCATCCCTGCACTCAACGGAGTCGGCCGCCGGCGCGGCAAGCGCGGAATTTGGGCCGGGTATGACCGGCCGGCGGGTCGAAACCGGCGATCATCTTGTGCAACCAACTTATATGCAGCAAAAAGCGAAAGCGATGCAGCCGCTGCACCGGGGGCAGGCGGGCAGTTTTGGCTCGACATTTTGTCATGGGCGGGTTTTCTTCCAAACTTTTCGCCCTGCGCCAGTGCCGCAGTTATTCACCTACAACTCACATGACCAGCAAACGTACCATCCCGGCCCGTCGATTCATCAAACCTTCCTTCAATTACCTGATTGAAAAGAAGCGCGACGGACAGGAGTTCACCCAGGAGGAAATTCGCTATATCATTGACAGCACGCTTGATGGCGAAATGCCCCAGCACCAGCTGGCCGCGTTGGCGATGGCGATTTACTTCTCCGGCATGTCGGCTCAGGAGACCGCCGATCTGACCGAGGAGATGATGCTTTCCGGCGAGGTGATCGACCTTTCGCACATCGCCAAGCCGAAGATCGACAAGTACTCCACCGGCGGGGTGGGTGACAAGACGTCACTCGTGCTCGTGCCGCTGGCGATGGCCTCCGGTGTCATCGTGCCGATGATGTGCGGGGTTGAACACGACCACATCATCAGCCCGCTCGACAAGCTGAGCAGCTTCCCCGGCTTCAAGGGCCAGCTTTCCATCGACAGTTTCACCTCGCAGCTGGCCCGCATCGGCGGCGCCATTGTGCAGCAGGATGAAAAATTGGCTCCGGCCGACGCGAAGTTTTACGAATTGCGCAAGGACACCGGCACGATCCCGAGCCTCCCGCTCATCACCGGCAGCGTGCTTTCCAAGAAGCTCGCCGAAGGCGCCGAAGGCCTCGTCATCGACGTGAAGTGGGGCAACGGCTCCTTCATCAAGGACCTTGAGCAGGCGAAGCAACTTGCGCGCTCCATGACCCGCGTCGGCCGTTCGATGAAGCGGCGTTGTGTCGCGCTCGTCACCGACATGAACCAGCCCTTGGGCGACAGCGTCGGCACGGCGCTGGAGGTCAAGGAAGCCATCCAGCTGTTGAAGGGCGAGGGGCCCGAGGACATGCAGGAGCTCGTGCTCAAGCTCGGCATGGAAATCGTGCGGCTGGCCGGCGTTGCCGGTTCCACGCTCTCGGCCAAGCAGACCGTGCAGCGGCACCTGACCGACGGCTCGGCGCTCCAGAAATTCAAGGATCTGGTCAAGGCGCAGGGCGGCGACACGACCTTCGTCGACCACCCGGACAAGTTTCCGGCGGCGAAACACATTCGCAAGCTGCCCGCCCCCAAGCGCGGCTACGTGCACACGATCAGCGCCGCCTTCATCGCGCAGGGCGTTGCGATTCTCGGTGCGGGCCGCGACAAGCACGGCAAGATCGACCATGCCGTCGGCGTATCCGAGATCAAGAAGGTCGGCACGCAGGTCAAGCAGGGCGAGCCGCTGATGATGATCCACTACAACGACGAGGCCAAGCTCGAGCAGGCGCTGGAGTATTTCAAGAACGCCTACCGGCTCGCGCCCAAGCGTCCGACGCCGCCGCCGCTCGTCGTCGAGCGCGTCGCGTAAGGCCCACGTCGATCCAAACGCATCACACTTCCCCGGCCCCGGTCGCCCGACCGGGGCTTTTTGTTGGTGCATCAGGAGCGGCCGGATGCGGTTGATGGGGCGCCGACCTTGCAGCCAATGAACGGCCCGGCCTCACCGCCGCCATCGGATCGCACTTGTGCCACGCGGACAAAATTGGGAGACGAACCTGTGCAACTTCACGAACGTGGCATTCTGGTGCATCCGGAGGAACTGACACCGGACTGGCTCGACCGCATGGCGGCGGCGCAGCTCAACACCCTGGGGCTGCATCCGGTGGGCGGACCCAAGGCGCATGAATCCCTCGCCGCGGCGATCGACGCGCACGCTGCGCCGCAAAGCGTCGCCTTGCGGCAGGCCGCCGCCAGCCGGGGCATCGCGGTGGAGTATGAGGCCCATGTCGCGGCCTGGCTGCTGCCGCGGGAGCGGTTTGCGCGGGAGCCGGCGTGGTTTCGGATGAACGTACACGGAGAGCGGACGGCGGATTTCAACCTGTGCGCGTCCAACCCCGAGGCGCTGGCCTTTGTCGCGGAGCGCACGGCGCGCCTGGCGGCGTTGCTGGATACCGGCGCGGACAAACACTTTCTCTGGTTGGATGACGTGAAGGATTGCAGCTGCCATTGTCCGGCCTGCCGCGGCCTCCCGCCGAGCGACCAGCAGCTGCGGATCGTCAACGCCATGCTGGTCGGGCTCAAGCAGCGGAATCCGGCGGCCAAACTCTGCTACATCGCGTATCACGACACGCTGGCGGTGCCCCGGAAAACCGAGCCGGCGGACGGTGTCTTCCTGGAATATGCCCCGATCGGCCGCAATCATCACCGCCCGATCAATGATCCGGATTGTCCCGAGAATGTGCGCGAATCCCGGACCTTGACCGAGCTCCTGCAGTTCTTCGGTACACGCGACGCGCGGGTGCTGGAATACTGGATGGACAATCCCCTTTTTTCCAACTGGACCAAGCCGCCCCGCCTGTTCGCGCTGGATGAGGCAACGATGCGCCGCGACGTCGCGTATTATCACGCGCTCGGTTTCACCTCCATCACCAGCTTCGGCTGTTACCTCGGGCCGGATTATCAACAGCTCCACGGCACGCCGTCGCTGGCGGCCTACGGCCAAATCCTGCGGGAGGCGGGTTGCGGTCATGACTGAGGCTGCAAAACAATTGGGCGGGCGCGACCGCGAACCATTGGTGCTTACCCCCATGATGCTGATGGCCCCGCGTCCGGACGGGGTGGAGGCCATCTGGGCCGTGAGCCGGACCAGTCTCGGCCGCGTGGAAAGCGAAACCGCCGACGGCCGGCGTCAAATGCATGCCTGTGATCCGCACGGTTTCACCCCGCAGGGCGATGCCATTCTTCGTGTGCGCGTCGCCGGATTTGCGCCCGGCGCGGCCGCTCGCCTGCGCCCGATCACCACCGCGGCGGACGACGGTGAAACGGTGACGGGGGCATGGAAACCTTTTCGTGCGCTGGATCCGGCCGCGGCCGTCACGCGCTTTGCCGTGTGGAATGACACGCACCGTCATGACGACACCATCCGCCAGCTGCACCGCGTGACGCCGGTCGAGGACTTTCTCGTGTGGAACGGCGACACCTGCAACAACTGGGACGACGCGGCCGTGCTCATCCCGACGTTGCTTCACCCGGGTGGTTGCGACATCTCCGCCGGGCGGCCGGTGTGCCTGTTGTGGGGCAATCATGATGTGCGCGGTCCGCAGGCCTTTCGCATGCCCGGTCTGGTGGCCACGCCGGAAGGTCGTCCGTTCTATGCGTTTCGCAGCGGTCCCGTGGCCGTCATCTGCCTGCATACCGGCGAGGACAAACCTGACGATCACCCCAGCTTTCATGGTCGCGCGGCCTTCGATGCGCTGCGGAAGGAACAGGCCGCATGGCTGGCGGAAGTCATCCGGCGTCCGGAGATGCGCACGGCGCCGTATCGCGTCGTCTTTTGTCACCTGCCGCTGCGGTGGACGGATGAGGGGCCGCAGGATTATGCCGGCGACGGTTACGATCGTTTCAGCGCCGGCAGTCGCGCGCTTTGGCACGATCTGCTCGTCGCGTGGCGGACGCAGGTGGTGGTTTCCGGTCACACGCACCGTTCGACCTGGATCCCGCCCACGGCGGATTGGCCCTATGCGCAGCTGGTCGGCGGCGGGCCCGAGCTTGAGCGCGCCAGCTGGATCGAGGTCACCGCGGATGGTGCGGCGTTGCGTCTGTGTCAGCGCAACCTCGCCGGCGAGATCCTGCACGATCTCAATTTTTCGCCGTTGCCGCCGGGTTGATCGCGCGACCGCTCAATCCGTGCCGGCCGTCTTCGGTGTGCCGGTGCCGGCCCAGCGGCCCAGTCGCCGGCGCACCCAGAGCAGCAGCAGCAAGGTGATCAGGCCTGCGACCACGTAACGTCCGAGCAATTCGAATGCGCCCAAGTGGCTGAAAACCGGTTGCTCAAGCGGCTCCAGCAGTTTGCCGATCAGCAGAAACACGAGCAGTCCGTTGATCGCGAGTGCGCCCCGGATGCGCCAGAGGGTCGGCTTGATGAGACCGAGCACGGGCGCGATCAGAAAAGCGAGTGTGAGCGCCGCAAGGATGGCGAGGTCGGCCGGTTCGGCCCGGTCCAGCATCTCGTCCCCCAACGCATAGCCCAAGGCGAGCCCGGGCAGGAGCGCCGGCAGACACAGGAGACGACCGGTCAGTTTGAACTTTGTCGTCTCCATGGGCGGAAAATGGCGGTCCGGTCAGGCCGTGCGGGGCAGCAGAAAAACGAACACCGCGAGGAAATGGCAGACACTGCCGCCGAGGACAAAGCCGTGCCACACGGCGTGGTGGAAACGCAGCCGGCGCCAGAGGTAGAAAACCACGCCCACCGTGTAGCAGAGCCCGCCGGCCACCAGCAGCCAGAGTCCGCCCGCCGGCAATGAGGCCATCAGCGGTTTGATGGCCACGATGATCAGCCAGCCCATGAACACGTAGGCCAGGACCGACAGGAGCTTGTGGCGGCCAAAGGCGAGAAACTGGAAGGCGATGCCCGCGGCGGTCAGGCCCCAGACGATGCCGAACAGCGTCCAGCCCCAGGGCCCGCGCAGACCGGTGAGCAGGAACGGGGTGTAGGTGCCGGCAATCAGGATGAAGATGGCCGCATGATCGAATTTCTGCAGCAGCGCCTTCATGCGGTGGGAGGACCAAAAATGGTACAACGTGGACGCCGTGTAGAGTGCGAGGAGGCTCAGGCCGAAAACCGTGAAGCTCACCACATGCCAGGCATCGCCGCGCAGGCTGGAAAAAATGATCAGCAAGGTCAGGCCAACGACACTGAGCAGCATGCCGATGCCGTGCGTGACCCAGTTGGCGATCTCCTCGCCGCGGGTGTAGCGCGATTTGGTCGCGGCGGCGGCCGGTTCCTGCCGGGCCTGGGCGCGGCGACGGGCGACGATGCCGACCGCCCATTGGTCGAGCTTGCGGATCAGCCAGACGGGCTCGGGGCGGGTAAATTTTTCCGGCTGCCACTCCTCGCCGTCGGCGTAAACCGTGCGGGGAATGATGCAGGTGCCAAAGACCCAGTCGGCGATGGGCAGGCCGAAGAAGCCGGAGATCGACTCGTTGCAGTCGATCACGGCGTGATGGCGGAGGTGAAACCCGTAAACCGGCCGCCAGAACCACGACCAGCGCGGGCTCTCGACCAGCGCGGCCCATTTTTCAAACGGCCAGTGGTTGATCGCGTGCAGCACCTCGTAAAGCACCAGCGATGACGCCAGCGCCGCATAGCCGGCGACAAACCAAGGGAAGGCGGGCAGCAGCCAGTGCAGCAGCGCGAACAGCGGTGAAATCAGCACCGAAAAGACCGCGAGCGTATACCACGGGAAGAAGGAGGCCTCGCCCTGCTCGGGTTCGACCACGGGAAACTTGTTCTCGATGACGACGATGTCGTGGCCATCGGGCCGGTGCCGTTTGGAGATGTTGGTCAGACCGTGGTGCAGGGTGTGCTGACGGTAAAGCCGGCGCACGAACGGGATGGCGGGCTGATGCAGGATGTAACGATGAAAGAAAAACTCGAAAAAGCAGTTGAACAGGCTGACCCCGGCAAACACGGCCAGCCACCGCCACCAGGAGGGCAGGAACTGGGCCGCCCAGACGTCGGGCGCCAGCCAGGCCAACAGCCCGCAGAGGCCGGCCAGCGTGGTCAGCACGGTGAAGGCGAAGAGCGAAAGCGAAAATTTTTCCAGCTTCGCGTGAGAATCGGAGGTCGGTCGGTCCATCGGTGGAGCACACGAGACGCGTGTCACCCGGCAATGGCAATCTTTGTTGTGTTCGGGCGACGGCAGTGCCTCCGCCCGAACATCGCCTGCCGCCCGATGAAAGCCCGCTTGCCATCGCCGGGCATCTGGCGCACGCAAAGGGCCATGGCCACGCTCCCGCATCGCCCGAATACCGCCCTGCTGGTGGTTGACATGCAGAATGACGTTGTGAAGGCGGCCTTTGCGCGTGACACCGTCATCGCCAACATCGTCTGTCTGGTCGACCAAGCGCGCCGGGTCGGTGTCGCCATTGTCTGGGTCGTGCAAACCGACGAAAATCTCAGCCGGGGCAGCGATGGCTGGAAGCTCACGCCGCCGCTCGTCGCTTTGGACCGCGAGCCTGTCATCGAAAAGGCCTACGGCGACGCCTTCGAGGAGACCGCGCTCGAAACGAGCCTCCAACGTCTCGGGATCGGACATCTCGTCGTCGCGGGCGCCCAGACCGACGGCTGTATCCGCGCCACGATCCACGGCGCATTCGTACGTGGCTACGATGTGACGCTGGTCAGTGACGCCCACACCACGGAGGATTTTACCTCCCACGGGGCTCCGCCACCCGACCTGGTGATCGCCCACACCAACCTTTATTGGAAGTACGAAACCGCGCCGGGCCGAACGGCCGCATCCATTCCGACCGCAGACGTGGTGTTGCCCGCTGAAGGCGCGGGCGGCGCGTCAATGGCGCAGCGAGAGTCTGACCTGCACGCAGAGCCGGCCGCTTTGGCCGCGCTGCCGGAGCGTGAGGCGCGGCTGGGTTTCGGCATGGTTGATGCCGAAGCGGACCAGTTCGCGGCGTTGCTCGTCGATCGCGCGGCGGGCGGGATTGACCAGTGGCAGTTGTTCCAGCGTGGCCTCGGTGTCGGCCGGGATGGTGATTTCCGCATGACCGCGCCGGCCGGTGATGACGATTTTGTCGCCCTCACGTCGCATCGGCAGCGGGGTGGTCCAGTGGAAAATCACGCCTGCGCCTTTTTCAACCGCCCAGTCGTCGGTGATGACGAGCGTGTCGGGTGTCGGCGAATCCCAGGTGCGCTGCCAGCGTTTGAACCAGCCTTCCCAGCCGGGTGTGACATCCATGGTCGCGTGAAAGGCCGTGGCGTCGCCTTCGCCGACGGCGCGAATGTCGGCGTTGATGGGATTGGCGGGCTCGGGCCGGAGATCGTCCGACCACGGGGTCAGCATGTTGTGGCGTTGCGCGGTCTTCAGTTCCTCGACCAGCGGGTTGCCGTAATCCACGACGCCGAAGTCCATCGCGAAGCTGTCGCCGGCGAATTCGAGGATGAAATTGCCCTTGTCCTCGTGCGTGTGGCCTGCGCCGGCCTTGTTGCCCATGAGAAACAGCTTCACGTACTCGTCGCCGAGGCGGCGCACCGAGCACATCATGCCGGTGTCGGGCATGTTGACGAACGGCCGCAGCGCCGGGCCTTGCGCGGGCAGGCGCGCGGCGATGGCCATCGCCGGCAGCGAGGGCGCGGCGCCGGCGCGGCGGATCTGCTTTTGACAGATCGTGACCCAGTGGCTGTCGGGCATGAGCGCGGCGAGGTGCGGCAGCGCCTCGGGAAACGCAAACATGGCGTCGCAGATCGGCAGCATGTCGAGATCGTCGGCGGTTGAATACAGCATCTCGGCCATGGCGGCGGTCCGGCGCATGGCCTCGGGCATCAACTGTTCCATCGCTTGGCCCCGGGCGCGGGCATAAAGGTGCAGCGCGACAAAGGCCTGGCGGGCGACCCAAGTGAAATAGGTCGGCCCCTCGACGTAGCCGCCGTCGGGCTGGAGACAGTGACCGAGGTTTTCGATCAGGTCCTTGACCGCGAGATCGGTGTAGGGCGACACGCGTGAGGGCGTGGGCACCGGAAAACCTTCGCCACGTACGGGCATGGTTTTTTCCAACAGCAGGTAGCCGAGGATGCGGCCGGGTGCGAACCACGCGAGCTGGTTGCAGTGGAAGAGATACTCCCACCACCAGGTGTTGAAATTCATCTCGCCGATGCCTTCCTCGGCGATGCGGCGGAGGATGAGCTGGCGGCCGAGCGGGGTGAACCATTCGCCGCAAAGATCGAGGATCAGCGCGCATTCATAGACGCAGATCGACGGCACGAAGCTGCGCTGTTCCCACGTGCTGCCGGGCATGTAGCAGATGAACGAATCGTCCCAGCGCTCGCAGTGCGCGATGCTCAGCGCAAACCGCGCGGCCAGCCGGCAGAGCGCCTTGTCCTTGAACAGCAGGCCGGCCTGCGCGGCGTGCGGCCCGTGGATGGTGATGACCTTGCCGTGATCGCGCTCGCGGCGCAGCGAGTTGGAGTTCCAGAAATTGACGTATTGGCCGATGAGCTTTTCCGGCACGATGGCGCGGGCATCGGCCGCCGCCTCGCGCAGCGTGTCCGCCAGCGGCGAATCGGCAAAACGCGCGCGCACCTCCGCGAGTTCCTCCCGGTTGATCAAAAGGCCGTGGGTGGGTTCGAAGGTTGGCTCGAAATCCGGCGGCTGCAGATAGTTTTCCCAGCGTTCGTCAAAGCCCGACCATTGGGCGAGGTGGTCGGGCAGGCGTGCGGTGCTTTGCAGCGCCATCCAGTAAATCCAGCCGTTGCCGGAAGTGCCGGGCGGAAAATACGCCTCGATCGTCAGTCCGGTGATGCGCGTGGCGCCGTCCAGCGGCAGCCATTCTTCGCGCTTGGCCGCACCGAAGGTATCGCCGCGGCGAGTGCGCGGACCGGCGTCGGTCTCGGCGCGCAACACCAGGTGGCCGCCCTCGGGCATGGCGGTGTTGATGATGACCCGGTCGTAATCCGCGCAGGGCAGGTTGAGCGCCCGGGTGAATCGCACCACCAGTCCGTCGGCGGCGGGCTGCTGCCACTCCCATTGCACCCAGACCCAGTTCTGCCAGATCTTGAAACCGCGGACGCCGTCGTGCGTGACGGTCCACTGCGGGAGTTCGCTGAGTTGCGGATCGTGGAAGGCCTCGAAGACGGCTTCCGCGCTGTTGATCGGGGTCAGACGCATGGTGCCAAGGGTTCGGCCGGATCAGGCGTGCACGTCAAGGCTGACTTCCGGCCGCAGTTGTGCGCCGAGCAATTGACGGCGCAAGGGCGAGGCGGTTTGGAGGAGCTTGCTGCAGTCACGGCCGGTGTAGTAGTCGGGCTGCTTCATCCACCACGGGACGTAGGTGAGGAACACGACCGGGCGCGGCGGTCGCTCCGGGGCATGGTAACCGGCGCGGTGGAGGGTCGCGGCGCCGAAGGCCAGCACATCGCCGGGCCCGGCGGTGAAGTCGATTTTGTGCGCGTAAAATTCGGGTCCCTTGTAGATGTCGTGATGGCTTTCGGGGATGACCCCGGTCGGACCGCCGTCCTCCGCCACATGGTCCAGAAAGATGGCCAGCTTGAGGAAGAGGTTGGGGCAGTGGCGGCCGATGCTCATCTTGTCGCGGTGCCAGTTCATCGTGCCCTGGTTGGGCTTGGAAACGAGGATCTCGTTGGAATAGAGCTGCGCGTCCGCGCCCACGACCTCGAGGACCCCCGCCAAGATGCCGGGGTGGTCGATGAGTTCGGCAAAGGCGTCGTCGAACTCAATGATGTTGGGGTAGTAGGTTTGGAAGGGCTTGTCCCATTCCGGTTTCACTTCGCGTTGCAGGCGGGCAAAGGCCGCGCGGATGCGGCCGAGGTGCTCCGCGGCAATGAGGCCCCGCTGGACGTAATAGCCGTAGCGGGTGGCCTGTTCGAGACAGGTGAGTCGGGGTTGGCCGATGGTGATCATGGGGAAAGGCGGGGTTGCGGCGGAAGCGGACCACGCATGGCGGTGCGGCCATGGTGGCAGGCGTGCGTGCGACGTGGTTTATGCGGGCCAGGGTTGGCCGCAGAGCACGGCGCGGGCGACGGGGTCGAGGCCGTGGGCGCGGAAGTTCACGCGCACCGAAGGCACGCAACCGACGCTGCGGTGCCAGGCCTCCGCATGGCGCAGCGCCTCCCGCGGGCTCCCGTGGTGATCAATGAACCAATAATAGGACGGCCAGGTGTGCGGCACCGGCACGGCGGCGGGCGTCCCTTGATGGCCGAAGGTGGTGGCAAACAACGGTCCGAAGAGCGCGCCGATCAGGTCGGTGTGCGGCATCTCCTCGCGGACGGGCAGGCCGCACCACGGCGTGCCCCATTGCATCCACACCGCCATGTCGTGGATGCGCTCGTTGAACAGCTCGCTGGTGATCAGCAAACGGGGCAGGGCGGCCTGCAACTCCCCGGAGAACACATGGGCCTCGCGCGAGAAATCGCACTGTGGATCGTCCGGCATGAAGCCGTATTGGTCCCAGAAAATCGCATCGACGGGAAAGGCGTCCACGAAGCGTTTCATCCGCGCGATGTGATGCGCGCGCCAGCGCGCGGAATTGGGCCGGAGGTATTCGATGGGCGGTTCGCCGGCTTCGCGCCAGCCGAGCTTGTTGCCTTCGGCATCGGTGGTCTGGTCGGCGGCGAAATCGGCGAAGCCGGGCACATCGGCGTTGTAGCCGTGATGATTGGTGTGCGGCATCAGGCGGTAGCCGAAACGGCGCGCGGCGGCGATCACGCGGCGCATCGCACTCTCGCCGCCAACCTCGGGTGCGGGCCAGAATTCCGGATACTTGGTGTCGAACGGGGCGAACCAGCCCCAGAAGTAAACCAGGGTGTCGGGCGGCACGCCGGCGGCGTGCATGGCCGCCATCAGGTCGACGAGTTCATCGAGCGTGTGATCGATTTCGCCGGTGCCGGCCCAGAGTTGCAGCATCACGCAGCCGGGAATCCGTGCGGCCCAGTCCGGCCGGAATCGCGGCGGTTGCGGAAACGCGCGCACCATCCAATTGCGGTAGGCGGTCACGGCCGCGTCGCGGGAGGCGAAAACCTGTTCCGTCCAACCGGGCGGCGGGGCGGTTTCGCGGCCGGGCAGACACGCGGCGAGTTTCTGCTCCCAATCGATCTCGTGGGTGGAGGCGGTGCGGCGCAGCTGCCAGTTTGCAAAGGCCGGCCGGTCCTCGAAGGGCGTGAGCAAAGTGAAACGGCCGGCGTGTTCGACGATGAGAAAATTGGCCCGCACCATCGCGGGTTGCCAGACGGTGCCGACGGGCACGACGGCGGACCAAAGCCGGCCGTCCTCGGCGGGCACATGGATTGTGGTATCGGCGGGAAAGCTGAGGCGCTTGCTCCAGCGACCGGGGGAAAGGGCAAGCCAGTCGTTCATGATCAGGATTTCAGGGTGAGCTGCACGTTGACGACCAGCCGGCCGGAGGTGCCGCGCTGGCGCGCCGCCAGGCGCGGCTGGGTTTCGGCGTAGTCGAGGCCGAACTGCATGATTTCACGCCGTTCTTCGTCGATCGCCCGGCGCGCGGCGCTGCGCAGGGGCAGTTCCTCCAGTTCGATTTCAACCTCGGGCGGGAAACTGAGCCGGGCCACGGCCCGCCGGCCTTCGATGATGACATCCCGGCCTTCGCGTCGCATGGGCAGCCAGGTGGTCCAGTAAAAGACGACGCCCTGTCCGCGGATGACCGCCCAGTCATCGGTGAGCGTGAACCGGTCCGGGGTGGGGGAATTCCAGGTGCGGCGCCAGTGCCGGAACCAGTTTTCCCACCCGGGGGTGGCATCCATCGTGGCGTGAAAATCGGTTTCGTCGCCATGACCCTGCGGATTGATCTGCGTCGGATTGGGATTGGCGGGCTTGGGTCGTTCCTCCTCGCACCACGGCGTGAGCATGGTGTGTCGCTGCGCGGTGCACATGAGGTCGGCGATGGGGTTGGAATAATCGGTCACGCCAAAGTCGGCCGCGAACGTGTCGCCGGCGCATTCCAGTACGAAACTGCCCTTGTCCTCGTGGCAGTGGCCGCTGCCGGCCTTGTTGCCGGCGATGAACAGCTTCACGTATTCGGAGCCAAGCCGGCGTACGGAACTCATCATGCCGGTGTCCGGCATTTCACAAAACGGTGAGAGCGGCGGACCGGCCGCCGGGATTTCGCGGGCCAGTTTCAGCGCGAGCAACGAGGGGCTGGCGCCGGCGCGCCGCAGGGATTTGCGGAAAACCGTGACCCAGTGCGAGTGCGGCATGAGCCACGCCAGATAGGCGAGGGCGTCGCCGAAGGCGAAACCGGCGTCGGCGGTCAGGATCAGATCCTGCCGGTCGTCCGTGGAGCAGAGCATCTCGGCGAGCCGGTCGGTGCGCCGCAGGGCGGGCGGCAGCAGTTCGCGCAGGTCGCGGCCGCGGGCGCGCGCATAAAGTTGCGCGGAGTGTACGGTCTGGCGCACGACCCAGGTGAAATAGCCCGGGCCTTCGACGTAGCCGCCGTCGGGCAGCAGGGTTTTTTCGAGTGATTCGATCAATTCCCGCCACGCGATGTCGGTGTAGGGTGCGACCCGCGACGGCTGCGGCACCGGATATCCCTCGCCGCGGACCGGCATGGTTTGCTCGAGCGCGAGATAGCCGTAGATCCGGGCCGGGCTGATCCAGGCGAGCTGGTTGCAGTGGAAGAGGTATTCCCACCACCAAGAGCAGTGGTTCATCGCGCCCTGCGCTTCCTCGGCGATGCGGCGCAGGATGAGCTGGCGGCCGAGGTCGGTGAACCATTCGCCGCAGAGATCGAGGATCACGGCGCAATCCCACGCGGCGATGCTTTGGATGAAGCTGCGCTGGTCCCACACGCTGCCGCGGGTGTGGGCGAAAAACACGTCCTCCCAGCGTTCGCAGTGCGCGATGCTCAGAGCATAACGCGCCGCCAGCCGGCAGAGTTGTGGATCCTGAAACAGCACGCCGGCCTGCGCGGCGTTCACGCCGTGGATGCTGAGCATCTTGCCGATGTCGCGCTCACGGCGAAACATGTTGGAGTTCCAGAAATTGAAGTTCTGCCCGATCAGCCGCTCCGGGATGACGCCCTGTGCGTCCGCCGCGTAATCGTGCAGGGGCCGCACCAGTTCGCCGTCGGCGAAATCGCGCCGCACCGCGTCCAGCTCCTCCGCATTGATGAGCAGACCCCAGGACGGCCGGTAGGTCGGTTGAAAATCCGCCGGTTGCAGATAACCGGTCCATTGCTCGTCGTGCTGCGCCCATTGGGCGAGGTGGTGCGGCAGGCGCGCCGTGTGCTGGAAGCCGAGCCACAGCAGCCAGCCGTGGCCGGCGAAGGCATTGGGACTGTGCAGCTCGATGCTGAGGCGACGCAGCCGCTTCGCTCCGGCGAGATCGAGCCACTCCTCGCGCCGGGTGGCGCCGACGGGAGCGCCGGTGCGTTCGCGCATGCCGGCGTCGGTTTCCGCGCGCAGGGTGATGGTGCAGCCCTCCGGCACGTTCAGACAGGCCAGCAGCCGGTCATAGCGGGAGCAGTCGAGCTCGGGATAATCGCGTTGCATGCGCAGCACCAGGCCGTCGGCCGCGGGCCGGTCCCACTCAAAGATGACCATGGCCCAGCTTTGCTGAAACTTGAGTCCCGGCATGCCCGGCGTGGTGGTATCCCAGTGTGAAAACTCGCTCAGGTATTCGTCAAAGAAAGGCTCGAACACGGCCTCGGCACTGTTGATCGGGGTCAGGCGCATGCGTGGGGTCAGCGTTGGGCCGGCTCGTTCAGCCGCAGTTGCAGCCGGTAGGTGTGGAATTCCATGAGATGCTGGGCGGAATATTGGTGGCGTGCTTCCTGCCGGTCGTTTTCGTTGAGATGACTCAGGGCGGCAAGAACGACATCGCGCTGCCGCAGGTTGACGAAGCGATTTTTGAGCTGGATGCCGAGATCGGCGACGACGGCTGCGTGCAGGGAGTCCCGCAGGGTGCGACGGTAGGGCTCGACGCCGCCGTTGGGGGCGAAGAGCTGATGGAGGTGCGAGAGCCAAAGACGCGTGTATTCGGGACCGGTGCCATACATGAGGGAGAGCCCGTCATTGGTGGTGGTGACGACATGGCCTTCATATTGGGGTTTGAAGCGGCGCAGCGCCGGCCCGGTTTCAACGCCGAGAATCGCGGGCATCAACCGGCCCTCGCGGGCAAACCGGGCGTTGCCCTCCATGCTCGTGAGGTAGTGCAGGAAGTCGATGGCCACGGCCTGATGCGCGCTCTGCCGGTTCACAAAGAACGGCATGGCGGTGGACAGCGTGCCACTGACGGCGGGCAACAACGCGTGACCGCCGTAAGGCGATTCGGTCGCGGTGGGCACCGGCACCATGAAGCCGCCCACCTCAAAGTCGGCCAGCGCTTCCAGGCTCGGATAATCCCACGTGCCGCTGAACAGGGAGACGGCCTCGCCGCGGACAAAGGACTCCAGCGCGGTGCTCTTGTCCAGTTGCAGAAATCCGGGCGTCATCTGCCGGCCGACGGCATGGATGACATGCAGCGCGGTTTGCAGCGCCGGCGTGTCGACATCCCAGCGACCGTCGAGCAGGTCGGTGTAGAGATCGGTGCCGTTGACGGCGTAGCGCAGTCCGTGGTCGGCTTGGAGCAGCCAGCGGGTCACGGATTGGTTGGCGAGCAGCGCCATGAGCCAGACCGAGTAGTCCTTGGCGCCCGCGACGTGCACGAGGTCGGGATGGTCGGCGCGGATTTTTTCACCGAGCGCCAGCCAGTCGGTGAAGGTCGCCGGCGGTTCGGGACTGCCGGTGATTCGCGTCATGAGATCGCGGTTGTAAAACATCAGCATCGCATGGGAGCAGAGGCTGACGGCGAAGTAATCGCGGAGCTGCTCGTTGTAGGTGGCGCGGTTGCGGAGGCCGTCGAGAAAGGTGAGCCGCCACGGGACGTTTTCGAGCGGGGTGCCCCGGTTGTAGGGGTTGGGTTGCACCAGCCAGCGGGAGAGCGGCTCGAAGAAACGGGTCATCTGCTGCACCTCCGCGCTGAAGCGCGAGTCGAACATCACGATGTCCGGGGCGGTTTCACCGATGAGCTGGGTGTTGAGCCATTGGGTGTAGACGTTGCCGGGGATGGCCATGGGCTCGACGCGGACACCGGGGTGCAACGCCATGTAGCGCTGCGCCGCGTTTTCAAATGCCTCGCGCATGCCGGCCTCCAGCTGCCAGTGGGCGAAGCGCAGGACGATGCGGTCATCATCACGGGTTTCCGCCAGGATACGGTCAAGTTGCACCCAGGAGGCGCCGCCGTAGACCAGTAGGACGAGCAGGCCGATCACCAGCCAGCGCGCATGTGCCAGGCGGATATTCATGGCCCGACCTCCAGTTCGCGCAGCTGTGCGCCCACGGTGTAGCGCCGGTGGTCCTTGGGAAACCGGTGCAGAAATTCGCGATAAAGCGAGCGGGCGTCCCCGTGGTGGCCGAGCGAGGCCGCAAGCCGGGCCCGTTGGATCAGCAGGTCGGCCAGCATCATTTCATCGAAATCGTTGCCGGCGGCCGCGGTGTTCAGGTGCTGCAGCGTGGCTTCGTCGCGCCGGCCGTGATAAAGTCTGGCCTCGGCGAGCACCAGGTGCAGGTCGCGCCGGGTGGCGGGATTGGCGGTGCCGGCCAGCAACGCCTCCACCCGGGCGAGGCGGGCGTCGAAATCTCCGCGGTCGGGCAGAATCGTGAGGGTGAGCAGCGCGAGTTTGGTGCGTGCGAGTCCGGACCAGAGATCGTCCGCCCCGGCGGTCAGCAGGGTTTCATAGGTTTGGGCGGCCCGGGCCGGATCGGGATCAAAGGGGTCGAGCTGATAAGTGCGGCCAAGGTAGTAGCGGGCGGCCCGGGCGGCGGTGGTGGATTCGGCTGCGATGCCGGCGAGGAGCTGCCGGGCCCGGGCGATGGATTCCGGGGTGGTTGGCGGCGTCTGCAGGGTGGCCAGGGCTTCGCCCAACCGGGCTTCGGCCGGCCCGGTATGCTGCTGAAACCAATCGCGCGCTTCGCGCGGGGCCGCGGTGGCCAGGGCCTGCCAGGCGTCCGGCAGGGCGGGTTGCGCCGCAACGGACCAGGCGCCGGCGATCGGCAGCAGGGCCGGAGTGAGCCGGCGGAGCAGGCGCAGGTTTGGTCGGGGAAAACGGAACATAAGGTGCGCAAACGAAAAACGCCGGCGGACCAAGGTCCGCCGGCGTTGTCAGCCGGACGGGGTCAGAAGGTGAAATCAACCGCAAAGGTTGCTTCCGTGCCCTGGCCGCGGGTGATGTCGTTGATCTCGTTGGTGAGGTTTTGGATGCTCAGGCGCAGGTTGGCCGGAGTGTTGTTGATCGTCGTGCGGTAACTGGCAAAGACATCGAAGAACGTCTCCGACGGCACGATGGCGTTGTAGTAGATGTAATCCGTGACGATGTAATCGGCCGAATAGCGCACTGCGCCGCCCACGCTCAGGCCCTTCATCGGGCCGTCGGCAAAGGTGTAACGGGCCACGACGTTGACCTGCCACTCCGGGGTCTTTTGCAGGCGATCCTCGAAGTTTTTGATGTATTCAAGGCGGCCGGGTTTGGTCGTGTCGATCGACGGATCGCTGATGGTCTCGGCTTCCCACATGTAGTTCCAGTTCAGGATGCCCTGGAACCGGTTGTTGGGGGTCCAGGTGAGGTCGCCCTCGATGCCCTGCACGCGGTCGAGACCGCCGTTGATGTAGAACTGCACGTCGTTGGCGGTGGTGTTGTCCTGATTGCGGGGATCGGCGAGGATCCGGGCGGTGTCGGCTTTGGCGATACCGTCGCGCTGGGCCTTGTAGTAGGCCACGGTCCCCGAGAGGGTGTTGTCGCGCCAGTTGGTCTTGAAGCCGACTTCGAAGCCCTTGTCCTTTTCGTTGGGCAGGGGCTGGGGATTGTCGGCCGGGGTCAGGGCCAGTCCGACGGCGCTGAGCGTGTTGGTAAACACCACGGTCTGGCTGTAGGACGCAAAGGCGTGGAAGCCGGGGATGACCTCGTAGATGGCGCCCATCGTGGGGTTGGTCTCGGTGTTGCCGGTCATCCGCTCCTTGGTGCGACGCGCGCCCAGCAGCAGGTTCAGCCGGTCGTCGAACGCGGAACCGCGGTAGCTCAGGTAGGAGGCTTCGGTCGAGGGGATGTAACGGCCGGAGAACGGGGCCCCGTCCATGATGTCATAGATGTTGGGCTCGGGATTGCCGGCAAACGGATCATGATAGCGGAAAACGTCCGAGCCGGTCTGCACGTTGCCGAAGCTGTCGGTCACGGGGCTCAGGCCGCTGTAATCGACGTTGATGGCGCCGTATTGCATGACCATGCGGGTCCATTCGGCGCCGCCGATGAATTTGTGCTTCATGCCGAGCGCCTCGATTTCATACACCACGTCCACCTGCTGCGTGTCGGAACTGCCCTGGCGCAGACCATCAGGGTTGAGGTCGAGGGCGAAGCCGAGGTCGAGGCTCTTGAAACGACCGTCGGGCCGCAGGCCGCCGTTGGGCGAGGCCAGGGCGCGCATGAAGGTTTGTTTCACGTCGTTGTGCAGCCAGCGGTAGCGGACCGAGAGGTTGTCCGTCGGCGTGAAGGTCAGGCCGACATCCGTCAGGGTGGAGGTGCCGTTGCGACCGGACTGGTCGGTGGGCGGCGTGAATTTGTCGCCGAGCGGGGAGATGCGCCACCAGTCGATTTTGCTGCCCGTGATGGGGTAGGGCTGACGGCCGGTCATGCCATACATGTCCTCGGACCAGTTGATGAGGAAGCCGCGCGGGTGGCCGCTGCCCCAGCGTTGCTGGATGAGGGCCTGGGCGGCCGCGTCGTCCGCGAGGTTGTAGGCCGACTTCATGTAATCGAGGATCTGCTGGCTCGGGCTGCTGACGTCCCGGTAGTAATCCGGATTGATCGCCAGGTCCCAGGCGAAGACCGGGTAGGACGCGCGGGACTTGGTGAAGTTGAACTCCGCGCTGAACTCGAATTTGCTGTTGGGCCGGTAAATGACCGAGGGGGCGACGAAAACGTAATCGCTGTGGTCCGTATCATACCGTCCGCCCTTCGACTGGTAGGAGGAGATGATGCGGAAGGCCGTGCTGTCGTTGATGGTGTTCTGCAGGTCGACCGAGGCGCGGGTGAGGTCGTAGGTGCCGTAGGCCAGTTCCAGATTCGTGGCCTGCCGGAACTGCGGCTTCTTGGTGATGTAGTTCGCCACCCCGTTGGGCAGCGCGGTGCCGTAGAAAAGACCGACGGCGCCCTTGGCAATTTCCACCCGGTCAAGATTGTCGGTCAGCAACACGGGCGTGATCGAGAACGAGTCGGCCAGCGGTACGCCGTTGAAATAGCGGTACATGTGGAAACCGCGCATCGTGAAGATGCCGGCCTGCCCGACCTCCGATTCGCCGGTGACCACCCCCGAGCTGTAGCGGAAGACCTTGTCGAAATCGGTGACCGAAAAGTCCTTCAGCAGTTCGGAGGAAATGATTTCAATGGACGCCGGTTCGCGGATGATGGGCACGCCGACACGCGAGGTGGTAACACTGTTCGTCTTAAGATATCCCTGTTCCTGCGCATCGGCCACCTCGAAAGGGGAGAGCCTCACAATCTGATCATCCTGATCCTGGACGGAAAGGCCGGTGCGACGATCGGAGGAACCGCGGTTGTCGGTGGGGACGGATTCACCCCGCCGGACGGTCAGCGCACCCGATTGTTCATCCTGCATCACGCTCAATCCGGAACCGGCGAGCATGATCTCCAGGGCGGCACGGGCGGTCAGTTCGCCGCGGACGGCGCTGGTGCGCACCCCCCGGACGCTGTCGGCGGTGAAGAAGAACTGGGTGTCGCGGGCCTGGTTGGCGAATTGGCGCAGCGTCTGTTCGGCCGGTCCGGCGGCGATGTCGAAGTTACGGGTGGCGGTGTCCGCGGCCTGCAGGGTCGCGGCCAGGCCGAGACTGAAGGCAAAGAGGGACAGGATTCTGAACCAAGGCAACGGTCGTTTGGGTATGTGCATGGGGTTGCGGATTAGGGGTGGGAAGGAATGCGACATGCATTTCCTTTCACCTCACAAGACTGGATGCCGCCGGATTTCCGTTACGCATTTTTTGTCCGCGGACGGCGCGGAGCGGTGGCGCGGGCCCGGCTCAAGGGGCCGGCATCAGGATTTTTGTGCCCGGCACGCCGGGATGCACCAAAACCACCTGGCCGGCCTGCAACAGCCGCAGAAAACCGTCCAGATTCTCCGCCTTGAAAACGCCTGTGAGCGGGCGGTCGCGCAGTTCGGGTGCGCCGATGCGCAGCTGCACATCATTGTAACGGTTGAAAGCCGAAACGACATCGCCGAGCGGTGTGTCGTTGAAAACCAGCCGCGTGCTCTGCCAGGAAAGCTCCTGATCGATGTCGCCGTTGCCCAGATTGAACAACTGCACTGGTGGGACCGGGGCCGTTGCGGACGTTGTTCCCACCACGAGTTTCTGGCCCGCCTGCAACACCGGCATGTTCGGCGTCAGCAAGGAGTCGCCATGCACGGCGTCGTCGACACTGACCTGTCCTTCCGTGACGAGCACCTCCACGCCCGCCTCCGCCCGTTTCACGTTGAACGCGGTACCGACGGCCCGCACGGCCACATTGCCGACCTGCACGATAAACGGCCGGTCGGGATTTTTTTGCACGGCAAAGTGGACCTCGCCTTCCAGCAGATGCACGCGGCGCTCGGTGGCGGAATAGGCGACCGCAATGCGGCTGGCCCCGTTGATCTCGGCGGTCGATCCGTCGGGCAGGATCTCCTGGTGCGCGGTGCTGACCAACACCTGGTAGCTGGGCTGCGGCGCGACCGCGGCGGTCGCGTTGTCCGATCTGTTGCCGAAGTCCAGCCGGGGCGCGAGCAGCATGACCAGCGCGGCGGCGGCCCCCAGGGCGGTGGCGCGGCGCAGCCAGCGCTGCCGTTGCCGGCGGCGGGCGGCACGATGGGCCACCGCCTCGGCCCGGGTGGTCAATGCCGGATCAAACTGCGCGGCATCCAAGCCCCGCCACGCCGCGGCCGTTTGCTCGTAGGCTTCCATATGCCGGGGATCGGCTTCCGCCCAGGCTGCAAAATCGTGCACCTCGTCGGCGGTCAGCCCCCGGTCGTGGCGTGCCACCCAGGCGGCGGCTTCTTTGCGGGCGGCGGAATCACCCGTGGCGGGAGGACGTGAAGAATTACGATGCATGGCGCGGTTGGGCTGCGATCACCCCGTGGCGGCGCAGGTAGTCGGCGCAACGTCGCGCGCCCTTGGCGGCAAGTGCTTCGACCGTGTGTTCGGATATGCCCAGGGTCTGGGCGATTTGTCTTTGGGAAAGTCCTTTGATTTTGCGCAACAGCACCACCTCGCGACAGCGCTCCGGCAGGCTGTCGATGGCCTGGGCGAGCAGCGCGAGTTCCTGGCGCCGACAGATGGATTCAAGCAGGCCGGGACCGTGATCAAGCACCGGCAGGTCGGTGCTTTCGTTGATGGGCACCAGTTCCACGCGGCTTCTTTGGTGAAAGAAGTCACGCACGGCGTTGCGGGCGATGGTGAAGAGCAGCGGCCGGGGCGAGCGTACCTGGCCCTTTTCGCGGGCACGCAGGATGCGGGAAAAACAATCCTGCACAACGTCGTCCACGTCATACAGCGAGGGCAGCGTGCGCTGCAGGTAGGATCGCAACGATCGCTCGTGGGGCTGGATCTCCTCGGTGAACCAGCGTGCTTGCTCTAGGTTTTGGGGCGGCACTGGCGGGGTGAAAAGCTGACCGGGATATTAGCCGGACGCGCGTTGGAATTGTCCAACGGTTTATTTTTCCGTTCGGCAAATTTTCCCGTAACGGAAAACGGTCGTGGCGCAGTCTGGTACTGAATTGACGGCGAAAGCCCGCTCAGGCGGCCGGCGGATGGTGCAACCGCAGCCGGACCTTGACTTGCAGGGTGCCGCTGGAGCCGGCTTGACGGAGGGTCAGGCGGGGTTGGGTTTCCGCGAGTTTCCAGCCGAACTGCACGATGTCGCGCCGGTCCTGCTCGACCGCGGTGCGGCGGGGGTCCTGCAAGGGGAGTTCTTCCAACTGCGCCTCGACGCCGGGCGGGATGGTGAGCTCCGCGGTGGCGCGGCGGCCGGTGATGATCACGCGGTCGCCCTCGATCCGCATCGGCAGTTGGGTGGTCCAGTAAAACACCACGCCGCGGCCCTGCGCGACCGCCCAATCGTCCGTGATGACAAACGTGTCGGGTGTCGGCGAATCCCAGGTGCGGCGCCAGTGCTTGAACCAACCCTCCCAACCGGACGTCGCATCGATCGTCGCGTGAAACGAGGTTTCGTCGCCGCGGCCCTCGGGTTTCACGTCCACGCGAATCGGGTTCTGCGGCCGGGGCCGGGCATCATCGCTCCAGGGTGTGAGCATGTTGTGGCGCTGACACTGCTTGAGCAGCTCGGTCACGGGATTCGCGTAATCGACCACGCCGAAATCGAAGGCGAAGCTGTCGCCGGCGCATTCGAGGACGAAGCTGCCCTTGTCCTCGTGCTGATGATCGCCGCCCGCCTTGTTGCCCATGATGAACAGTTTCACCTGTTCGGTGCCGAGCTGGCGCACCGAGCACATCATGCCGGTGTCGGCCATCTCCAGAAACGGTGACAGGGGCGGATCCTCGGCGGGAAGCTCGCGGGCGAGCCGCAGGGCGAGCAGCAGCGGCGCGGCGCCGGCGCGCTTGAGCTGCTTGTGCAGAATGGTGACCCAGTGCGAATCGGGCAGCAGCCAGGCGAGCAGGGCCACGCCCTCGCCGATGGTCATGACGGCATCGCCGGTGAGGATCATTTCCTGACCGTCGTCGGTGGAATAAAGCATCTCGGCCAGCCGATCGGTTTTGAGCAGGGCGGGGGAGACGAGTTCGCGCACGTCGCGCCGCCGGCCGCGGCCGTAGAGCGCGGCGCCGAGGATGGCCTGGCGCGCGGTCCAGGTGAAATAGGTTGCACCCTCGAGATAGCCGCCGTCGGGCAGCAGCGCGTTGCCGATGTTTTCTGCAAGGTTGTCGAAAGCGAGGTCGGTGTGCGGGGCCACGCGCGACTTGGGCGGGCGCGGATGGTTTTCAACGCGCGCAGGCATGTTGGCCTCGAGCACCAGCAGGGCGTAGATGCGGGCGGGCGAGATCCACGCCATCTGGTTGGTGTGATACATGTATTCCCACCACCACGAGGCGTGGCACATCGCGCCGTGAGACTCCGTGGCGAGCCGGCGCAGAACCAGTTCGCGGCCGAGCGGGGTGAACCATTCGCCGCAGAGATCGAGAATCACCGCGCAATCCCATGCACCGATGGACTGCACGAAGCCACGCTGGTCCCAGTTGCTGCCGCGCATGTGCGCGAAGAAAATGTCCTCCCAGTGGTCGCAATGCACCAGGCTCATCGCGAAGCGTGCGGCCAGCCGGCACAGTTCCTTGTCGCGCCAGAGCACGCCGGCCTGCGCGGCGAACGAGCCGTGCAGCGAGAGCATTTTGCCGATGTCGCGCTCCCGGCGAAAGACGTTGGCGCTCCAGAAATTCAGGTTTTCGCCGATCATCGACTCGGGGTGCTGTTGGCGCGCACGTTCGCCGAGGAAACGCAGCTCGTCGGTCACGCTTGAACCGGCAAATTCGCGGCGGACGCCCTCCAGCTCGTCCGCATCGATCATCAGGCCGTAGGTCGGTTTGAACGTCGGTTCGAATTCCGGCGGTTGCAGGTAGCGGTCCCAATGCTCGTCGTAGCCGGACCACTGGGCGAGATGGGCGGGCAGCCGCGCCGTGCTTTGCAGCCCGAGCCAGAGCAGCCAACCGGAACCGGCCTGGCGGTGCGGCGAACGCACCTCGATGGTTAGGGCGCGGATTTCCCGGGCGCCGTCCAGTTCGACCCATTCCTCGCGCCGGGTGGCACCGGCCGGATCGGCAGTGCGGTGGCGCGTGCCGGCGTCGGTCTCGGCGGTGGCGGCGATCACGGCCTCGTCGGGGACGTTGAGTGTGACGAGCAGCCGGTCGTAGTCGGCGCAGGGCAGCGGCGGATCATAAGTGCGCTGCATGCGCAGCACCAGGCCGTCGGGCGCGGGCAGCGTCCATTGAACAATGACCATGCCCCAGCTTTGGATGTGGTTGAAGCCGGTGGCGCCGGGTGCAGACAGGGTCCACCGGTCGAGATGGTTGATGGCTTGGTCGAAGAACGGTTCGAAAACCGCCTCGGCGCTGTTGATCGGGGTGACGCGCATGAGACCAGCAGCAGTCGGGCAAAAGTGCGCCGGCGACAAGCGCGCAGATGATGAATGTTCGGCGACCTTGCCAGTCGCCGGGCGAGCCTGCTAGCTCGGGGCATGGATGCACCGTCCCGGGAAAAACCGATTATACCTGTCGATCGCTCGGCCTGGCCGCGGCCTTGGGCCCAGCTCAAGTATTTCACGTTTCAACCGGCGATCTTCCCGCGGTTGCTGGGGCAGGTTTCGCCCGACGCCCGGCCGGGCGATCTGGTCAACGTTTACGACAAATCCGGTCAGCGCGCGGGCATCGGACTCTACAATCCGCGGGCCAAGATTCCGCTGCGCGTGGTCGCGCACGGCGAGGTGCCGTGTGACGAGGCGTATTTCGAGACCGCGATCCGCCGGGCGGTGGAGTTGCGCCGGGGCATCTTCAAACTCGACGAAACCACCGACGCCTACCGGTTGATCAATTCCGACGGCGACGGCCTCAGCGGGCTGACGATCGACCGTTACGGTGACACGTTGCTCTGCGAGGTTTACTCGCTCGGCATGGCACAGCGCCTGCCCGGCTGGCTGCCGTTGCTGCACCAACTGGCGGGCACGCGTTTCGCCCGGGTGCACGTGGATCACGACCTCGGCAGTCTGGAGGGCATCAAACCCTCGACGTTTCGCGAAACCAACGAGGCCGCGCCGGCCAAGGTGAAGATTCGCGAGCACGGCATCCGCTACGAGGTGGACTTTGCCGAGGGGCACAAGACGGGTTTCTTCTGCGACCAGCGCGAGAACCGGAAGGCCTTCGCCCGGTTCGCCGCCGGGGCGCGCGTGCTCGACCTCTGTTGCTACACCGCCGGATTTTCGTTGAACGCCAAGGTCGCCGGCGGGGCGGAGGACGTGACCGCGGTCGATCTCGACGAGGCCGCGATTGCGCAGGCCAAGCGCAACGCCAACCTCAACCAGGCGCGCATCAAGTTCGTGCACGCCGACGCGTTTGCCTATGCGCGGCAGATGCAGACCAACGGTGAAAAATGGGACTTGGTCATGCTCGATCCGCCGAAGTTCATCTTTACGCGTGATGCCGCCGGCAACTGGGAGGGCCGCCAGAAATACGAGGACCTCAATCTCCTCGCGATCTCGTTGGTGAAACCCGGCGGCATTTTCGTGACGTGTTCCTGCTCCGGCCTGCTCTCGCTCGAAGACTTCGAGGCGCACGTCATCAAGGCCGCGCACCGGCAGAACCGCCGCCTGCAATTCTTCGACCGCACCGGCCCGGGGGCGGACCACCCGGTTTATTCCAACTGCCTCGAAAGCCGCTACCTCAAGGTGCTTTGGGCGCGGGTGGGGTGATTCACGCCGGTGCCGATGCGCCGTGCAGCCAGAAACGGCGGCCGGGCTCGGATTTGGATTGGAGTTCCCGCCATTCGCTCCAGCCGATCTGCGCGTAGAAATCCCGGCGTGCGCCCATGGCGCGGCGTGAGCCCCACAAAGGCCGCGCATAGCCCCAGTCCGTGCGCAACCACCGGTCCACGGTAAGCGCGAAATCGCGATGGAATTCGAAGTCCGCCTCGCGGGCGGGCACGAGCCAGTAATCGACCTCCACCAAGGCGGCGGCCAACTCCAGTCGGGTGGCTTCGTCCGTCTGGTAGTTTTCGGTCAGGAAACCGGTCGGGTTGAGGTAAAGGGAGCCGAGCAGCTCGCTGCGGTCGGACGCGAAGACGCTGTAGCCGTACGCGAGCCCCTGACGGGCGTCGTCGATGTGCCCGGCGAGGTCTTCCGCATTCGCCGCCAACGTAAAATCGTCCCCGGGCCAGTCGCTGTGGCTCCACGCACGCAGATGTTCGCGTGCCGCCATGACCGCGGCGTAGTCGCGTTCGTTGTGGGCGAGGCTTTGCGGTTCCAAAAGCCAATCGCGCCCGGCGCATGGCGCGGGCACCCGCCCCCGGGGCAGGGGCAGCCGGGGTGGCGGTCCGGCCATGGGCGGGCTATACCGTCTTGTGCTTGCCGTCGCAGAACGCGCCGTTGGCGGAGTGCTTGCAGCCGCACCAGGCGACGGTCTTTTCCTCGGTCAGCACGACCTTCGTCGGCGCGATGCCGCTGCCCTTGTGCGAGCCGTCGCAAAACGGCTGGTCCTTGGACAGGCCGCAGGCACACCACCAGTAGGTGCCGGCGGGCATTTTTTTCACGTAGGGAGCCTTTTGGGCGATGTGTGGGGTGGACATAAACGGGTGTTATTTCACAGCGGCCCAGACGCGCTGCACGTCGTCGTGGTCCTCGATGGCCTGGAGAAATTCGCCGACTTCGTTGCGCTGAGTTTCGTTGAGCTCGGGAAACTGCTTGGCCACGTAGCCGAGTTCGCTCGTGACCACGGTCCAGCCGTGTTCCTTGAGCCAGGTCGAGGCGGCATGCACGTCGGTGCGTTCGGTGATGAACCGTGCGCCGGTGGCGTCCTCGGGGATGTCGTCGTTTTGGTCGGCGTTCAACGGCTCGAAATCATTGGCCCCGGCCTCGATGGCCGTGGCCTCGAGATCGGCGGCGCGGTCGGGGTGATGGGCTTCCACCAGGCCGACATGGTCGAAGAGAAACTTGTTGCTGCCGGCCGCGCCCAGCACGCCGTGGCGGAAGAGCACGCGCATCTCCGGCGCGGTGCGCTGGTGGTTGTCGGTGTAAACCTCGACGATCACCGGCACCTTGTGCGGGGTGTAGCCTTCGAACACGACGTGCTCCAGCGCGGATTTGTCGCCGCCGGTGCCGGCGCCCTTGGCGATGGCGCGTTCGATCACGTCACGGGTCACGCCGGCCTTCTTGGCCTTTTCCACCGCGGCAAACAGCCGCGCGTTGGCCGTGGGATCGGGGCCGCCGAGTTTGGCGGCGACCGTGATCTCCTTGGTCATTTTGCCGGCGAGTTTGCTCTTTTTTTCGTTAACGATGGCACGTTTTGCGTGCAGCCATTGGCGTCCCATGCCGAAGGGGTTAGCCGGCCGCCCGGCGGCACGCAATGCGGAAGCGCGGCGGTTGGGCCGGCATGGATTCGGGATGGACATGCCGGGCCGGGTTTCAAGCATGCTGGCGCCATGAAGTACCTCAGCCATCTGTTCACCTCGAATCGCCGGTGGGCGGAAGACATACGGCGGCAGATGCCGGATTTTTTCCCGCGTCTGGCCAAGCAGCAGCGGCCGAAGTATCTGTGGATCGGTTGTTCGGACAGCCGGGTGCCGGCCAATGAGATCATCGGGCTGCTGCCGGGCGAGGTGTTTGTGCACCGCAATATCGCCAACGTCGTGGTGCATACCGATCTGAACTGCCTGTCCGTCATCCAATACGCGGTCGATGTGCTGCAGGTGGAACACATCATGGTGGTGGGGCATTACGGTTGCGGCGGCGTGCAGGCGGCCATGCGCTGCCAGCGCATCGGCTTGGCCGACAACTGGCTGCGCCATGTGCAGGACGTGAAGATCAAGCACACCGGCTGTCTGCATGGCCTGGCGGATGAACCGGTGCAAATCGACCGGCTCTGCGAACTGAACGTCATCGAGCAGGCGGCGAACGTCTGCGCCACGACCATCGTGCAGGATGCCTGGGCCCGCGGCCAAAGCCTGGCCGTGCACAGCTGGATCTACGGCTTGCAGGACGGGCTGCTGCGCGACCTGAAAATGTCGGCCAACCGCGCGGATGCGGCGGACGTCTGCTACCGCGAGGCGATCGCGGCGCTGGGGGTTTGAGCCGGAACGGATCAGGTAGGGAAGGGCGGTCCGCCGTCTTTGCCGACCGACCGACACAAAAAACCCGCGGTCGGCTGACCGCGGGTTGGTTTGGAAATGCGGATGCTCAGTCGCTCAGGCGCGGCCCATGTAGCTGCCGTCGATGGTGCTGACCTTGATCAGTTCGCCTTCCTTGATGAAGAGCGGCACCTGCACGATCAGGCCGGTTTCCAGCGTGGCGGGTTTCTGCACGTTGCTGGCGGTGTCGCCCTTGATGCCGTCGGCGCTCTCGGTGACCTTGAGCGTGACGGAGGAGGGCAGGTCCACGCTCAGCGCCACGCCGTCCACGAACAGCACGTCGACCTTGCCGTTGGGTGCGAGGTAGTTCTTCACGTCGCCAAGGGTTTCCTCGCTGAGCTCGATCTGCTCGAAGCTCTCGGGGTCCATGAACGCGTAGGTGCCGCGGTCGGCATAGCTGAACTCGAGGGTGCGGCGGTCGGTCGGGAGAACCTCGATGCTCTCGGTCGAGGCGAAGCGCTGGTCGAGCGCCTTGCCGTAGCGGAGGTTGCGCATCTTCACCTGCACGAAGGCCCGGAGATTGCCGGGGGTGCGGTGCTGGGTTTCCATGACGAGATGGGGCTCGCCGTTGAATTTGATGACCTGACCTCTGCGAATGTCGTTGGCTGCGGGCATGGGAACGGTGTTGCGGGTGACGTTTTTGAGTTGTGAAAGGGGTTGGAAATACGAAACGCCCTACGTCAGTGTCAAGCAACGAGCCCCGGGCCCGTTCGTCGGGCAAGGTGTCTGCATCCGGAACTTGTCATTTCCGCCCGCTTCGGGACACTCCTCGCCCTAGCCTATGAAACAACGCACCCTTGCGCGCGAAGTCTCCATCCAAGGCAGCGCGCTGCACACCGGCGAAGCTGTCACGCTCACGATGAAACCCGCCCCGGCGGACCACGGCATCGTGTTCCAGCGCACCGACCTGAACGGCGCCCCCTTGATCATTCCGCGGGTGGACCTCGTCACCGACCTCGTCCGCGCCACCACGATCCAGAGCGGCCATGCCAAGATCCACACGGTCGAGCACGTGTTGAGCGCCCTGCACGGCTGTGGCATCGACAATGTGCTGATCGAGATGAACGCCTCGGAGCCGCCGATCATGGACGGCTCGGCCAAGCCTTTTGTGAACCTGATTCTGCAGGGCGAGCCGGTCGAGCAGGACAAGGAGCGCGAATACTTCACGCTCGACACCCCGGTTTCCGTCACCCGTGGCGATTCCTCGATCATCGCCCTGCCGGCGGACGAGTTGAAAATCTCCTGCACGTCGGCCGACAACCGCGGCATCCACACGCAGCACCTTTCGCTCACGATCGACCCCGACAGCTACATCACCCAGATCGCCGCCTCGCGCACCTTCACGATTTACGAGGACATCGAAGAGCTGCTCAAACTGGGCAAGATCAAGGGCGGTTCGCTCGACTGCGCCGTCGTTATCAAGGGCGACAAGATCATCTCCAAGGAGCCCCTGCGGTTCAAAGACGAGTTCGTGCGGCACAAGATCCTCGACATCGTGGGCGACGTCATGCTGCTGGGCCAGCCGCTCAAGGCCCACATCGTCGCCACGCGGCCTGGGCACGCCATCAACGCCGAGCTGACCAAGGCGCTGTTCGAACGCCTGCAGGAGAAAAAGAAGGGCCCGAAGAAAAAGGAAAAGGCGCGCCCGCTGCCGCCGCTGCCCACCGAGACCTCGCTCGATATCCGCCGCGTCCTCGACACCATCCCGCACCGCTATCCCTTCGTCATGATCGACCGTGTGGTCGAGTTCATCGGCGAGGACGAACTGGTCGCGATCAAGAACGTCACCATCAACGAGCCGTATTTCACCGGGCATTTCCCGACCAACCCCGTCATGCCCGGCGTGCTGCAACTCGAGGCCATGGCGCAGGCTGCGGGCATCATCATGCTTCGCCGGACCGCGCAGGCCGGCCGCACCGCGTTCTTCATGAGCGCCGACAAGGTCAAGTTCCGCAAGCCCGTCCGCCCGGGCGACCAGATCATCATCAATGCCAAGATCACCAAGGTCCGTGGCGACAAGCTCGCGGCCGCCGAGTGTAACTGCACGGTGGACGGGCAGGTCGTCTCCTCGGCCGAACTGATGTTCGCCATGGCCGGTGCGGACGAGGAGTAAGCCGTCATGTCCGCCCGCATCCATCCCTCCGCGGTGGTTGAATCCGGCGCCGAACTCGGCGACGACGTGGAAATCGGCCCGTTCGCCTACGTCGGCGGCGAGGTCTGGCTGGGCGAGGGCACCCGGTTGCATCACCACGCCTCGGTGGAGGGCAACACCGTGCTGGGCGCGCGCTGCGAGGTGTTTCCCCACGCCTGCATCGGCGGCAAGACCCAGGACCTCAAGTTCAAGGGCGGCCGGCCCGGCCTGCGCGCCGGCGCCCGCAACGTCTTTCGCGAATACGTGACCGTGCACGCCGCCACCAACGACGGCGATTTCACCGTCCTCGGTTCCAACAACACCATCCTCGCCTACAGCCACATCGCGCACGATTGCGTGCTCGGCAGCCACATCGTCATGAGCAACGCCGTGTCGATGGCCGGCCACGTGACCGTCGAGGACCACGTCGTGATCGGCGGCGCCGCGGGTATCCACCAGTTCTGCCGCATTGGCGCCTACGCCATGCTCTCCGCCATGGCCAAGCTCGTGCACGACCTGCCGCCGTTCTTCATCGCCGACGGCACGCCCGCCGAGGTGCGCGCGCTCAACAAGGTCGGCCTCGAACGCAACGGCTTCGGCCCGGCGCAGATCGAGCGCGTGAAGCACATCTTCCGCATCATCTACCGCGACCGGCTCAACCGCTCCCAGGCGCTGGCCAAACTCGCCGCGCACGCCGAGGCCGCCTCCCCGGAGTTTCAGCGCGTCATCGCCTTTTCCGACGCCAGCAAACGCGGCCTCGCCCCCGGCGGCAGCTGATCGGTCGCCGTAACCGATTCCCCTGCTGTAGCCGGGTTCGCCGACCCCGGAGCGACCGTCCTCCGATTTTCACCACAGATGAACACGGATGGGCACAGATAAGATCTTTCTGATGTAGGGCGGGATCGCTGATCCCGCCAACGCGCTGCCTCCAATTCCATCCGCGCCGATCCGTGCAATCGGTGGTTAAAAAACGATTCCCCTGATTCGGGGTTTCTCCTCCCGCGACTTTTGTGCATTTTTTCGGCCAATCCCATGTCCACCCCGTTCCTCCTCTCCGCCACCGGCAGCGGCCGGGCCACAGCCTACATCGAGTCGCCCAAGATCATCACCTTTCGCGGCAAGACGCATGTCACCTGGCTCGACACCCCACCCGAGGGGTTCCGCATCAAGATCCGCACGCTTGATCATGCGTCGGGACGGTGGGGCGAGGCGGTCACGGTGGGCGAGGCGGTCGACAACCACGGCGGCCCGGCGCTGACCGTCGATGCCGAGGGATACCTGCACATCGTCTATTACTCGCATCATCATCCCTTCCGCTACCACCGCTCGTTGCGGCCCAACGACGCCTCGGCGTGGTCACCGATGGAACAGTTCGGCACTGACCTGACCTACCCGACCTTGGTGTGCGCGCAGGATGGCACGCTGATCCTGACCGCGCGGCGTTCCTACGAAAAGGACCCGTGGGAACTCGAACTCTGGCGCAAACCGCCGGGTGGCGCGTGGACGCGGCAGGGTGCAATCCTCCAATCGGAGCGCAGCAATTACAGCCAATACGCCGCTTCGATGAGCTGGGCGCCGGATCATCGCGGCCTGGTGCTCACGTTCCGCGTTTACGAACAGCCGTCCTACGACAGCCCGCCGGTTTCCTACACGTGGATCGGCTGCATGCGCAGTCCTGACGAAGGCCGCACCTGGCAAAAACTCGACGGCACGCCGATTCCATCGCCCGCGACGATTGCCACCGCCGATGTGGTTTTCCGCACGCAGTCCGCCGACGGCCGTCGCGCCGAGGCCGGCGCCACCGTGCTCGATGCCAACGGCCAACCGTTTTTCGCCTACAGCGAAATGCTCGCGCACAGCGCCGAAGGCTACCTCGCCACGCGGACGGACGGCGGTTGGGAACACCTGCACCTGAATCCGTTTTTGCCCGCGGCACTGCGCAATAACGCGCTCCTTATGACCGGCGGCATGACCATACTCGGTGACGGCCGGTTGGTGATCCTCGGGCTGGCGGTGGACATGTCCGACGGTGGCGAATACTGGGGTCACCCCAGCACCCGGATCGTGCGCTTCGAATCCAGCGACGGCGGCCGCACCTTCACCGCCGCCTTGTTCGGCGATGGCACGCCGGGCGAACCGCAGTGGATGCCGAGCGTGGAACGCGCCACGGGTTACAACGAAATGCCCGCCGCGCCCGGCGTGCTCTACACCGAAGGGGGGCGCGGTGCGGGTCTCGGCGATGTGCTGTCCAACAAGGTCTTTTGGCACATGCTAAACTGAAAGCAACGTCCTAGCCGACCGGGCAGGATGACCATTGATCGCAACGTCTGGTTAGCCCGTTTTTTCAAGCGTCTTCCGAATCCAGTGCGGGTCTCGTCTGCAATCAAGCACTCGAAACACAACCGCTTCGCCTGAATACACGCGATAGTACACCGCGAAGGGAAACCGCTTCACGAGCATACGATGGAAGCCGAATTGAACGCGGTGAATGCCGGCGTAAAGAACCAAGGAGTCGATCTCAGAAAACAGACTGTCGAAAAAATAGCCGCCAACGCCCTCTGCCCGCTTGTCGTAAAACCGGCGCCCGGCCGCCAGATCCTCAAGCGCAGACCGGAGAACCCTGACTTTCATTCAAACTGCTTCCTCAACTCCTTTTTCGCATCTTCCCAGTCCAGAATCTCAACCCGACCGGCGACAAAATCGGCTTCGGTCTTGCGCAGTTCGTCCTCGTGCCACGCCGGGCTGTCGAACGCTGCGTCATCGGCTGCCAGATCGCTCCACAGCGCCTCGATAATTTTCAACTTTTCGTCAGCCGGAAGCTTGCGGAGTTCAGCGATGCTCATGCGGACAAAGGCTAACCGAATTGGCTTTCGCGGCAAGTGGGTTTTCTTGGACGGATCGATCAAAGATCAGCCACGCGGGCCGGGGGAGGGTGGAGTTTCAGATGCAGATGAATTATCCGGAGACGGACGGCAGCCAGTCCCGGTGCCCGCAGATCGCGGCGCGCGTGATCTCTTCGACCCAAACACAAAGCGCATAAGCTTGCCCGCCGCAGCAGGGCGCTCCCGTCGCCGCGGCCTTTAATCGTTCCCGGGCTTGTTCAACACGCGTCCCGATTCGCGCTCCGGCGAATCAGAACGCTCTGAGCTGGCCTTTTATCCATACACAAAGGCCAGAAAAACAAAGAACCCGATGCTCGGAAGAGCATACAGCGATACAAGAATCCAAAAAGTGACCGGGTGGCTTTGGCGCTCAACGAGACCAACCCGACTTACTGTCGCCCCATCTTTAATCGAAAGACCGACTCCGATCAGATTTGAGCCAGCGGCGACTCCCAAAGCCGCATGAAGATACTCGGGATAAAAGCAGAGGAAAATCAGTGCTAATCCCAATGGTATGCCTTGAAAGAGCGCAAAGTGACGTCGAGGGTCGCCGAGATCGCAACGCACCGGACATACCGTTACCTCCGTATTTCCCAGAGGTGCCCCACAACGGGCGCAGCGAGCTGAGCGCTTCTCTGAACGAGCTGCCATAGAATTTATTTCTCTTTGCCCAGGCATTATAGCTGCGATGAAGCAGTCGAGAGAAAGAGGTGTGCTTGTCCCTGGTGAACGCGGGCTTGTCCGTCCTGCGGCGTGATTACGCCCGGAGAGCGCCTATCCGCATGGGTGAGGTGAGAGAACCGAACAACCAAAACCAAGGACAAGCCCATGAATAAGACCGATAGATATGTTGGCTTGGATGTCCACAAAGTTTCCCCGTCATTGGCAGAGGCGCGGACACTCATTCGCCAAGCCTTCCGACTTCGCCCTATAGGCTACGACGGACAAGATGGAGGCAGGCCCTCTGGAACTACAAGATTAGGCGGCAACTCCACGACTCTGCGGCGCGGCGCGATGTGTGGCGGACGTCAGGTGCCCGGCCGGGTTGATCTCAACCCGTCGGGGTGAGTTTCAGCGTGGTGAGGCTGCCGGCGCGGAGATAGAGAGTGAGATCGCGGCCGGCGGGGGTGATGGTCTGGTCCGCGATTTTTTCGTGATTGCGCCGGTCGTCGGTCTGATGGCGCTCCATGCGGTAGCGGGCGTCGGCCGGGAGGTTTTCCAGACGCAGTTCGTATTCGCGATCGATGCCTGTGTAGTTGCTGATGAGGATGACGAGGCGGCCGCTCTGCGGGTCGGTCGCGGCCAGGGCGTGCAGGCCGTCGGCATGGGTTGCGCAGGCGAGCTGTTGCAGGCCACGCGCCTCGCTGAAGGCGAGCAGTGCGTAATACGGTTTCTCCGGCACGCCGTGGGGGCTCCACGTGGCATCCCACACGCCGTTGTCGGTGCGGTAGAAATTGGCGATGGTGACGGTGGGCTGGTTCTGGAAGGTGATCAGCGCGCCGAGGATGTAGCTGGCGGCGCGGGCGGTGCGCATGGAGTCGAACAGTTCCTGCTGGAAGTGTTCGCCGTTGGGGTCGCCGAGTTTGGGCCAGATGTTTTCGAACTCCCAGATGTAGTTGTATTCGGTGCAGACCAGCTCGAGTCCGACGCGACCGTGCTGCGCCAGTTGGTTGGTGATGTAGTTGACGCGGTTGACGATCTTTTCGGTGCTGTCGCCGTAGGCGTGGAACGAGAGGAAATCGAGGGTGTGCGGGTGCCGGTCGAGATGGGCGAGAAAGCCTTCGAAGAAGACGCGGCGACTGGGTTCATCGATGGCGCAGCTGCCGTAGCCGCCGATTTTTAGGTGGGGATACCGGCGTTTGAGGAGATCGGATGCGACGCCGTAGAGCTCGTAGAATTGTGCGGGGGTGCCGGCCCACTGGCCGGCCATGGGCATGTCGGGGCGGCCGAGGTCGGCGTCGGGCTCGTTCCAGATTTCCCAGTATTCGATGTGGTGGTGAAAGCCATTCGCCCAGCCGTCGTTGTAGTGGGCGATGATCTGGGCGCAGATGCGGGCCCACTTGGCGCTGTTCTTGGGCGGCTGGTTGTGAAAGCGCACGGGGCCGCTCTCCATGCTGTTGCCGAGGCGGTAGATGATGTCGGTGCCGCAGTCCTTGATCGACTGCACGTAGTGGTCGGTCAGGCGGAAATCGTAATTGGCCGGGTCGGTTTCATCGGCGTCGAAGTCGGGGAAAATCGCGGGCACATCCACGCAGGCATGGTGGGCGAGGAAGGAGTCGTGCAGGCGGGAGTAGGGCAGCCGGGCCTGCTTGAAATACTTGGCGGTGGTGGCGGTGGGCGCGTTGCAGGTGCCGTTGACGGGTTTGATGGGGCCGACGATGCGGGCGGCGTCGATGACGATATCGGGGGCCGCGTTGGGGTTGGTTTCCTTTTTGAGCAGGATGTCCATGACGCCGGCAGCCTAAACCCGCGGGGCGGATTGCCGAGGCATTTTGCGGCCCTGCATTCACATCGGTGTGAATCTGTGTCGATCTGTGGTTCAACGAAATGAATCTGCGGCGGCGCGGCAGGGACACCGCGACTTACCGGATCTGGCGGTAACTACGCGACTCCGCGGTTAGGCGTGAGACCACAATGCAGATGTATTTCGCGGAACCCATCAGGGCAGGCCGGGGTGGCGAATTTAGGCTGACGGCCGGGCAGCGGGTTCGTGCGCGAGGGCGTCAAACCATGACGTGCCGTGGCGTTGCCAAGCGGTGGAGCCTTGGAGGGCGAAGAGGTGAATCCAGCCGTGGCGGAAGAGGCGCTCAACGTCGGGATGGCGTTGCAGCACGCGCTCGATGCGCCCGGGGGCGGCCTCGATGAACACGCTCAGTCGGCGCGGCTCGTGGCGGAACCGGTGGCCGTCGTGGATCGATTGCAGGGGCAGCCCGACCCGCAGGTCGCCGCTGTTGCCCTCGAGCGCGCCGAGACCGCCGACGATGTTGTGCAGGGTCTTGTCCCCCGCGCCGTAGCGGTCGGGATCCACACGGGAGGCATAGTATTGGAGGTTGATCCAACTGGCGACGACCACCGGGGCGTTGAGGATGAGCGTGAGCACCTTGTCCTCCGGGTCCTCGGCGGGGTTGTAGTCGTGCAGGAAGACGCGGCCGCCGAGGTTGAGACCGGAGGTGCGCCGGCGCGGCGCGGCGACGATGGCGGCGTTGTTGGCGAGGCCCCACTCGGGTCGAACCTGCGCGGCGTCCTGGGCGCGATGCCGCAGGCTGGCCAACAGTGTGTTGGCGTCGGCGGTGGTTGCGGCGTCGAGGCCGAGGGCGGCGGCGCGTTCGGCGCGGCAGGCGGCCCCGGCCTGCTCCAGCGCCGCGCGCAGCTGGGCGAGGTCGGCACCGTGCGTGGCGGGCAGGTTCGGATCGTCGAAGAGCGTCACCTCATCGGTGGTGGTGTGGTGCAGTCCGGCCAGGAACCGGGTGTCGGCCGGGATTTCGATGCCGCGGGCGGCGAGTCCGTGGCGCACATCGGGATCGTTGAACGTGGCGGCGGCGAGCCGGGCGTTGACGTCGCCGGCGTGGCCGCCACAGGCGCCGCAATCGAGGCCCGAAGCGTAGGGATTGTTGGTGCTGGTGCTGCCGTGGCCGCACACCAGCACAAGGCGGGCGAAGTTGCGGGTGAGGCTCATGTTGCGCAGGGCGCCCTCGGCGAGGTCAACGCGGCGCTCCAGCGGCAGCTCGGTGGTGATGCGCGGGGCGACCCGGGCGCAGGCGTGTCGCGTCTTGGCTTGGTGCCGGGCGAGGGCGGGGGCGAAGGCCAGGCCGACCGCCTCGACGAAGGAGAAGCAGGAGATGGCCGAGTTTTGAAACGCCTTCCAGGCGCCCGCGGCGGCAAGTTTGGCGCGGGTGGCGGGGATCTCGGCGGGCGTCATGGCGTCGTCGCTCTCCACCGGCGGCACGAGCAGGACCGGGCACCGGGCGGTGGCGGCGGTTTCGATGCCCCGGCGATGCGCGACGGGGAAGCCGAAGAAGCCGGCGAACCCGAGGGTCTGCGCATTCGGCGCAGCGGCCTCCACGTGGCGCCGGAGGACTTCCGAGCGCACGTCGATGCAGAAGATGGCCTGGAAGTCGGGGCGGGCGGAAGCCGGCCGGGAGGGCTCCGGGGTGGTCCCCTGCGTGAGTTGCGCGGCGAGTTGGCGCTGGTAGCCCGTCTCGTAGGCCGCTTGCCAGCGCACGAGCGCGGCGAGGGATGGCGAGGATCGTGGGTGGGGGTGGGCGCGGTGCCAGTTGGCCCGGAAATTGGGTTCGGCGCCGAAAGCGGCGTGCAAGGCGGTGTCGTAGACAAGCCGCACGGCGAGCAGGTCGCGCAGCAGGCAGTTGGTTTTGCCGCGCAGGGCGTCTTCGCGCGCGAGGTATTGGGCGTAGCCGGCCCAGCCCGCGATGCTCAGGAGCTGGCGGTGGAGAAAATCCGCCCATGCCACCCCGGGCGGAGCGACTTGTGCGAGCCCGGCCGCGATGACCGCGTCGGGGTCGGTCGGCAGCGCGGCGACGTGGGCGCGAAAGCCCTTCAGCCCGAAGGCCTCCGGGTTGTGATCGATCGCGGCGGCGGCCCGCCACATCGCGAAGAGACCTTCGGCGCGACCGGGCGCCTGCCAGGTGGTCTGGTTTTCGTCGAAGTATACGCCGCACCACTTGGAGATTTCGTCGACGACGAAACGGCTCCAATGGGCGTGGGGCAGATCGGCGTCGAGTTCCTCGGCCACGGTCAGCACGGGGCTCAGGGTTTCACGGGCGGTGTCGGGATCGTCCAACACGGCCAGGAGCCGCTCCACCGTCCAGGTTTCGTCGGCGACGGCGGCGAGATCGGCGGTGGTAATCTCACCGCGCTCGAAAGCGGCGCGGTATTCCGCGGGCGTCTGCACCGGCGCGGCCCCGGCCGTGCGTTGCAGGAGCTCACAGGCCTCGGCAAACGGCCGGTCCAGCAAACCGAGGAAGGGATTGACCGCCACGAAATGTTTGAGCGGCCACAGGGGCGCGATGCGTCCGAGGGCTTCCTGGATTGCGCCGCGGGCGTCGCGGTCGGGCACGATGGCGGGCGGCGGGGAGGATACGGTGGTGGGCATGGAAAGGGCGGGCGGGGTCAGGACTGGATGGACCGCGGCCAGAGGCGGTTGAGGAGCCGGTTGGCGAGGGTGCCAATGTAGAAACCGTTGAGCACATGCACATGCAGCCGGCGTCCCCAGGGGGAGTGATGGGCGCGCCAGATCAGGCTCTGGGCGAGGAACAGGCCGAGGAAGGCGAGGGCCAGCCCGACGATCAGCCCTGTCGGCGGTTGGTGAACCGGAAATCCGGCGGACAAGACCTGGGCGAGGCCGTGCAGGGCGAAGCTGGCGACCGCCAGACCGACCATGGCGGCCGCGCCCCCGAGCGCCGCCGCGAGGCCGCCGCCGGAGGACCACGTGCGGCTCAGCCCGTAGGCGAGGGCCAGTCCGACCACGAGGGTGAACAGCGCCGGCACCCGGGCGTGGGACGGGGCGAGCAGGTGCAGGGCGGTCGCCCCGCCGGCAGTGAGCAGGGCCGCGCCGAGCAGACCGCCCAACACCGCGCCGGTGGGCAGCGGCACGGCCGCGCGCGGCACCGCGCCGATGGTCGAGCCGGCGCGCAGGAAGGCGTGGGCCTTGTAGAGCGAGTGCGCGACGATGTGCAGCAGGGCGAGGCCGAAGGCGCCGACGCCGCATTGCAGCAACATGAACCCCATCTGGGCGATGGTGGAGTAGGCGAGGGCCCGCTTTACGCTGGGTTGGGTGAGCATGACGATGGCGCCGAAGGCGGCGGTCACCGCGCCGATGATTGCGAGCACCTGGAGGGCGGCGGGGGCATGCACCATCAGCGGGCTCAGGCGGATGATGAGGAAGCCGCCGGCGTTGATGATGCCTGCGTGCATGAGCGCGGAGACCGGGGTGGGCGTCTCCATGGTGTCTGGCAGCCAGCTGTGAAACGGAAACTGGGCGGACTTGAGCGCGGCGCAGACAACCAGGAACCCGGCGGCCAGCGGCAGCGGCGCGGTGTCGCCGGCCCCGGCCCGGGCAAACAGGGCCGGGAGTTCCGTGGTGCCGTAGTGGTGGTAGAGGAGGATGATGGCGGCCAGCAGCGAGAGGTCGCCGAGGCGGCTGACGACAAATTTTTTGCGGGCGGAAAACACCGCGCCGGTGCGTTGCGGGAAATACAGCAGCAGGCGATGCAGCACCAGGCTCGTGGCGACCCAGGCCAGCAGGATCAGCCCGAGGCTGCCGGCCAGCACCAAGGTGAGCACGGCGGCGAGGGTGAACTGGATCCAGCCGAGGAATTTGCCGCGCCGCGGATCACCCGCGAGGTAGTGGAGCGAAAACCCGCTGACCACCGCGCCGAGGAAGGCGACCAGAACGGCCATCGTCACGCTCAGCAGGTCGAGTCGCAGCGCCAGGTGCAGCCAGGCGGCGCCGGCCGGGGCCCACAGGGTCAGCTGGGCCGGGCCGGTGTTCCAAGTGACGAAGACCGCGAGCAGGGCCGTGGTCAGGCCGGCCGCCTGGCCGAGACGCACCAGCGCCGGTTCATGCCGTGCCGCCGCGGCGCGGTGCAGCAGGCCGATGAGCAGGGGCACGAGCGGCAGGGCAAGGGCGAAGAGCGGGAAATCCGGGTGCATCGCCGTGGATTCTAGGCGATAGGAGGATTTTAGTCGACTACATCAAATAAAACCAGACGTTAAGTTATCTAAAACCCATGTCATTCCTGAACCTGCATCACGTGCGTTACTTCCGCGTGATCGCCCAAGAGCAAAGCATCGCGCGGGCCGCGGAACGGCTGAACCTGTCCAAGCCGGCCCTGAGCATCCAGCTGAAGCAGTTGGAGCAGAATCTGGGGCAGATCCTGTTTGAGCGGCGGCGCGGCGGCCTGGAGCTGACCGAGGCGGGACGCCTCGCCCTGGAGTATGCCGAGGTGATCGGGCGGGCGGGCGACGATTTGCTGACGGTGATGCAGCATGGCGCGGCCGCGGCCCGGGAAGTGCTGCGCATCGGTGCGGTGGCGACCTTGTCGCGCAACTTCCTGTTGGAGTTTCTGCGGCCCGCGCTGCACCGCCCGAACCTGGAGGTGGTGGTGCGCAGCGGCAGTCTGCGGGAGTTGCTGGTGCAATTGCATGCCCACCAGGTTGACCTGGTCCTGTCCAACCATCCCGCCCGGCGCGACGACCGGACCGCGCACCACAGCCACCTGCTGGCGGAGCAGGCGGTGGGCTTGGTGGGCGTGCCGGCGTGGAAGCGCAAACGCCTGCGCTTCCCGGCCGCGTTCAATGCCGTGCCCCTGTTGCTGCCGAGTTTGGAGAGCAACATCCGCCCGGGTTTCGACGTGCTGTTGGCGGCGGCGGGCGTGCGACCGCAGATCATCGCCGAGGTGGATGACATGGCGACGTTGCGCCTGCTGGCCCGTGAAGGCGAAGGTCTGGCCCTCGTGCCGACGGTGGTGGTGCGCGACGAGTTGGAGAGCGGGAAACTGGTGGAGGTCCAGGCGATCCCGCAATTGCGCGAGACCTTCTACGCCATCACCCCGACCCGTCGCCTGCCCAATAAGATAGTCGGCGAAATGGTCACACGCATGCGGCCGGCCGCGGGCCGGACCGCGTCTGCCTGAGAAGGCGGGGCCGGCGGCGGCGCGGAAAGGACACGCTTCCGGGCGGATGAGACGGCAATTTCGCGGTGCTACGGCTCTGCGTGGGGCCTCGAATCACACGTATTTGGCGGGGCCGGTCATGACCTCGACCAGACGCGGGTCGGCGCCGGCGAGAATTTTGTCCATCATCGGCGAGGGGCGGGCCACCTGGCAGCGGAACGCGAGGCTGTCGCCGCGCGCGTATTGCAGCTGCATCAGGTAACGGGTTTTGCTGCCGGTGTTGGGCCGGCCGCGATGCCAGGTCTGGTGGTTGAACAGATAGATGTCGCCCGCGTGGCAAAAAATCGGCTCCACGCCGCGGCCTTCGAACTCGAGGTTGTCCACCGGCGGCAGGCGGCCGGAGTAGTGACTGCCGGGCACGATTTCGGTGGGACCGTCGTCAAGCGTGAGGATGTCGGTGAGCGGCACCTGCACGCTCAGCCAGATGAGCGGCAGCCGCGCACCGGCGGGCCAGCGCGGGACCTCGGGGGGCAGGGGATGCTCGAGCTTGTTGCAGTCGTCCACGTGCCAGTTCGAGACGGCCTCGCCGGGTTTGTTGCGGATGACGTTTTGGCCGCAGAACCGGCATTCGGGGCCGAGGATCTGCTGCACGAGCGAATAGATGGGTTCGCGGATGAAGAGCTGCGCGAAGGCGATGTCCTCCTTTTCCGGTTCGCGCACAACAAACCAGCCTTTGCTGGCCTCCTGCACGGAGGGGCGCGCGGCAATCTCATCGGTCAGGGCGCGGAGCTGCGCGCATTCGTCGGCGCCCAGCACGTTGCGGATGACGGCATAGCCGTCGCGGTGAAACGTATCGAGGATCGTGGCGGTTTCCGCCGGGGAGCAGGGATGGGTGAGCATGGGGAGGGGCGAGGGGAAGCAGAGCCGGCGGCCGGACGAAGACAAGCCCGGAGCAATGGGGACGGCAGCTTCGGTTTGGGTTGAGGTAGCTGCGTTGTCGCATCGCGACAACGCGGCTACACTTCAACTTAAACCGCTCTAGAGGCAGCGAGGAAGGCCCGGATGTTTGCCGTGGTCACGCCCGGCGGCATGCCGCCGGCGCACGAGGGGATGAGACGGGAGTGGTCGGGATTGTCCGCCAGCAGGCTCCGCACGGCGGCATGAACCTCGTTGGGCGAGCCCTGCGCCAGCACGTCGCGCGGCGGGATGGTGCCAAGGATCGTGAGGCGGTGGCCGCAGAGCCGGCGCATTTCGGCGAGCGGAGTCTGGATGCCGGGATTGTAGAGGTTGATGCCGAGGTCGGCGTAGTGCGCGATCGATTGGGCGCAGGCGGCGTCGTTGTGGAAAAACTTTACCGTCACCTCTGTCGCATAGAGCTCCCGCAGGTAGGGGGCGCCGAATTCGAGAAAGTCGGCCTCGCCCAAAAATCCCACGATGTCGTCGAGCAGGAGCATGCCGTCGATTGAAGGGAAGGTGCGGCGTTGCAGGTCGTGCCAGCGTCGGAGAAAATCGGTGATCTTGCGCAGGAGCCGGTGCATGGCCTCCGGATCGGTTTTCAGCGCGACGAGAAACTCGGTCGTGCCCATGAGAAACGTGGCGACATTGAGCGGACCGCGGGAAACGGAAAACCGGATGGAGTGACTGAGCGCCCGGAGGTGCGGTTCGGCCCGCTGCAACCGCCCGAGCATGAAGGGCAGCAGGCCGTCGGTCGCCGGGTCGGGGTCGGGCAAACGGTCGACTTCGGCGGGATCGGTGAGGACGGGCTCGGCAAACGGAAATTCGTCGCGCGGGAACCGGCAGCGGGAACCGAAGGCCGACGGCTCGGTGCACATGCCGAATTCGGACCAGAAGCCGGGCAGGAACCACGCCTCCGGAAAAGTCTCCATGGCGTGTTGGTTGGCCTCCAGCCACAGGCTCTCGCTGGCGAGGTAGTCGGCGATGGTGATGCCGTGCCAGTTGGGCAGCCAGGGGGAGTCGATGATGAAGCCCACGGGGAGCGGGTTGAGGACTTCGCCGCGCAGCACGGCGAGCAGGTCGTTCCATTGGCGGTCGGTCATGGGTGGCGGGGGTTACGGCCAGCCTGCGGTGTGGTTTCGAAAACGCAGCGCAGAAATCGCCGCGGTGCCGGTCAGTAGCGCCGGATGCCGGCGGCATTCGCCGGACTTTTCCCGCGTTGCCACGGACGGATTGAGCCTGTCCACTCCCGGCATGTTCTCCGCCTCCTCTGAACGCATTCGCTGTGGCGTCGCCGGCGTCGGCTCCCTCGGTCAGCATCACGCCCGTATCTACGCGTCGCTGCCGGGGGCCGAACTGACGGGCATTTTCGAAACCAGCGATGCGCGGGCGGCGGAAATCTGCGCGAAGCACAACTGCCGGCGTTTTGCCACGCTGGAGGAACTGGGCGAAGCGTGCGACGCGGTCTCGGTGGTGGTGCCGACCGACCGGCATGAACAGGTGGCGCTGCCGTTGTTGCAGCGGGGCACGCACCTGCTGATCGAGAAGCCGCTGTGCGCGAATTTGGCCGAGGCCGAGCGGGTGCTGGCCGCGGCGCAGGAGCACGGCTGCCTCGTGCAGGTGGGCCACATCGAGCACTTCAACCCGGTGATGAGTTTTTTGGAAAAGCAGGTCAGCACGCCGCAATACATCACCGCGGAGCGGCTCGCGCCCTACCAGCCGCGCGGCACCGAGGTCGGCGTGGTGCTCGACCTGATGATCCACGACATCGGCATCGTGCTCGCGCTGGTGAAATCTCCGATCAAGCGCATCGACAGCGTGGGCGTGACCGTGCTCTCCAAGGGCGAGGACATCGCCAACGCGCGCATCGAGTTTGAAAACGGCTGCGTGGCCAACCTGAGCGCGAGCCGTATGAGCACGAAGAAGCAGCGCGAGATCCGCATCTTCCAGTCCGACGCCTATCTCTCGCTCGATTTCATGAACCAGACCGGCCACCTCGTGAAGAAGAGCGACATCATCGCCTACGGATTGAAAATGAAGGTGGGGCTGGTGAAGGCCGGCGACCTGAGCGCGATCCCGGTCAAGGACATCCCGATCGAGAAGGGCGAGCCGCTCGCGCTGGAGCTGGCGAGTTTCATCGAGAGCGTGCGCGAGGCGCGCCAGCCGAAGGTCGGCGCCGCGCTCGGCAAGAGCGCCCTTGAGGTGGCGATCACGATCACCGACCAGATCCGGCAAGGAAAAGCCTGAGCAGAAATCCTGCCGATGCGGTTAACCACGAAACACGCGAATCACACGAAAGGTCCGGAATCCATGCGGTGCCGTTTTCGAGTGTTTGGTAGGGCGGGCCCGCCGGGCCCGCCGCAGTACCCAAGGCAATGACCTTGCGACAACGAAAGTTTCTTCCTCACGATATCCCGTCATGGGTGGACGGTGGCGCCGTCTATTTTTTGACCTTATGTTGCAAAAAGAGAGGACTCAATCAGCTCTGCCGGAGGAACGCCGCAGAGGTGATATTTGAAGCGGCAAGTTTCCGACAACGTATGCATCGATGGCATGTGCATTTGATGCTGCTCATGCCGGATCACTTGCACGCTTTGCTGTCCTTTCCCCTGCCGGAGGACATGCGGAAGGTCGTGGCAGGGTTCAAGGAGATCGTGGCGAAAAGATTCTCCGTTGAGTGGCAACGGGATTTTTTTGATCACCGGCTCAGAATCGGCGAATCATTTGACGAAAAAGCGCAATATATTCGGATGAATCCGGTGCGGAGTGGATTGGTGGCGAATCTGGAAGCGTGGCCGTGGATTTGGCCGCCTGATATTGGTGCGGATACAACCTGCGGCGGGCCCAGCGGTCCCGCCCTACCTGCAACATGAAAACACTTGCCCAATTGCCGTTTCGTTTGCCGCCGCCCGAGGGCGGGCGAGTCGACCTGCTCGTGATCGCGGGCGAACACTCCGGGGACGAGCATGCGGCGCTGGCGGTGCGCGAACTGCGTGCGAAAAATCCGGCCTTGCGGGTTTGCGCGCTGGGCGGGCCGAACCTGGCCGCGGCCGGGGCGCAGGTGCTGCACGATCTCACGGCGTCGTCGGTGGTGGGCTTTGTCGAGGTGCTGAAGCACTACTCGTTTTTCAAGGCGCTGTTTGAGGAGATGCTGCGCTGGATCGGCGCGCACCGGCCGCGGGCGGTGTGTTTTGTGGACTATCCGGGTTTCAACCTGCGGTTGGCCGCGGCGCTGCGGGAGCGGGGGATTTCGGTCAAGGGCGGGGGGGCGGTCTCGCTGCTGTATTACATCTCGCCGCAAATCTGGGCGTGGAAACGCCAGCGGCGTTTCACGATGGCGCGGGATCTCGATGCCCTGGCGGTAATTTTTCCTTTCGAGGTGGAGTGCTACGCCGACACCGAACTGCCGGTCGATTTTGTCGGACATCCGTTCCTGGCGCCGGGGTATGTCGCGCCGGTGCGGCACGATCCGGCCGGGCCGGTGCTGTTGCTGCCGGGCAGCCGCAAGCAGGCGGTGGCGCGCATTTTTCCGGTGTTGCTGGCGGCGTATCGGCAATACCGTGACAACGGCGGCGACCGGGAGGCGGTGGTGATTTATCCCAGCGAGGAAATCCGCACCGTGCTGCTGGAGGCCCATCCGCCCGCGGACGTGCGGCTCCGCGCGGTGGCGGAAGAAGGAACCGACCCCGTCGTCGGCGAGCCCGTGGCGGCCGCGGCCGTGCTGACCAGTTCGGGCACGATGTCGTTGCATTGCGCCCTGGCCGGCATCCCGGGCGCGATCGCCTACCGCACCAATCCGTTCACCTATCTGCTCGCGCGTTGGTGGGTGAAGCTCGACTACATCGGCATCGCGAACCTGCTGCTCAACCAGCCGATGTATCCCGAACATATCCAGGGCGCCGCGCGGCCGGAGGTGCTGGCCGCGGAATTGCGCGCCGCAATCAACGATCCGGAACGCGCCCGGCACACCCGGACGCAGGCGGAGCGGTTGCGCGCCCTGCTGGACCAACCCGCCCATTTCAATGTCGCCGACTGGCTTGCCCGTGAGTTGGGCTGAACCCAGCCTGCGGACCGCGGTCGGTTGACCGAATGCTGTTACCCCACGCCCCCATCATGAAGTTTTTCCCCTCACCGCTGCGCAAGCACCGTCCCCACAACTTGCTGCCGGGGCTGATCCTGGTCCTCGGCGTGGTGGTCTCGGCGCTGGCCTGGGGCGTCATCCGGCATGAACTGGAGCAGGAGGAAGGGCGGCGTTTCGAGCGGCAGACCGTCCGGTTGATGGCCGGCATCGAGGCGCGGTTTGGGACCGTGAGTGATCTGCTGCACGGTGGCCTGGCCTTCGCGCGGGCGAGCGAAACGGTTGAGCCGTGGGAGTGGTCGGTTTACTACGCCAACATCACCGGGCAGTTCGCCGACGGCATCATCGGCATGGGTTATGTGCAACGGGTGCCGCGGGCGGGACTCGATGACTTCGAAGCGCGCCTGCGGGCGGCGGGCATGGCTGATTTTTCCGTCGAACGATCAGGTACCGGCGACTGGGCATATGTGGTCACGGCCATCGAGCCGCGCGCCCCGAACGCGGGCGTGCCGGGCCTGGACCTGACGACGGGCCGGACCCGGCGCGAGGCGGCGGAGGCCGCCGCCCGCCAGCGGGACTTGGTGCTGAGCCGGCGCATCAAGCTCGATTACGCGGAGGAGCGCGTGCCGGGATTCCTGCTCTTTCTCCCGTTTTTCGGCCGGGACCATCCGCTGCCGGCCGATGCGGATCCGTTGGACCTCGTGCAGGGCTGGCTTTATGCCGCCATCCGCACCGACGAACTGTTCGCCAATGTGGCGGAAAGGGAAAACGCCCAGCTGGATTTCACGGTGTTCGAGGATGCGGACCGGACCACCATGCTGTTCCGCCATGAAACCGCGCGGACTGCGGCCGGTCCGCAGGGCCTCGTCCGGGTGCCGGCCTGGATGCTGACCCCGCGTGAAACCACGCAAACCATCGATGTGCTGGGCCGGCGGTGGACGGTGCACCTCCGGACCAATGCCCTGTTTGCACAGCCGGGGCGTCTGCTCCTGCCCTGGGCGATCGGCCTGCTCGGCCTGTGTGTCAGCGCCTTGGGCGCCTATCTGATCCACTCTCTCGCGGGTTCGCGCCGGCGCGCCCTGGCCCTGGCCGACCGGATAAACAGGGACCTGCAACGGGCCGAGGTGGACACACGACGGCTGGCCCTGGTGGCCGCCCGCACCGCCACGGCGGTGGCGCTCATGGACCGGGACTGGCGCATCCAGTGGATCAACGACAGTCACACGCGGTTGTTCGGGCACACCCTGGATGATATCAAAGGGCGCCGGCCCAGCGAAGTCTTGGCCGGTCCCGGGACTGATCCCGCCACCATCGGGGCGATCGACGCGGCGGCGGCGCGGGGCGAGACTTTCCGCGGCGAAATCATCCACTACACCAAGGACCGGCGGGCCGTCTGGGTGAACATCGAGGTGCAACCCATGATCGATCAGGAGGGCCGGCCCACGGGCTACCTGATCCTGCAAAACGACATCACGGCGCGGAAAAAGTCCGAAAGGCAGCTGGCGGAAAAGGAGCACCAGCTGAGCTTCATGCTCGAGAATGTGCCGATCGGCGTCTCCTGGGTGCGCTACCTGCCGGACGGCCGCCGCATCGATTACAACAACGAGACCTTTTTCCGGATCAGCGGCCTGCGCCGCGAGGACCTGACCGACCACGCCGTGGTGCGGGCAATCAGTCACGCGGATGACCTGCGGCGGCAGGACGAACTGCGCGGGCAGTTCGAACGCGGCGAGATCGACGAATACCGGTTGGAAAAACGCTACCAGCGGCCCGACGGCCGGCTCGTCTGGGTGTTGCTGATCTGCCACGGCTACCGCCGGCCGGACGGCACATTGGAACAGGAAATTTCGACCGTGCAGGACATCACCGAACGCAAGCTCGCCGAACAGCAGCTCGCCTACAAGGAGGCCCTGTTGCGCTTCGTCTTCGACGCGGTGCCGGTCGGCATCCACCTGCACACCGTCGAGCAGCTGCCCGGCCAGCCCCGCCGTGAAACCCGGTTGATCAACGAGGCCCACCGCCGCATCACCGGCCTGGAAAACGTCGAGGTGGAGCGCGACGACGTGTTTGCGGAGATCTCCGACCCGGCGGAATACGCCCGGCAGCGCGAGCTTTACGCGCAGCTGCAAAGGGGAGAGGTCGACCAGTATCAGCTCGAGAAGCGCTACCGGCGTCACGACGGCTCGACGGTGTGGGTGCTGCTTACGGTGCGCCGTTTCACCGCGCCGGACAATCATGGCTATCAGGACATCGCCACGGTGGTGGACATCACCGAGAGCAAGCTCCACGCCGAGGAGATGCGCACCGCCAAGGAAGCGGCCGAGGCGGCCAACATCGCGAAGAGCCAGTTTCTCGCCATGATGAGCCACGAGATCCGCACGCCCATGAACGGCGTCATCGGCATGACCTCGCTGCTGCTCGACACCCCGCTTGCCCCCGCGCAGCAGGATTACACCGAGACCATCCGCGCCAGTGGCGAGGCGCTGCTCACCATCATCAACGACATCCTGGACTTCTCCAAGATCGAGGCGGGCAGCATGGACCTGGAGCAGGAAACCTTCAACGTGCGCGACTGCGTGGAGGGCGCCCTCGACCTGATGGCCGCCCGGGCGGTGGAGAAGAAACTGGACCTGCTCTACGAGATCGCCGACGGCGTGCCGGGCAGCATCCGCGGCGACACCACGCGGTTGCGCCAGGTGCTCGTCAACCTGCTGGGCAACGCCATCAAGTTCACCGAGACCGGCGAGGTCGTCCTGCGGGTGCACGGCCGGCCGCAACCCGACGGCCGCGTCGAGCTCGAGTTCGCGGTGCAGGACACCGGCATCGGCATCCCGGCCGAGGCCCGGGACCGCATCTTCGAAGCGTTCACGCAGGTGGATGCGACGATCACCCGCCGGTTCGGCGGCACGGGGCTCGGCCTGGTGATCGCGCGCCGGCTGGTCGAACTGATGGGCGGCACGATCACGGTGCAAAGCGAGGTCGGGCAGGGCTCCACCTTCACATTTACCGTGCTGGCGGAAGTCGTGGCGTCCGTCCCGCGGCCCTACCTGTCCGTCGGGAAAACCATCCTGCATGGCCGCCGCCTCCTGGTGGTGGACGACAACGCGACCAACCGCCGGATCCTTTCGGTCCAGGGGGAAAAATGGGGCCTGACGGTCACGGCGGTAGATTCGGGCCCGGCCGCGCTGGCGGCGCTGGCATCCGGGCCGATCTTCGACGTGGCGATTCTCGATCTGCAGATGCCGGAGATGGATGGCATCACGCTGGCCCGGCGTATGCGCGATCTGCCCGCGGCGGCCAAGCTGCCGTTGATTCTGCTCTCCTCCCTCGGCCAGCGCGAAATGGTGCCCGCCGACGGACTCTTTGCCTCCGTCCTCGCCAAACCGGTCAAACCCGGCCGGCTCAACGAGGTGCTGCTTGGCGTGCTTCGTGGACGCGAAGCGCCCGGAAACGGCATCCCGCTGGCAGTTTCATCGGGCGAAACGACGGCGCCGTTTCGCCACGAGGCGGTGCTGATCGCCGAGGACAATGTGGTCAACCAGCGTGTGGCGGTAATGTTGTTGGAAAGGCTCGGTTACCGCGCGGATGTGGCCGCCAACGGCCACGAGGTGATCGATGCGCTGCGTCGGCGCAACTACGACATCATCCTCATGGACGTGCAGATGCCGGAGATGGACGGACTTGAAACCACGCGCCGGATCGTCGCCCACCTGCCGGAGGCGGCCTCGCGTCCGTGGATCATTGCCGTCACGGCCAACGCCATGCAGGGCGACCGCGAACGCTGCCTGGCCGCGGGCATGAACGACTACATCAGCAAGCCGATCGACCGCGCGGAACTGACCGCCGCCATGGAACGCGCGCTCAAGCGGCAACCGCATGCCTAGAGCGGTTTAAGAATTTTCGTAGCCGCGCTTGAGCCAAAGGCGTTCCGAACGAAGTGAGATTCAGCCAAGGGTGGCCGCCGGTAGACCATTCTGCTGGCCAGCAGAATCGCTGCGCTCCCAACTTCGCCGAGCCTACGAAGGGCGCGGTCAAAGCGGCGGCAAATCAATCGAAACTGCTTTAATCCGAATGAAATGTAGATGACATGAAGCCGACAGGCGGCCCTAGAGCGGCCAACCTGTCGGCTGAT
>JACFMR010000053.1 GCA_019455245.1 Opitutaceae bacterium
TTACCAATGGTTAACCAGCTAAGCGATACCTTTTTTATGCAATATCCGGGCTAGGCTTCGTTTGGTTTCGGCGTCACCGAGCGCACGTATGAGTCATTTAGGTCGTTTTTCGGTCTCGCTCAGAAGGTGGGCAAATTTTGACGGGACTCTGGATTGAATGTAAGACGACGACGTAATATAGAGAATCAATATCGATGTAGGGTTATCAATCACGGTATAACCCGACGGCTGGGGAATCGGTTAGGCTGTGGCTAGCTCAGTTCAACCCCAGATTACCCTAAAATGAATACTCTCGCATGTTTCGCGCGAGGTGCCTCTTGGCGCCACGCCTTTTACCGGGCGGCCATGACCGCCGGGTTTGTCTTGTTCTCGATCACCGCTGCCTCTGCACAGGTGTCCTTGGGCAGTAGCGGCTATCAACAGAACTTCAACGACGCGGGCGGAGTAGCCGTCACCAGCAGCGAAGGCACGCGTCCATTAACATGGCAGAACAACAGCACCTATGCGGGGTGGTTCGCCGTAAGTGGAGGATCCACCGCGGGTAATTATGCCGGTAGCAATGGCAACACTTTGCCAACCGGGACCACGGTCGGGATTTTCAAAAGCAGCACCGTCGATAATGAGGGGGCGCTGGGCGTGGCCCGCACATCCGGTGATACCGCCACCTCGAAATTGGGGGTCTGGCTGAAAAATGACACTGGCGGCACGATCACCAGCCTGACGATTTCCTACACCGGCGAACAGTGGCGACAAGGCACGGGTGATCCGGCCAACCGGCTGGATTTCCGGTATTCGCTGGATGCCACTTCGCTTACCTCGGGCACTTGGGTTAACGTGAACGCCTTGGATTTTACCGGGCTCCACTCGGGCACGTCTGCCGCACTGGACGGGAATTCGGCCTCAAATCAGTCCGCCCGAAGTCACACCATAACTGGATTGTCCATTGCGGCGGAGGCTACGTTCTGGCTGTCATGGACGGATTGGAAATCGGACACACGCACTGGGCGCACCAACGCCAGCTTGGCCATTGATGATCTCTCGGTCACGGCAACCTATACGATCGCGGAAAAACTACGCTACGCGCCACCCACGCTGGTCGATCCCACCACGGTGAATGTCCTCGCGACTGGCACTGACACCCAAACCATCACGCTGGGAGACACTGAGGATGCCATTATCCAGTTCCCCTCGACGGTGGTGCAGCATCCAGTCGTGGTCTCTGGTGGCCGCCGAGTGGTGGTGATTGGCGGAGAGATCAACTACGATGGCAGTTATTCCCGTGCCTTGGCCTTCAAACGGATGCCAGCGGGCAGTATCGTTTTTATCGAAGGCATGAAGATTGATACCGCTGACGCCTCCGGCGCCGACGCCATTAACATTGATGGCAAGACGCGGGAATCACCGGATGTTTACATTCAAAACTGCCGAATAAGCGGCGTACATGGGACGTCGAGCGGGCATCATGGAGACGCGATCCAGTTCACCGGTGCGGTGGGAAGCGAGATTTATGGTCGAGGCAATCTTTATGTGGGGCACAGTGATTTCGACACCTCGTATCAAAGCATTATTTGCGCGAAGCACGTCTATCACGACATGAGCTACACCTTCGTGAATCGGGTGGAGAGCTGTTACTTTACTTACAACACCCTGTCTAATGACAATCGGTGCGCGTATATCTATTGGACCTCTTCAGGCATCGATACGACCAAGTGCAACTATCTCGACCTGATTGATGTTTGGATGAATGAATGGTCCGCCCGTGGGCTTACGATTAAGAAAGACCACCTTTACCCTGGGGAGGACTACAACAATGACCAAGGCACCTATGTCATAAGCAGCCACAGCTATGTTTCTGGCAGCGTGGACAAGGGCATCCCTCCTGGTGGTAGTTGCCTAATAGGCTCCGTGTCTCCAGGTGCTGGTTACGTCAACACGACCGGTTACAAGCAAGTTGTGGGAAATTACTCCTACCAGGGCGAGGTGAGTTACCATTCGCACTCTGGTGGGAGCTATGGCAATGTGGCCGCCTCAGACGCGAGCGAAGGATCACACCTCCTCTATTCGTCGGGTTCGGTGGGTGACTGGATTAAGCTGCATCTGGTGCCAGTGCCCAAGGGAAGCCTGACCGTGACCCTGCGCTATCTCGCCGGCCCGGATCGCGGAATCGCTCAGCTCAACCTTGGTGGCGTCCTGTCCACTATTGACATGTATAGCTCGACTTCGGTTTGGAAAACCCACACCCACGCGACCATCAATTTCTCCGCTGGTCACAAGTATCCCGTTTTCACGATAACTGGGAAGAACGTGGCCAGCAGCGGTTACACCCTTTCCATTGATGAGGTGAACTTTAGCAATTGAAGGTGCGCCGAAGCGGCAATCATGCCGCTTGTTGAGATGGCATCGATCACCCGCCGAAAGGGTAGGTGGCCTTACGGTTGCAATCCCGCGTCCCAGCCCACGCGTCCGCCGGTCTTGGCTAGGAAGGCCAAGGATTCCTCGTAGGCGAGCAGTTGGGTGCGCAGCAAGGTTTCGGGCGAGTGGATGGCGGGTTGGCCGGCGCGATTGGTGCCGGAGTAGCCGTGGCAGGGCGATTCAATGGTAACGCACAAACCGCCGGAGTGCAGGTTTAGCGCGGTGTTGAGGTTGTAGGCGAAGTTTGAGACGCGGGCGGGATTGGCGGAGACGGCGGGGTCGGGGGAGCCTTGCAGGCCTTCGAGAGTCAGCCGGGTTTTGACGTGGCGGTAGAAGGCGTCGAACACGGGCTGCCCGCGCGGTTCGCAGAACGGCCGGTGGATCTCCATGTAGTAGTCATCCTTCGCCACACCGGTGTGCATGTTGAGGATGAGGTCGGGTTTCTCGCGGGCGCAAAGATCGAGCATGGCGCGGGTTTCCGGCTGCGGCTGCCCCATGAAATCATCGTGCATGAGATTCACGCCGGCGTCGTTCGGATAGCCGCCGGGAAATCCAAACTGGCTGAAATCCATCGGAATGAATTCCTTCACGGCCGGCCAGCCGATGAGCGAACCGTCCTTGTAGCCACCCGTGTTGAGGTATTCGTGGATGAAAAACGAATCCGGCGCGCCGCCACGATACGGCTCCATGCGGACGGGGAAGCGGGCGCGGCCGTCGGGGTTGAGCAAGGGCACGATCACGATGCGATCCACCTGATCGCGCAGCGCGACGAGCGCGGGCCAGGCTTGCCCGGAAAGGTCGTGGCCGGTCTCAAAGACCGCGAGCAAGTTGAGCGCGCCCACGATGGTATCCAATTCGCCGCCGTGAATGGCGGCCATCGAAGCAAAGACGGTTTTCGCGGCGTCGGCGCCGCGGTAGTAGGCGATGTTTTGTCCCCGGGTGCCGAGCGTGCCGGAGAAGGTCGTGGTGCCGCCGGGCGCGCGCGGACGACCGTAGCTGACCGCCATCACCGGGCGACCGCCGGGTGAAACCGCGAGCGTCTCGACGGTGCCGAGGTGGATGCGCGTGCGCAGGAAGTGATAAACCTCCTCGGGTGTGGTCAGCCAGAATGGGGGGATGGATTCCGCTTCATCGCAGTAACCAGCGGGAATGTGAGGGAATAATGACGGGAGAGCCATAAGGTTTTAAAGTAGAAGGCTGGGGGAAGAGCAGGTGCGATCGCTTCCGGTTGCAGCGAGGAGCGTTGCTTCACGTCACACGCGCATCCGGCGGCCTTCGAGATCGGCGCGAATCTGTTTCATGCGCGCGGGGCCAAGATCGTATTTCCGCAGCATGATCAGGCCGATGGTGAAAACCGTGGCGGGCATGATGCAAAAGGCGAGTCGGAGCATCAGCAGGGTTCCCGCTGACTGATCGCCGCCGAGGCTTTGCTGAAAGCCTGTCACAACGAGCACGAGGCCGGTCAGCAGAAAAGTCAGCGATGCGGCGAATTTTTGCACCCAACTGGATATCGCGGCATAGGCACCTTCCCGGCGCACGCCGCTTTCCAACTCATCCAGATCGCACACGTCGGCCTTCATGGAGTTGACGAGCAGCCAGAAGCCCGACGAAGCCGGCGAAATCAGTATCGGCAACAGGAGCTGCATGTAGGGCCACTCCGGGCGGAAGAGGAACCATTTGGAGATGCTGGCCAGAATGCCCATGCCCAAGCAGAACCTGAGCGCATTAACCTTGCCCACGCGGGCGGAGAGCATGGTCACGATGGGAAGATAAGCCCAAGTGCAGAACAGCCGCACGGTGCCGCTCAGCCCCATCAAAGTGGCGGCCTGCTTCACGTCGCCTCCGCACACATAATAGGTGTTCACATAGACGCCGAGCGCATCGAAGGTGAAGACGCCGAAAATAATCGTCAGCGTCATGGTGAGCAAAATGCGAAACGGGCGGTTGGCAAAGGTGTGCTTGAATGACGGAAAGAATTGTAGCTTCACCTGATCTTTCACCAGGCGCATGTAGCGCTCGTTGGTGAAGAGCGCCGGACAAAGTCCGCACACCAGAAATATGCCGCCGATGGCGAGTCCCACCGCCCGTATGCCCTGCACGGCGTCATCAAATCCGTCCCAATAGGCGGCTCGGAAAGCCCATATGCCCACCAGCCCAGCCAGGGAGGTGAACACATTGCGGACGGCGAAGATGCGTGTGCGCTCATTGTAGTTGGGCGACATCTCGAAGGCCAGCGTGACATAGGGCACGCAATAGACCGTGAAGGCGGTGTAAAACGCCAGGGCCGTCACACAGAAATAGGTGGTGGCGAGCCCGTGTCCCGCGCCACGCGGCACCCACCAGATCAGCGGAAAGCAGATGGCGCACAGCACGGCTCCGGCGGCGATATACGGTCGGCGGCGACCCCAGCGCGTGCGGGTGTTGTCGGATATCCAACCCATGATCGGGTCGGTGCAGGCGTCCCAGATCCGCACGATCATCAACATCGCGCCCACTAGCGCCGGGTTTACCCCCAGCACAATATTGTAGATGGGGTAGGCGAGCTGCTTGACCGCATTCGCGCCCAAATCAAAGGGCAATCCGCCCACCGCGAAAGCCAGCAACTGAGGCAGGCGCACTCGGTCTGGCGGCGGCGCGGCAGTCCCGGTCGTGTTGGAGTCTTCGCCTTGTGAGGGATGTGCGGGATCGTTGGACAAGAGATGGGGCAGGGGTTGTAAACGAAAAACCGGAGTCGAAAGACCACCGGTTATCGAGGCAAAGTCGCGGGCGGTGTGCCGGAGGGATCCGGGGGCCGCCCGCGACAGGAGGATTTAGAAGCCGAACGTGGTGGTCAGGCTGATCGTGCGCGGGCTCGGGATGCGGTAGATCGCGATGCTGCCGTCGGGTTGCGCGCGAATGGGGATGAGATCCTCATCGGCGAACAGGTTGCGGACGTTGAGCTGCACCTTGAAGTCGAACCGGTTCTTCCAAATGGGGCGCTGGTAGGAGATCCAAGTATCCACATTCAGGTCATCCGGGCCGTAGTAAGGATTGGCGATGTCGTAGGAACGAAAGTCCGTGCTCTGCGGAGCGCCCGTGCCGACGAGCGTGCCGTCCGCGCGATAGGATACGATGGGGTAGCCGATCGCGACCTTATCCTGCCAGCGGGCGGCGCCGCCCACTTTCACGCCTTTCAACACGCCCTGACGGAAGTCATAACTGGCGCTGGCGTTGGCGCGCCATTCGCGTAGTTCCGTCGCCGGGCCACCGTCGGCCAGCACCACCTTGTTATAAGGATTGAGGATGAATAGATTGTAGTAGTGCGCGAGCGTGCCGGTGGTGAAGGGGGCTCCGACCGCGCCCATGGTCAGGGCGATGTTACCGGCGGCATTGCTGGTCCATGCCTCGTTCAAGGTCTGGCCATTGGCGAGTGGTGTGTTGAACAGAAGTTCACGCAGGTATTTGCCGCTGTTCGTGCGCGTGGATTGCTGCTGCGAGACGTTCAAGGAAACCGTCAAGTTGCGCGTGGGACGGATGACGGATTCGATTTCCACGCCCTTGGCGACATAGTCGCTGGTGTCCACCACACCGGCTGAGCTGTAGGTCAGCGTATTGCCGTTGATCCTCGTGCGGAAGAGATCGAGGACCGCCTGCGGCGGCGCGACATAGCCATCGGGGAAGTGATCGCCATTGCTGTCGGGATTGAAGCCATTGGTGACCGAGTTGAAGGCTTCCTTGTGGCGCTCCATGATGGAGATGGTGGCTTGGGAAAGCGCGGAGTTGCGGGTGTTGATCTGTTCGCTCTCAAAGAAGTTCACGCGGAATGAAACCTTGTTGTCGAGCGCGTCGAAGGAGAAGCCGTAGTCTTTGGAGGAACCAGAGGCGGCGGGCAGATCGTCGCCGAACACGCTTTGCGAACGGGACTGTGGCGGGTCGAAGTTGGTGGACTCGCCATAGTAGGCGGAGAGAGCGTTGAGCGGCGTGCGCTTCATCCAGCGCACGGGCAATTTGCCGACGACGCTCCAAGCGGTGAGTTTGCCCTCGTTCTCGATCACAGGGAGGCCGGGGCGGTCGAGATAGTAGTCTGGGCTGTTGACCAAACGGTAGCCTTCGCCGTTCGTGACCGTCGGAGCGGTGACCAGCTTGTTTTCCGCCTCTTCGCGGCGTTCGCCATACATCGCGACGATGTGGTCATCGAGGAAGTAGCTTTGCACCGCTACCGCAGTAGAGCGCAGGTCGAGGCGCGTTTTGGTGGCGCCGGAAGCCATCTCGGTCAATTTACGATCCCCGCCAATGATCGTGAAAGGCGCGGTATAGAGGTTATGATTGCCGTCCTTGGCTTGGGTGGCGTTGCTAGCCTGCAAGCGGGTGAGGAACACGCCTTTGCCATTGAGCAGACCAGGCAGGTTCATGCGGTCAGCGGTGACGCGGCCAATGTCGCCGAGAGCGGGGTTGGTCACATTGAGCAAGGAGGACGACAAGTAGGAGACGGTATTGACGAGTTTGCCCAGATCGCTGAACCGGTCTTGATTGTTACCGTTGGGCCAGTTCTCGGCGACCGAATACATGCGGCCAGCGCGACGCTCATCATCGGTATGCTCGTCTTGGCGCAGGACCGAGAAGGTGTGATGACCGAGCAGTTTGCCCAACCACGGGCTGCCCTTGTCGCGCAGATCGAGCTTGTAAAATGCCTTGGCCCGGAAGGTATCGCGCACAGTGTAATCATACGTGGCTTGGCCCGAGGCCGAGGTGAAGGCGCGACCGAAATTCGGGTTGGGCGAGCCGTCGAACATACGTGTGTTCACGTCCACGGCGATGAAGGACAAGTCCTCTGGAGTCAGGCTGCGGCGGGTCTCGGACTCCACTTGTTTGTCAAAGGCGAGTTCGACACCGGCTTGCCCGTCGAGCAAGAGTTGCTCCAGGACGATGTTCTGGGTGTGAAAGCGCATCCGCTCTTCCTTGTTCGGACCCTCGAGGATGTTGTTGTAGAAATCGAAAACCCCGGGGTCGGTGATGCTTTGCGCGTAATAGAAGCCCGCGTCGGGATAGCTCTTGCGATTCAGAATATCGCTGTAGGAGTTGGTTGAGAATTGCGCACCGGTGCTGACCTTGTTGATGCCGGAGAAAAAATAGTTGCCGGTAACAAAGGGGCGAGCAAACACAGGCAAGCTGCTGGCGATGTTGGTCGGGGCGGATGGCATCGCCGAGTTCGGATCATTAAACACGAGCACCGGGCTGCGATTGGCCTGCTGCATGACGCGCCAACCATAGTTGGCCAGGTTGGCGGCGCTGTAAACTTGGTATGGATCGTAGGTGTTCTTGGCGTTGATGCCCAAGCCCGTCACATCTGGCGATATAGTGTCCTCGAACCAGTTGGATAGCCAGTCTTGGGGAGGCAGGGTGCGCGGATTGTTCGACGTGATGGTGCCCTTTTCGTAATTGGCCTTGAGGGTCGTGCCGGTGAAAATTCCGCGTTCGAGCGCCTTGATTTGCCACGTGAGCGCGGCGTAGGCGCGCTTGCTGTGGTTGTAGGCGGGCTCCTGCTTGAAGGTGCGGTCGTCATCCACCGCCGCGACCCGGATGGCCAGTTGCTTGGGGATGACAATCTGGTTGTGATTCAGGGTGACGCGGCTGCGACCGTAGTTGTCGGCCAGATAGCTGATCTTGCCGGCGGTCTTGCCGAAGCTGGCGTCCTGCGTCGAGTAGTTGATGATGCCCGCCGGGCTGGCCACGCCGAAGAGCAGGGCGTTGGCCCCGCGATTAATGTCGAGGCGACCCGCGTTGTAAGAATCGGTCGGGATGGTGGAGCGGAAGAAGTTGCGCGCCTTGGTGGCGGTGGCGAGGCCGCGCACGCGGGTGCTGGCTTCGTTGCCTAACGACGGTTCGCGCCCAGACTCGTCGGTGAGGGCCGCGTTGCCGCCCATGCCGCCGACTTCGATGTTGCTTTGATAAATCAGCACATCGCGCAAGTTGGTGGATGCGGTGTCGGCAAAAAACTCCGGCGTGACGATGGAGACCGCCGAGGCGATATCCGAAAGCGGCGTGCGCAAGCCGGCCCCAGACAGGGTGTCCTTGCCGGTCCAGCCTTCAGCCTGATCGCCTTGGACAGTGAAGGGGGAGAGCACCACGACCTCGTCCTTGGTGGGGAGCTCACGGGCAGACTCATTAATGGCGGGTGGCGCCTTTTCGGCTTCGAGTTTTTGGGCTTCAGTGTCCGTGGACACAGCTTGGGCCACCGCGGTGGCGAGTGCGGTCAATAAGACGCCAGCCAACGCGCAGTGGCGTCCTAGGGTAGCTAGGGTTGGGTTCATAAGTTTGTTTGCTTGGGTTAGATCATCGACTCAGGCGTCCAGTCGTGAAACGGAGGACCGGCACACCACGCGGGAAGCGGGGGTTGCTCGGGAAGGCGCGCTGGGGACTGAGGCCACTAAGGTAACGGGGATTGGAGGGTCGGGATTGCGCCAACCAAGGTTGGCTTGCGGGCAGACTAGCAGATTTTTGCAAGGTCCCGCTCAACTCGGATTGATGAATCTAGTCTTGGTTTGACGTAATACCGGGATGGGCGTGTTCACCGGGCCATCCAACCACCGTCGATGGTCAGGATTGAACCGTGCATGTAGTCGGAGGCGGCGGAGGCGAGAAACACGACCGGTCCGGCGAAATCCGCCGGCTCGCCCCAGCGACCGGCCGGGATGCGGTCCATGATCTGGCGGGAACGGGTCGCATCGGCGCGCAAGGCACTGGTGTTGTCGGTCGCGATATAGCCCGGCGCGATGGCGTTCACATTGACGCCGCGCCCGGCCCACTCGTTGGCGAGCGCCTTGGTCAGTTGACCGATGCCACCCTTGCTCGCGGCGTAGCCCGGCACGGTGACACCGCCTTGGAAGGTGAGCAGCGAGGCGGTGAAAATGATCTTGCCGCGGCCGCGCGCCAACATGCCGCGTCCGATCTCGCGGCTCAGAACGAATTGCGCGTTCAAGTTCGTGGCGATGACTTTGTCCCAGAATTCGTCAGGATGCTCCGCCGCCGGCTTGCGCAGGATCGTGCCTGCGTTGTTGACCAAAATATCAACCACGGGATGTTCCGCGTTGATGCGGGCCGCAAAGGCGCGCACGGCCGCGGCATCGGAGAAATCGCAGGTGTAGGCGTGAAACGCGCGCCCGGTGGCGCGCACGGCGCGCTCGACGTCACTGCCGCTGGTTTCGAGGGTGGCACTGACGCCAAGAATATCGGCACCGGCCTCGGCAAGCGCGGTGGCCATCGCCAGACCGATGCCGCGTTTGCATCCCGTCACCAAGGCGACGCGACCATCGAGACGAAAAAGTTCAGGGAGGTGCATAATCAAGGGGCGCGAGGGTTAGGCTTGGGTGCAGTCAATCAGGGTTTTCATCCCTTCCGGCGCGGCGTCGAGGGCTCGGAAGATCGCGGGCAGATCAGCCAGCTTGCCGACCTGGGTGATGAGCCTGGCGAGGGGGAGGGTGTCCGCCGCGATCAAGCGCAGCGCTTCCTCGTAATCCTCGGGCTCATAGACGCGCGCGCCGCAGAGCTGCAGCTCCTTCCAGAAGAATTGAAACAGGTTTACCTCAACCGGCTTGGGGTAGATGGCCACGAGCACGATACGCCCGCGCAATGCCAACAGTTCCGTCATCGTCGCCGCGGCGGCCCGAGCGCCTGAAACTTCAAATACGATATCCGCGCCCCGGCCTTCGGTCAGCTCCCGGCAATACGCGGGCAGATCAATCTGGCCCGGATGCACCGCCTCAAATCCCAGTTCACGCGCGAATTGCAGGCGCTGTTCGTTGACCTCGCTAAGCACCACCCGCGCTCCGGCCGCGCGGGCGACCAGCGCCACCAATATGCCGATCGGCCCGCCGCCGATGACGACAGCCAGTTCGCCCGCGCGCACCTGACCGCGTCGCACATCATGGCAAGCCACGGCCAGCGGCTCGGTCAGCGCCGCCAGTTTCAAATCAACTTGCGCGGGCACCTGATGAATCACGAAGGCGGGCAAGGTCCACGATTGTTGAAAGGCCCCGGGCGAATCGATGCCGATGAATTTCAAGTTGCGGCAGATATGTCCGTAGCCCCGGTCGGCGGGCGTTTCGCCGCGGTTGTCGAGCGGGCGCACCACAACTTTGTCGCCCACGCGCAGATGGGTGACCCCGGCGCCCAACTCGGCCACCGTGCCGGACATTTCGTGGCCGATGACCAGTGGTGTTTTGACACGTTGATCCATCGCCCCGTGGTAAATGTGCAGGTCGGTGCCGCAGATGCCGACATAGGCCACCTGCAGACGAACTTCACCGGGACCGGGAGGAATGATGGCCGCGTCGCGCACCGTAAAGGTGCGGTTTCCTTCATAGTAGGCTGCTTTCATAAAATTAACCGAGGCTCCAATCTCCGGCCGCATCCACAGCCAGCACCGCGGATGCACCTCCCACGGTTTCGCGTAGTTCGATTCGCTGCGCGGCGGCGTCGAACGCAATGCGCCAATCGCGCGCGCGCGCGGGCGCGTCCAAGGCGAAACCCGCCGCGTCGGCATGATAATGCCAACCGGCGATTGCGCCTGCTTCATCCAAGCAAATCGCGTGGACGATGGTCCGTTCGCATTTCGCCTCGGCCTCGGTCCAGCGCACCAGCGCTCCGCTGCCCGATGCGCCCTCTCCCGGACCGCCGGGCAACGGATGGTAGGCATCATGCACCCGGGAGTGCATTGGAGATTGTAGCTGGCCGCCGCCGCTGTGGAATAATTTCAAACCCACGCCATTGCGCCGCGCGACCAGGCGATCGGGCGGAAAGAGTTTCAGTTCCAGCGCCGCCTCACGATTATTGAGGAGCCAATGCCAGGTCGCGCGCACCGGGGCCGCACTCACAATGCGATCCACCACAAACACCGTCTGGCTACCGCCCATGATCCAGCAACGGCGGAACTCCTGCAACGGCTCGCCGTAGGCCGCGCTCGCTTCCGCGACCACGGCGCGAAATTCGCCGACCTCTGCCGCCAACAACAACCGACCCAGCGATGGAACCGGCGGCTGATTGCCACCCGTGGCGCGGTTGATGCGGCGCTGGGCGGGCAACCGTTGTCCTATTTGCTGCCAGGCTCCGGTGGTATTCTGCGCCGCAAAGGTGCAAGTGCTGTGGTTCGCGGTGGCGCGGTCCAGCTCGCGGTCGTGATTCCGGTAGCAACTGTGGCCGGCATCCACGAGCAAGCCCTCGGCGCGATGGGTCAGGATGCCGCTCAGCAAATCGCCGTGCAGATGCGCGATGCTGCGCAACGGCGCGCCGCCAGTGCGCACCGCCAGTGTCGTCCGCCCAGGCCAGCTATCGCGGGCGATCACGTCGCCTGCGTCCGTGGCGACGATGTTCCCCAATCCAGCCTCTGCGGGAGACAGGGCCGATGCGGCGTGCGGCAGTAGTAGCGGCGTGAGAAATCCGAAATCATTGACAAAGCCAAATGACGCGCGGTCGTGCGGCCCTTGATGAGGCTCCGGCGTGTAGAGCCGATCAAACAAACTACGCGCCAAGCCCGCCTCGCGTGGGTGGTGCTCGCGACCGCGCGCCGCGATATAAAGCAACACGTCGGCTGACGGCCGATAGATGGCCGCGCTGTCGCCGAAATTGACGCTGCGAGCCCGCGTCGCACCGGACCAGCCCGCCAGCGGTTGGGTATGGAGCAACGCAGCGGCGTCGTTACGCACCTTGCCAATCCAGGGTGCCAAAGGCAGCTCGGCGGCCAACGCGGGCTGTCGCCGCACCAAGGCTTCACGCGTGAGCACGAGCGCGCTGGCCGCGTAGTTGCCGTATTGCAACGATTCGCCGAAACTCCCGTCAGGCTGGAAAAAATCCGCATTGCGGCGGAACTCCGCCGCCGTTTGCGCCATGGATTCACTGTCGTTCAGGACGGCGGCAGTCACGGCGACGCCGGCATTCATGACGCAGCGCCAGTTCGAGACGTGGTCATGGGTGTCGAGCCAACGTTGGCAGAGCGCCATTCCGTGACGACGCAACACGTCGTCGATTTCCGAAAGTTCAGCCTCTGTGAAAAGCGGCGCGGTCAGATCGCGGCACACCGCGATGCCCCAAGCCAAGTGCGCGGTTTCCAGGTGCCCTTGCGGTGGCTGGCATTGATGGTCGCGAAAGTCCGGGCCGATCCAATCCGCCAGCGGTCGGCGCACGACATCAAGCACCGTGGATCGCATCCATGCCGCGAGCGGCGGGTTGGGACGCAAGGCCCAGACCATGGCGGCATCCGTCAGGTATTCCGCCGCGCAGTGCCACCAGTCGCAGGTGGTGCCGGGCGCGATCAGGCCCGGCGTGACGACCCGTTGATCCACCCGCCGGACCAAGGCCCAGTAGAATTCGCGCAAAGGCGGGGTGGCGCGGGCCGCGACGATCCGCGAACGTTCGGAATCGTCGAGAAACAAGCTCATCGTAGGGCGGCCAGATCGACGTCCTTGATTAGGACCCCGTCGGGTTGTTGCGCCACAAAGAGCACGACGGTCGCGACCTCCTCGGCGGTCAGGAATTTGCTCCGGTCCACCTGGCGCCCGTCCCAGTAAGCGGTGTCGGTCGAAGCGGGCGAGACCGTGGAAATGCGCACGCGATCCGCCGCCGCCTGCTGTTGCAAGCCGCTGGTGTAGGAATTGAGGGCAGCCTTGCTCGCGCAATACAGCGGCGCGTTCGGGTTCGCGGTTTTGCCCGCGATCGAAGAAATATTGATCACGTGACCAGATTTGCGCGCGCGCATGCCGCCCACCACGGCGCGGGTGCAAAGGAAAACGCCCGTCACATTGGTGTCGAAAATGCGCCGGAAGTCCGCCAGCGAACAACGCGAGAGGTCGGTGGCGAAGCCCACGCCGGCCGCGTTGACCAAAATATCCACCGGACCCAACTCCGCTTCCACCTTGGCGAAGGCCGCGGCCACGTCCGGCTCGGCGGTCACATCCAGCGGCACGGGAAGCACGGTGCCGCCAGCGGCGCGCATCGCGGCGGCCAACGTTTCCAGCTTGTCTGGGGCCCGGGCGATGAGGGCGACTTTTGCGCCCTGTTGGGAGAACTGACGGGCGGTGGCCAAGCCGATGCCACTCGACGCGCCAGTTACCACGACCACGAGATCTTTTAGTGTTTTCATAAAATCAGAAATAGCCGCCGCGTTTCACGATCTCCGTGGCCGAGAGGCCGTCGTTGACCCACTGCTTCAGCTCGGACTCGCTTTTCGCGATTTCCTCGGCGCGCAGCAGCACGTCGTAGGCGAGGTCGCGCGGCACCACGATGGCACCGTCAATGTCGGCGAACACGATGTCGCCGGGGGCGATGTGCACTTGGCCGATTTGCACCGGCACCTGCCAGCCGCTGATGCGAAAGCGTCCGAGCATGCCGTTCGAGGAACGGTAACGCACGAAGACGGGGAAATTGAGGCCGAGCACGCGGTCGGTGTCGCGCACGCCACCGTCCACAATGGCGCCGCGGCAGCCGCGTTTTTGCGCGGCCATCGTCATGACCTCGCCCCATTGGGCGGACTCGTCGTCGCCGCTGGTGTCCCAGGCGACGACGTGGTGCGCGGGGATGGCTTCCAGCATTTCGGCGCGCTCCTTCATTTCGTTTTTAACGAGCAGGCTCTTCGCGCCTTTGATGGTGAAGGCCGGGCCCGCGACCTTCATCGTGTCGCGCAAGGGCATGATGCCGCTAGGCAACGTCTGGTAAAGCAGGCCGCGCTCGCGCAGCACGTCGTTGACCGCCGCGGTGAACAGCGCCTCGTAGCGCTGGCACAGTTCCGCGAGCGGAATGGGAAAGTCCTTGAGTTCCCGCGCACCGCGCGCGGCCTTGAGTTGATCGAGATTCATCATGGGGTTAAAGGGTTTCGAGGCCCAGCCGGGTCGCGCCCGCGCCGAAGGCGAGGATCACGGGGCCGAAGCCGTGGCGGTCATTGTGGATGGGTTTACGTTGCAGATAAGCGGCGATCGTGCCGTCGCCGGGGCTTCGGCAATCCTGGCACGTGTTTTGAATCGAGCCGTCCGGCTCGATGTAGCGCAGGTAGCCGCGCAGGCCCCGCTCCACGTTCGCACGGTCCTCCGGCGGGAGCAGGCCGCGCGCCACGCCGATGGCCAAGCCGTGTAAAATGAGACCGCTGCCCGACGTCTCCACATAAGACGTGGGCAGGGTCATTTCCTGAAACCAGAGTCCTTCCGCGCCTTGATGCCGCAGGCAAGCGAGCGACAGGTCGCGATGCATTTTTTCCGCCGCTGGACGGCGCGGATGATCCGCGGGCAGGGCGTCAATCAATTCAGTGAGGGCGATCATGCCCCAGCCATTGCCCCGGCTCCAATGGTCTTCTGTGAGTTTCCCGGGGGCGGTAAATCCGCGGCATTGATGGAGCAGGCCGTTTTCCGGATTGAGGAAAACGTCATACATCTTCCGCGTTTGTTGGAAGGCTTCCTCAACCCAGGCGGATTCGCGCAGGGCCAAGCCGGCGTAGAGGAGGAAGGGCGTGACGGCGAAGGCCACATCAATCCAGATCTGTTCCCGGTTCCAGTTGCGGTTGGGCTCCGGCAGCAGGGGGTTGGAAATGATGCCTTCGCGGCTGCGGGGCGCGTCGCGCATGAGTTCCTCCGCGTAAAATCGCACCGGCTCCGCCGCTTCGGGCAGGAGGCCGCGTTGGAGCAACAACGCCGCGCCGTTGCCGCCGCAGAGATAGTTCTGGAAGTTGCACTTGAACTGAACCTCCCCGCGCACGAACGGCAGCAGATGCGACTTCACCTGCGCGATCACCTTGGGGTCGTTGCGCGCCACGCCGAAGTGGGCCTGCGCCTGTAGGGTCAGAATGCCGGTGTAGTAATTGAAGGGATGGAGCGCAACAAACCGGTCGAAAGCGCGTTGTGCGATGATCGGGGGTGACACAGCGGACATGATTGAAGATGAAATATACTGGAGCGGAGGCGGCTTGTCATGGGCTCTGCCTGATGAAAACCGCTCAAAATTGATATTCTGCCCGAACTTGCCAGCTGCGACCACTCCAACGAGCCCGGGCGGAACTATCGTGAACTGTGTTGATGATTTCCGGCTGCCGCTACCCCAAACCGCCCCGGCATCAATTCGGGTTCATGCTTATCAGCGACAGTCCATCCCCAAGCGCAGTCACGCCTTGTCAGTCGAACGGTCAGGCCTACGTTGGCACCTGCCCCATGGGAGAGAGTTTCAATGCCGTTCAGTTTCTCGACCCGCCGTTCCTCTTCGTTGATGAACGCGTGATCTTCATTCCCCGCAAACGCCGGCTGGAGGTCAACAACCGCGACATCAAGATTATCCTCTTTCTCGAAGGCACGGTGGACTTGCTGCTCGACGGTCAGCCGGTCGGGCGCATCAAGCAGGGGGATGTGCTGATTGTGCCGCGCCGCTGCCGCCAGACCTATGTGCCGGTGGGCAACGCCGAGGAGCGGTTGCACGTGATGCGCATCTGGTTCGATTTCTCCGCGCTGCGCCTCGATTTCACCCAGGGTGGCTCAGGTCTCAACGGCCCGCCCACCGCGTCCGACCCCGAGGTGAATTTCGCGGCCTTCCTCCGCCACCACTTCAAGTCGGTGAAGATCGTCAACGCCTTCGGCGGCCCGCGCATTCAGGACTGGGTGCGCCTGATTCGCCAAGAGAGCGAATGCCGCGCCGCCGGCTACCGCTTCCGCGTCACCGGCTTTTGCCGCCTGATCGTCACGGAGCTCGTCCGCCAGCTCAACGACGCGCCGCTCTCCACCGCCGAGCGGGATCGCCGCCGCACCGCCGACGCCGCCGCCCCTGCCAGTTGGGCCGTGGAGCACGTGAAGCAGTTTCTGTTCGAAAACTGCCGCCGCCCGCTTGAGCTGCACGAAATCGCCTGGGAGGTGAAGCTCAGTGCCGAGCACCTTTGCCGTCGCTTCAAGGAGGAGACCGGCCAGACCATCTTCAATTACCTGCGCGAACTACGGTTGGAGGCGGCCAAGGCCTACCTCGTCAGTTCAAAGCAAACCATCACCGAAATCGCGGACAAAACCGGCTTTAGTTCCTCCACCTTGTTCTGCCGGGTCTTCCACAAAGCCGTCGGCCAAACGCCGATGGCTTACCGCGCCGCCGCCGCCAAGCGCATCCAATTCCAAAACACCACGCTCGAACCCGACGAGCATATCTTCTGAGGACCTTGCTCATGAACTGTTACCCTTTACTGTTTTCCCGCCGCGCTGGCGTGGCATGGCTCATACTCGTGACCCTCTGCGCCGCACCATGCGCGCGCGCCGAGTGGCCCACTTGGCCGATGGTGCCCGAGGCGGACAAGCTCGCGTTTCCCCTCGACCCTGACCGGCTGGCGCAGCCGCGTTTCACCACCGAGGTCTGGTTGCAACACGCGGATTTTGCGCGGTTGGCCGAGGCCCTGGCCGAGGACCCGCGCCTGCAAACGGCATGGGAAAACTACCTCACCAAAGCGCGCGCATTGCTTGCCACCGGCCATTGGCCGGAGCAGGCCACGACCAAGGAGGAGCGTTACACCTATTTCGTGCGAGGCTGGTTGCCTCGTTTCGCCTTGGTTTACGCTGCCACCGGGCAGGCCGATCTCGGCCGGCTGGTCCGCACGCTCACGCTGGATCTGGTTCGGCGCCCCTTGGATTTCTGGATTCACTCGGCGCTGCGTCCGCTCGATCGCGCGCGGCCGGTCGGCGGGCTCGAAACCGCCGAACTCACCCGCGGTATCGCGCTCACCCTGGCGTGGACCGGGGAATTGTTCACTCCCGAGGAAACTGCCGAGATTCGTGCCGCGTTGCGCGACAAAGGGCTCGTTCCCTGTCTGCGCTTTCTCGAAAATCCTGAACGCCCTCGGAACAACTGGATCGCGACCGTTTCCGCCGGGGCTCGCATCGGCGCGATCGTGCTCGAGGATGCCGAGGCCGAGGCGGCGGCGGTGAACGGACTCAACGCTTGGCTGAACTTTGTCGAGAGTGATGGCAGCTACGGTGAGCCGGTCGGTTATTTCCAATTTGGCGCGGAGCAATTTTTCTATGGTTGGTGGGCCCGCGGTTGGACGAAGGCGCGCGAAAGTCTGCACGATCGCAGTCTCGCGCACAGCGCGGCGTGGATGGCGATGCACTATGTTGCCCGCCCCGTGAATGGCCACCGCGCGCCGTTGCACATCAATTGGGGCGACGACGATCTGTTCGAGGCGCCGAATGAATTCGTCTGCGCCTCGCTCGCCTACGCCCATGACGACGGGATTGCCACCTGGCTCGGCGACTATTTCCATCAGCCGGATCGCCCGCCTTATCTGATGGATTTTCTGCTCCGCCTCGGCGCGCCGGGACGGCACCAACCCGCCGCCGTCTCGCCGGCCGAACGCGGCCTGCCCACCGCGAAGATTTTTGCCAACGGCGTGGCCTTATTCCGCACCGGTTGGACGATGGAGCGCGATGTCGTGTTTTCCCTGCGCAGCGGCGGTGCCGCACGCACCGGCTACGCGCACGATCGCGGCAACCGCAACGCCATCATGTTGCTCGCCGACGGCGATAGTTGGGTGGCCGCGCCCGGCCGCGCCAGTTACCGCAACCCTGTGCGCAAGACTTGGGATATTTTAACGAGCAGTCACAGCGTCGTCACTTTCGGCAAACAGGAGCAGAGCGCCAAGCCGGTCGCTGTTCCCGGGCCGTTGCTGGAACACGGTGATTGGGTCGGGCTGGCCAGTGACGCCGCCGCAGCCTACGGCCCGCCGGTCACCAGCGCGCGCCGCCAAGTCTGGTTCAATCAACGCACTGGCTGGGTGGTGCTTGAAGACACCGATAAACTCTCGCGCCCGCGGTTCCTGTATTGGCGGCTGCTCCTGGCCAACGGAGACGGCACCGGTCGGCTCGCCAAGTTTGACCACCACCGCTGGCGGTTCGAACGCCCGTCCGGGCAGATGCTGGTTGCCACCGTGGCCGACGCCACGCTGGAGGATAAATCGCGGCCCGGCATTATGCACCACGGTTATTCCTATTTCGCCGGCGGGCCCAACGAGGGCAAACCCGGCAGTGCCTTCCAACTGGTGTTGGCCAGCCGTAAACCCAAATCCGCCTTTCACACCTGGACGCTGCTTCTGCCGCGCGCCGAGGCGACCGATACCGTCACCAGCGAATCCGACGGGGCGGCCACGCGCTGGCGCGTGACCCGCGTCGGCCAAACTCAATTGCTTACCGTCCAACCGGGGCAGCCACCCACGCTGACGGATGCGCCGTGAGTCTCCGCCTGTCGCCATGCCTACGCGCCACTTCCGCTAATCCGGGAGCATGACGTCGCGCGCCACCTCGGCCACTTTCTTTCAAATCCTGCTGTTTCCCGCCATGTCCACCACACCCACGCTTCGCCCCGTCCACTCGCTCGACGGGCTCTGGAACTTCGCCTTCCTCGGCGAAATTGATCTGGCCGCTTTCACGCCGCACGCGATCGGGTTCCCGTTCGAAAAGGTCCCCGTGCCTTCGGCGTTTGACGCGCTGCCCGCTTGGGCGGGCAAACGCGGCGCAGCGGTTTATCGCACGACGTTCGCGGTTCCACCCGGCCATCCCGCGCAGTTGCAGTTCGGCGCCGTGTCCCTGTGGAGCCGCGTTTATGTGGACGGCCAGTCGCTCCATGAAAACGCCTGCGGTTACGCGCCGTTCCGCGTCGCGGTGCCGCCCGCGGCCCGCGCCGAGCGCGAACTGCTCGTGCTCGTGGACAATCGTTTTGATTTCGAACGCGTGCCCATGCACGAACACTATTTCGATTTCTACCAATACGGCGGCATCCTTCGCTCTGTCGCGCTGCGCGTGCTGCCGGTCGCCGCGCCGTATTTGGAACATGTGCTCGTCTCGCCCACCGACCACTATCGCGCGGGGGAGATCGAGCTGGCCCTCCACTTCGGCGGGATCAAAAACGGCGAATCGCGCGTCGCGCTCGCCTTCGACGATCAATCCGCCACGTCTGTGTTCACGCTGCCTGTCGCCGACGGACGCGCCGTCACCACCGTCCGCGTGCCCGCGCCGCGGCTCTGGTCGCCGAACGCCCCCGCGCTGCACACCGTGCGCGTGACGCTGCACCCAGTCGGTGCCGATGCGGCGGTGGACGACATGACGGTGCGTTTTGGGCTCCGCCGTATCGAAGCCCGCGACGGTCACCTCTGGCTCAACGGCGAGATGCTCCGGCTGCGCGGTTACAACCGCCATGAATGGCACCCCAACTTCGGGCCTTGCACGCCCACGCTCCAAATGTATGCCGACATCCAGTTGTTGCAGGACCTCGGCTGCAATTTCGTGCGTGGCTCGCATTACCAGCAAGACCAGCGGTTTCTCGACCTTTGTGACGAGCTCGGCCTGCTCGTGTGGGAGGAAAATCTCGGTTGGGGACAGCGCGAGCGCACGTTTGCCAGCGAAAAGTTCCAGCGGGACCACCGTGTCGCACTGGAGGCGATGCTGCTGCACAGCTACAATCACCCGAGCGTCATTCTTTGGGGTTTCCTCAACGAGGCGGGCACCGACGCTGACTACGTGCGCCCGGTCTTCGAGGAAAGCGCCGCGCTCATCCGCGCGCTCGATCCGCGCCGCCCGCTCACCTATGCCTCGATGTTCGCGTTGACCGACCGGCACTACGACCTCGCCGACGTCATCAGCCTCAATCTCTACCCCGGCTGGTATAATTGCGAGGATCACCCGCGTCCGCTCGAACTGGTGCGTCCGCACTTGGCCGCGTGCTTTGACCACATCGATCGCGCCGGTTTCGCCGCCAAGCCCGTGCTCGTCTCCGAGATCGGCGCTGAGGGGCTCTACGGCTGGCACGACGCGCACCACGATTTCTTCACCGAGGAATATCAGGCTGCCTATCTCACCGAAGCCTGCGCCGCCGCGCTCGGCCACCCGCGGTGCAGCGGCATCGCGCTCTGGCATTTCAGCGACGCGCGCACCTACAGTGGTTGCCGCGCGATGCGCCGCCCGCGCACCTACAACAACAAGGGCACCTTCGACGAATACCGCCGCCCCAAGCTCGCCGCCGCCGCTGTCCGCGCCGCCTTCCGCACCACTCGCGGACCTGCGGGAATTTGACTTTCCAAACCCGGGCCGGGGCGTAATGTGGACGCTTTATGCAGAAAACGTTCGTGATTTATAAACCCGATTGCATGCAGCAACACCATGTCGGCTAGAAAAAACTAGCGGTTCCACCACGCTCAATCATCACCGCTGCCTGCCTAAAG
>JACFMR010000084.1 GCA_019455245.1 Opitutaceae bacterium
GTGCTTTGATTTGTCCTCAGCCGGCGCTCGCGAACAGGTTGCGCCGTAGGGACCCAATCTGACTCGATGCTCGTAACGGGTCGATGATCGTAGCTGCCGGATCGTAGCTGCCGCTTCGGCCCCTGCCGTTTCGTTCGGTGCCGTCTTGCCGGTTGCGGCCGGGCTGCCGGCTTAATGTTTCAGGAGCATCCAGATGAACCAAGCAGCAGATCCGGCCACGGCTTACGCCATGGTCGAGCCACTACCGCTATCGCCGCCTCAGTTCGGTTGCCCGATTCCGGTTGCCCCTGGCGTGCACTGGCTGCGCACGCCCATGCCGTTCGCGCTTGACCATATCAACCTCTGGCTGCTGGAAGATGGTTGCGATTTCACCCTGGTCGATACCGGGCTTGCCAGCGAACCGACGATGGCCATTTGGTCGGAACTCATATCCAAGTGGGGCGGCGAGCGGACGCTGCGGCAATTGATATGTACCCATTTCCATCCCGATCATGCCGGTTTGGCCGGCTGGCTCGTCGAGCGCCTGGGGCCGCGCTTTCACATGAGCCGCGAGGAGTGGCTGACGGCCAATCTGCATCGTCTGGACGTGGGTGATGAGGCTTATCGGGGTGCCGAGCGGTTTTATCATTGTGTCGGCATCCCGGCCGAGCGCAGACCCGAGATCACCAGCGCCTTTTTTGGCTATGCCGAAAGGGTCAGATCGCTGCCGCGATCGTTCCAGCGCATCCGCGATGGCGATCGCATCGAAATCAATGGCGAGCCCTGGGAGGCGATCGTGACGCTCGGTCATGCGCCGGAGCATGTGTGCCTGTTCAACCCGCGCCACAAGATCCTCATTTCCGGCGACCAGGTGCTGCCGAAAATCACGACGAATGTTTCGGTGGGTCCCTGGGAGCCGCGCGCGAACCCATTGGGCATGTTCCTTGACGCGCTCGACTCCTTGCGGCGGCTGCCCGCGGACGTGACCGTGCTGCCTTCGCACGGCATGCCGTTCAAGGGCCTGCATGCGCGCATCAATCAACTGCAGGCGCATCATGATGAACGCCTGAGCAGTCTGCGAGACGGCCTCGTGCAGCCGACGACCGTGCTGGCGTCGCTGCCCTTGCTGTTCAAGCGTCAGTTCGCCCCTCATGACGAGCGCTTTGCCCTCGGCGAGGCGCTCGCGCATCTGAACCTGTTGCTGGCTCGCGGTCAGGCCGTGCGTGAAGAGTCTGACGATGGCGTCTGGCGTTATCGCCGTGTCTAGCGGGCCGGCGGACATCAACGTTCTCAACGAGTCCAGACCATGAAAGCGGTATTGTGCAAACAGTGGGGCCCGCCGACAGCGCTGGTCATCGAGGATAGTCCGCCACCGGTGGCCGGGCCGGGGGAAGTCGTGGTCGCCGTCAAGGCGGCCGGGGTCAATTTCCCGGACCTGTTGATCATCGATAACAAGTACCAGTTCAAGCCCGAACTGCCGTTCACGCCGGGCGGCGAGTTCGCCGGGACCGTGGTGGCGGTCGGAGAAGGCGTTCGACGCTGCAAGCCGGGCGACCAGGTGGTCGCCTTTTCGACTTGGGGCGCGTTCGCGGAGCAGGCCAAGGTGCCGGAGACCGCGGTGATGCCCATCGTTCCGGGCATGGACTACGCTGTGGCCGCCGGTTTCCTGATCACCTATGGCACCGCGTATTACGCCTTGCATGATCGCGGAGCCCTGCAACCGGGCGAAACCCTGGTGGTGCTGGGTGCCGCGGGCGGGGTCGGGCTCGCGGCGGTCGAGATCGGCAAGGCGCTCGGTGCACGCGTCATCGCCTGTGCCTCGTCCAGTGAAAAGCTCGCCACCTGTCGCGCGCATGGAGCGGATGAAACCGTCAATTACGCCGACGAGAATCTGCGCGATCGGCTCAAGGTGCTATGTGGAAAATCTGGCGCCGATGTGGTGCTGGATCCGGTCGGTGGTGGGTATTCCGAGGCGGCCTTGCGTGCGCTGGGCTGGAAGGGGCGGCATCTGGTGGTTGGTTTCGCCGCCGGCGACATTCCGCGCATGCCGCTCAATTTGATTCTGGTAAAAGGTTGTGCCGTGCTCGGCGTCGCGTGGGGCGAGTTCGCTGCGCGCGAACCGTCGGCATTCG
>JACFMR010000085.1:0-1333 GCA_019455245.1 Opitutaceae bacterium
ACGGTTGATGCGATAGCCGCTGGAGAGCTTCTCCAGCACCTTCCCCATCTTCATGCTGGTGAGGTTGAGGTTGCGCTGACCGTTGAGGGCAGCAACGTTGGTAACAATCGAAGACATGAGGTGTCCCCTTCCCGAGTTGGCCGCTTGCGCGGCCCGCCTGCCCCGTTGGGATTAGGCAGGTGTGACGCCTTGGTTATCGCGAGATCACCTATCCATTAGGGGTGCAGGAAGGGGTATGCAGGGGGTCAGGCGGTGACAAAACGGGGCGTGCTGGTTGCGAGCGGGTGATAAGTGGGGGACAACAATGCGTCACGGCCGCACACGAGGAAACGGGGAGGCCGGGTTTGGCCTCCCCGTTTCAAGGAGAGCGGCGTCGATCAACGCGACGGGGGATTATCCCTGGAGGAGCTGGAGGACTGCCTGGGGCGTCTGATTCGCCTGGGCAAGAACGGAGACGCCAGCAGACTGCAGGATGTTCGACGCCACGAGGTCGCTGGAGAGCTCGGCGATATCGGCATCGCGGATGCGGCTTTCGCTGGCGGTCAGGTTCTCGACGGCGACCCCGAGGCTGTTGATGGTGTGTTCGAGGCGGTTCTGGGCGGCGCCGAGGGTGCCGCGGCGGCTGTTGAGGATCTGGATCGCGCCGTCGAGGGCGCTCATCAGGTTGTGCGAGTCGGTGATCGTGCGGACGACCTGGTCGCCCATGGTCGAGATGAGTCCCGTCGACCCGCCGAGCTTGTAGGCCGCGGAGCCAAGGTTCTCGCTGAGCATGCTGACGAACTCAAGGGAGAGCGTGTCGGGAACGTTGGCGCCCACCTGCAGGGTGGAGGTGTTGCCCGTGCCCTCGATGACGATCGTGTTATCGGTCGCGCCGGTGAGGTCGGTGATGACGTTCGCGGCGCTCCGTCCGGCAGGGCCGGTCTGCAGGGTAATGGAGATGCCCAGCTGGTTGAAGTCGAGCGTGCGCGTCTCGTTGGCGACCATGTCGGCAATGGAAAGGGTCTGGCTGGTGCCATCGGCGCCGGTGAGGGTGAGCTGGCCCGCGCCCGGCGAAGTGAAGGTGTAGGTCTGGGGACGCGCGGTGGTCGCCGTGACGGTGGTAGGGGTGAGGCCGTCGATGCTCAGCTTCTGGTTGCCATCGACCGCCATGTCGGCCAGGAAGCTGCTCCAGGAATAGGCGCCCGGGTCCGTCGTGACGTTGATGGTGAAGCCGTTCGTGAACGCCACCGACCCCGCGGAACCCCCGGCGATGCTCGATCCGGAGGCGAAGCCGGCCGCGGTCGCCACCAGTGTGCCCGTGGCGCCGCCGAGGCGCATTTCGAGGATTCCGCCG
>JACFMR010000085.1:1343-2109 GCA_019455245.1 Opitutaceae bacterium
GTTCACGAACGTGTAGCTACCGGCGGGGGCGGTGGTGAACGTCGCGGTGCGGGTGCCGCCCGACGGCAGCGGATCGCCCGATACCAGGTGCGTGCCGGTCACGCCGGCGTTCGCGTAGGCAATGGTCTCGCCCTGGACGAGGTTCGTGCCGGCAACTCCGGCGGACACGCTCGAGAGTGCCCCGGTGAGCACCTTCTGGCCGTTGAACTCGGTGCTGAAGGCGATGCGGTCGATTTCGGTGCGGAGCTGGACGATTTCTTCGCCGATGCTGGTGCGTTCGGGGCCGTTGTCGGCGTAGGTGCCGTTCGCGGCCTGGACCGCGAGTTCGCGCATGCGCTGGAGGATGGCGTGGACTTCGTCCATGGCGCCTTCCGCCGTCTGGAGCATGGAGATGCCATCCTGGGCGTTGCGGAGGGCCTGCTTGTTGCCGCGGATCTGGGCGCGCATCTTCTCGCTGATGGCGAGGCCGGCGGCGTCGTCGGCGGCGCGGTTGATGCGGTAGCCGCTGGCGAGCTTTTCGAGCGTCTTGCCCATCTTCAGCCCGGTGCGCGCGAGGTTGCGCTGGCCGTTGATGGCGCTCACGTTGGTCATGATGCGGGTCATTGTTGTCTCCCTTTGGGCCGTTGCCTGGCCCGGTGGTGACCCTCCGGTGAGAGTGCCGCTCTCCCGCAGGGTGTCTCTGTGGTGACTATCGGGTGACAACGGTGGAGCTTGAGTGACAAATGCGTGGATGAGACAAGAATCGGGGATTCCCCCGAGGCCTCCA
>JACFMR010000054.1:0-16170 GCA_019455245.1 Opitutaceae bacterium
TGGTCGGCCTGACCGGGCGCGAGTTCATTTCGTGCCTTGCCCGCAAGATCCGCCGCTGTGCGATAGCGGTATTGGCCCCACGCCGCCGTCGTCAACACCCCGTAGGCTTGGGCGGTGAGTTCTGAACCAGGAAACTTGGCCAGCAACTCGCGGGCGCTGTTCTCGGCTTGGGCATGGTTCTTGTCCAAGAGAGCGGTTTCGGCGCGGACCATCAGCAGCTCCTCAAGGATAGGGTGTGGCGTGGTGGCCCCGATCAAGGCGTCCAATTTTTGCCGGAGTCGCGCCCGCGCTGTTTCGCCCGTGGCCGCCCGCTGCAGGAGTTGCAGCGCCATACGCTGCTTGTTCCGATCCTGTGCCTCGTCCAACAGGCTCTCGAGCGCGCTGCGCCCCGCTCCCTGCTCGGCCCCGGCGATCAAGCCGAGCAGCAGTCGAAATTCATCCGCCTCGACTTTTTCCTCCGTCGGCAACGTCAGCAGTTGCCTTTGCAATAGTCCCACCGCCTCGGCTTTGCGCCCCAAGGCATCCAGTATCACCGCATAGGTCCGCGCAAATCCGTAGCCGGCCTTGCGCCCCTGCAACCGCTCCATGTTGGCGCGGGCCTCCTCCGCCAACGTTGGACTCACCGGTCCGGTGCGCAGGCGGGCCTGCTCCCGCGCCAGCATGAAACGCGCCCGGGCCTGTTCCGCACCCGCCACGGCCTCCGCCTGTTCAAACCAGCCGCGCGCCGCCCCCGGATCGCCCGCGGCGTCCGCCAACATTCCCTGCAGAAAGAAAAACCAACCGCGGTCCGCCGGCGCCAAGCTGTCCGCCGTCAATCCGCTGAGTGCGGACCGTGCGGCATCATACCGCTGTTGCTGGGCCGCCACCAACCCCGCCCGCAGCTGCCAGGCCGGCCCTTTCAACCCGATGAAGCCCGCCAAGCTTTGCTGTGCCTCATCTATCAAGCCCGCATCCAGTTGCGCGGTGACAAGCGCCAGCGTGATGCCTGCCCGGTCCGCATCCGGCTGCGCCAGGAGCTCGCGATACAACGTGATCGCCGCATGGGAAAACCCCAGCGCCAGCGCCCGATCCGCCGCCAACAAGGTCGCCGCGGTGTTGCCGGCCGAGGCGACTTCCGTGCCCGATTGATCAACCAACGGTGCAGGCGCGTTCAACGGCGTTTGGGCCTTGAACACACTGGCCAGGCACAGGAACAGGATCAGGGTTGGGCGCATCCGCACCCGCCCAACTTGTTCGGGACAGCTCCAACAATCAACCGCGATATGCACAGTTCCGTCTCGCCCCGGCCCCCCGGACGCATATGAAGATCGGTTGCAACCCAACCCTTCCCCACCATGAGCGCACTCCTGATCCTTGGCATCCTACTGGCCGTTTTCCTCGTCCTGATCCTCTGGGTCGTCGGCATCTACAATTCCCTCGTCACCCTGCGCAACCGGTTCAAGAACGCCTTTGCCCAGATCGACGTGCAGCTGAAACGCCGCTACGACCTCATCCCCAACCTCGTCGAAACCGCCAAAGGCTACCTCAAACACGAGCGCGAGACCCTTGAGGCCGTCATCAAGGCCCGCAACATCGCCCTCGCCGCCTCGCAGTCGGCCGCCGCCAATCCCGCCGACGCCAACGCCATCAAGGGCCTCGGTGCCGCCGAGACCGGCTTGGCCGGCGCCCTCTCCCGCCTGATGGTCGTCGCCGAGCAGTATCCCGACCTCAAGGCCAACCAGAACATGATGCAGCTCACCGAGGAGCTGACCTCCACCGAGAACAAGGTCGCCTTCGCGCGGCAGGCCTACAACGACAGCGTCATGACCTACAACACCGCCCGCGAGACCTTCCCCAACGTCATTTTCGCCGGGACCTTCGGTTTCGGTCCGGCCGAGTTGTTCAAGATCGAGGACGCCGCCGAGCGCAACGCCCCGCAGGTCAAGTTCACCTGATGCCGGCAGCCCCGGCTGCCACGGATCACCGCGCCCCGACGGTGCCCGGCTGCCGTCCGTCAATTCATGGACTTCTTTGAGGCCCAGGCCCGCGCCAAGCGCCGCACCACCCGGCTGGTGATGTTGTTCGCCGTCGCCGTGCTTGGCACCATCTCAGCAGCCTATCTCATCGCCGTGCTGCTCACGCAGCAGGTGCCGGCGTATGCCGACGGCACCTTCAATCCCGACGGCCTCGTGTGGTGGAATCCGCCGGTCTTCGGCGTGGTCGCGCTCGGGACATTGGCCATCGTCGGCATCGCCTCGCTCGGCAAATGGCTCTCGTTCCGTGCCGGCGGTTCCACCGTGGCCGAAAGCGTCGGCGCGCGGCGCATCGATCCCGGTCGCGCCACGCCCGAGGAACGCCGCCTGCTCAACGTCGTCGAGGAAATGTCCATCGCCTCCGGCGTGCCGATGCCCGCGGTCTATGTGCTCGACGAGGAGCCCGGCATCAACGCCTTTGCCGCCGGCCTCACCACCAGCGACGCCGTCGTCGCCGTCACCCGCGGCACACTGGAAAAGCTCAACCGCGACGAGCTGCAGGGCGTCGTGGCCCACGAATTCAGCCACATCCTCAACGGCGACATGCGGCTCAACGTGAAACTCACCGCCATCGTGTTCGGCATCCTCGTGCTCGGGCTCATGGGTCGCGCGGTCATCTGGTCGCTGCGCGGCGTGCGTGTGCGCTCCGGCAACAGCAAGAACTCCGGCGGCATCGTCGTGGGCATTTTCGTGTTGGGGCTCGCCCTGCTCATCGTCGGTTACATCGGGTATTTCTTCGGCCGCCTGATCCAGGCCGCGGTTTCGCGGCAGCGCGAGTTCCTGGCCGACGCCTCTGCGATACAGTTCACCCGCAATCCGGGTGGCATCGGCGGCGCATTGAAAAAAATCGGCGGCTACGCGCTCGGCTCGCGCCTCCAATCGCACAAGACCACCGCGCTCGGCCATTTCTTCTTTGCCCAAGGTTTCAAGTCTTCCTTTGGCGGACTCTGGGCCACCCACCCGCCGCTGGCCGAGCGCATCCGCGCCATCGAACCGACGTGGGACGGACGCACGCACGAGCCGCCCACCACCGTGGATGTTGCCCGGGAGAGTTTCCAAACCGCCGGCTTTGCGCCCGGCGCCGTACCACCGCGCCTCGCAACCGAGCGCATCGCGTTTCAACCCGCCACCATCATCGGCGATGTCGGCCAGCTCACCGACACCTACTTCCTGCAGGCCCAGACCTTGCTCGCCACCATGCCCGACCCGTTGCGCGCTGCCGCCCGCCATCCCGCCCAAGCCCCGGCGTTGGTCTGCGGTCTGCTCTGCGCCGCCGATCCCGTGCTCCGCGCCCGCCAACTGGACTTGGTGCGGCAACACGCCGGAAGCGAAGTCGCAGTCACGTTGGAAAAATTGCTGCCGGCGCTGACCGGCCTCGATCCCGCCGCACGGCTGCCGCTGCTGCTGATTTCCATCCCCGCCCTGCGGCAGCTGAAACCGACCGACCTGGAGGCGCTGCTCGGCGCCCTCGATGAACTTGTGCACGCCGACAACCGGGTCAGCACCTTCGAGTTCGTGCTGCAAAAACTGCTCGTCCATCACCTCAAGCTCGCTCAACGGCCCGACCAGCGCACCGATTACGTCTCGTTCCACGCCGTGGCCGACGAAATCGCCGTGGTGCTGTCCGTTCTCGCGCGCGAAGGCGGCCGCGACCCGCAAGCCATCGGCACCGCGTTCGCCACCGGCGCCGCCCAGCTCAAGCTCATCGAACAATCCCTGCAATTGCAGCCCGCCGAAACCTGCGGTTTCGCGGCGCTCGACCCGGCCCTGGAACGTCTCGCGTCCGCTTCACTGCCGATCAAGAAACGCCTGCTCGTGGCCGCCGCCCACGTGATCGGCGCCGACGGCACGATCAACGTCGCCGAGGCCGAGCTCTACCGCGCCATCGCCGCCACCATCGACTGCCCGCTGCCGCCCATCGCGGCGCCCCGGGCCACCTGAACATTCTTCCGTTTCGGCAAAAAGGGCGTTGCCGTATTCCGCGCGGCTTCTGAGCTTGGCCGTCTATGCGCGCTGTCGATGTTTCCGCCGTAAAGAAAACCGCCCGTCGCTCCGATGCCGATACCCTCGCCTGGTGGCGCGAAGCCCGCTTCGGGCTCTTCATCCACTGGGGACTCTACGCCATCCCCGCCGGCGTCTGGCGCGGCAAACGCGTGCCCTACATCGGCGAGTGGATGATGTTTCGCGAAAAAATCCCCGTCGCAACCTACGAGAAATTCGCCGCGCAATTCAATCCGCGCCGCTTCGACGCCAAGGCCTGGGTGCAGCTCGCCAAGGACGCCGGCCAGCGCTACCTCGTCATCACCTCGAAGCATCACGACGGCTTCGCCATGTATGACTCCGCGGCCAACCCCTACAATGTCGTGCAGCGCACGCCGTTCGCCCGTGACCCGATGAAGGATCTCGCGCGCGAGTGCCAGAAGCAGGGCATCAAGTTCTGTTTTTACTACTCACAGGACCTCGACTGGCACCACCCCGACGGGGCGTGGAACACGTGGGATTACGACGAAAAACAAAAGCAGCCCGAGCGTTACCTGCAGGAGAAGGTCTTCCCGCAGCTCCGCGAACTGCTCACCAACTACGGTCCCATCGGCATGATCTGGTTCGACACGCCGCTCACGCTGTCGAAAGCGCAAAGCGCGCGTATCCGCCGCTTCGTCAAAAAGCTCCAGCCGGATTGCCTCGTCTCCGGCCGCATCGGCCACGGCCTCGGCGATTACAGCCTGCCGCGCGACAACTTCCTGCCGCCCGCGCGCCTCGAGGGCGATTGGGAAACCTGCGCCACGCTCAACCACACCTGGGGTTTCAAGAAACACGACCACGCGTGGAAAAAGCCGGAGACACTCATCACCACGCTCGTCGATCTCGTCAGCAAGGGCGTCAACTACCTGCTCAACATCGGTCCCGATGCCGACGGTGTCGTGCCCGCCCCGAGCGCCAAGGCCCTCCGCGCCGTCGGCGCCTGGCTCAAGGTCAACGGCGAGGCTGTCTATGGCACCGCGCCGAGCCCGTTCCGCTACGAATTCGACTGGGGCCGCATCACCACCAAGGGCCGCACGCTCTACTTCCATTTTTTCCAAAAGCCGCCGCGCTATTTCCGCCTGCACGGCCTGAAGACCGCCGTGCAATCCATCGGCCCGCTGGCCGACCGCAAAAAACACTTCGCCTTCCGCGAGCTGTCCGAACCAGCCACCGGCACGCCCATTCTCGCGATCGACTTCACCGGCTTCAAATCCACCAAGCCCGTCACTGTCGTCGCCGTGCAACTCGCGGGTGAGCCCGCCGTTGAGCCGCTCGCGCTGCAACAGCCCGACGATTCCCTCACCCTCATCGGACCGCTGGCCCGCGTCGGCAGCGATGCCAGCAAGCCGGATATGCGCCTGGGCGGCAACGGCCTCACCGAAAACTGGCGCAACACCAAGGATTGGCTGGAGTGGAATTTCACCGTGCTCAAGCCCGGCACCTACGACGTCGCCGTTGTCACCACCCACCAGCACCTCGAACCCTGGAGCGGCGGCCACACCCTCAGGCTCACCTGTGGCGACCAAAGCCTGCGCCGAAAAACCACGCGCGACACCGTGCTCCCCGGCCTGCGCTCCGAATACTATCCGCAACTCGCCACGCGTTTCGGCCGGCTGCATTTCACCGCTCCCGGCACCCACACCGTGCGCCTGCAGGCCACTCGCCTGAACCTGAAAAAATCCGGCAAAACCCTCTTCTCCGACGGCGGCATGCAGTTCTGCGAAATCCAACTCAAGCCGGTGTGATCTCGCCACCGATCACACCGATGATCACAGAGAAATTCAGTCTGGCTCGAACTCATCAGAGATAATCCGTGCCATCTGTGGCCAAACAATGACCGACCGCCAGCGCCAGCTCATCGACGACCTCAATCTCATCGAGGATCCGCAGGAACGCCTGACCATTGTCGTCGACCGCGCACGGCGACATCCGCCGCTGCCCGAAGCTCAACGCACCGACGCCCAACGCGTGCCCGGCTGCATTTCCCAAGTCTGGCTTGTCCCCGAACTCCGCGAGGGCGTCTGCCAGTTTCATTGCGATGCCGACGGCCCGCTCGTCAAAGGCCTCGTAGCCCTCGTCTGCGAATTCTACAGCGACACGACTCCGGCCGACATCATTGCCGACACCACGGACCCGCTCGCCGAACTCCGCCTCCTGGGCAACCTCTCCCCCACCCGGCAAAACGGCCTCGCCGCAGTCCGCACCGCCATCCGCACCTTCGCCCAGAACAACACCTGATCCACAGTCCGTTTGCCTCGGTTGGAGATTGGGCTCATTACTGTTCATGAGCGGTTGAGCAATGATATTCCACGACGCCCATAACCACCTGCAGGATGAGTGGCACTTGCCGCACCTCGACCGCATCGCGGCGGATTTGACCAACGTCGGCATCGCCGGCGCAGTGGTCAACGGTACCACGCCCGACGACTGGCCGCAGGTTTCCGCCCTCGCCGCGCGATTCGATTGGGTCATCCCCAGCTACGGCGTGCACCCGTGGGACTGCGGCAACCGCCCGGCAGATTGGCTTAAGCGGCTCGAAGCGGCCTTGGCCGAAGGCGATCGCATCCTCGCTATCCGCAAGCCTTCCGTAGGCCTGCCCACCGTAGGCTCGGCGAAGGTGGGTGAAATCGGGCTCGACCGCTGGATCCTCGACCGCGCCAAACCCGACGACCCGCGGCTCGCCGGTTTGCGCCGCGCGCCGCTGGACGAACAGATCGCCGTCTTCAGCGCGCAACTCGCCCTCGCCGCCCGCGACAACCGTGCCGCATCCATCCATTGCATCGACGCGTGGGGTGCGCTGTTCGACACCCTGCGCACCGCACGCCTCCCCTCCCGCGGTTTTCTCCTGCACGCCTACGCCGGACCGGCGGAGATGATCAAACCGTTCGCCGATCTCGGCGCGTATTTTTCCTTCAACGGCAGTTATCTCGACCCGAAGCGCGCGCGCCAGCGTGAAACCTTCCGTGCCGTGCCCCCGGGGCGCCTGCTCATCGAGACCGACGCACCCGCCATGCCGCTGCCCGCCGATTTGGAGCAGTTCGCGTTGCCACCTTCACCCACTGGCACCCGCATGAACCACCCGGCCAATCTCGCCGCCGTTTACAACGGCCTCGCCGACTTCCTCGGGCAACCCGTCGCATCCCTTGCGATGCGGGTGGAGGCCAATTTCCAGCGTTTGTTCGCCCCCACGCGAAAGTAACCCAATAGGTTACTTTGCCCCGGCGATCAACCGCACCACCTCGCCCGCGGCCGCCAGACCGAAGGCTCCGGTCACAAACACCGCCGTGCCAAAACCACTCGCGCAGTCGAGCTTGAGGTTGCCGCCGGGCTCGGGCTCCGCCTGACAGGTGCCGTCCGTCCACGGGTAAACCGGGGGTTCGCTCGACCAGATGCAGCGCACGCCGAAATGCATTTTTCCCTTTTGCGTGCCGGCCTCGAATCCGTGGTTCACCCGCAACTGCCGGCGCACCTGCCGCAGCAGCTCATCGCCCCAGGCCTCGCCGAGATCACCCGCGCGAATCTGCGTGGCATCGCGTTTGCCCCCGGCCCCGCCGACCGTGAGCACCGGCACATTGCGCTGCCTGCATTCCGCGATCAACAGCGCCTTGGCCGAGCGACCGTCGATCGCATCCACCACAAAATCAAATCCCGGCGCGAGCATGCGCCCGGCCGTGGCCGCGGTGAAATACTCCGAAATGGCGCTGACCGTGCAGCCGGGATTGATCAAACGCACGCGCTCGGCCAGCACGGCCACCTTCGGCCGACCGATCTGGCCGTCGATTGCGGGCAGCTGACGGTTGACGTTGGTCACGCAGACATCGTCGAGATCGATCAGGGTCAGCGCCCCGATGCCGCTGCGGGCCAGCCCCTCGACCGCCCACGAGCCCACGCCGCCTACGCCGACGACGCACACGTGCGCCGCGCGCAATCGCGCCAGGGCGTCGCGGCCAAACAGCCGGCCCACCCCACCGAAACGATCGGCGTAGTCGTCGCTCATGCGCGCACCTTCACTGCTCCGCGGCCGGCTTGCGCCCGAGCAGCGACAGCGCCTGTTTCACATCGTGGCCGGACGGCTGCTGGTAAACCGTGAGGTCGAACGCACCGACCACCGCCAGCAGATGGTCAAACACATCGGCCTGGATCGCCTCGTAGTAGGCCCAGCGGATGTCCTTGGTGAAAACGTAGATTTCCAACGGCAGGCCATGCTCGGTCGGCGCGAGCTGGCGCACGAGGAAGGTCATGTTCTGATGGATCTGCGGATGCGCCTTGAGGTAGGCGATGCAGTAGGCGCGGAAAGTGCCGACATTGGTGATGCGGCGGCCGTTGCCGAGGATGCTCAGGTCGGTGCCTCTTTCTTGGTTGGCCTTGGTGATCTCGTCGCGCTTCTGTTTCAGGTAATCCTTGAGCAGGTCGATCTTCTCCCAGCGCGCAATCAGTTCGTCATCGGCAAACCGCACCGACTGCAGGTCGAGATTGATGGCGCGCTTGATGCGGCGGCCGCCGGACTCCTGCATGCCGCGCCAGTTTTTGAACGAGCTGGCGATGAGATCGTAGGACGGGATGGTGGTGATGGTCTTGTCCCAGTTCTGCACCTTCACGGTGGTCAGCGAGACGTCGATCACATCGCCGTCGGCCCCGGCCTTGGGCATCTCGATCCAGTCGCCGATGCGCACCATTTCGTTCACCGAAAGCTGGATGCCCGCCACGAAGCCCAGGATCGCGTCCTTGAACACCAGCATGAGCACCGCGGTGAGCGCACCGAGGCCGGAAAGCAGATAGACCGGCGATTTGCCCAGCAAGGTCGCAAGCACGAGGATCACCGCCACCAACGTGGCCACCAGCTTGATCGCCTGCGCGAAGCCCTTGACCGGCATCCGCTCGTTCACCCCGCGTTGCGCGGCGATCTGCTGCAGCGCGTCGATGAAGGCGTAGAAAACCGCCACCCAGATGAAGACCAGGTAGATGTTCACCGCGGCGTTGACCCCGGCCAGCACCTCGGGGCTGCGCCCCAGCACGTCGTCGCCGAACGCGTTGATGACCATCGCGGGCACCAGGTGCGAAAGCCGGGTGAACACGCCCGTTTGCAGCAGGGCATCGTCCCAGGTGAAACGCGAAAACTTCACCACGGTGGAAACCGCGCTCAGGATGACGCGCTTGGCAATCAGGTTGCCCAGCCACGCCAGTAGCAGCACCAGCACCACGCCACAGGCGGTCGCGACCAGCACCGCTTCCGCCGCGGGCAGGCCGTAGGTCGTCAAGGTTGCCCCGATCCAGTCCAACAAACTTCGCATAGGCATGCCAGTCTTGGCCTGCACCGCGCGGTTGCAACCCCGCGCAGCGGTTTTCTATGCCGTCAGATTTCCGGCCGGACGGGTTTGTCCGTCAAAGACTCGGCGGAGGCCGCGGACCTGCCGGCCGCATCCGGATAATGCCGCGGCGGGTCCGGTGGCAGCCGGCTGCTACCGTATATGCCTATACGATCATTAGCGCGCAAACTGGCCCGGCCGCGAATCCTTTCTGAATGGGCCGTTGGTGGATTTTGCACTGCGTTATCCGACGGCCCAGGTTCAGCATGAATAAACATCGCTTCGGCTCCCCGGCAGCGGCCACCATTTTCATGCAAGTCCACCCCCACCTCCACGGCAAACGCGGCGTTGATCTGCTCCATGAGCCCCTCCTCAACAAGGGCACGGCCTTCACCGAAAGGGAACGCGACGCCCTCGGCCTGCGCGGACTCCTGCCGCCCCGTATCACCACGCAGCAGGAACAGTTGGCCCGGGTCTTGGAGACCGTTCGCAACAAGCCCACGGATCTCGAGCGCTACATCTATCTCGTTTCCCTGCAGGAGCGGAACGAAAACCTCTTTTACCGGCTGATGACGGATTACATCGGCGAGATGATGCCGCTCATCTACACGCCAACCGTGGGTCTGGCCTGCCAGCGCTACGCCCTGATCTTTCGCCGGCCGCGCGGGCTGTTCATCAGCCTGCGGGATCGCGGCCACGTGAAACAGATCCTGCAAAACTGGCCGCATGCCGATGTGCGCATGATCGTGGTGACCGATGGCGAACGCATCCTCGGGCTGGGCGACCTCGGCACCAACGGCATGGGCATCCCGGTCGGCAAGCTCTCCCTCTACACGGCCTGTGCCGGCGTCGCCCCCGAATTGTGCCTGCCGGTGACCATCGACGTCGGCACCAACAACCAGGAGCTGCGGGACGACACCCATTATCTGGGCCTGCGGCAGCCCCGGGAACGCGGTGCGGCCTACGACGGGCTGATCGACGAGTTCGTCAACGCCGTGCAGGACATCTTCCCGCTCGCCTGCATCCAGTTCGAGGATTTCGGCAACGCCAACGCCTTCCGCCTGCTGCAACAATACCGCGACCGGATCTGCACGTTCAACGACGACATTCAGGGCACGGCATCCGTTGCCCTGGCCGGCATTCTGTCGGCCTTGCGCATCAGCGGCGCCTCCCTGTCCAGCCAGTGCTTTCTCTTCCAGGGTGCGGGCGAAGCCGGCATCGGCATCGGCGAGCTGTTGGTCGGGGCGCTGCGGGCCGAGGGCCTCAGCGAGGCCGACGCGCGCCGGCGGTGCTGGTATGTCGATTCCAAGGGGTTGATAGTCGCCAGCCGACAGGACCTCAGCAGCCACAAGCGGAATTTTGCCCACGATCATCCCGGGACGAAAACGCTGCTAGCCGCCGTGGAAGCATTGCGGCCCACGATGCTCATCGGCGTGTCGGGCATGGCAGGCGCCTTTGACGAACGCGTGGTGCAGGCCATGGGCAAACTGAACCCACACCCGGTCATCTTCGCACTCTCCAACCCGACCTCCAAAGCGGAATGCACGGCCGCGCAAGCCTACACCTGGACTGAGGGCCGCGCGATCTTCGCGAGCGGCAGCCCCTTCCCGGATTTCACGCTGCACGGCCGCACGCACCAACCGGGCCAGGGCAACAACGCCTACATTTTCCCCGGCGTGGGTCTCGGGATCATCGCCAGCCAGGCGCAGCGGGTAACCGATGAGATGTTCTTCGTCGCGGCCAAGGTGCTCGCGGGCAAGGTGACGGATGGCGACCTTTCGGTCGGACGCGTTTATCCGGACCTGCATCGCATCCGCGAAGTCTCGGCCGCCATAGCTGAGGCGGTCGCCGAAGTCGTGTTCGAGCGCGGCCTCACCACCATGCGCCGCCCGGTCAATCTCTTCGAGCGCGTGCAGGCCCTGATGTACGATCCCAATTATACCGAATACGTTTGAGTTCGCGTCCGGGATCGCCGCGTCAATCCCCCTGCCCCCGCTGTCATTGCCCGGCGGACAACGCCAGCACCACCGATATGGCCCGGCGTTCGCGTTCCGCCGGATCACCCTGAATCTCAACCACCGGCAGCCCGCGTGACACCAAGGTGTCCCGCCAGAGCCGCCGGCACATCGCCCGGCCGGCCGGATCGGGAAAACACCGCTGCGGATCCGGGACGAACGGCAGATCGGTGTCGCAAAGCAAATACAGCGCGTAACGGCGGCAGCGCTCCTCCGCCGCCTCCCGCACCCACGCGGGACATTGCCCCGGAAACAGCAGATCGGCCCACAGCACGTTGGTCAGCAGTTCGGTGTCGCAAAACACGAGCCGCCGTGCGCGGGCCGCGGCCGCCTCTTCGGCCGCGATTTGTCCGCGCGCAATCGCATCCAGGTCCGTCGCCTCGATACGGCCGGCCCGCTCCACCCAGAACCCGCGCACATACTCCCGCGCGCAGGGCTCGCCGAAATGCGCCGCCAGCCGCTCCGCCAGCGTGCTCTTGCCGGTGGATTCCGCGCCGAAGATCGCGATGCGCTTAACCACGGCCGGTCGCCCTCCACGATTTCAGCCACTCGAAATGACCGCCCACCGCCAGCACCAGAAACAGCGCGTAAAGCACCGAGAACCAATACAGCCCCGCCGTCCAATAGACCGCGATCGCGGCCGCGTTGACGAGCATCCAACCGGCCCAGTTCTCCAGTTTCTTCCGCGCCTGCAACCATTGCGACAGGATGCTGAACGAGGCGATAAACGCATCGCGGTAGGGCATCGCCGCATCGGTGTTGGTCGCCAGATACCAGCCCCAGAACAATGTGCCGCCGATACCCAGCGCCAGGCAGCCCAGCACACCCTCCAAACTCAGACGCGTCACCGGCAACACGCGGCGCCGGTTGTCCGGATGCGTCCAGTGCCACCAACCGTAGGCCAGCACGATGATGTAGAAGCCCTGCAGCTTCATGTCGGCGTAGAGTTTAGCCTGATAAAAAACGATGCCCGACAGGGTCACCTGCACGAGACCGACCGGAAAGTTCCAGAGGCTCTGCCGGATGACGAGGCCCACGCCCAACAGGCCCAGCACCGTGGCCAGTTGCTCCACCCAAGAGGCGTCGATCACGCCGTGCCAGATGCTGCGCAGGATCTCCATCATGGCTGCGTGACCGCAAATGCCTCCAGCGCTTCCCGCGTGACCACATGGCGGCCGGCGCAGCGCGGACAGCGGATTTCCACCTTGTCCTCTCCGCCAAACAGCCCCTCGGCATCGCTTCGCAGCACCGGCAGCAACACCTCCAACATGCGCCGCTGGTTGCAGCCGCAATGCCAGTGCAGCACGCGCCGTTCCAGCAGCACGAGGGTCTCACGCTCGTCGAGCGTGCGCATGGTCTCCGGGGTCTGCGCATGAAACCACTCCAGATCGCAGTCGGGGTGCTCCGTCAGCAACGCAAAGTCCTCCTCGCCCAGCTCGAAATAGCGCGCGCCCCGCTGCTCGCTCTGCGCGTAGAATTTCTCCGCCGCAGCGATCGGATCGGCCCCGGTGAAACTCACCGCGCTGCGCCGGGCCGGCTGCCGGTTGCGCACCACGTCGGCGTAGAAAATATTTTCCGGCAGCTCCTTCACGTTCTCGGCAAAACCCCGGCCGGTCACCGCGCCCTCCTCGTTGTCACCCGCCAGAAACAGGTTGAGCCGCGGCGCCTGGAAATTGATCGTCCACGCCGTCAGCTCGTTGCGCGGCCGCGACGCGCAATGCAGTGCGAACGCCGTCAGCGCCCGCTTGAACATCGCGTCGTGCTCCGGCTCGGGCTTCAGCCCCTGATCCGCCAGATGCAGGTAATAATCGACGAACAGGTCGCCAAAGTGGGCGCGGGTCAGCAACGCGTTGCGGCTGCGCACGAAATACGAACGCACCTCGGTGCCGGAATCGGCGGGATTGACGGGAGTCGACGCGGACATGGGGCACAGGGAGACACAGCTCCCCAGAATCTCAAGCGCGCATCCGCCGGTCCGCTCCGCCGACAAAGGCGCTTGCGCCGCCCGGGCGGACCCACAGCCTCGGGAGCGCCCCCGCCGCGCTTTCATGCGCACGCATACAGCGCCACGAGGATGAAAAACACCAGGAACACCCAAGCCACGGCTTGGTTTGCACCGCTGAGCGCGACCGGCCTGCTCACCTCCCGATTGCCCAAGCGCGCCGCGCGATCGATCAACGGTTGGATGTCGATGTTGATGATGCAGTCACCCTTTTGGCCGGGCTTCGGATCGCCCATGATTTCCACATAAGGCCTCATCTGGGCCACAATCGCCGCGGGGACTTCCCGCAACTCGGCAAAACTCGCCGCAAAGCTCAACGGCGGGGTGGTCGCCCAAACCGCCTCGCCCCACTCGGCGCACGCGGCGAAACAGCGGCCCATGACCCCGCAATACGTGGCCAGCACCGCCGTGTCATCTCCCGGTCGTTCGATCTGATTGGCCGCCCAATTGATGTCTTTGGCGCTGCCTTCCAAGCGCAGGCTGAGTTGCCGGATCATGGTGACTTGTTGCTGCACCCAAGCCGCGTATTCGGCTTCGCTCAACGCCGCCGCGGCGCACCCGCTGCGCAAGGGCGCATCTTTCAACCGCATCTCCGCGTCCGCCAGCAACGGGGCCAGCCGCTCATGGGCAAAACGCCAGCCGGGATGGGGTGCCGCAGCGGATTCGGCCATGGCGTGGTGCGATTATTTGACCGGTATGGTCGCTGCCTCGACCAAGGCAATCTCCGCCGCCGTCAGGTCGTAGAGTTGATAAACCAATTGATCAATCGCCCGGTCCGTCGCGGCGATGTCGCGTTGCAAACGCGTCTGCGCATCCGGCGATTTCGCCGCCGCCAAATCCTCGTGCAATTTCAGCATGCGTTCGACGTGGGCGACGAGGGTATCGTGGACGGCTGGCGATGGAGGTAACACAATCGGGAGCAAACTCAAAAACTGTCGATTAGCAGACATCCACCCACCGCGAAAAGGCGCACTCACTTTTGGGAAAAACCACCCAGCAAACTTCGAGTTGAGAATTCCCAACAGGAAACGGAGATCCAATTTCGCCATATTCGGTTTCACTGTGACTCCACCAACATCGACATTGTCCAGATAGTTTCTGCCCAATAAGTCTGCTGACGCACACAGCCGGTCGACCAAACGCGGCACACATATTTTAGGGCGGTCTTGGATGCCCAAGTTCTGACTTCGTCCAAATCGATGCCACCCTTCACCTCTGAACTTACCCTTCTCCCTCGATTCCAAGCGCTCCTTGTTTCGAATCAGATAGTCATATGTCAGCGGCGTTTGTTTTCGGATTTCCTCCAGCGGCACCAGTGAAGCGACCTCATTGGCGATGCGATAAGGGAAAAGGAGGTAATGCATCGGATCCAATGGAGGATACCCCTGAACATCAGCGCCACTGATCACCGGACGCAGCCAATAGCTTTCGATTTCGAGTTCTTCACTCAACGCATTCGACCACACCTGAATGCGCCCATTTTCTTGTCCTTTGGATGTGCCTTTCAAAATAAGGACATCATCGGCACTTGTTTGCAGGCCAACAAAGATATCGGCTATTTCACCCAACAAGGGGCGAATGGCCTTAATCCTAATGGATAAATCAGCATCAGGACCTACATCGAAATTCCAGGGTGCTGCAGTAATTTGAGCGCTCGTAACGCAGCCGGTTATTGATTTCTCCTGAATACGCCACGCGGTTACATCAACTACTTGATCAACCAGTGCCGTTTTGTTGGGAGCAGTGCTGAGAAATAGCAGACAACTGTATGTTGTTGCTCCTGCGAATATCTGATTTGCACCAAAGTGAACCACTTGTTGGAGACTTTTTTTAGATGCGATTAACTCCCGTATGGGTTTCCCGTATTCCGCATTGAAAAACTTGTGAGGTACGATGAACCCCAGACGTCCCGTCGGGCTGAGTAACGTGAGACCCTTCTCAATGAAGCAGACGTATAGGTCGTAACTGCCACCGGTGGCGGCCCGATAGTGGGTATTGAAATAAGTCACCGCCTCGGGCTGGGTTTCCTTGAGGGTCTGAATCCGCACATACGGCGGGTTCCCAATCACCGCATCAAATCCGCCGCCGGCCATGATGGTTTTGAACTCGTGGTCCCAGTCGAAGACGTTGAGCTTGATCCGCGCCTCGTCATCAAGCTCCGGCAGATCTGGCTGCGCGTAAAAGTCCGAGCCGATCAGGCTGTTGCCGCATTTGATGTTGTTGCCGAGATCGGGCAGCACACGGTAAAAATCCTGCGTCTTGCCCTGCAATTCGCGCGCCTCGCCTTCCAGCACCTTGAGCAGGAGCGAGAGCTTGGTCACTTCGACCGCCTGGCCGTCGATATCGACGCCGTAAAGGTTGTTCACGAGGATGCGTTTCCGCTCCGCGGTGGTGAGCTGCCAGTTGCCGTCGCCTTGGCCGACCCCTTTGGCGTTGGGCGCGGTTTCGTAGATCGGCGGGTTTTTCCGCTGCGCCCATTTCCCCGGCTCGTGCGCGAGGTAATACTTGAGATGCCAGTCGAGCAGGAACTCGAAGGCCCCGAGCAGAAACGAACCCGAACCGCAGGCCGGGTCGAGCACCGTGAGCTTCTCCACCTGCTTCGGCGCCTTCCCCTCGACCAAGGGACCGACGGTCTGCTTGACGATGTAATCCACGATGTAGGTCGGCGTGTAGTAAACCCCGCCGGCTTTTCGCACCTCGGGCTTTTCCTCGATCTTTGCCTGATGCCCGGCGGTGAGATGGATGACCTTGCCCAGAAACTGCTCGTAGACGTGGCCGAGCTCGCCGCGCGGGCCGGGGAGACAGACCGCGCG
>JACFMR010000054.1:16180-20049 GCA_019455245.1 Opitutaceae bacterium
ACTGTCCGCCGGCACGACCGCAAACGCGTAGGGACTCTGCGGATAATAAAGCGCGCAGATGATCTCCTTCAGCACCGCGTCGTCGATCGTCAGCCCGAGCGTGAGTTTGTCGGGCGATTCCTCCCGGCCTTTCTCGTTGGCGAAATGAAACAGCCCGGAGTTGTAGCGAAAGTCCGCCCGTTCAAAAATTTCGCACAGCCGCGGATAGATTTTTCCGCCCGCGGTCAGCGCCTGCAACTGGCCCAGCGGTTCAATACCCCGGTCCTCCGCGATGCGCAGAAAGATGATGCGGTCGAGAATGCGCTGCACCGCGAAGTTCAGGTCGCGCTGGGTCAGCGCATCGTTGCGCAGCGCGAGGTTGCGCGCGAGCACATCGCGCCAGTGCTCCATGTCGCTCAGGAACGCGTCGTCAAACTCCGTCGTGCCGCGCCGGCCCTTGTTCGTAGCGGCATATTTGTCGAACGAGCCCTTGAGCACCGACTCGCGCGCGAAGATGGCCGCGATCTCGTCCCAGCGCTCCGCGTATTCCTCGTAAGTGCAGTAGAAGATGCGTGCAACCGCGGCCTTGTCGCCTTGCTTGGGTTTGATGCGGGTGTCGTAAATCGCGAACTCGTCGAAATCGGTCACGATGCCGAGCGGGAGTTTCGCCGACCACGAATAGCGGCGGAGCTGCGCGGCGGGCGCCGGATCGGTCTTGATGCGCACGCCGGGCTTCTTGGCCTCGACGAAAAATTTGCGCGTGCCGCCGATGCGAAACGAGTAGTCGGGCGCCTTGGTGTCGCCGCCGATTTTCAGCGCATCCTCATGCACCACGTCCTTGTAGGCCTCGGCGTACCCCGCCTCGTTGGCGATGTCCCAACCCAGTGCCTTGAACAGGGGATCAAGAAACTCGCGGCGCAGCTCGGTCTCCGTGTAGCCCGCTGCCACGTAGGTCTCATGATTACGGCGAAACGTTTCAACGCGTTCGAGAATGCTCGCGGGGATCGGCATGGTGTCGCCATCAGCAGAACGCGCCCCGCAGGACGCCGCAAGTCATTCCATGACCGCTGGCTTTGGTACGGTCGGGATTGCAGGTGGGCCGGCAGATTCCTCTGCCGGCTGAACGAGCTCAACGCTCACAGGGACTTGCCTTCGCGGAGCCTGCGGCACGACAAGCCTGCGCGTCCACCATTCGTCCCAAAGCAAGGAACGCGGTATGGACGCATCGTGAGCGGAGTACTCCGTCCGTCGCTTTGGAGAACCCTTTCCCTACGGTCCGTTTCCTATAGTTTGATCTCCGCGCACCGGTAGGCCTGCCGGTAGCGGCGCGAGAAATACGTGGGCGACAGTCCCACGGCGTTCGCCACTTCCGCCACCGTCGCGTGGCGCCGCTCCTCAATCAAGGCGTGCGCCCGCTCCAGCCGGCACTGCAACAACAACGCGGCCGGCACGAGGCGATAGGCCGCAAAAACCCGCCGGCGCAGCTGCCGGCTGCTGTAGCCCAACCTTGCGGCCAACGCGGTCACATCGAACCCGGCGTTGCCCAGATGCTCCGCCATGCAGGCCTCTAGTTTCTCCAGCCAGGCCTGATCCCCCGTCTCGGGGCGCGGCGCAGCCCGCGGCAGACGGGCCTCCAGGCGCGCAATGAGCTCAGGCACCGCAAAGGGCTTGCCCAGATAATCGTCCGCCCCGGCCTTGAGACCTTCCACCCGGTGATCCACCGCGGCCTTGGCCGACAACAGGATCACCGGAATCCGTCGCCAGCGTTCGTCACCCTTGACCTGCTGGCACAGCTCCAGCCCGTTCAAATGCGGCATCATGACATCGGAGAGAATGATGTCCGGCACCGCCGTCTCCAGCACCGCCAACGCCGCCAATCCGTTCTCCGCCTCGCGCACGTCATAGTGCAGATCGAGGTGCATGCGCAGAAAGGCGCGCATGTCCTGGTTGTCCTCCACCAAAAGCAGCGACGGCCGCGGGGCGGCCGGCGCCTCGTCCGCGTCCCCTTGGTTTGAGTCCGGCAACAGCACCGGCACCCCGATCGAATGCGGTCGCGCCTCCGGTGCTTCGGTTGTGTCGATATCATCCGGATCCAGATGCTCGCAACCCAGCGGCAGGGTGAAGGTGAAGGTGCTGCCCAGCCCCGGTTCGCTCTCCACCGTCAGCGCCCCGCCGTGCAACTCCACCATCTCGCGGGCGATCGCCATGCCGATGCCCATGCCCTCGTGCCCGCGGGCCAGCCCGGCATCGCCCTGATAAAATCGCTCGAACACCCGCGCCCGCGTCGCCTCATCCATGCCGGGCCCCTCGTCCGACACCGCCACCTCGACCTCGCCTTCGTCCTCGGCTTGGGACCGCAGGTAAATGTTCACCCGGATCGTGGTGTAGGCCGGCGAAAACTTCAGCGCGTTGCCGAGCAGGTTGCCCATGACCTTGTCGAGTTTGGTCGCGTCAAAAAACACCCAACAGTCGTCCGGCGCCTCGAGTTTCAGCCGGATGTTTTTCAACTTTGCCGCTTCCTCGAAATGTTCCACCTGCCGGCGCACAAACAGGCACAGGTCGCGGCGGTTGGCCCTGAGCGCAAAGGCGCCGGCCTCCAGGCGTGCTAGGTCGATCAACTCCGTCAGCAACGCGTCCAGCCGGTCGATGTTGCGAAACACCAGCGGCAGGGCCTGCGCGCCCACGCCAGTGGGCTTCATCTCCTGCGCCAGCGTCTCCAGCGGCCCGCGGATCAGCGTCAGCGGCGTTTTGAACTCATGCGAGAGGTTGGTGAGGAAGTGCTGCTGCAGCCGCTGCGCCTCCTCCGCCGCGCTCTTGGCCCGGCGCAGTTCGCGTTCGGCTTCGAGTCGCCCCGTGACCTCGCGAAAATTGTTCACCATCGCGCCGAGCCGCGGGTCGTCGGTCGCGTTGAGGACCGTGCCTTCGAGGTAGATGTAGTGGCCCTGCTTGTGCCGGAAACGCACGATCTCCGTCTCCACCACGCCCGGCGCCTCGGCCAGATGTTTGAAGCGCAATGCGATCCGCGCCGCGTCATCGGGGTGACAGAAATCGATCAGCGTCCGCCCCTCCATCTCGTGCGACTCATAGCCGTGAATCCGTTTGTTGTAGGGACTTTCGTATAAAATCTTCGAGGTCTTGTCGAAGAGCGAGATGCCTTCCGACGAACGCTCGATCAAGGCGTGAAAGTGCTCCGACTCGAGCCGCGCGCGCTCATGCGCCTCGCGCTCCTCGGTCACGTCCTCCACCGCGAGCACCCACGGACCGTGCGCGACGTCTCCCCGCGCGCGCAACCGCCACCAGCCCAGCCCCTGCCGACAAGCCGCATAATGCACCCCGCGTTCGGCTGCGCTCAACCACGCGCGGGCCGCATCCGCATCATCCAACCCCAGCGCTTCCCACCAAGTCGCGCCCGCCTGAATCGGCCGCACGCCCAATTCAGCGATTCCGCGAGCCAATCCTTCGCTGACCTCATCCACCTGATTTCCGCGTAAAACCAGAAACCAAAAGTCAGAAAAGAGGTGAGCCGATTGCATGGGGTTCGAAGGGCAACAAGGCGTCCAAATCGGACAAACTGCGGTTCAAAACGGCCATCCTAATGGCACTCATTGTCAACCCTCGATTGCCCCGGCTTATACAGCGGGAAACCCGGTCCCCTCCACCTCGCTTCAACCGCCATGACCACCCCCATCCGTTCGCTACTGGCCTTCGCGCTCGCGCTTGTATCCCTACCGCTCACCGCGCAGACGACGCTCTACTTCAACAACGGAGAGAATTACGGCTCGCCCACGAGCACCACCGTCGCCAATCCGCTCACGGTTAACATCACCTCCGGCACCGCCGCCCATAACGCAGTCATCTCCGGCGACGGTTCCCTCACCAAAACCGGCGCG
>JACFMR010000086.1 GCA_019455245.1 Opitutaceae bacterium
CGAGTTCGGGGTGAGCACCGCGACCGCCCGGCGCGACCTGGACGCCCTGGAAGCGCGCGGGAAGGTCCAGCGCATCCGCGGCGGTGCGATCGTCGCCGAGACCGCTCCCCCCCAGCTTCCCATCCTGGAGCGCAGCCGCGACCAGGTGGAGGAAAAAGCCGCCATTGGCGCGGCGACCGCGGCCCTTATTCGCGACGGCGAATCCGTTTTCCTGGGCGGCGGCACCACCGTCCACGAGGTGGCTCGCGGCCTGGCCAATCATTCTCGCATCACCATCTTCTCCAACAGCCTTCAAGTCATCAACACCCTGGCGATGGTCGGGAAGGTGCACCTGGTGATCCTCGGCGGCGTCATCCGGGTGGACGAAGCCACGGTGTATGGGCATTTCGCCGAGATGATGTTGAGCGGCATCCATGTCGATAAAGTCATCCTGGGCGCTCGATCCATCAGCATTTCCAACGGCATTACCAACGACCTCGGGCCTGACATCTCTACCGAACGGGCGATCCTCCAGATCGGCCGGGAGGTGATCGTCGTCGCCGATCACACCAAATTTAACCGGATTTCCACGGTCAACATCTGCCCGCTTTCGCGCATCCACCGCATCGTTACCGATGCTGGGATTTCCCCGGTCGACCGTTCGGCCATCGAGGAAGCCGGCGTGGAGGTCGTTGTCGCTTGAAAAATTCGGCAAGGGCATCTGACCCAAAGGAGGCGCCGTCAGCGTTGGCGGTCGGACTGGATATCGGCGGCACGATGACCAAGCTCGGGCTGGTCGATCGTGCCGGGCGGGTCCACTCGGCGCGTGAGTTCCCCACCCGCTCGTCCGAGTTCACGCGCGACGCCTTCTTTGAGCGCCTGTTTGCCGAGATCCGCCACTTGATGAGCATGGCGCCCGCCCCGGTGATTGGGATCGGGGCTTGTTTCCTGGGGTGGATCGACCCGGCCAGGACGGGACCCTTCCTGTGCATGAACCTGCCCGAATTGCACGGAACAAACGTGCGCGGCCTGCTTGAAAATGAATTTCACCTTCCGGTTGTCGTTAATGACGACGTCAGCGCCCACACCCTGGCGGAATATACCTACGGGAGCGGCAGGGGCGCCCGCCGCTTTCTGGCGCTCGCTATGGGCACCGGACTGGCCGCCGGTGTGATCATAGATGGCCAGCCGTTGCGCTTTACTGGAGGGTGCTGCGGCGACACCGGGCACCTCATCCTCCGCCCCGATTCGGATATCGTTTGCTCCGCCGGTTGCCACGGCTGCGGCGAAGCCCTGATCGGCACGGAGAACATCGCGCGCCTCGGCCGGTCAGCCTATGGACGGGAGATCACCGCCAGAGAACTGATCGCCGATGCGCGCTCGGGGCGGGAACCGGCGGTCAGCGTGATGCGTGAGATCGGCGCATACACCGGCGAACTGCTGGCTTCCCTGGCGGCGATATTCCTCCCGGAGGTGATCTGCCTGGTGGGCGGCACCGCTCGGGCCGGAACAGTCCTCCTCGAAGCCGTCCGCGCCAGGTTTGAGGCCCTTGTCGGGACATATCACCGCAATTACGCCCGCCTCGCTGGCGACTACTATCGTGGCGTGCAGATCCGCCTCGGCGAACTGACCGGCGAGACCGGTGTGATTGGATCTACCGTAGAGTTGTTTACGACCCATCCCTAAATCATAAGGAGGCCATCATGGCCGATGAATTCAAGAGTTACACCGAAATTAAAAATCAAACCGAGGCCTGGCGGCAGGCTTTCGAGCAAGTGACTGCCCGCGCCGGAGAGATCCGTTCGTTCTGGAAGGAAGCCAACCCCGACCAGGTGCTCTTCACCGGATGCACCTCGCCATATTACGCCGGGATGTCCGCCGCGGTGGGCCTCCAGCAGCAGCTCGGCGTCCCCGTCCGTGCCGTGCCTTGCAATGAGCTGATCCAATTTCCCGACGCTTACCTGACCCGCGATGCAAACCCGGTCATGATCGTGCTTTCCCGATCGGGGCGGACGACTGAGGCGCTCTGGGCTGTGGAGCAGTTCAACGCGCGTTTTCCGGGACGCACCATCCTCCTCTCCCCGCGCGAGAAGACGCCGCTCTCC
>JACFMR010000087.1 GCA_019455245.1 Opitutaceae bacterium
CGTCCTTGCCCACCCCCAATGGCACGCGGGCATCGTCGGCATCGTCGCCTCGCGCATTGTCGAAGAGTTCCACAAACCGACCGTACTTCTGCTCAACCCGCCCGGCGAAGCGGCCCGCGGCAGCGCCCGCAGCACCCCCGGCGTAGACATCGGCGCGTCCATCGCCGCCTGCGCCGATCTCTTGATCGGGCATGGCGGCCATCCGGGCGCGGCGGGGTTGTCTTTGCCCGCCGAGAACGTGGATCGCTTCCGCCGTGAACTCAGCCGCCAGATCGAACATCACCGCATCGACGCCGGGCCCGACGGGCTGCGCATCGACGCCGAAGTGCCATTCGGCGATCTCAGCCTTTCGCTGGTGGAACAGATCGACCGGCTGGCGCCCTTTGGCAATGGCAACCCCAAGCCGGTCTTCATGAGTCGCCGCCTCGCCGTTGCCGACGACCGCCGCATCGGCAAAGATGGCACCCATCGCAAGCTGCTGCTCGAAGACAGCAACGGCAGCAAACAGCCGGTGATCTGGTTCCGCGGCGCGGATGTGGAACTCCCCGACGGCGCCATTGATTTTGCCTATAGCCTCAGCATCAACGAATATCGCGGTGAGCGCTCGTTGCAACTGGGCTACGTGACCAGCCGCCCCGCCGAGGTGGTTCGCATCGACGTGGTGGAAGTCAAGCCCAAACGGTTGCCCATCCACGATTTGCGCGAGGAGATGGTGCAGCCCGCCGATCTGCCTTCAGACGCCTTCTGGCTGGCCGAAGGCACTGCGCTGGGCGATCTCCCCTTTCGTTCCCGGCTCGACGCCCACCGTAGCAAAGCGGGCTGTCCCCTGGTGCTGTGGAGCAGCCCGCCTTCACAGGCGCTAACCAATTGGCTTGTGGAAACGCTGAAACCCTCCGCCGTCTACCTCGTCGGCCAGGAGACCACCGACGACTCGCTCGATGGCGTCCTCAAAGCCGTGGCGGGAATGGCGAAGTATGCACTCTCGCGCGATTGCCGGTTGCCCATCGACCGATTGGCGGCGCGCATCGGCACCACCGAAGCGGTGATCCGCCACAGCCTGCTCTGGCTGGAGATGAAGAACCTGATCCGGTTGGTGGAATGGGAAAGCGGCGACGTTGTACGCATTGATGCGGGCGACGGTAGCGTCCCTGATGAAACTGATCGGCGGATTCTCCAGGCCGAATTGGACGAACAACTGGCCGAAGTACGCGCCTATCGCCGCTTTTTCAAGCGGGCGAAGCTTGCCGATCTTCGGCTCGACGGCTGATCCCCTCGACTTCTTGTATAAAGGACAACATATCCGCTGCGACCTGCTCGGTAGCCTCCTCGATGAAACCATGCGGACAGCCCGGGTATTCGATCAACTGCGCATGGGGAATGCGACTGGCGATGATGCGCGAGTTGACGGGCGGAACCAATCGATCCACGCTGCCAAATTGAATCAACACAGGACAGCGAATCTCCGGTAAACGGTCGTAAGCGTTGTGTGTGGTGACGATCGCGTGCAGTTGATGCTGCACCGCATAAACGGGCATCACTGGATAATTGAGCCTGGCATGGAGATGACGTTCCAGAAAATCCGCATGGTTTACGATAAAATGCTCGGTAAAGTTCAGTGACCAGCCATCGCGGATGTCCTGGGCGCGGTCGCCGGATGGCGGTTTGGTCAATTCAGCCATTATCGCCGGGTCGGGCATAACGGCCTGCGGACCTTCCACTGCCGCCGCTGCCGTGCAGGCCAGGATCAGGCTGCGCACTCGTTGCGGATAATTGAGACCGACATGTTGGGCAGTCATGCCGCCCATGGAAACGCCCAGCACATGGGCCTGATCGATCCCCAGCGCGTCCAATACCGCCACTGTGTCCGCTGCAAAGATGCTCATGCTGTAGGGGGTGTCCGGCTTGTCCGAATAACCGGCCCCCCGGTTGTCGAAGAGGATCACCCGATGGCTGGCGGCGAGTCTTTCCACAAATTCCGGCGACCACCCGGCAATGTCCGCGCCGTAGCCGGCGATGAGGATCAGCGGC
>JACFMR010000012.1:0-50968 GCA_019455245.1 Opitutaceae bacterium
GTAATCGATGCCGTCGGGATCGGTGTTGTCCAAAAACGACACGCTCATGCGATCGGTGCCGGGATGGCCCAGGGCGTGATTGACGAGCTGCGGGCCGAGCGCCGATCCGCCGATGCCGACGACGAGCAAATGTTTGAAACGGGCCTTGGGGGCGGGCGCGACCGAGCCCGCATGCACCGCTGCGGTGAACTGCTTGATGCGTTCCAGTGTCGTGGTGATCTCCGTGCGCAGCCCGGTGGCGGGCGCCAGTTGCGGGGCTCGCAGCCAGTAGTGCCCCACCATGCGGTTTTCATCCGGATTGGCGATGGCGCCGCCTTCCAATTCCCGCATGGCGGCAAAGGCGCGCTGCATCGCCGGCTCCATGCGTTCCAGGTAGTCGTCGGGAAAGGGGATGCGGCTGATGTCGAGCGACACCCCCAGTTCGGCGTGGTGGCAGAAATGCTTTTTGAAACGGGACCAGCTCATGGCGATCAGAGGTTCTTGTCCGTCACCGCGCCTTCAGAGGCGCTCGTGACCAGGCGGGCATATTTGGCGAGCACGCCGCGCTTTTCCTTCGGCGGCCGCGGTTGATTGGCCGCCATGCGCGCGGCGTATTCGGTGTCGGGGATGAGCAGGCTGATGGTGTTTTTGACGGCGTCGATTTCAATCAGGTCGCCGTTGCACACGATGCCGATCGGGCCGCCGGTGGCGGCCTCGGGGGTGATATGGCCGACGTCAAAGCCATGGCTGCCGCCGGAAAAGCGGCCGTCGGTGATGAGGGCGACATCCTTGATGAGACCGCGGCCGGCGACGGCGCTGGTGGGGGAGAGCATCTCCCGCATGCCGGGGCCGCCGACCGGCCCCTCGTTGCGGATGACGACCACATCGCCCTTCACCACGTCGCCGCGCAGGATGCCCTTGAGCGCGTCCTCTTCGCCTTCGTAAACCTTGGCGGTGCCCTTGAAATAAACGCCTTCCTTGCCGGTGATTTTGCCAACCGCGCCGGTCGGCGCGAGATTGCCATGGAGAATGCGCAGGTGGGTTTCCTTTTTGATCGGGTTGTCCCAGGGCCGGATGATGTCCTGTTCGTTCGGATACGCACCGTAGGGGCGGACATCCTTGAGGGTTTCGGCAATGGTTTCGCCGGTGACGGTGAGGCAGTTGCCATGCAACAGACCGCGGTCCAGCAGCAGTTTCATCATGGGCCGGATGCCGCCGATGCGGATGAGGTGGCTCATGTTGTATTTGCCGAACGGCTTGAGGTCCGCGAGCAGCGGGATGCGCTCGCCGATCCGCTTGAAATCGGCCAGCGAGAGTTCGACTTCGGCCGCGTGCGCGATCGCCAGCAGGTGCAGGATGAGGTTGGTCGAACCACCGAGGGCGAGGCAGACCATGATGGCGTTTTCAAACGCCTCGCGCGTCAGGATGTCGCGCGGCCTGAGACCGCGGCGCAGCATGCCCATCACGGCGGCGCCGGCGCGTTCACAATCATCGCGCTTCTCGCGGCCGATGGCCAGTTGGGCGCTGCTGTTGGGCAGACTCATGCCCAGCACTTCGATGGCGCTGGCCATGGTGTTGGCGGTGTACATGCCACCGCAGGAACCGGGGCCGGGGATGGCGGAGCTTTCAACTTCCTTCAGCCCGGCGTCGTCGAGCTCGCCCTTGGCGTGCTTGCCGACGGCTTCGAACACGGAAACGATGTCGAGCGGTTTCTTCTGATCGCAGTCTCCCGGGGTGAAGCCCGGCAGGATCGTGCCGCCGTAAATGAAGACCGCCGGGCGGTTAAGCCGCGCGATGGCGATCATCGAGCCGGGCATGTTCTTGTCGCAGCCGCCGATCGCGATGAGGCCGTCAAAACCCTCGGCGGCCACCGCGGTCTCGATGGAATCGGCGATGACTTCGCGCGACACCAGGCTGTAGCGCATGCCCTGCGTGCCCATGCTGATGCCGTCGGTGACGGTGATGGTGTTGAAATAGACCGGTTTGCCCCCGGCGGCGTCGACGCCTTTGCGTGCGTGGTCGCTCAACTCACCGAGGTGAACGTTGCACGGGGTCATGTCGCTGGGCGAAGACACCACGGCGATCTGCGGCTTGGCGAAATCAGCGTCGGAAAAGCCGACGGCGCGCAGCATGGCGCGGGCGGGGGCGCGGTCATTGCCATCAACGACCGTGGCGGAGTGGGGACGGGGGATTTCGGGTGTGGGCGCGTGGTTCATTGCGAATCATGCCAACCAACCAGCCGGAGCACCGTGCCGCAAGTCTCATGTCCGCGGTATGACAATCGGTCGCGGCAACTTCGCGTGCTTTCTTGGTTGCTTCACCTTGGGCGTGACGCATTCACTGGCACCACTCATCGCATGGCTTTCAATCTGCAAAAGGTTCTCAAGGCGCTGCTGCTTTCCTCCAACCAGCCCCTGTCCATCAAGGACATCCAGTCCGCCTTCACCCGCTACCACGATACCCTGGCGAAGCAGACGACCCCGGCCCCGACGGACGCGGACGCAACGGGCGAAGCCGCCGCGTCCGGGATCGTGGCCGAGCCGGCGGCGGAAGAGGTGGTTGAATCGCATTTCGAGGGCGCGGATGACGCGGAGCTCTATCTGGAGGTGCCCTCGCTGGTCACATCCGCGCAGATCCGGGAAACGATGGATGCGATCGCGGCAGAACTGCGGACGGCCGGGGACAGTCTGTTGCTGATCGAAGGCGCGAACGGTTATCGCCTGGTGACGCACCCGCGGTTTGCCCGTTGGGTGCGCGTCCTGCGCAACGATCCGCCCCCGGTCAAACTCAGCCAGTCGGCCTTGGAAACGTTGGCGGTCGTGGCCTACCGCCAACCGGTCACCCGGGGCGAAATCGAGACCATCCGCGGGGTGTCGGCCGAGGCCGGACTCAGCAAGCTGCTTGAGCGCGAGCTTATCTACATCGTCGGCCGGGCGGATTTGCCGGGACGGCCGATCCAATACGGCACGACCGACCAGTTCCTGGAATTCATCGGCATCAAATCCCTCGATGAACTGCCGGCCTCGGATGTCCTGTCGAACCGCCAGATCGATGATTGGCTGCAGACGGCGATGAATCCGGCCAAGCCCCCGGCCGATGCGGAGATGGGCCTACCCCTGGAGGAGGGGGAGGGCCAGACTCCCAATCTTGAGGAAGTGGTGGTCGAGCACGGCCCGGAGCTTGAAGCTGCACCCGCGGTCGACGGTCAGGCGCCGGATCCCGCCAAGGAGAACTGACATGGACCTCGAACCCATCCGCAACAAGATCGACCTCATCGACCGCGAACTCGTCGCCCTGATCAACCGCCGGCTTTCCCTCGCAGCCGAGATCGGCAAAATCAAGCGCAGCAGCGGCGGCGAGATTTATGTGCCCGAGCGCGAGGATGCGGTGCTGCGCAAGGTGAGCGAGTTCAACGCAGGGCCGGTCAAGAACGAGGCGCTGCGCGCGATCTACCGGGAACTGATGTCCGCGGCCATCGCGCTGGAAAAGCCGCTGATGATCGCCTATCTCGGCCCCGAGGCGAGCAACACGCACGCGGCGGCCATGAAGAAATTCGGCGCCAGCGTCGACTATCACGCGATGGCGACCGTGGGCGACATTTTCACCGCGGTGGAGAAGGGCGAGTCGGACTACGCCGTGATTCCGATCGAGAATTCCACCGAAGGCTCAGTGCGCGAGGCGCTGGACAGCTTCGTGGAGAGCGACCTGAAGATCGTCGCGCAAATCTACCTTGAGATCACGCATGCGTTGATCGCCGGCTCCCCGTTGGAGAAGATCAACAAGGTCTATTCGAAGGACCAGGCGCTGGCCCAATGCCGCCACTGGCTGCAGCGGCATTTGCCGCATGCCCAACTGATTGAGGCCTCCAGCACCTCGCGTGCGGTGCAGATCGCCCGCGACGAGCCGGGCAGCGCGGCGGTGGCCGGCGAACTGGCCGCCCGGCATTATGGGGTGCCGGTCGTCGTGGCGAACATCCAGGACAAGCCGGACAACACGACCCGCTTCTTTGTCATCGGACGCAAGGCCGCCGGTCCGGTGGGCGGCGGCAAGGACATCTCCAGCTTCCTGATCTCGCTCGGCGACGAGGCGGCCTCGCATTCCGGCGCCTTGTTGAAAATGCTCATGCCGCTGGCGGAGCGGGGGGTCAACCTGACCAAGATCGAGTCCCGCCCGAGCAAGAAGCGTCCGTGGGATTACTATTTCTTCATCGATGTGACCGGCCACTACGACGATCCGGCGATGAAGGAGGCCCTGTCCGACCTGAAGAAGTTCTGTCCGTTGGTGAAGTGGCTCGGCAGCTATCCCGCGGTCAGCTGAGTTGCTCATGGCCGCGCCGTTGCGAATCGGATTGATCGGCGCCGGCGCCAACACACGCGAGCGGCACATCCCGGGCTTTCAGGCCCTTGCCGGCGTGGAAGTGGTGACGGTGGCCAACCGCACGATCGCGTCGGCGCAGCGGGTGGCGGCTGAATTTTCGATTCCGCGCGTCGCGCCGGACTGGCAATCGGTCGTGGCTGATCCGGCGGTGGATGCGATCTGCATCGGTACCTGGCCCTATCTGCACGCCGAGATCGCCTGTGCCGCCCTGGCCGCCGGCAAGCATGTGTTGACCGAGGCGCGCATGGCCCGCGACCTGCCGGAGGCGGAGCACATGCTGGCGGCCGCCCGGGCCCGCCCGGAATTGATCGCGCAGGTCGTCCCTTCGCCAATGACGTTGGAATGCGATGCCACCATCCGCGCCATGATCGCGGACGGGGTGTTGGGCGAAGTGCGGGAGATTTGTGTCACGCAAACCATGGGAGCGTATGCCAATCCGGACGCACCGATGACCTGGCGGCAGGACATTGCCCTGAGCGGACACAACACGCTCACGCTGGGAATTTACTACGAAGCGGTGCTGCGTTGGATGGATGAAGATGTCCGGGTGGACGCCGCTCAGGCCGGGATTTTCACCAAGCAGCGCCGGTGTGCCGATGGCACCATGGCCGCCGTGCTCATCCCCGAAAGCCTGTCTGTGCTGGGTCGTTACCAGAACGGTTGTCGGCTGCTCATGCATCTCAGCGGGGTGGAATCCGGACCGCCGCGCAACGAGATCCGGATCAATGGCAGCAAGGGCGGCCTGCGGCTGGCGGTGCCGGAGAAAACTTTGTGGCATGCCCGCCCGGGACAGCCGGAAACGCAGGTGGCAATTCCGGCGGCAGAGCGCCGCGGCTGGCAGGTTGAGGCGGATTTTGTCGCTTCGATCCGCGACGGCACGCCGGTCAGGCTGACGGATTTTGCGACCGGCGTGCGCACGATGCGGTTTACTGACGACGTGTGGGCGGCATGGCAGCGCTGACCTTGCGGTCACGTCAGGCGATGCCCGGACTCAATCGAGCATGATTTGCCATTGGTTTTCGCGCGCGGCGCGGGCGGCCTTGAGCGCGCCCATGGCCACGTAGCGCTTGAAGTCCTGCCCGGCGAGGCGGACCTTGGGCGATTCAAAACCATCCTCGACGAGGCGTTTTTGCAGCACGGTGTCGATGCCTTTGATCTGCGAACCCCCGCCGGTGATGATGATGTTCTGCAGCAGGGTGACCACGGAATCCGACGAGGCCCGGGCGATCAAGGTCGTCAGCGCAGGATAGATTTTTTCGATCAGCTGGTTGCAGGCATTGCCGATGACATCGCCCAGTTCCAACGTCCGGGCCTTGCCGCCGAGCACAACCTTGACGTCGATCGGCTTGCGGGACGGACCGACGTAAGCATGGGCCTCCTTGATCTCCCGCACCTTGTGCCGCGACAAACCGTTGTTCGGATAGGTGCGGTTCAACTCGTCCTGCATGAGCTGGTCGATGGCATCACCCGCAAACGCGATGCTGATCTGATCCTCGCTGGTGGGAAAGTAACCCTGCACCAAACAGAGGTCACTGGTACCGCCACCGATGTCGACGAACAGCGAGTTAACCACCGGGTCGATGTAGCCCGGTTGGCCCAACCGGTTGTCATCGCGATAGCCCAGCGCGGCAAGAAACGGTTCAGGGATCAGCAACACCCGGTCGAAGACCCGGTGAACGCAGCGGCGGAAATTCTCGCGGGCCTCCTCGTCGGCATTCGCGGGCACACCGATCACTGCGCGCAGCTCCGCCAGCCCGGAGGGATCGGCCAACATGCGGATATGCCGGATGAAGTCATGCGCGGCCTCGGGGTGGGCGATGATGCCTTCCTCCAACGGGGCCACCAACTTGACATGGAGCATGTTTTCCACGGCCGCATCGCCGAAAAGCTTGGGGACATTGCCGGCGATGATGCCGTCGACGATGCCGTCCTTAACGTAACCCACGCAGGTCGACACGACCTTGCTCACGGTGATATCACCGCCCTCCGCCGGGCCGGCGAGCACGCAGGATTTGTTGGTGCCGAAATCGAGGCCGACCAGAATGGTCTTCGATTTCGAGACGGCCGGACGGGAAGCGTGCTGCGCGTTCGCGACACTTGGGGCGGAGGCGGGTTTTTCGACGGTTGTGGTACTCATGAGTGACGGTGGTTATGGTTTCGGTTGCCGGATCAGAAAAAATCAACGGCGCCGGGAGGCGGCGCTTTGGGTGAGCATGTCGTCAATGAAGCCTGCAATCCCCTCGGGCGCGGTCTGACGGCGGTCGGGCGCGGGCTGTTTGCGCCCGGCATTTGCCGCAGGGGCCGAAGTCTCGTTTTCGGTCGGGCGCGCGAGGATGGATTGGAGCAGCGGAGCCAGCAGTTCGGCGAGGAGGGCGACGTCGCGCACACGGGCTTCTTCCGCGTGCAACAGGTCCTGCAGGCGGTCGCCGGGCAGATGTCCGTTGCTCATCAAATCCTGCATGATGGGAGCGAGCTGCCCTTGCTCCAGCCGGTCGGCGGCGGCGGGCTGGCCTTGCTGTCGCAGGAGGCAGACACGACGGTGCAACTCCAACGCATCGTGCAATGCACGGGAGTACTCGGGGGCTACGGGTGACGGCGATAAAAGGCTCAAGGTCGCGGCACTAGACCACGATCACCCCCGGTGGTTCGCAAAAGACCGCTTAAACTCCAAATCGGGCATCGCCCCGCTGGACGGCTGCCGGAGTAACATTCAGGCTGCTGGTCGACGCAAAAAGCAATGGCCGGTCACGGTAACGCCAGAAATAAATGGCCGCGAGAACCGCGAAAAACAGGACGAGAGCCAGGGCCGCATAGAGCAGGCAGCCGCGTTTGGTGGCGCGTTGGGCACCCTCGGGGTCCGGGGCATATTCTGGCATGATTCCCATGGACCGGGGGCCGGATTCGAGCGGAGCAGGCGCGGGCGGAGTCGCCGGTGGCTCCGCGGCGGCAATTTCCCGGTCGAGCCACTCCAGGTGCAGGCTCACCAGGGCGCGTTGCCGGCGAAGTTCGGAGAGGCGGTCTGGGGACATGGGGAAGCCGTCGTGCAGGGGGCAGACAACAAAAAACGCAGCCTGAATCAGGCTGCGTTGGCAATTGAGAAACAGGAGTTTCGCTCAGACGATCTCCACGCGACGGTGGATCTTGTCGAACTTCACCACGCCGTCCTTGAGGGCGAAGAGCGTCCAATCGCGCCCCACGCCGACATTGCGGCCCGGGTGGATGCGCGTACCGCGCTGGCGGACAATGATGCTGCCGGCCAAGACCGACTCACCGCCGAACGTTTTGATGCCGAGCCGCTGGGAATTGCTGTCGCGACCGTTGCTTGATGATCCCTGACCTTTCTTATGCGCCATGACGTATGTTCTCCTTAAGCTTTGATGGACTCAATCTTGATGACCGAGAGCTCCTGGCGATGGCCGCGTTTGCGCTCCATGCCCTTGCGCTTCTTCTTCTTGAAGATGATGACCTTCTTGGCGCGTTTGTTTTCGAGGACCTTGGCCGAAACCATGGCACCGTCGAGCAACGGGGCGCCGACCTTGAAATTCTCACCTTCGCCGGCCGCGAGAACGTCCTTGATCTCCACCGTGGACCCGGCCTCGGTGTTGCGATAGCGGTTAACAATCAGGATGTCGCCCTCGGAAACAGTGAACTGCTGGCCTTGGGTTTTGATAGTGGCTTTCATGGATAAAACCGCGGATAAAGCGGTTTTGAGCTGGCGAACGCAAGGATTTATTTGCCCGTCGCAGCAGGAATTTGCAATGCAGCCTGCTCGAGCTTCTTCAGTTCCTGCCGGTAGGTCTCCCATTCACGAATGGAACGAAAATTATAGTGTCCGCGCAGCTTGTAATCGGCGGGATAAATGTAGCGGGGGGAGGGGGTGGCGGCAGTGAAAGCACTCAAGCGCGCCTCGTAATCACGCTGGGCGTGGATCGCGGCGTCCCGGGCCGCCTGACGGTCGGCCTCGGCCCTGGCCTGCTCCTCCTCAAGGCGTTGCAATTTCGCGAGGGCAGCCCGGCGGGCGGACTCCGCCCGGGCGGCCTCTTCGGACCGTAGTGCGGCCAACCGGCGGGCCTCGGCCAGCGCCGTTTCCTTTTCGGCCTGCAAACGGGCGGTCTCTACGGCCAGCCGGGCGGCTTCAGCCTCGGCCTGCTGCCGGGCGGCTTCCGCGGCGGCCCGTTCGTGTTTGAGCGCCTCCAGTTGGCGGGCGGTGCGTTCGGCTTCGTCACGGACCAAGGCCTCGGCCAGGCGACGGGCCTCGGCCAGACGTTCAGTTTCCTCCGCCTGCTGCACGTTGAGTTTCTCCGCGGTCAGTTGACGTTGGCGCTCCAGTTCAAGCCGAAGCTCCTCCCGGTAATCGCGATAGCCCCGATAGGCAAAAAACAAGGCCACCGCGGCGATAGCCGCGGCGAACAACAAAATGGAATTGCGCTTGTTGGCAGACATGCTCCGACGGACGGTTCAACTGACCGACCCCGGGCACACTCGTTCCATCATCCGTGCAACGCAAACCTTGGCGGCAGTTCAAAATCCGCGACGCCCGGATGCGCCGCATTGGCGGCGGCGTAGGGCAGGGCGAATGTCACTGCTTCGCCCAAAGGGAGGCGGAGACCCAGGACCGCATGCAAAATGGCCGCGAGCAACACATCGCCCGATCCGGTGGGGGAGACTTCGCGGATGCGGGGAGGGACAAGCTCGCGGGGCGGAGCGTCGCGATCAAGCATCCAGAGGGAGTCCGGACCGTCCGACACGATCCATTGCTGTACCTTGCCGACCTGCCGCAGCTCCTGCAGCCTCTGCGGGACGGAAAGAACCTGCCGATCGGTCGTGAAGAGACCGTCAAATTCCTGACGGTTGATTTTGACCAAGGTGGCGGGTTGCTCGCAGACCCATTGCAGGGGCGGGCCGTAGACGTCGGCCCACAACTCGCCCCGCCGCGCCCAGTTTTGAATCGCGGCGCGCAATGACCCGAAAACGGGATCCGCCCAACCGGGAAAACTGCCACAGAGCACCAGCACGCCCCCATCCGGCCTCGCGCTCAAATAGTCGGCACAGGCCTGCACGGCGGCGGCATCAGGCGGCACATCCGGTCCGAGGAAGGTCGTTTCAGGCTGGCGGTCGCTCCAGATGACGGTGCCGGTGCGTGATGATCCGAGCGTGGGAAATGCGGTGTAGGTGAGGCCACGCTCGCGCAGCCAGGCTTCGCATTCGGCGCCGGCCGGACCGCCGGCGAAGATGAGGGCGGTGCTGGCGGTGCCCAGGCGCCGGAGCATGTTGGATACATTGACGCCCTTGCCGCGGGCGTTGAACGATTCGCGCAGGGCGCGTTGCGTACGACCGACGGCCCAGTCGCCGTATTCGAGCGTGCGTTCCGCCAGCAGGTTGCCCGTGAGCGTGTAGATCGGCGGCGTCATGGCGCCGAACGCTCCGCCGGTTTGCGCCGGCGGGGGATGTTGCGGTAGAACACCAGATTAACGAAGAACGAGAGGCCGAAGAGCGAGGCCATGGTGCGCACATTGCGCATGGCGCCCACCACATCGGTCACACGGGCGGCCTGAACTTCACGGACTTTTTTCAACGCGAGGCAGTTGAACATGCAGACCAACGGGGCAAAGGCGAAGGCCACATGGTAAACATGCAGGGGGTCGAAGCCGCTTTGCTTCGCCCAGCTGATGAGGTAACCGCCGGCCGGGGGGGCCATGGCGGCCGCGAGACTGGAGCAGGAGACAAAGAGCGCGATGGCCATGGTGCGTGACGATGGCGGGGTGATCTTGAGCAGGAGATTGAACACGCCGATGCCATAGCCGGCGCTGAACAGGCCGCCGGTGGTGGAAACCACGTAGAGGAGCCAAAGGTTGGTCCGGTCGATGAAGCACCAGATGACGCTGAACATCTGCCACAGCGCGAGGGCCACGATCATCACGGGGATGTTGCCAAAACGGTCCTGCAGTTTGCCCCAGGCGGGAAACGACACCGCGGCGCCGAGCGGGCCGAAGAGCAGGATCCAGTTGGCCTTGGCCACGGTGATCTCCAGCTGTTCATACATGAACACCGGATAGAAGGGCCCGAACAAATTGATGGTGAAGCCCATCAAAGCGGCGAAGACGATGAACTGGACCAGCGATTTGTCCTCGCGCACGTTTTTCACCTGTTCGCGCCACGGCAACTGGCCCGTGGTCGCATGGTGGGTGCCGGCGGTCATGTGCTGCTGGGCGAAGACCGAAAACACCCGCAGCACGGTGGCCAGACCGAGCAGCACCATGTAGGCCAGCAGCGAACCTTCCATGAGGGCGAGCAAGCCGGAAACCGTGAGCAAAAACGTGATCATCGACACGTAGAGCAGCCGGTTGCGCATCCCGAAATATTTGCCGCGCAAACGGGTTGGTACCACGTCCTGCATCCAGCCGTTCCATGCCACGCCGTTCAGCGCGCTGGCCAGTGAGATCACCGAAAAGCCGATGATGAACACGGACAGCGTCAAGGGGCTTTCGTTGGCCGGCAAAAAGGGCAGGGCAACGGTCAGCCCGAGCCAGCCGACGACGTGGAGCCAGGCGCTGGTGATGCACAACCGCCGGGCATCGAGTCTTTCCGCCAGCAGGGGCGTGAGCAGCACCTGCAGAAAGTTGAACCAGAATGGCAGCGAGACGATCAGACCATAGTTTTTGGCCGAAAAGCCGTAAATGCCGGTCAGCAGACCGGCCAGCACGATATTGCCCGGCTGGCTCAGCAGCGTCAGCGGGATGGCGGCGATGCCATCCCAAAGACACAACCTGAGATTGCGCCGCAACAAACTGGTTTTCCCTCCATGGACTCGATTTGCTTCCACAACCCGAGAGCCTAAAACACCCGCTTTCGCAAAAGTCATGTCCCAATTTGTTTTTCCTGAAACTTGGCGTTCACCGGGCACCCTGCGTCATGCGGGCCGGCTCCTGGGGCTTTACCTCGTGCGGCGGGATGGTGCGTTTGAGGACGCCCGCATGATCACTGAGGTGGAAGCCTATGACTCGGAGAAGGATCTGGCCTGTCATGCCCGTTTTGGTCGCACCCGCAGAAGTGAAGTGCTCTATGCGGCCGGCGGCATCTGGTATGTTTATCTGTGCTATGGGGTGCATGAAATGCTCAACCTCGTGGTGGGTCCGCCGGATCATCCGGCGGCCTTGTTGATTCGCAGTGTGGAGGGCATCGCCGGCCCCGGTCGTGTGACCAAGGCGCTCAGGGTGGGAAGAAGTTTGAACCGGTGCGTCACCGAGCCCGGATGCGGACTATATCTTGAAGATCGCGGTGTGCGCGTCCCCGGCCGTCTGATCCGGCGCACTCCGAGGATTGGGGTGGATTATGCCGGTCCGATATGGGCGAACAAGCCCTGGCGCTTCACCTTTGACCCGACAAAACTGCGCGCAACTCCTGCTGGACCCGTCCAAGGCTGAGATTGTCCATCGGCGGAGGGGTCTGCAACACGCGCATGGTTGATGCAGGCGGAGCCCAGACGGTCGGATCGGTGGGGCCAAACAACAGCAGGCCCGGACAACCGCAGGCGGCGGCAAGATGACTGACGCCGGAATCGTGGCCGAGGAACAATGCACAGCATGCCAGTTCATCGGCCAGTTGTGTGAGCGGCAGGCTATCCCACGTGTCGGTCAGGCCCGTCAGCAGGTCCGGCGGTTCGGCTTCACCGCGAATCAGATGCGTATCCGTGAACCCGATTTCATGGAGCCAGGTGATGAGGTGCCGCCAGTTTTCCGCCGGCCAGTTTTTTGCCGGGGAACCGCTGCCGGCATGAATGGCAATCCGGCCGGCCTGGGGCCGATGATTGCGCAACGGCCGGAGCAAAGGTGTGTCGCCGACATCAAGTGGTGCCAAGGCCGCCAGATAGTGCCGGGCGGCCGGACCGCAGGAGGGGTGAGCGGGGGCGGCGATGAATTGCTGGTCGCGGCACAGCGGAAAAAGGCCGGCCAGATCGCCCTCTGGGTCGGGCCAGAAATTGATGATCACGTCGTATGCCGAAAGCCGCCTGAGCAGGACGGGGTCGGGTGAAGCCGTGTACACGGTGTGCCAGCCGCCACGATCCTGGGCTGCGACGCTGTCGAGGAGCCCGGCCTCGGCCCCAAGCACGGCTGCGCGCCCGTTGCCCACGAGATCGATCCTTGCCGCCGGCCAGCGCGCGCGCAGTGCCTGCAGGGCCGGCAGGGTGACAAGGAAGTCGCCCAATGCACCGCCTCTAAGCACCAGGATGCTTTTCATCATCGATTGTGGACCCGCGGGCATGATCGGTGTCAACGGCCCGCCGGTAGTCGACCAGGGTTGCCACCCCGGCGCCGAACTTGAACTCTACCTCGAAACGCACCGGCAACGGGGTCTCGCCCTGCGCGATCCAGACCCGGACCGTGGAGCCGCGTTTGAACATGCCCTTCGGTTCGGTCTTTTCCATGCGCGGCTCGATCGGCACGGTATTGAATGTGCCGAGCGGGGTGCGGAGCTGCTCGGGATTCAGCGCATGCAGGGTCAGTTCATAAAGATCGTCATCAAAAACGACGAGCGCGTCGCGTTTGTCCCCGGGCTGCAGCTGCCAGGCGCGCGCCTGCACCAGGCTCATGATCAGGTCCATCGGCGCGCCCGGAGGGAGTTCGAGCACGGTGTTTTTGTGTGGCTCGATGTCGTTGGTGTAGGTGGCGGTGCGGTTCGCGTGGTCAAAGACCAGTGACTGCCGGGTGGTCTTGCGTTTGGAATGACTGGTTTCCCCGGTGGAGAGGAGCAGCCCGGTGTTCAGGTCAAAAATCGACTCACTACGGGCTTCGAACGGAAAGAAGGCTTTCAAAATTCCGCCGGTGGATGTGGTGGTGATAACGCGCAGACAGGGGACGCCGCCGTGATTGTCCTCATGGGCGGCGACCACGATTTTCCCGGCCTTGGAGAACAGGCCCCAACCGACCCGGAAGGTCATTTGTTCGCCATCATGCAAGGCCGGCATTTCGGCGGCATGGACTCCGGCGCCGAACAGGCATGTCAGCAACAGCGGCAACAAAACGCGCAGGGAGCGTGACAGTGAACATGGATGCATACGCGCTTGTGACCTGACGGAAACCATTTGGTGCGGACGATTTGTTCAACTCCGCCCGGCCAGGGTGAGTTCCAGCTGGTTTTCGCGCCCCAGTGCAACGGCGTCCCAGCCCCGGGACCGCAAGGTTTGCGCAAATTCGACCGCGTAACCGTGCACCGTGAAGACGCGCCGTGGCTGCACCAGTTCAACCATGCGCAGAAGGTCGGGGAAATCGGCGTGGTCGGACAAGGGGAACGCCGCATCGCACCCGTAGCGATAGCGTGCGGCGCGGTCCATGGCCCAGCCGCTGATGATCGCAGTCCGGGGCGCGGGTATCCGTCTGAGCAGACCGGCCTTGTTGTGTGGCGGCGGGCAGATGACCACATGGCCGCCGACTTCATTGGCATCAAATTCGCGATACGGCGGGAACACCTGCCCGCAGGTTTCATAGATACGCGTCATGCGCAGGGTCTGCGCGTGCAGCATGATGGGCAGCCCGGCCGGGGCCAGGGCCTGCAGCACTTCCTGGCTCTTGCCCAAACTGTAGCAGTAAAGCACCGGCACGGCGCCGTCGGTTACGGCTGACTGACAGAACCGGATGATGTCGGCGATCACGTCCGCGTCTGGCGGCAACGCGTAACGTGGCAGCCCAAAGGTTGTCTCCATGATCAACGTGTCTGCGTGCGGCACCGCGCATGCTTCCGCGGCCAGGCCGGGCCGCAATTTGAAATCCCCCGTGTAGAGCAGGACGCCCGGTGCGCCGCGCAGTTCGATCATGCTCGAGCCCAGAATATGGCCGGCGGGATGCAAGGTCACCGCGCAATCCGCGGTCAGCGCCTCGCATTGTCCGAACCGGAGGACGTGTTCGATGCGCTTTCCGGGCAGGCGGGCGCGAATGAAGCGCGCCGTCGGCGGAGAGCAGACCAGTTCGCGATGGCGGCCGATGTGGTCGGAGTGCGCATGCGACACGATGGCGGCGGGCACGGTCTTGGTGGCATCAAGCGCCCAACCGATCTGGGGCAGCCAGATGCCGTTCTTTGCCTGCGGATGCCACGCCATCAATCGAGCGTAGAGGGCGGCGGCGGTCCGTCAACCGGCCCGGACGCCAAACTCATTCGGTCACGTTGAAATACTTGCGCCGGAGCAAGCGCCAAAGGGTCACGAAGAAGGCGGTGAGCGGAATGGCCAGCACCATGCCGAGCAATCCGTTGAAGGCCGTACCCCAGAAAAAGATGGCGACTATGATGGTCACGGGATGCAAACCCGTCCGGTCGCCCATGATTTTCGGGGTCAGGAACCAGCCTTCGATATTTTGCACGATGATCATGACCAGCAGCACCAGCCCGACCAGTTGCCAGCCGCCGCCGGGTTGGAAGAAGGCCAGGGGGATGGTGATGGCCAGCCCCAGGATGGTGCCGAGGTAAGGCACGATGTTGAGGACGCCAAGCAGCAGGCCGAGGGCGAGGCCGAATCGCAGGCCCACCAGGCTGAAGCCGATGGCCATCAGCACGCCCATGATCAGGCCGATGAGCAACTGTCCCCGAAAAAAAGACACGACAATCGCGATGAATTCATCGGCTAGAAAAACGACATCCTGCCGCACCGAGGAACCGAGGAAGGTCAGATGTTCGGCCAAGTTAGCGGTCGGCGTTCCGCGCGAGAGCAGGAAGAAGAAGAGGTAAATCGGCACAATGGCCAGATGGGTAACGAAGGCGAACACGCCGAGTGCGCCGACGCCGGCCGCCTTCAGGGAGGGCAAGGCTTGGGAGAGCAGGCTTTGGAGTTCCGCCGTCAGACTGTCGACGACCTGCTTGATGGTCGGATTCTCCAGCTGGCGTTGCACCATCGCGATCCACTCCGGATAATTGCGGGTCACGTAGGCGGTGGCGTTCTGCCAGAGCGTCGGGGCGTAGGAGATGAAATTGAGCAACTGGTCGACCAGGGGCGGCACCAAGAGGATGAGCACACCCGCAACCGCCAGCAGGAACAGACCGTAAAGCACCACCACGGCGATCGGCCGGCGAACTTTCAGCCTTTGTTCGCACAGCTCGATCACCGGTCGCAGGATCAGGGCCAGGACACCGGCAACCGCCAGCGGCCAAAGCACGCCGGAGAAATATCCGAGCAACCGGCTCATGACCACAAAACCGCCAATGAGCAGGGCGGCCGCCGCGACCAGCGCCAGCAACGTCAGTGCGAAGCCCACCACGCGGCGCTGGGTATGGGTGAGGAAGGTGCGATCATCGGCGCCCATTGGCCTGAAGGACAAGGTCTCGCCGGGAGGGACACGAGCCCAAATTTTCGGCCAACGCCCGGATTACTGCGCCTGTTGCAGGCGGGCCAGATAAGCGCGCAAGGCGGGCCAGTCGGGCCGCAGGGCCAACGCGGCTTCGAAATGGGCGATGGCCTCATGCCGCCGGGAACGGTCCTGCAGCAGCAGGTTGGCGAGATTGACATGTGCCTCGGCGAACCCCGGGCGTTGGGCCAGTGCGGTTTGAAAGCACGCGATGGCCTCGTCGCGGTTTCCGGGCAGCCGGGCCAGCGCGTTGCCGAGGTTGAAATGGGCGTCGATGAACCCGGGGCGCAGCCGGATCGCCTGCCGGTAGTTTTCGATGGCCGCGGGCAGCTGTCCGTCGATCCGGGTCAACGCGTTGCCCAGATTGCAGTAGGCCTCGGCGAGATCTGGCGCCAACCGGATGGCGGTATGGTAATGGCGGACGGCGTCGGGCAGGCGGTCCGGCATGCGCACCAACAGGTTGCCAAGGTGGTTGTGCGCCTCGGCGAAATCCGGCTGCAGGGTCATGGCCCGGCGATAAGCGTCTTCCGCGGCCCGCAACTTCGCCGGCAGATTGCTCCAGGCGTTCGCCAGATTGAAATGGGCGTCGGCGGATTCCGGGCGCAGCCGGACCACCGTTTCATAATGCCAGGCGGCCTCCTCCAGCCGGGCATCATCGCGGGCGAGAATGTTGCCCAGGTTGTTGTGCGCCAGCCAGCAGTCGGGATTGGCGCGCAGGGTGGCGCGGTACAAGGTCTCGGCATCCTTGTAGAGCTGCGCCTGCCGCCAGGTGAGAACGACGAGAATCCCCAGGACGACAAACGGCAGGCCGGCCAGCACGCGGGCCGGATCGCCGCGCCATTGCGCGCGCCACCGGGTGAAGCCCGCGGCGGCGGCGATGATGAGCGCCCCGCCGCCCAGGTATTGAAAATGATCCGCGACGTAGGAGAAAGCGAAGGGGTAGACATTGAAGAACCCGAGCACCGGGAAAATGGTGCCGGCGTAGATCAGGAACGCCGCCAGCGGTCCGCGATTGGTGCGCGCGAGTCTGATCAGGCCGGTGACCGTGGCGATGACCACCAGGACGAACAGGTATTGCCACCAGACCCCCGCATCCACGGTCCAGCGGGGATAAATGAAAACGAGCTCGGCCGGCCAAAGCAGCTTGGCGGGGTAGAAGCAAAGCACCCGCGCCGCCAGCAGTCCGCGTTCGAACCAGCTCAGGCCGTAGTCCGATCCGCTGGCGCCGATCAGGGTGCGCTCGACCCAGGCGGAAAACAGGCCGGCTCCGATACCGAGCAGAAACCAGGGCAGCAATGGCATGATATCCTGCCGCCAGGAGAGCCGGCCCCGTTGCCACCAGAACAGCACCAGCAGCACCGCCGGCAGGGTGGCGGTGACCGTCTTCGTCATCAGGGCGAGCAGAAAGAAGGCGAACGCCGGGTAGTAGTAACGGCGCAATCGCGTGTGATCGAAGCGCAGGTAAAGACAGGCGCTGCCAAGATAGAGCACCGCGGACAGCGTGTTTTTTTGCTCACTGATCCATGCGACCGACTCCACCTGGATCGGATGCAGGGCAAAGATCAGTCCGCCCAGCCAGGCGCCGGGCAGGGCTAGCAAACGCATTAAGAGGACAATCAGGCCGGCGGCGGCGGCATGCAGGATCAAATTCACGAGGTGGTAGGCCGCCGGAGAATCGCCCCAGATCTGCGCTTGCAGCCAAAAGGCCGAATGCAGCAGGGGATAGTATTGTTGGGTCGCGCCGACCTCGATCCAGATGCGCTTGAGCCCGTCCGCGGAACGCAGTTCGGGACTTGTGACATGCGCGTCGTCATCCCACAGCCAACCGCCGTTGATCGCGGGCGAATACGACAGGAATACTGCGACGAAAATCGCGGCGAACAAGGCGATGGTCCGGGGGGTGCGGAGTGACCTGGTCACGGCATTGCGAACTGGCAGCGGCTGAGCGGCGGGGCAAGCATTCAAGCCGGGCGCCGGCTATTTGCCGTTCAGCATGAAGGGTGCCTGGGTGTGCCCGGTATGGTGCCGGTAGAGCCAGCGGGCCATGGCGGGCATCAAGGTGATGGCGCCGAGCATGTTGACCATAAACATGAACCCGAGCAGCAGGCCCATATCGGCTTGGAATTTCAGTTCCGAAAACATCCAGGTGCTGACGCCGATCGCCAGCGTCATTCCGGTGAAGACCACCGCACTGCCGGTCTGGGTAAAGGCGGCATACATGGCGTCCTCGAAATACTCGCCGCGTTTCAAGGCATCCTTGAGTCGGGAATAGATGTAGATGCCGTAATCCACGCCGATGCCGACCCCCAACGCCACGACCGGCAGGGTGGATGTCTTCAAGCCAATCTCCATCGCGACCATGAGGGCGTAGGACAGAAATGACACGACGACCAGCGGCAGCACGATGCAGAGCGTGGCGCGCAGGGAGCGGAAAGTGATCAGGCAGAGCACGATCACGGCGCCAAAGATCCAGTAAACGATCGGCTTCTGCGCCGCGGCGACCACCTCGTTGGTGGCGGCCATCACGCCGACGTTGCCGCTGGCGAGCAGGAATTTGGCCTTCGGCGAGGGATTGGCCTCCCGAAACGCTTTCACCGCATCGGTCACGCGCCGGATCGTGTCGGCCTTGTGGTCGGTGAGGAAAATCATGACGGGCATCACGCTGCCGTCGCTGTTGAGGAGGCCGGTGGCGGTTTCAATGGGGGAGACCGCCTGGGCGAGGGCCTGGGGATTACGCGGCAGGATGCGCCATTTCAATGAGCCCTCGTTGAAGCCGGCATTGATGACCTTGGCCGCCGAACTCAGGCTGATCACCGACTGCACCCCCGGGACCGTGCGCATGGTGCCCTCGAAGCGATCCATCAGGCTGACGACCTCATGGTCGACGCAGGCATTGGGGCCGCCCTCGACCAGCACCGAAATCATGTCCACCCCGATGCTGAAGCGGCTGGTGATGAGGTCGCTGTCCTGATTGTAGCGCGAGCCCTGACGCAGTTCGGGCACGCCGCTGTGCAGATCCCCGATTTGCACCTCGTCGGCCTTCATGAAGCCGAAGATGCCGGCCGCGAGCCAGAGCAGGATGACCACGATGGAACCCACGGGCCGGGTGACGACCAGCAGGGCGCGCCACATGCGCTCGGCCGCGGCATCGCGTCGCGACACTTTTTCCGGTGCGGCAATCGCAAAAGGTGCCTGTGTCCAGGCGGCCTTGCTGCGGTAGGTGTCCGGCAGCTTCTGATAGGAAAGCAGGATGGGGAGCAGAAAAAGGTTGGTCAGGATGATCACCCCGACACCCAGGCTGGCCGTGATGCCGAGTTCCTGGATGATGGGAATCTTGATCACCAGCATGGTGATGAAGCCGAGGGTGTCGGTGATGAGCGCGACACCGCCGGGGCCGAGCAATTGGCGGAAAGCGGAACGCGCGGCCGCCAGTGAACCGGCCCCGTTGAAAACCTCCATGCGGAAGGCGCGCACCATCTGCACCGCGTGGCTCACGCCGATGGCGAACACGAGGAAGGGCACAAGAATTGACAACGGATCCAGACCAAACCCGAGGAGGTTCAGGCCGCCCATCTGCCAGATGACGGCGGTGAGCGAGCAGACCAGCGGCGGAATCGTCAGCCGCAACGAATGGGCATAGAGCCAGACCAGCACCGCCGTGATCGCGAAGGAGACCAGAAAAAAGAAGATGACATTCCGGGCCCCGTCGCTGATGTCGCCGATGACCTTGGCAAAGCCGATGATGTGCACCCCGAGCGCCACATCCACGCCCTCGCGGCCGGCGTATTTCTCGCGCACGACCTCTTCGAGGTAGCGGGCCACCTCGGTGTAATCGAGACGTTTCCCCGTGGACGGATCCACCTCAAGCAATTGCGCGCTGATGATCGCGCCGGAGAAATCGTTCGCGACGAGTTGGCCGAGCTTGCCCGATTTGAAGATGTTTTCCCGGACTTGGGCGAAGCCTTCCGGGGTGGGCTCGAAGTCATCGGGGATGACATTGCCGCCGGAGAAGCCGTCCTCGACGACCTCGATGTAGCGGACATTGGGCGTGAAGAGCGACTGCACCTGCGCGCGGTCGACCCCCGGCAGATAAAACACCTCGTCCGTGATTTCGCGCAGCGATTGGAAAAATTCGGGCGTGAAGATGTCGCCCTCGTCGACGGTGAGCGCGATGATCACGCGGTTGGCCCCGCCAAACTGATCCTGATACTTCAGGAAATTCTGGATGTAGGGATGATCCTGCGGGAGCTGTTTGTTGAAGCTGGCGTCAACCCGGATGGTGGCGGCGAACCACACCATGACCAGGGTCATGAGCGTGAAACCGATCACCAGCTTGAGGCGGTGGAGAAAAACCCAGTCGGTAAACTTGTCGAGCAGGTGCGGCACGGTGGTTCAGGGCTGGGGCAGGGGGGTGACGCCTTCCTCCCCGAAGGCCAGCAGCCGGCCGTCGGGAGCGATCAGGAGGTGGGCAACCGCATGGGTGTTGGGCAGCGGCCAGGCGGTGAAGGTGCGGCCGTCATCGCGGCTGACGATGAAGGCGCGGGACTGGCCGGCGAGCACGATCTCGCCGGAAGGCAGCCGGCAGGCGGTGGCCAACAAGGCGGGCTTGTTATTGGGCACCAGATCCCAGGTGTCGCCGTTGTCGGCACTGCGGTAGATGCGCCCGCGCAGGCCATGCGCCAGCAACTCCGTGGCGGACAACGGGAGGATCCCGAAGAAGGAACCGTCGTAGGGCGAGGCGATGTTGAGCCAGGTGCGGCCGAGGTCGTCGGACCGCAGCAGCGTGCCGCGTTCCCCGGCAATGTAGAGCGTGCCGGCGGGGCCGATGGTGATGCGGTTGAGGTGGGAATCATCCTCCGCCGCGGCACCCGGTTCCCAGGTGACGCCGTTATCGCGGCTTTCCAGATACTGGCCATAGGCGCCGATCACGATGATCTGGCCGGGCGCCACCACGGCGAGATCCAGAAAGGACTCCTCCAGGTTCGGCCCTTGATAAACTTGCCGCCAAGTTCTGCCCGCGTCGTTGGTTTCGAGAACCAAGGCATCGTGCCCCACTGCCCAGCCGCGCTGACCGTCTGCGGCGAACGCCACCGCCGTCAGCGTGGTGGCGGTGGGGGATTCCTGCCGGATCCAGGTTTGGCCCGAATCCTCGGAACGGACAATGAGTCCGCGTTCACCGACGGCGACCACCACGGCATCGGCTGCGACGGCCGCGTCCAAAAGCAATGAATGCAACCGGCCCATCGGTGCTGCTCCGGCGCTGCCCAGCATAAGGAGCAAGGGCAGGAGCAGGCGGATGGTTTTGGTCGTCATGAGTCGCGGCTGACAACTGGCGTCCGACGGTGTCATGCCGCCGGACGCCGGGCAATGAGGTGCTCAGCGGATACCGGCGCGGCGCAGGGTGTCGGGGCCGTAATCGGCGGGGGTGCGTTGGATGGTGAAGTCGTACATCGGACCTTCGTTGTCCAGGCCGATGGCGAGGTAGCGTCCGGCCTGCAGGTCGGTATGAACCTCCAAGGTGCTCCAGAAGGTCAGGGCATCGTAGTAATTGATGCAATGCGCCTCGGACACACGCCAGATCTGACCGCGGGAGTCGTATTGATCCACCGCGAGGATCTGCCAGCTGTCCTCATCGATGTAGAATGTGCGGCGCGAATACAGGTGGGAGGCGCCGGCCTTCAGGGTCGCGTCCACCACCCAAACGCGATGCAGCTCGTAGCGGGCAAGGTCCTGGTTGATGTGCAGCGGGGTGAGGATGTCCTTTGCCTTCACCTGGTCGCTGTGCAACCGGTAGGAATTGTACGGCACGAGCATCTCGCGCTTGCCGACGAGATTCCAGTCGTAGCGGTCCGGGGCGCCGTTGAGCATGTCGAACTGGTCGCTGGTGCGCATGCCGTCGGCGGCGGTGCCGGGGTTGTCGTAGGCGACATTCGGCGCGCGGCTCACACGGCGACGGCCGACGTTGTAAACCCAGGCCCGGCGGGTTTCCTTCACCTGATCAAGGGTCTCGTGCACCAGCAGGATGGTGCCGGCCAGGCGGGCGGGCGCGCTCACGGCCTGCTTGAAATAGACCAGCACGTTGTCGAGGTCCTCGGGACGGATCCCTTCGCGAGCGTAATTGAAGAGAAACTCGTCCTCAAACTCGACCATCGTGTAACCGCCGCCACGCGTGGGGGCGGCCTGGCCGATCTTGCGCACGGCGGCCACTCCACGGTAGCGGGTGAGATGATTCCAGATCACTTCCAGGCCGTTGGCCGGGATGGGGAACGGGATGCCGATGACCGCACCGTCAATGCCCGCGCCATCGTTTACCAATCGGGCGGTGGTGGCATTGTTGCGTGTGGCCTCGTAGATTCGCTCGGGGACGGAGGCGCTGCGGCGGGTGGGGTAGACGTGGAGTTTGTAGTCGGGATACGCCTGCAGGAGGGCCGCATGGCCCGCGGTGATCACGTCGGCGTAGTCGCCCAGGTTGGCCGCGGTCACGGTGTAGAGCCGCTGGTCGCCCGCGTAGGGATCCGGATGATGATCACCGGGTTTGTAGCCGTCGGGACCGCGGGTGATGCCGCCCTCCCAAGCGGGGATCGTGCCGGCGGCGTTGCCGGCGCGTTCGGCCCCGAGGGGCGTCAGATCCTGGCCCAGGCGGGCCGCTTCATCTGCGGAGACGGCGGCGGTGCCGGCCACAGGCAGGGCCGCGAGCAGGCAGGTGGTGAAAAAGATGCGGTGTTTCATGATAATGGCCGTCGGGTTAGAATGAATACTTGATGGTGGCGGCGACGTAATCGCGGTCGTTCAGAAGGTTGTAGTCCTTGGCGCCGAAGTAATTCACGTAGCGCAGTTCAAATGCCCAGGAGTTCTGGTAAACGAACTCCGCGCCAATCGTCACGCTCTTGCGCCCGTGGATGAAGTTGCCCAAGGGCAGGGGCGTGGTGCCCGAGACATCGTGACTGAAGGCGATGGAAGGCGAGACATTCAGGCCGGCAAAGGCGTTGTTGTAATCGAGCCGGGCCAGCATCTGGTAGCCCCAGGAGAAATCGTCGGCAAACGCGCGTTCCGACGTGGCCGGCAGCGTGGGATTGCCGCTGGTGGCCATGTTGGCGACGCTGCCGCTGGTAAAGGAGCCGGGGCCGTCGTAGCGCAGCGTGCTTTGGGCGGGAAGATTTGCCCACAAACCGCCGGCTTCACCCACCACCACGAGTTGACTGGCCCCCAGGGTGGGACCGAAGACCTTGGTCATGGTGCTTTGGGCGGTCCAGACATCGTGCCGTCGGTAGCCGGGGACGTATGTGCTGTATTGGCCCAGATAACTGCCGACTTGGTTGCTGGCCCCATAGATCGGTGTCAGCGAAGAGAGGGCGGCAAACAGCAGTTCGACGTCGTCGATCTGCAGGGGCACGTCCTTTTTGAAGGAGACATCGGCCTGCCACGAGATGCCGGTGCTGCCGAGATCGGCGTTCACACTGGCGCCAAACATGTCGATGCCGTCGGGGTATTCGACGATGTAGCGTCCGGTCTTGGCCGCGGTTAGAAGTCCGATCTGCTGCGCGCCGGCCGCGATGGTGCGGGCCGCGGGGTAAAACGGCTGCAGGGAAGCCGGCAGGGCGGCCGCTGGGACATTGGTCAAGGCGGCGCCGATGAGGGTGCTGAGGGCGGACGGCACGCCCGCCGCCGGATAGCCCGCCCCGACCATGGCGGGAGCAAGCTGGGCGGTGGCGAGGTTGGAGGCGGTGGCGACCACGAGTGCGCTGCTGACCGGTCCGGTGGGGGTGCGGGCACTGATGACGGGCGAGCGGCTGTGGTAGCGCGCATAGTAGAGACCGATGTCCAGGCCCGATTTGGTGTAGATGTGGGAGGCGATGCCGTATTGGTTGAAATTGCTGCGCTCATGATCCTTGTCGCGCAGGATGCCACCGAGTCCGGTGTTGTTGACCCCTCCGATGTCGGCGATGCCGCCGAAGCCGAGCCAGACGGTGTCGCCACCGCGGCTGGCAAAATCGTTGGTGGAAAAATAGGTGCCGGCGGGTTCGAGCTCGTTGCGCCGAAACTCGAGCAACCAGAACGGCTCGATCGTGATGTTGGGCGTGAGACCGATGGAGGCCTTGATCATGTTGACCGGGAGGAAGGCCTCCTTGAGCTCAGCGCCCGGGTTGCGCAGCTTGGAGAGGTCGACCGGATTGACGACGTTGTTGCCGTTGGGGATGAACGTGCTCTCGCCCAGGCTCAGCACCTGCCGGCCGAAGCGCAGGTCAACGGGGATGCCGTCGAGGTCGAACTGGCCGTACACATACATGTCGAGCAATTCGGCGCCGCGCTTGACGCGATCCTCGGCCTGCTTGGACAGCGGGGTGCGCTTGGTCTCGTCGCTCTTCAGGTCGGTGAAGTAATAGCCGCGCAGGAACATGCCGTAATCGCGGTAGCTCAGCTGGAAATCATGCGACACCTTGGCGAGCGCCGAGACCCAGCCCTTGTCGTAATTGAGGTTGCCGTCGTCGGCGTTGACAGAGTTCTGCAAGCCGCCGTTGGCCCGGCCGTAGTAGGCGGCATCAGGCGAACTGAGCCGGTAAAGGCCGCCGAAGGAAAGGGTGGTGTCGAAACTGCCGCTCCATTCGCCGCTGCTGAACTGATAGGCTCCGGCTCCGGGCAACAGGCAGGTCAAGGCCGCCAGCCAGGCACAGGCCCGGCGGAAGGCCACGTTGGGTGTTGGTTTTTTCATGGGGTTAAATTCCGGCATGCACGCAAAACGGCGCACGGATGGTGCAGAATCGACGGGGTGGGGTGGTGACGGAGGTTGACCGATGCACGGTCTGCAGAGCGAGCGAATTTGCATACCGCGACAAGCGATTTAGTCAATTTCGGCGCGCTTATTATTTCCCTTACTTGTTTGGGGTTGATAATCTTCAGCAATCAAATGCCGTTTTGAGAACATGCAGGTCGCGACGCACATTCACATCAAGGGGGCCCGCGAACACAACCTGCGGAACCTTGAGGTCAGGCTGCCGCGGGGCCGGCTCATCGTCATCACCGGGCCGAGCGGCTCGGGGAAATCCTCGCTCGCGTTCGACACCCTCTACGCCGAGGGCTATCGCAAATACATGGAGTCGCTCTCGACGCAGGCGCGCCAGGTACTGGATCAACTGAAGCGGCCGGATGTTGATTTCATCCATGGACTTTCCCCGGTTCTCGCCATCGAGCAACGCACGGGCGGCTCGGCGCCACGCAGTACCATCGCGACGGTCACGGAAATCGCGGACTATGCCCAGCTCCTCTGGGCTGTGGCCGGCGATCAACGCTGTCCCAAGGACGGCGGCCGGGTGATCAGGCGATCGCTCGACGACAACATCCAGCGCGTGCTCACCGAATGTGCGGGGCAGCGCATCATGCTGCTGGCACCGTGCATGGTCGCGAAACCAAGCGTGCTGCGCGACGAGTTGCCCCGGCTGCGGCAGCGCGGCTTTCAGCGCGTGCGGCTGAACGGCGAGATCAAGCAACTTGATGAAGGCGACATCGTGCCCGGCGGCACCCAAAGCGTGGCCCTCGATTTGGTCGTGGACCGGTTGGTGGCCACGGCGGACCAACGGGCACGGTTGGCCGACTCACTGGAGCTGGCGTTTCGGGAGGGCAAGGATCGCGCGATTGTGCTGGCGCAGAAAACCGCGGCCGATCCCTGGCGGGAGGTGGTGCTGAGCCAGCATCTGGCCTGTGAAATCTGCGGTGATGTTTTCGACAAACTCACGCCGCGGCACTTCTCCTTCAACCACAGCGAGGGCGCGTGCCCGACCTGCGGCGGACTGGGGCGCAAGCTGCGCTTTGTGCCCGAGCTCATCGTGCCCGACCCGGAGAAAAGTGTGCGCGAGGGGGCGATCAAGCCGTGGCGCATCGGCGGAAAAAACCTGATCATCAAACACAATGCGCTCCTCAAACAACTGGCCGAACAGCTGCCGTTTGATGCCGACAAGCCTTGGCGCGAACTGCCGGAGGAGCAGCGCCGCGCCATTTTGTTCGGCGTCACCGGGCGCGAGTTTGCGTTCAAGTTACGGCGCATGCGCGAGGCGCGCGCCATGCCGTTCGCCGGTGTCATCGCCGACCTGGAGGAGAGCTTTCGCGAAACGGACAGCGAAGGATTCCGCGCCCGCCTGACCACCTACATGATCAGCGGCGATTGTCCCGAATGTCACGGCGGGCGGTTGCATGTCCGCAGTGCGGCCGTGCGGGTGGCCGACCGCGCCTATCCGGAATTTCTCTCGCTTGATGTCGAGGCCGCGCACGTCTTTGCCCACGAACTGTCGGCGCTCTACGGCCGCAACACGGCCATGACGGAGATCGTGGCGGGCATCACCCAGCGTTTGAAATTCCTGCGCGATTCCGGCCTGGGCTATCTGACGCTGGATCGGGAATACCCGAGTTTGTCGGGCGGCGAGGCGCAGCGCGTGAGGCTGGCCACCCAACTGGGCATGGGTTTGATGGGCGTGATCTACGTGCTCGACGAGCCAAGCATCGGATTGCATGCGGCCGACAATCACCGGCTGTTGCACCAGTTGCAGGAACTGCGCGACCGCGGCAACACGGTCGTGGTGGTGGAACACGATGAGGACACCATCCGGCTGGCGGATGAACTGCTGGAACTGGGCCCGGGGGCAGGCGTGGAAGGCGGTGAGCTGCTGTTTCAAGGCACTCCGGCGGCGTGCCAGGTCCTGCCGCCGCGGGCCTCACAAACCGGCGCGTATCTGGCCCGCAAGTTGCGTGTCACCCGCGAGGCCACGGCCCGCCAGCCCGACGGAGCCTGGCTGACCGTGCGCGAGGCGTCCGAACATAACCTGCGGGGGATTGACGTGCGTTTCCCGGTCGGACTGCTGACCTGTGTCACGGGTGTCAGCGGCTCCGGGAAGAGCACCTTGGTGAACGATATCCTCGCGGCGGCGGCCGCGCGGAAATTGAACGGGGCCAAGTCCCTGCCGGGAAAGCACCGGGCCATCGAGAACCTCGATCTGTTCGAAAAGCTGGTGATGGTGGACCAGAGCCCGATCGGGCGCAGTCCGCGTTCCAACCCCGCCACCTTTGTGGGGCTGCTGGATCTGTTGCGGGATTTGTTTGCGAAGGTGCCGCTGGCCCGCGTGCGGGGCTACAAGGCGAGCCGTTTTTCCTTCAATGTGCGTGGTGGCCGGTGCGAGCGCTGCCAGGGCGACGGCGTCATCAAACTCGACATGCAGTTCATGGCCGATGCCTACGCGCCGTGTCCGAGCTGTCAGGGGCGGCGTTTCAATCGCGAGACCCTGGAAGTGATGTTTCACGGCCGCTCCATCGCCGACGTGCTCGGGCTCACCGTCCGGGAGGCGATCTCGCTTTTCCGTCACGTGCCGCGCGTGCTCGACAAATTGGAGACGCTCGAAGCCGTGGGCTTGGGTTATTTGCAACTGGGCCAGCCGGCGCCGACCTTGTCGGGCGGCGAGGCCCAACGGCTGAAACTTTCGCTGGAGTTGAGCAAGCGTCAGCAGGGCGAGACCCTTTACATCCTGGATGAACCGACCACCGGACTGCATTGGACCGACATCCAGCGGTTGATGGATCTGCTGTTCAAGCTGCGCGATGCGGGCAACACCGTGCTGATCATCGAACACAATCTGGATGTCATCAACCTCGCCGACTGGCTGATCGATCTCGGCCCCGGTGGCGGCAAACTGGGCGGGGAATTGATCTACGCCGGCCCGCGCGCCGGCATCGAGGCGGAAACCCGCTCGCTGACCGGACGCGCCCTCAAGCACTGGCATCACCGCTGATCGGCGTAACCGGGGCGAAAATTTTCTGCAACCGGCGGGATGGGGGCGGTGTTATGGGCATGCAACCCTCAACCCAAACATCCCCATGAAACTCACCCATATTCGCAGCCTGGTTGCTGCCATCGTATTCGGAACCGCCGCTTCCGCGCATGCCGCCCACGCCGGCGCAGTTGACTTCGGCGCCTTCGCCCCGGCGGCCGGCAAACAATATGTCGAGGTCAACCTCAAGCCCGCCCTGATCAAATTCGCCGCCAAGATCGTGGCGGTTGACGAACCCGAGGCGGCGGAACTGCTGCGCAGCATCCATGGCGTCCGGGTGCATGTCGTCGGGGTGGAAGATTCCAACCGCGAATCAACCACCGCGCAAATCACGCAAATCCGCGCCGATCTGGCGGCGGCCGGCTGGGAGAACATGGCCACGGTCAGGGAGGCGACGGACGGTGCAGATGGCGATGATGTCGCGGTCTTCGTCAAAACCGGTCCGGAGGACTCCATTGCCGGCGTGGTCGTGACGGTCATGAGCGGCAAAGGTGAGGCCGTGCTGGTGAACATTGTCGGCAACATCAAGGCCGAGCAGATTGTCACGGTCGCGGAGAAGCTCGACATCAAGCCGCTGCGCGAGCTGAAGCTCAAGCAGGCGAAGGCGGACAAGGCGGTCTGAGCGCCATGGCGACGACGCGCGACATGAACACAAACCCATCCAAACCGCGTCGTCGCCGGCTCTGGCCCTGGATCCTGGCCGCAATTCTTGCGCCTTGGCTGGTTCTGGCCGCCGCGGCGTGGTCGATCCTCACCCCGGCCCGCGATCTGACCCGCGTCCGCCAGGCGCTGATGACCAAGGAGACGGATGAATGGCGGCCACAGGTTCAGTTCGATCTCGGGGCCGGATCCTTGGGGCTCGCGCGGACGGTGCTGCGTTTTGTGCCGAAGGCCGGAGCCGAACAAGGTCGCTTGCTGCTGGCCGCGGTGAACCGGGCCAGCGTGGGCGTTTACGAACGTTCCGCTTCAGGCGCTGCGCCGATCGACGCGGAGAGAATCGCCGGAGTGGAAGCCGGGCTGCGCGCCCGCGGCTGGGATCCCTTGATCAAGGTCATCGAGGCGGAAGAGGCGGTGTTGGTTTGTCATCGGGGCGAAACGGATCGCTCCGGGCAGTTTTTCATCGTGGTCATGGGGGAGGCGCAGTGCGTGTTGGTGTATGCGAAACTCACCGCGGATGACTTGTCGGGGTTGGTGACGCTGGCGCGGCGCGCGGGGGCCGACTTCAAGCTTTGAGGCAGGCCGCGGTTGTCGGACGTGCGGAATTGTGTCTGGCTGCGGTCATGGCCGGACCCGACAACATGGCTTTGCGCTTGCCGACAATCGTGCACCTGGATGCCGATGCGTTTTTCGTGTCGTGCGAACAGGCGTTGAAGCCGGAATTGCGCGGCACGAAATGTGCGGTGGGCGGTCGCGAGCGCGGCATCATCTCATCGGCGAGCTACGAGGCGCGGGCCTGCGGCGTATATACCCCCATGCCCACCATGCGTGCGCTCAAGGTCTGCCCCGATCTCATTCTCATCCGCCACACCTCCGGGCTGTACGGCAAGGTCTCGCACCGGATGTTCGATCTTTGCGAAACGGTGACGCCCCTGGTGCAGCGCAATTCGGTGGACGAAGGTTATCTCGATCTCGGACCCTGCGGTTTCAAAACGGCGGAGGCCATCGAGGCGGCGATGCGGGACCTGCAACGGCGCATCTGGGATGAACTGCGGATACCGGTCTCCATCGGCATCGCGACGAACAAACTGGTTGCACAAATCGCGTCGAAACTCCGCAAGCCGCGGGGATTTGTCAGCGTGCCGCCGGGGGAAGAGGCGGCATTTCTCGCCCCGTTGCCCGTGGGCAAGCTCCCGGGCGTGGGCGTAAAAACGGAACCGGTGTTGCAGCGGCAGGGCTTGAACACCGTCGGCGACATCCTGCGACGCTCGGAGGAAGAGCTGAAGCGGATCTTTGGGCGGGGATGGCGTGAGATGGTGGCCATGGCCCGCGGGGAGGACGACCGGCCGGTGGATACCGCGGAGGAGGACGCGAAGAGCTATTCGCAACAGGAAACCTTTGCCACCGACATCCACGATGCGTCCGAAATCGAGCGCATCGCCAAACGCATGATCGACGAACTCATGCCCAAGATCCGGCAGGATGGCAAACAGGTGCGGACCATGACGCTCAAGGTGCGCTACCCGGATTTCACGCAGGAAACCCACGCCCGCACCTTGGAGCGGGCGACCGATCTCGAGGCGCCGTTTTACCCGCTGGTGTCGCCGCTGTTGCGCGCAGCGTGGCGCAAGCGCCTGCCGTTGCGGCTGGTAAGCGTGCGGTTTTCCGGGGTGGAGGACGGTTCGGATCAATTGGAGATGTTTGCGCAGGCCGAGGAAAAGCGCCGGCGTCTGGCCCATGTGCTCGACCGGTTGAACCAAGGCGGCAAGGCCGAGGTGGTCCGCCACGGACACCAACTTGCCAAGCCGCCAAAGTCCGTTTAACTCGCGCCTCGCCATGCCAATTTACGAGTATTACTGCCCGCAAAACCACACCATCTACCAGTTCTTTGCGAAGACACTGGCGCAAGGACGCCAGACACCCAGGTGCCCTGACAATCCCGCCTACACCCTGACCAAGATCGTCTCAACGTTTGCCATCACCCGGGGCGGGAAAAAGGAGGAACCTTCCGCCGATCCGGCCGGCGACACACCCGCCGATGATGATCCCAAGATGGAGGCCGCGATGGAGGCGATGGAGCGGGAATTCTCGCAGGTGGATGAGAACGATCCCCGCGCGATGGCACGCATGATGCGCCGGATGGCCGAACTCACGGGCGAGAAAATCGACGGCGAGATGGAGGAGGTCGTGCGCAAGCTGGAGGAAGGCGCCGATCCGGAATCCTTGGAGGATCAACTCGGTGGAGATGAGCCGGGCGATATGGATGATCCGTATGGCGAGGGTCCGGGCCCGGGCACGCCACCGACCGACCCCAAGGAAAGACGCCATCGCTGGCGGGCGTTAACCCGGCCGCCCCGGCGGGATCCCAAGCTTTATGACTACGAGTGACCTCACTGGCAGCGCGCCGCCTTCCGGTCCGGAAATCGCCGGGCGACTGGCCGCGGGCGCCGAAGCGGTGATGGCCGAGACGGACCTGCTGCACCGGGAATTCGGCCGGGCGGAAAGCGGGTGGAAATCCGACGGCACGCGGGTGACACCGGTTGACCTCGCCATCTCCCGGCAGATTTTCCAGCGGCTGCGCGCTAGTTTTCCGGACGACCAATTTTTCAGCGAGGAACTCGCGGATGAGGGGCGCCCGCTGCCGGTGACCGCGCGGTTCTCGTGGGTGCTAGATCCCATCGACGGCACCAATAATTACGCCCTCGGCATCCCGCAATGCGCCATCGCCCTGGCGTTGCTGGAACATGGCCGGCCCGTGTATGGCTTTGTTTATGATCTGGCGCGCCGCACCTTGATCCAAGGCGGTCCGGGGCACGGGGTCCGGGATGGGGACGCGCTGGTGCAGGTGAACCCAAAGCCGCTGGATGCGCAGAGTATCATCGGGTTCCACAGCCCGTATGACAAACGGCATGCGCCCGTTGCCACGGTTTTGGCCTCAAATTTCAAGCTGCGCGGACTGGGCAGCAGCACCTTGCACCTGGCCTACGTCGGCACGGGCAGTTTTAACGCGGTGGTGGATCACAATGTGAAGATCTGGGATATCGCCGCCGCGGTCCCGTTCGTGCTGGCGGGCGGAGGTGTCGTGCACTTCGTCACGCCATCGCCCTTTCCGCTGCGGGAGTTCGATCTGCGGATGGAGCGGATCTATTACCTGGCTGGCAGCGCCGCCGCCGTCGGGCAGCTGCGCAACCTGCTCAAGGTTTGAATCAGACCTGATATTCTTGGCCGGGCACCGGATCGATCACCTTCGTCTTGGGCAGGGCCACGGCCAGTTCGTCGGCAAACCAGGCGCGCGCCGGCGGGTCGCCGTGCGTCAGCACGATGGCGCGCGGGGCGGCCTGCACGGCGAATTCGAGCAGGTCATCGCGGTCGGCGTGTCCGCTGAGTTCGAAGCGCTCGATGCGCGCCTTGATCTTCGCCTTCACATTGGCCTTGGCGAACAGAAAGGTCTCGCCGGGTTTGGCCGCGAGCAGTTTGCCGCCGGGGGTGTCGGGATCGCAGTAGCCGACGAACCCGATGGTGTTGCGCGCTTGCTCGACCAGACCGGAGGCGAGGATGTAGCTAGGCGTGTTTTCCACCATCATGCCGGAGCTGACGATGTAGAGCGCGTTCTGCTTGGTATCCTCCCCGGGGGTGAGCTTGCGGGGCAGGGGCCGGGTCTTGAGTTCCTTGATGATGCCGCGGTTGAACTGGATGTGTTTGGTCTTGCGGGAGATTTCGTCGAAATAATCCGCCAGGTCCATGCCCAGCCCGGAGGCAAAGATGGGGCAGTCGACGAGTTTGCCGAATTTGCGCGCGTCGTGCAAAACGGTGAGCACCTCCTGCATCCGGCCGAGGGCAAAGACCGGGATGAGAAAGGAGCCGCCGCGGCCGATCGTGTCGTTGATGCTGTCGATCAGTCGCGTCATTTCCTCGGTGCGGCCCTGACCCGGCTGGCGCTCGGTCTGGCCGCGGGTGGTTTCCATGATGAGCGTGTCGAAGTGGCCGCCGGGAAATTTGGCGCCGGGCAGGGTGCGTTGGTTTTCGAACAACACGTCGCCGGTGATGAAAATCTGGCGGTGCTTGTGCCGCAGCTCGATGCCGGCGGCTCCGGCCACATGACCGGCGGAGTGGAACGTGATCTCGACCTCATCCTTGTGGCCGCGGAAGCGCTTGGCGTGGCCGAAAGGCAGGCCGCTCAGCCGGCCGGCCAGGCGGTCGATTTCATCATGCGTGAACAGCGGATATTCGGGGATGTTTTCGTCCTCCTTCTGGCGCACCATCACGCTGGCCGAGTTGTGCAGCATGCGCTCGATCAACATGCGGCTGGAGGTGGTCATGACCACCGGGGTGTCGGGATGTTCACGCATGACCAGCGGCAGGCTGCCGATGTGATCGAGGTGGCAATGGGTGATGAGGATGAGATCCAGCGTGAGGCCGCGGATCGCATTCAGGTCAGGTGTGGCGCGCCGCCCCACCTGCTTGGGATTCAGGCCGCAATCCACGAGCAGGTTGAGGTCGCCCAGTTGCAGCAGGTGACAATTGGCCCCGATGCCACCGTCGCGATTCAGGTCGGTTAACTTCATGTGCGCCCAAGGGAGCAGAAGCCCCGTTGAACGGAAACCTAAATTTTCAGGCCGGAGGAATGCGCAGTTCGAACGGCGGCAGCTGCACGTGGATTTTCCGGCCGGCTTCGTCGACCCCGTGAAAACACCCGTGCGCCACGGCATCCTCGCCGGTCACATGGTAGCTGTTGTAGGAAAACTGTTCGCCGGGGGCGAGCCGCGGGGTTTCGCCGACAATCTTGTCGCCCTCGATCACCAGCCTGCTGCCGTCGGCGTGCTCGATCACCCATTTGCGGCCCAGCAACACCACCGCATGGTCCGAGGCGTTGCGGATGGTGACGAAATAGACGAACGCGTGCGGCTTGTCCTCGGGCAGGCTGCAGCCGCCGTGATGGTAACACAGCTTGTCGAGCGAAGCGGTCAGGCCGGGGAGGGTGATGGAACGGGACACGCGGTAAAGAGAGCCGGGATTTCCGGCGGCGCAAGTCCCGCCTCAATCCGGCGGGGTTTCAAACTTGCGGCGCCTCCCGGAGCGGGTCCAAATGAACGTCTATGGCAAAACTGGCACTGCTATCCGTCAGCGACAAACAAGGACTGGTCGAATTTGCCCGCGTCTTGGTCAACGATCACGGCTACAAGTTGCTCTCGACCGGCGGCACCGCGCGGTTGTTGGCGCAGAGCGGGCTGCCCGTCACCGAGGTCAGCGAGCACACCGGGTTTCCCGAAATGATGGAAGGCCGGGTCAAGACCCTGCATCCGAAGATCCACGGCGGTTTGCTGTGCCGGCGCGACAAGCCGGATCACCTCGCAGCGGCGCGCGATCACGGCATTGATCTCATCGATCTGGTGGTGGTGAACCTGTATCCTTTCGAGGCGACCGTGGCCAAGCCGGACGTGAGCTTTGAGGAGGCCGTCGAGAACATCGACATCGGCGGACCCTCGATGCTGCGCAGCGCGGCCAAGAACCACGAAAGTGTCACGGTGGTCTGCGACCCCGCGGATTATCCGGCGGTGCTGGCCGCCATGAACAATCCGGCCGAATTGTCGAACCTGCGACGCAGGCTCGCGTTGAAGGTGTTCCAGCGCACCGGGCGTTATGACACCGCCATCGCGCACTATCTCGAAAACGAATCCGCCGAGCCCGACCTTGCCGCGATCAGCGGCTTCCCGGCAACGCTCACGCTGGAATTCAAAAAGGCGCAGGCCCTGCGCTACGGGGAAAACCCGCACCAGCAGGCGGCGCTTTACGGTTCGTTCCACGAGCACTTCGAGCAACTGCAGGGCAAGGAGCTTTCCTACAACAACCTGCTCGACATCACCTCCGCCGCCTACCTGATCGGCGACTTCGAGCGCCCGACCGTGGCGATCCTCAAGCACACCAATCCCTGCGGGGTCGCGAGCGCCGACACGCTGGAGGAAGCGTGGGCCAAGGCCTATGCGACGGACCGCCAGGCGCCGTTTGGCGGCATCATCATTGTCAACCACACGCTGGGCGGTGAGCTCGCCAAAACCATTGCCGAGATTTTCACCGAGGTGATCATCGCCCCGCGCTTCAGCGACGAGGCACTGGCCATTTTCAACCGGAAGAAGAATCTGCGGCTGATGATCGCGAAGAGCGGCATCGGCGCCGATTCGCTGCGCGAAATCCGCTCGGTCGTCGGCGGTGTGCTGGTGCAGGACCGGGACAAGGTCGTGGGCAATCCCGCCGAGTACAAGGTCGTGACCAAGCGCCAGCCGACGGACGAAGAGTGGGCCGGCATGCTGTTTGCCTGGAAAATCTGCCGCCACGTCAAATCCAACGCCATCGTCTATTGCCGCGGTGAACAAACGCTCGGCATCGGCGCGGGACAGATGGCGCGCGTGGACAGCTCGCGCATCGCGGTCTGGAAGGCCGGCGAGGCCGGACTGGACCTGCGCGGTTCAATTGTCGCCAGCGAGGCATTGTTCCCGTTTGCCGACGGGCTGATCGCCGCTGCCGACGCCGGCGCCACCTGTGCCATCCAGCCGGGCGGCTCGGTGCGCGACGAGGAGGTTATCCGGGCCGCCGATGAACGCGGCATGGCCATGGTCTTTACCGGCATCCGTCACTTCAAACACTGAACCGCCATGAAAATCCCGCTGCGTCAGCTGTTCATCGGACTGTTTCTGGCCGTCCTGTTGGGGCTCACGGGGTGCTACACCAACCCGGTCACCGGCCGCCAATACGCCGTCATGACCTCGCTGAACGAAGAGATGCAACTGGGCGCCCAGGCGTTTGCCGATGTGAAGCGGGCGGAACGCGTCAGCACCGATCCCGCCGCCAACGCCCGTGTGCAGGCCGTGGGCCGGCGCATCGCCACCGCGGTGGGTGACCAGCTGCCCGGCGCGCAATGGGAATTCGTGGTTTTCGAATCGGATGAGTTGAACGCCTTCGCGCTGCCGGGCGGCAAGGTCGGGGTTTACCGGGGCTTGCTCGAACTGGCCGAATCCGATGACGAACTGGCCACGGTGATCGGTCATGAAATCGGCCACGTGGTCGCCCGCCACGGCGGCAAACGCATGACCGAGGCCACGCTCGTGGGGCTGGCCGGAGCGGCCGGCGCGATCGCGATCGACAGCAAGTACGGTTCGGAAAAGCGCGACCTGTTCCTGCTTGCCTACGGCGGCATCTCCACGGTCGGTTACGTGCTGCCGCATTCGCGGGCCGACGAAAGCGAGGCGGATCTGATGGGCCTGCAATATGCGGCTTCCGCCGGCTATGACCCGCGCGCCGCGATCACGTTCTGGCAGAAAATGGCCGCCAAGGAAGGCGGCCGCCAGATGCCGGCATGGCTTTCCACCCACCCGGCCAGCAGCAAGCGCATCGAGGATCTGCGTAATGCGGTGCCGCGTTACATGACGCTCTATCAGGCGAATCGCCGCGAATAATTCGCCGGCGACTTTGCGGTTTGCGTGGGACGCTTTTCCAACCACGCTCACGGGATGTTCGATCCCATCGCCAAACTGAAGGAATACGTCAGCCACGCCAGCGTTTCGGCCGACCCGGCTTATGCCAAACACATGACCGGCGCCCGTGAATTTGTGGGCGGGCTGCTCGGAGAAATCGGCTTTGCCGTCGAATACGTGCCGACCGAGCTGCACGCGGTCATTGTCGCCAAACGCGAAGGCCGGCCGGAGTGGCCGCACGTCATCATTTACGGACATTATGATGTGCAGCCGGCCGATCCGGTCGAGTTGTGGGACAGTCCGCCGTTCGAGGCGGTCGAGCGTAACGGCCGGCTCTACGGGCGCGGCACCGCCGACAACAAGGGACCGCTCATGGCGCACATCGCGGCCGTGGCCCGGCTGCTGGAACAGGAGCCGGATCTGCCGCTGCGCATCACGTTCGTGGTCGAGGGCGAGGAGGAGATCGGCAGCGCGAATTTCAAATCCTTCCTGCGACAACACCGGGACAAACTGGCCGGCGCCGATTTTGTTTTTCTGTCCGACACGGGCATCCCGCGTGCGGACCAGATGGTCATCACGGTCGGCCTGCGCGGCATGGCGGCGTTTGAAGTGGAATTGAGCAATGCGCGCACGGACCTGCATTCCGGCATGCACGGCGGCGTGTTGCTGAATCCCATCCAGGCGCTGATGGAACTGTGCGCCTCGTTGCACACCACGGACGGTCGCGTGAACATCCCGGGGTTTTATGACGACGTGCGGGATGTTGAACCGTGGGAACGCGAGGAGTTGAAAAAACTCAATCTCAGCGAGGACGAGTATGCGAGGTTTCTCGGCATTTCGCACTACCATGTGCCCCCGGGCTACACGCCGTTTGAGGCGATCCGCTTTTTGCCAACGCTGGAATTCAACGGCGTCAGCGGCGGCTACCAAGGGGAGGGACCGAAGACCGTGATCCCCACCAAGGCGCGGGTGAAGATCAGCTGCCGGCTCGTGCCGAACCAGGAGCCCGAAAAGATCAAGGCGCAGGTGTTCGCGGCGCTCCGCGAGCGGGTGCCGGCGGGGCTGAAACTGAAGATCACGCCGCAGCACGACGCCACGCCCTACCTGGTGGTGCCGCCGGATCGCAGCAACACGCCCGCCGACCAATCCCCCGTGTTGGCGAAGGCGTTTCGCGCCACGGATGCGGCGGTCGAACAGGTGTGGGGCAGCAAGCCCTGTTACTTGCGCGAGGGCGGCTCGGTCGGGCTCATCGCGGACCTCAAGCAGGAGCTGAACCTCGACGCCATCTTGCTGGGTCTCTGTCTGCCAGAGGACAACCTGCACGCACCCAACGAGAGCTTTGATCTCGAGGTCATGCGCAAGGGCATCGCCACGGTTGAGGAAGTGCTGCGCCGCACCGCCCACGGTTGAAAACCGCCCCGGTCGGGCAGCAAAAAGGCCCGGAAAATCCGGGGCCTTTTCATCGGGTCAAAGCGGAAAGGTCGGCCTACTGGATAACCACCAACTCGACGCGCCGGTCCTTGGCGGCGGTGGCTTCATCGGCGTTTTTCACGGCCTCGAGGCTGCCTTTGGAGAGGGTCTCCAAACGGTCGGCGGAGACGCCCAGCGTCCCGAGGAATTGCTTGGCCGCGCTGGCGCGACGATCACCCAGCCCGAGATTGTATTCGGCGGTACCACGCCAGTCGCAATGGCCTTCGAGCAGCAGGCGGTGCGTCGGGTTGTCGCGGAGATGTTGCGCGGCCGCCTCAAGCTTGGCGCGTTCCGAGGCCTTGATGCTGGACTTGTCGAAATCGAAGTAAACCGGCTGGAGCACGCCGCGCATCTGGCCGTTGAGATCGAAACCGGGATCGCGTTGCTCCAGGCCCGAGAGCGGGTCGGCCGTGGTGGAAACGTCGATGGGATTGATCATGCCGCCGGAGGTGGGACCAAACACCGTGGCGCTCGGATCGGGGCGCTTGGGCTTCTTGGTGCAACCGGTCAGGAGCACGGCGGCGCTGATGATGACGAGAAAAAGTTTCCGGGAGGCGATATTCATGGAGAGAAAGCGATTGCTGGGCGCTTATGACCTATTGGCGAGGGGGCGCCCCGCGGCAAGGATTTTACAGGGTTTTCTTGGGCTCGATGAGGCCGATCTCCAAGGCATAACGGGTCAGGCTGGCCACGTCATGCAGGTTGAGCTTGCGCATCAGGTTGGTGCGGTGGTTGTCCACGGTCTTGATGCTGATGCCCAGTTTGGCGGCAATTTCCTTGGTACTGTGGCTCTCGGCCACCAGTTGGAGAATCTCGCGCTCGCGGTCGGTCAGGAAATCGGACGCGCTGCTGGCGGCGGGATTGGCCACGACGTTGCGCAGCAGGGCGGCCACCGCCGGACCGAAGTAGGTGCCGCCGTTGGCGACCGTTTCCAGCCCCTTCTTGAACTCAAACAGGCCGGCGGTTTTCTCGACAAAGCCATGGGCGCCGGCCTCGAGCATCTCGCGCACCAGCACCGGATTTTCATGACCGGAAAACACCAGCACGCGCATCGCGGGCAGGCGCTCGGCCAGCCGTCGGAGCAGATCCACTCCATTGAGACCCGGCAGCTTCGCGTCGAGCACGATGACATCCGGTTTCACCTCCAGGCACAGGTTCAAAGCGCTTTGGCCGTCGCCGCTTTCCCCGACAAGCTGGTAGTTGCTGTCCAGCCGGAGGATCTCCACCAGCATCTCCCGGATTGCGGTTTGGTCTTCAATGATGACGAGTCTTTTCATGGCCGTGATGCCGTCGGGAGTTGAGGGACGAAGAGGGTTTGCAGATGGTGGGTTGGCTGGGATTCGAACCCAGAACCAACGACTTAAAAGGACGCTGCTCTACCATTGAGCTACCAACCCGAAACTGCGAAAAGCGAGGGAAATAGGAATCGAGGAAGCAGGATGGCAAGATATTTTTCCCGCGTAAAGGCCGGTGTTGCCATTGACGGTGCGACGCCGTCTCCTAGAGGTGGATTTTTACCTCAACAAATTGGGAACATTTAAACATTACACCCATCAGAGCCAGACAGACCGTATGTCATCCAAAGCTCAGGAAGTGGCTCTCGACCAAGTGCTGGTGGATCGTTTCAAACGGGGCGACCAGTCCGCCTTCGATGAAATGGTCACCCGGTATTGGGATCGCATCTATTCGATGGTCAACCAGTTGCTCCGCAACACCCAGGATGCGGAAGAGGTTACCCAAGATGCATTTATCCGGGCTCATCGCGGCCTGGTCAATTTTCGCGGCGACTCCGCTTTCTCGACCTGGCTCTACCAGATCGCGACAAATCTGGCCCGCAACCGCTATTGGTATTGGTGGCGCCGCAAGCGGGATCAGTCCATTTCTTTCGACCAACCGATCGGGCCTGACGGGGACATGACCCTTGCCGAGGTGATCCCGGCCCAGTTGGAAAGCCCCGACGACATCACCGTGACGCAGGAGTTTGTCGACCGGATCGCCGCGGGCATGGAAAAGCTCAACGCCAAGCATCGGGAGATCCTGATTCTCCGCAACGTCAAGAACCTGTCCTACGAAGAGATCGCCGAAATCCTCAACATCTCGGTGGGCACGGTCAAAAGCCGCATTGCCCGCGCGCGCGAAAGCCTGCGCTCAAAACTGGGGGAAGACTTCAAGTAAAATGACCCACACCAAATTCATCGCCTTGCTGAACCTCTATCTCGATCACCAGATCGACGCGGAGGACGCCGCCCTGTTGGAGGCGGAAATCAGCCGCAATCCCTCCCGCCGCGAGATCTACCAGCAGTACTGCCGCATGCACAAGGGATGCGTCCAGTTGGCCGAAGCATTCCGCGAGCAGGCGCCGGCACCGCGCATTTCGGCGCGGCATTTGCAGGGCACGCGAGTGCCACCGGCGGCCCGGCGGGTCGCGCCGTGGATCATGGGTTTGGGCGGTCTGGCCGCTGCGGCCAGCTTGGCCGTGGTGGTTGTCACGCGGGCACCCGATTCAGACGGCCCGGCGTTGGCCCGGACGGCAAGCCCCGCAATAGCGCAGGCCGTGCCGGAAACGGCGGCAACCCAGCCCATCCTGAGGGCGCCCGGTCCCGCGGCCACCCCGGCCTCCCTGCAAACCGTGTTTAATCCGGCGCAGGCGGAGATGTTCGCTTTGCCCGCTGACACGGAAAGCCTGCTGCTGGCCGATGAAACTTTCGACCGCTTCGACTGGATGCATCACGTGCAGATGACCCCGGTCCAGCTGGAGGAGTATCAATTTCAGGTGCGCCCGGCGGCGGAAGATGACCGGCAGCGGACCTTCCGCAGTCGCAAGCCTTTCCAAGGCAACGTCGAGATGACCGCCTTCCAGTTTCAGCGCTAATTGAGCGCTTTTTTGATCAGGGCCTCGGTCGACGCGTCCGCACCGAGCGCCAAGGCCGCGCGTCGTACCGCTTGATCGGCATCGGCAGCCTTGTAGCCCAACGCGGTCAAGGCCAGCACCGCATCGTGATGACGGGTGTCGCCGCCGCCGGCGGTTTGGGTCGAAGATTCGGCGCCTGCGGTGAGTCCCGGGCCGCCGACCTTGCTCTTCAATTCAACCACCAGGCGCTCGGCGGTCTTTTTGCCGATGCCCGGACACTTGGCCAGGGAGTTGACGTCGCCGGCGCGGATCGCGCCTTCGAGCAACGGCAGGGACAGCTTGCTCATGATCGTCAGCGCCAGCTTGGGACCGACGCCGGTCACATGCTCGATCATCATGCGGAAAAAATCGCGCTCCGGTGGTGTGGCGAAACCATAGAGCGTCTGCGCATCCTCGCGGTAGATCACGAGCGTGTGCAGCTTCACGGTCGCACCCGCTTGCGGCAGCTTTTCCGCCGTGGTGACAGGGATGTTCACCTCGTAGCCCAGGCCGTTGAGTTCGATGACGGCCTGCAGCGGGGTGGCGGAGGCCAACACACCTTGGATCGAGGTGATCATGGGCAGGATCAGGCGTTGAGGCCGAGCACGTGCTGCATGTCGTAAACCCCGGCCGGCTGTTGGCGCACCCAGTCGGCGGCGCGCAGGGCGCCGCGGGCAAAGATCGCGCGATCACTCGCCTTGTGGGTCAGTTCCAGCCGTTCGCCCATGGCCGCAAACAATACGGTGTGATCGCCCACCACATCGCCGCCGCGCAGCGAATGGATGCCGACCTCGGACTTGGTGCGCTCACCGGTGATGCCCTCGCGGCCGTGGCGCAGGGCCTTGGCGTCGAGCCGGCGTTCCGCGAGGATGATTTCCAGCAGGCGCGCGGCCGTGCCGCTGGGCGCATCCTTTTTGAAACGGTGATGCATCTCGATCACTTCGGCATCATAGTCGTCGGTCAGCACTTGCGCCGCCTTTTGGGTGAGAGCGTAGAGGAGATTCACGCCCACCGAGTAGTTGCCGGCCCAGACACAGGGGATGCCCGCGGCTTCCACGCGCAGGGCGGTCTTGTCGTCCGCGGCATGGCCGGTGGTGCCGATCACCAGCGGCTTGCCCAATTCCCTTGCGCGGCGGATGACCTCGCCGGTGATGTGATGAGAGCTGAAGTCAATGATGACCTCGCCTTGGGTGAGGCCTTCGCGCAGGTCGTCACCTTCGTCGATGGTGACGGCCACGGTCAGGCCGGATTCCGCCGCGAGGCTGGAGATGGTCCGGCCCATGCGGCCGCGGGCACCCACCAGTGCAATGCTGAATGACATGATTGGAATGGGGCTGGAGGTTACTTGCCGATGGCCTCAAGCGCCGCGATCAGCGCCTGCCGGCTGCTGTTCGTCGGAGCGCACAAGGGCAGGCGCACATCGGGGGAGCCGATGATGCCGGCGCGGGCGAGGGCGCACTTGATCGGCACGGGATTCGGTTCGATGAACAGCGCCTTGAACACCGGATACAGCTTGCGGTGCAACCGGGCGGCCTTGGCGAAATCATTGGCGCGGGCGGCGTTCACCAGCTGGCAGACCTCGCGCACGAGCAGATTGGACGCCACGCTGATCACGCCTTCGGCCCCGACGGCCATGAAGGGCAGGGTGAGGGCGTCGTCGCCGCTGAGCACCGTGATGTCGCGGCCGAGCGCCTGCTTGAGTTGATCCACCCGGTCGACGCTGCCGCCGGCCTCCTTGATGAAACGCACATGGGCAAACTTCCGGCGCAGCCGCACCACCGTGTCGATGCCGATTTCGATGCCGCACCGGCCGGGAATCGAGTAGAGCACGATGGGACGGTCGGTGGCCTCGGCCACGGCGCAGAAATGTTGGAACAGGCCTTCCTGGCTGGGCTTGTTGTAATACGGTGCCACCACCAGCATCGCATCCGCCCCGGCGGCGTGCGCGCGGCGCGTGAAATCGACCGCCTCATGCGTGGAGTTGGAACCCGTGCCCGCGACCACCGGCACGCGACCGCGCGCCAGTTCGATCACAGCCTGCACCACTTCCATGTGCTCTTCGTGACTGACGGTGGGTGACTCGCCGGTGGTGCCCACCGGCACGAGGCCGTTGATTCCGCCTTTGATCTGGTGCTCGACAAGCTTCTTGAGGTCGTCATGGGCGACCTGATCACGCTGGAACGGCGTCACGAGCGCCGTAAGGGTGCCGGTTAGGGAGGGAGATTTCATCGCGGTGGAAGTCACTGTAGCCTTGCTGAACAGAGCAGGGCGATTTACGGATTCCGCAACGCTTTTCTGCCAAACATCCCCATGACGCCACATACCGAAATCATCAACGAACTCCTCAAGCTGGCCGTCGAAAGCGGCGCCAGTGACATCGTCATCAAGGCCAACAAGCCGGGTTATGTGCGTCTGTCCGGGCGACTCAAGCCGGTGGACATGGACCCCATCACCTCACCGGAGGCCCAGGCTTTCATCGAGGAGCACTGCCCCAAGGTATTTCTTCCGAAATGGGAGGAGGAAGGGCAGGTGGACTACGCCTACTCGGCCGACGGGGTGGGGCGCTTCCGTGTCAACGGCTTTCACCAGCGCGGCCTCGTCAGCATCGTGATGCGGCACATCAAGAGCAAGGTGCCCGTGTTTGAGGATCTCGGCCTGCAGGCCGGGCCGCTGCTGCACCTCGCCAAGGCCAAGGACGGCATTTTGCTGGTCTGTGGCGCCACCGGCTCGGGCAAGAGCTCGACGATGGCCGCGATGCTCAACTGGATCAACCAGAACCTCGACAAGCATATCGTCACCATCGAGGACCCGATCGAATATACGTTCCAGGACGACAAGTCGCTGTTCCAGCAGCGCGAGATCGGACTCGACGTGCCCAACTTCGACCTCGCGATCAAGTCGGTGCTGCGCCAAAACCCCGACATCATCCTGATCGGCGAAATGCGCGACCGGGAGACCTTCGAGACCGCGATTTCCGCCGCCGAGACCGGACACCTGGTGTTCTCCACCATGCACGCCTCCACGGTGGCACAGGCGCTGACCCGCCTCTTTGAATTTTTCCCGCCCGAACAACAGGTGCAGGCCCGCCGACAGATCGCCGGCTCAATCCGCGGATTCATCTGTCAGAAACTGATTCCCGCGCTCGAAGGCGGCGGCCGTGTGCCCACCAACGAGGTGCTCAATGCCGACGCCACGGTCAAAAACCTCATCCTCGAAGGTCAGTTCGACAAACTGCAGGGCATCATGGAAGGCAGCGGCGACAGCAGCAGCTTCTCCTTCAACAAGGACATCTACCGCCTCATCAAGGAGGGCAAGATCAGCAAGGCCGACGGCATCCGCTTCTCGCCCAATCCGCAGGCGCTGGAGATGAACCTCAAGGGTATCTTCATCAAATCTTGAACCGACCTGCCATTGTTCACCTCCAGTCAGTTGCGCCGATTGTTGACCGGGACCGTGGTGGTCGCGGCAGCCGGCGCTCTGTCGGCGCAAACAACCGCAAATGAAAGCGAGGGGACCGCGGGGATTGCGGCGGCCCAGCGCGAATTTCATGCGCTCCGCGCCGCCGAGAAGGTTCGCGGAGAAGAGCTGAAACTCCAGTTGCCGGACATCACCACGCCCAATCTGCAGCCGGCTGCACCGCCGTCACCCCTGTCCAGCCCGGAGCGCAACCAGCCGGGCAGGACGAAGGGCAGAAAGCAGAAATCCGACAACTGGCTGGTCGATGCGATGATGAAGGCGCCGGAGGATCCGGATGAGCCCAAGGCCTGGTCGGATGAGGACGATCCCGCCGAGCCGCAGGATCCGTTTGCGGAGCTGATTGCCGAGACCTTGCGACCGGCCCCCAAGGCCGGGTCACAGCCAGAGGCAGGTGAGCGGGATGATGCCCGCGAAGCGCGCGTGATCGACGCGCCCAATCCCTTTGCAGCCTACATGTCCGCATGGATCAGTCCGCAGCATCGCGAGCTGTTGCTGCCGGCACGCCAAGCGGACGCACCGGCCGGCGCGCGCAATCTGACTCCGATCGGCAACGGCGGCTTCGTGGGCGGGACCAATGTGGGTTCACCGGCCACGGAGGAGACCGTTTCGGCTTGGCCTGGGGGGATGTCCACAGCTCCGTCGAACCGGGGCTTTGCCAATGAAGGCCAACCCAATCCGTTTTTGACCGGCGGAGAATTCAATCCGCCGGCGATGTTGCCGCCCATGCCGCAGGCGGACCCCAACCCCCCGGGATCGCCATTGCCACCGATCCCGGAAGTAGCGCGCCCCCGGAGCGAACCGCCGCCACCACTCGCCAAACCGGCCGATGACGCGAAGTATTTCCCGCAGCTGAAGCGTTTTTAGGGCTTGGTTTTTGACCCCGCGGGCGATTTTCTTGCCGGTTCTTACCATGGCATTGGCACTTTTATTTTCCGGTCAGGGCGCCCAGAAAGTGGGCATGGGGCGCTCGCTCTACGAGCAGTCCGCGGCGGCACGGTCGGTTTTTGATGAAGCCGACCAGGTGCTGGGCTGGTCGCTGTCGCGGCTTTGCTTCGAGGGGCCCGAGCCCGAGCTGACCCAGACCAAGGTTTGCCAACCGGCACTTTACGTTCATGGCCTGGCCTTGGTGGCCGCCTTGCGCGAACAGGGGCGCCTGCCCGAGCCGGGATGCGCCCTCGGGCTCAGCCTCGGTGAACTCACGGCCTGCGCCTTTGCCGGGGTGTTTGATTTTGCGACAGGCCTGCGGGTGGTTGCCGAGCGTGGCCGGCTCATGCAGGTCGCGTGTGAAAACACCACCGGCGGCATGGCCGCGATCATGGGCGAGGAGCGTGCCGCGGTGCAGGCGCTGTGCGGGGAATTCGACATCGAGGCCGCCAATTTCAACGCCCCCGGCCAGATCATCGTTTCGGGCGAGAAATCGAAGGTGGAGGCGGCCGTGGCCGCCGCGCGAGGGCGCGGCATGCGCAAGGTCATCCCGCTCAATGTCGCCGGCGCCTACCACAGCCGGCTCATGGAACCCGCCCGCGCCGCCTTTGCCGATTGGTTGCAGTCCGTGTCTTTTGCGGCGCCGCGGTGCACGATTTTCACCAACACCACCGGCGGCGTTGTTTCCGATCCGGCGGACATCAAGGCGGCGCTGATCAGGCAGATCGTTTCGCCGGTGCTGTGGGAGGACTGCATGCGTCAGGCCGCCGCCGCCGGCGCCACCGAATTCTGGGAGCTCGGCCCCGGCGGAATCCTTGCCGGCCTGGCCCGGCGCACCGACAAAAACTGGGCGGTGAAAAGTTACGCCGAATACGCCGACCTGGCGAACTGAGGCCCGTATGGACGTTTCCCTGACCCGCAATTTCTGCATCATTGCCCACGTCGACCACGGCAAGACCACGCTGTCCGACCGGCTGCTGGAGTACACCAACACCGTCGCGCAACGTGTGCTGACGGACCAGCATCTCGACTCGATGGACCTCGAGAAGGAACGGGGCATCACCATCAAGTCGCATCCCGTGACCATGGTTTACCCGGCCAAGGACGGAAAGGTTTACAAACTGAACCTCATGGACACGCCCGGCCACGTGGACTTCTCCTACGAGGTTTCACGCAGCCTTGCGGCCTGCGAGGGCGCCGTTTTGTTGATCGATGCGGCCCAGGGCGTCGAGGCCCAGACGGTGGCCAACGCCCACCTGGCTTTCAGCCAGCACCTCAAGGTCATTCCGGTCATCAACAAGATCGACCTGCCCAGCGCCAACCTCGAGCTCTGCCTGCATCAGTTGGAAGACATCCTGACCATTCCGGCCGAGGAAGCCATCCTCGCCAGCGGCAAATCCGGCATCGGCATCGAGGACATTCTTGAAGCGGTCATCGCGCGGGTGCCGCCGCCGCGCTGGACCGAACATCCGCACACGCGCGCCCTCGTGTTTGATTCGATTTACGATTCCTATCGCGGGGTGATCGCCTACGTGCGGGTGTTCTCCGGCTCCATCCGGCCCGGCGACACCATGCTCCTGATGAGCAACGGCATCAAATCCGACGTCAAGGAGGTCGGCATTTTCACGCCGAAGATGATGAAGAGCGATTCGCTCGACGCCGGCGACGTCGGCTACCTTGTTTCCAACATCAAGGACACCTCCGACATCAAGACCGGTGACACCATCACGCTCGGGGCCCGGCCCGCCACCGAGATGCTGCCCGGCTACAAGGAGGTGCGGCCGATGGTTTTTTGCGGCCTGTATCCCGTCGAGAGTTCCGATTACGAAAAGCTCAAGGCCGCGATGGGGCGCCTGCGGCTCAATGACGCCGCGTTTGTCTATTCGTCAGAAAGTTCCGTGGCCCTCGGCTTCGGCTTCCGTTGCGGTTTTCTCGGGCTCCTGCACATGGAGATCATCCAGGAGCGCATCCGTCGCGAGCACGATGTGAACATCATTTCCACCTATCCGAGCGTGATCTACCACGTGGTCAAATACGGCGGCGAAATCCAGGAGGTCGACAACCCGGTCAACCTGCCTGATCCCGGCACGATCGATGAGATTCGCGAGCCGACGATCACCGCGTCCATCCACATACCCAACGACACGATGGGCGACATCTTTGCCCTGGTGATGGAAAAGCGCGGTTCCATCGACCACACCGACACGCTCGATGCCAACCGCGTGATGCTCACCTGCACGCTGCCGCTGAACGAAATCCTGGTGGATTTCAACGACCGGCTGAAAAGCATCACGCACGGCTACGGTTCGATGGATTACGAGCTGGGCGAGTACCGCACGTCCGACCTCGTCAAGATGGAGATTCTCATCAACGGCGACCCGATCGACGCCTTCGCCTCCATCGTGCACCGCGACAAGGCCGAGGGGAAGGGCCGTGAACTTTGCGAAAAGCTCGCCGAGATCATCCCGCCGCAGATGTTCAAGGTCGCCATCCAGGCCGCCATCGGCGGCAAGATCATCGCCCGCGACAACGTCCGCGAAATGCGCAAGGACGTCACCTCAAAGTGCTATGGCGGCGACATCTCCCGCAAGCGCAAGCTCCTCGACAAGCAGAAGGAGGGCAAAAAGAAGATGAAACAATTCGGCCGGGTTTCCATCCCATCTGATGCCTTCATCAAGGTGCTGAAAACCAACTGACCGACCTATACACGCCTGTGTCATCCGTTATCGATGTTCTCACTTGGCCCTTTGTTGCTCCCGTTCGTTGGTGTCTCCGCCAATTTTCGGCCGAGGAAAAAATGCGCGCCAATGCCCGGCAGTGGCTGGAACTCGCCGACAAGGTCTATCATTACCGCCGCGACCGCTTGAGTGCGGCCGAGTTGCAGGATTTGCAGACGCAAACCTCGGCCTTGCACCGACTCGTGCGCGCCAAGGCCGAGCGGATGAAAATCAAGCTCGCCGTGGAAGGTCTGGAGGAAGTGCTCCGCCGGCTCGGCGGCACGCATTACCCGAAGAGCTCACTGGTCGAAAACGTTGAGTTCTTCCTCGTCGCCGCCATCGTCATCCTCGGTTTCCGCACGTATTTCATCCAGCCGTTCAAGATTCCGACCAATTCGATGTGGCCCAGCTACTACGGGATGACGGCCGAGGTCTTGCCGCCGGACGCACCCGCGCCGGGGCCGATCGAGCGCACCTTCCGGCTGCTGGCTCTCGGGGCCCGTCGCCACGAGGTCACCGCGCCCCGATCCGGTCAGGTTTCGGCGGAGTTTTTCGAAAACGGCTCGCTCGCATACACGTTGAAATCCGGCCGCAAGTGGTTCGTCCTGCCGGCGACCGTCAAGGAATACACGTTTTACGTGGACGGCGAACCGGCCAGCCTGACGGTGCCGCTCGATTTTCACGATGTGGACCGTGCCGTCTGGGAGACCTATTTCGGCAATCAGGAGGGCTTTCTCAACCACATGCAACGGCAGGCCCGCAACGGACAGTCGTTGCAGCGCCGCGTGCTCGAACTCGATCCGGCCAACGGCAGCACGCGCCGGGTCGTGCGCGTGCCCTTGAACCGGCAGGTGACCGCCGGCGAACCGTTGCTGCGTTTCGACCTGCTGACCGGCGACCAGCTGTTCGTGGACCGCATGAGCTATCATTTTGTCCGGCCGGCGGTCGGGCAGGGGTTTGTCTTTCGCACCGGGCAGATAGACAGTCCCTTCATGACCAATCCCACGACCGGCCGGCCGCTGGACGAATATTACATCAAGCGTCTGGTCGGACTGCCCGGCGACAAACTGGCGATTCAGGACTACACGCTTTACCGCAATGGCCGGCCGATCACCGGCTCGCCGGCCTTCGACAAGAACGCCCGCCGGTTGGATCGTTTCGTCGGTTATCGCAACGAACAGGCGCTCGGCGTCGGCCAGACCATGTCCGTGCCGGCCGATCACTTCATGGTTTTGGGCGATAACTCCGCCAACAGCCAGGACAGCCGTTATTGGGGCCATGTCCCGGCCAAGAGCGTTATCGGCAAGCCGTTCCTGATTTACTATCCGTTCACTAAGCGTTGGGGTCCCGCGCGTTGATACGCGTAAGACGCACAATAAACATGTGTATCAATAATCAGGACAAAGACTTAGGAGGATTTTGAGGGTCGTTTAGGGTATTTGTTCAGGGTTGCGAGCGCTTCCCATACTTTTTCGGGGGGCAGCGCGGAAAGGGCGGTCAGGTAAATGGCGCAAAGGGCGTTGCTCGTGTGGAATCCGAGGGCCAGGCGCTGCGCTTCCAGGGCGCGTTCAGTGTCGGGGGTCAGCAGGACCTTGTACTGTGATTGACCTTCTCTCATACGCGGTGCCACTCCCAGCCGAGGAAATCAGACAGATACTCCCAATTCCATTTCGTGAAAGCGGCCCGCTCCGGGCCGGAACGGCGACGGGACGCGCGGAAAAACGGGGTCAGCCCCACGGTGCGGAGCATCGTTTCGAGGGCGGCAACGCCGGCCTCGCTGACAAAGTGGTTGCCTTGGTAGATCGAGAGCAGCAACGGCTCCGAAGATGAGTATTCGGCCAGATCTTCCAGGCGGGCCATCAGCGCGCGGCTGTCGGCGAAGATTTCCCGGCCGCGCAGGCGCGTGACCAGGACAACGGGTTGGGGCAAGGCGTAGTACCGCGGCACGCGGACCGAGAGGCCGGGAACTGGCGTCTGGATCGTGACGTTAACCATTACCGTGGGTTCGCTCCTTGGCTCCGGTGAACACCACGACTGCGCGGTTGCGCTCTAGCTGAAGCTGCGACGATAGAATATCGCACTTTGTCTCTAATGTTTGGATTGCGGCACGCCTGCTATCTTTTCGCAGGCGTGACCATCCATAGGAAAAGATCACAAATGAACAGCTGAGGCCAATGAGCGAAAGAGCTGTGACGAACATAAGCCAACAAGCGGCTTCGAGGGTAGAGTACATAGGTTGAAGCGGTGTTTGGGCCGCCACGGCCGCGCCGTATGGGCTTCAAACCAACGGGCTACGGCCGGGCGGTAAGTGCACGGATACTTTAAGTATCCCTTTGGTCAAGACCAAATATGGTCATCATCTCCAACATGCCCGACGACGCTCAGGATTTTACTCAGCAGGTTAACGTGAAAATGTCGGTCGAATTGAAATTGAAACTAAGCAAGTTTCACCGACGCCATAAAATTGCACCGACAGACCTACTTCGCGGATTAGCTGAGGCAGCGGTCGATTTCTCGGAAAAGCATGGGCACTTCTCTTTTCCGCTGGCGATTATACCAGCCCACAACGTCAGCAAGGCAATGAACCCACAGTACGTCGAAGCGCGAAATAAGGGCATTACCACCACCAACGGACAGGCCGCACCCGACACGACCCAGAAACCCAAAATCCGGACGCAGCGGAAAACCACCTTCAGTAAGCGATCCAAAGCGGCGTGATTCTTACATTTCCCTCTGGGAATCGGCTTACCCCATGAATCTTTTTCCTGACCGACTCCAATTCGACACGGGAGATGTTCTTTTATTTGCAGGGGCAATCATCGTCGCTCTGTTCGGAGCAGTATTCCAACTTCGCGGCGAGGTGAAGGGCAGTGACCTTAAGGCCAAAGTTGCAGAACTGGAAAACCGACTGAGACAGATCGAGATCAACCAGGCCAAACGCCCGCCCAACACCCAAGGCAACGCACCAGACGAAAATGGGAATGTGCCGCCAGCCGCCTAACCCATCACGTCACGTAGGGCATACGCAGCTCAATCGTACACGTTGGAGCGGTGGCCAACGGCGATGATGACGACAATCACGCGGGCATCTTCCAGGCGGCAGAGGATGCGGAAATCCTCGACGCGGTAGCGCCAAAGGCCTTTGAGCGCACCGCGCAGGGGTTTGCCAAAGGCGCGCGGATCGGCGGTGCCTTTGATCCGTTTGTCCAGAAATGCTTTGATCTTGGCCGCGCCGGATGGGCCGATTTTCAACAGGTCGCGTTGGGCGCCGGGCTCGAATTTATAGTCCCAGGGATTTCCAGACTTCATCAGGGGAAAGCAATTTCGTGCGCCCCGCATCCAGATCGGCGCAGCGCTTCACGGCGATGGCGTAATCCGCCTTGTCCTCGGCGCGGCGACGGCGGGCAGCGGCGGCCCGGGCGCGGCGGAGGGTTTCGGAACGGGTGAGTTTGCGCGTGTCTGAAGCCATGCGGGCAGAGTGAGCGCGGTTTTGCAGGGTTGACAAGCCGAAGATCAGGCCCAGCCCGGCCACGGTCCACCAAAACGGACTTTTGAGGGCAGGGGGCATGGGGTCAGACGTTGACTGTGACCGTGCAGCCGCGGCCTTCCAGGGTGGCCTTGTCGGCGAGGCCGGAGGCGGAGGGCGGGGCGCTGGTACCGCCGCTCAGATCGACGGCGTGATTTTCGTACAGGGTGGTTCCACCGGTGCCGTCCAGGGCAACTAGTTTGGCCAGGATGGCGTCAACGGTGGCCTCGCTGAGGGCGCTGTCCGTGACCAGGCAATCACCCGCGAGATTGAGCAGACCGGAGAGATCGACGGACGTCAGGGAAGCGCATGAAGTGATGTTGATCGACTCAGTTTCTTCCA
>JACFMR010000012.1:50978-80350 GCA_019455245.1 Opitutaceae bacterium
GAGATCGACGGAGGCCAGGGAGGGCAACGATTGCAGCAGAAATTCGCCGCCGATGCGGACCAAGGCCGGGAAGGCCAGGCTGGAGATCGGCGCGGCAAAGTTGCCGCCGATGCTCAGGCTGTGCCCAACCTCAGCGAGCGACGGGGCAGACAGGGTGTCCAGGGCATCGCAGAACACGTTGAAATACCCGCAAGCGTGCGTCAGTGCCGGCATGGACAGATTTTCCAAGACCGGGTCGGATGCCTCCAAAGTGCCGACAACCGCCAGATCGGGAAACTCAAGGCCTGCGGCGTTGGTTTCGGAAAGCATCAGCTGGATGACTCCCCAGACCCATGCCGGCGTGTGCGTGCCGTCGCTATCAAACCAGATTTCGTCTTCGTAGCCTCCGCCCCAGGGGTTGAGCGAATCAAACCAACCATGGCGGAAAATCACGCGAGATTCCCCATCGGAACCGGTCACGGTGAAGCGGAGCGCGGGAGGCGGCATGACGACAGCGCCGACGTGCCGGATTTCGATGGCGCGGGATTTGTCGGATGGTTCGGATTCATCCGCGGCATAGAGCAGCGCGCCAGGCGGGAGGCTGGTTGAACGGGGGAGGGCGCTAAGTTTTTCGCTCATGATTCAAGGGCCATTTCCTGACCGTCTTCCAGGAGCAGCGGTGAACCGTCTTCCAGGAGGAGGAATGACGGCGAGGGAGGCAGCGCCACGCCTTGGTAGATTTCCGGCGTGGGACGGGCTTGGATTTGCACGGCTTCCATCAGGCGGCGCGGGGTTTCAGTTTCCAGTGCCAGACAAATACGCCGGCCGCGGCGAGGGCGACGCCGGCACCGATGACGCCAAAGAGGGCAGGGTGACGTTGCACAAAGAGGCCAACGGCCGCAGCGACGGCGACACACGCTCCGCCGATCATCACAAAATCGTAATCCCGCACCAGGCCGAAGCCGGCGGCGGCGAGGCCGGCGAAAAGTGCCAGGCGATAAAACCAAACGGCGCGGCCGTCCGCCAGATCGGCCGGGCTTGGCGGGGCAGGGGGGACAAACGCGGTCGGCGCGGTCGCGCGCGTGCCGGCGGTTTCGACAGTCAGGACAGAATCACCCGCCAGCGCCACGGAATACCCTTTATTTTCGGCGGACTCGAGTACGGTGACAGTTGACCCGGCCGGAACGGGGAGCGCGGCCTTGCTTGTGGCCGTATTGACTGAGGCCGGCGCGGGCGTGTCGCCACGTTGCGAGATCGACACGCCAGGCGCGGTGATCGTGGCGCGCGGGGTCTTGGCGGGTTTCCACGGCACCAGGCCGCATCCGGTCTGGGCGAACAGCAGCAGGATCAGGATGACGGCTTTTTCCATGACAGCCAAAGCTTGCGGGTCATGTAGGCCGCGGTTGCCAGGCCGGCGAGGATGCCGGCGATGGTGTTGATGCTCTCCAGGGTGAGGCTGGCGAGCGTGCCGGAGATGCCAACCAGCGTGTGCAACAGGGTGCGGGACTCGTTCATTTGCGCGGGCGGTATTTCAGGACAAAGACCAGGGCGATGATGACCGTGGCAATCGCTGAGGCACGGGAGAGGATGACGTCCAGGGGGGTCTTTTCGGTGTTCATTTGGCGGGACGGGTGCGGAACGCGACGATGGCCAGCCAGACAACCAGGGCGATGGCCGCGATCATGGAGAATTTTTCGGCAAAGCCCGTGGAGAGCTTTTCGGCATTGGCGGTCAATTCGGTGCCAAACATCGACCAATCAAACGACGTGTCCACCAGGCCGCTGTACTGGGTGTTTTTCACGGCGGAGGCCTGCCCGAGGTCCTGCGCATCGAATCCGGCGGGATTGGCCAGGATGTAATCGGCCAGGGCATTGATGTATGCCAGGCGCTGTTCATACGTCCAGGCCAGGGGCGAGGCGGGAAGTCCGAGCTGGGCGCGGACGGCGGAGGCGGCATTTTCACGGGCGGTCATGGCGGGAGGGTCAGTTGACGAGAACGCGGCCCCACGTGAGGGTAAACGTGATGGACAGGGAGTGATCGCTGTCTTTGGTCTCCGGGGCATCGAGGAGGACGCGGAACACGCGGACCAGGCTGTTCTGGCCAAGGATCAGGGACCGGATCGCGGTGCTATTGGCTTCCGCATCGGTGAACTGAACCGTAAAGTCGCGGCTGAAACTGCCGGTGATGTACGATGCCGGCGGGGCGAGCTTTTCAATGATCCCTCCCGTCGTTGAAATCTGACTCGCAGTGATGCCGACGAGAGCATCGGACAGCGTGGAGACGATCACCACTTTGGTGTGTGACGGCTCCAAGGCGGAGCGTCCAAAAGTCTGATTTGAGGTCGCGCCGGAAGCCTGCACAAAACTGCCAACCGCGTTGATGTCCGGCGGCACCGATTCAAACGAGCAATCCCCGTCCTGCGACCAACCGGTAATGACGTTTGACCAGGGCGTGGAAGCGGCTGGCGAGAGGTCCAGCGTAAGCTCCACGATGACCTTGAGCTTTTGGCCGGCGAGCAGGGAGACGCCGCCGGAGATCAGATCCATGCCAAAGAGGTTCGCGCCGGGCGTGGCCGTCCAGGACCAGCCGATTTCGTTGTAAGTGATCGGGGCGACTTCCTCGGAGAAAATGAAGGTGCGTTTGTGCGTCAACGCCGCGCTGGCAAAGGTAGTGCCGTTGTCGCCGGTGTCGGTACCGTAGGTATTGCTGCGCTTGGTTTCGGTTTGCAGCGCGGTGCGATCCACGTACCAGATCGTGCCTTCCGCGGCGGCGATGGTTCCGCTGCCGATGGTCTGAACCTCGGTACCTGACGTGAACGCGGAGATGTAGTCCTCTTCTCCGGTGTCCCATTTGATCAGGCGGCCAACGTCGCCGGCCTCGAAAAATCCGGCGCTGGCGGTGACCACGTCGCCGGCCCGGGAAAAGGTGACAGCGCCGGAATCGCGTTTCACGGGATTGGTGCCGGTGCCCACGGCGGCGTTGGCGAAAAGATCGGGCCAGGTGCTGAGTGCAGCGCGGTCGAGACCGGCATCGAGGATCAAATTGCGTTTGCGCGGCAAGCGCCGCACTTCCCGGCCGGAGCGATCCAGGACAGACACGGTGTAATTGACGGATGCACCGATTTTAGGCCGCTGCATAAAGTCCTCCGGTCAGCGCCGCAGAAATCGGCGCGGTTTCGCTGTAGGTGCCGCCAGGGAAAATCACCTGCTCGTAATCGCCGGCCGAAAGCGCGGCAGACAGGGCGGTCGTTTCCGGGTACGTGCCGCCGGGCACAACGACCAGGGCATAATCGCCGGAAGTGAGTGCGGCAGACAGCGCGGCGGTGTCGCCAAACATGCCAGCCGGCACGATAATGGCCAGGTATTGGCCGGCGCTCAGGCTGGCCGTCAGGGCGGCGAGTTCCGGACCGTAGGACCCGCCGGGCACGATGACCAGGCGGTATTCGCCCGATGAGAGCGCGGCGCGCAGTTGCGCGGGTTCCGTCAGCTCCGGGATTTTCCAGCCGGCAATGACGTAGATGCGCGGGGTGGGGCGCCCTTGAATCTGCATGTAGTCAAACATGGCTCAGAGCGTCCACCAGGTTTCCGAGATGTTGCAGGCCACGGCGGACCCGTTTTGGTTGTACACCTCGATTTCTTCGGAAATCGGGAGGGTGATCGAGGTCCGCGGGAAGATCGTCAGGATGACGTTGCCGTCCGGATCGCGCAGTTGCAGATCGAGGGCCGCGTCCAGGTTGGTGACTTGGATGGCCTTGCGGCGGATGAGCAGGCCGGCCGTGATGCCGGTGAAGGTCACGCCCGAAGTCGCGGGAATCGAGACGCCGGCCCAGCCGATGCCGCGGGTTTTCGGCTCAATGATCGCCGCGCGGCTGTCGCGATAGAGCGGGCCGCCGATATAGATTTTGACCAGGATGGTGCCGAGCGAGGGGTTGCGCACTTCCAGGCGCTTGAACACCTTGCCGTCCGGCAGATCGCCCATGCCGGTGCCCTGGCCGTAACTCACGAATTCATCGCCGGGCAGCTTGATGTCGATTTCGACCGGGGCGAAAACGACGAAAAAATTCCGGCCGTCCAGGTTGATCGGTTGCACCTGCCCGGGCGCGATGGAGAGGATTTCAGTGTGACCGTTGTTCATGACTTGCGGCGGTTGGTGCGGAACAGCATGAGCACGAAGAGCGCGGCGACGGCGCCGACGACATAAAGCAGCGTCTTGGTGACCTGAGAGTCCGGCGTTTGGGAGCGTTCCAGGGCTCCGCCGGCCAGATCGGCGAACCGGTTGATCGCGCCTTGCTGGCTTTGCAGCGCGGTGTTGGTGGTCGTCAGCGTGTCGATGCGCTCGCGCGCGGCGATTTCGTTGACGCCGGCGATGGTGTTGACGGCGTGTGAGGCCAGCGCGGCGTTGGTTTCCAGGCTGGCAAGGTTGACGTCGCGCGAGGTGAGCAACGCGGCCGTGGACACGTCGCGGTTGGCATCCAGGGCAGCGCCGGCCGTGCGCTCAACGGTGCCCAGGGCAGCGCCGGACAGGCCGGCCATGGTCTGCACCGTGCCCAGGGCAAGACCGGCGTTGGTCTGCACCGCGGTCTTGGCCAGTTCGGCGTCAGTCGTGGTGATGTTGACGTTCGCGCCGGACCCAACCGCCAACGAGCCTTCCGCGGCGTTGGCGGAGGAATCCGCATATTGATTCGTCGTCTGATAGTTGGTCTTTGACGACTTGTTAAAGAGTCCTCCGAAAAGAGCCATTTTAGGGTTCTCCTTTCCGACGTTTGCGACGGCCGCTGCCAGCGATCAGGGCGAACAACACCAGGGCCAGCGCAGCGATTCCGGCCAGGGGAATCCAGTTGGCCGCCACACTGCCGGCACCGGTCGGGGCGATTTGCGAGTAAAGGGCCGCTTGCTCCGGAGTCTCCGGCGCGGGGACGGTGGTAGCAGTGCCGGAACCAACGACCTTGGACCCAACCGAGATGCCGCCGAAATGCACGTTGCCCTTGGTGCCGGACTCGGCATTTCCAGCCATGGCCGGTCCCAGCGCGCCAAGCACGCCGCCGGCCAAGCCAAGCAGCGGATTTGCCGCTGAGAGCAACCCGGCGGCACCCGTGCCGGCGGTGGTGTTGGGTGCAAGCGTTGCGCCCATGGGTTTACCTCCGACGGAAGAGAAAGCCCAGGACCACGGCGGCGAGCAGCACCACACCGCCGATGACGAACCATTGGCGCGTGTTGCTTTCGACCATGGCGACGCCGGCCTGCTGCTGCTGCACCTGCGCGGTCAGCGTGGCCTGTTGCTGCGCGAGATTGGCGTTTTGTTGATCGACTTGGTACTTCGCCAGCGCAACCGGAGCGATGGCCGGGACCAGCTGGGTGACGCTGTTGACCAGGCCGGTGATCCCGAGCGCGCCCAAAAGGCCGCCGGATTGCTGGGTCTGTACAGTGGAGGTTGGCATGAAAAAAAAGGGGGTTAAATGAAAAGCCCCGCCGCGCTGTCAGGCGGCGGCGGGGCGTGCATTATGGGGGAAGGGCTGAGGGCTCAGATGTAGGCGGGGGCGCGGCGCTCCAGGAGCAAGTTGACCGCTCCGCTGCCGGACTGGTTGAGCGTGAGCTTCAGCGAGCGCACGGGCGGGAGGCCGTCCAGAGTCATCTGGTCCATGTCCAGGATAACCGGGAACACCTTGCCGTTGCCGAGTTCGCCGACCATGTCGTAATCGGCCAGGAAGTTGGCGTTTTCCGCCTGCGACATGTCGAAGACGACTTGGCTGTCGTTCACCGTCAGCTTCACGCGGTTCATGGTGACGCCGGAGTCCGGGTACACCCAGATGCGCTGGATCGGCAGGTCAACCGGGATGACCGGCGAAAGGATGTCGGCGGTAGTGCCGAGCACGCCCAGGGCAACCGGTTCCTGCTTGATGATGTTGAGCACGCGCTTGCCGGCGCGGTCGAGAGCGTAGCCGCCATCATAGTCGAGGATCGCGGTCACGGACGGGCTGGTGAGACCGGCCTTGGTCCGGGCCTTGATCGTGAAAGCCGGAGCGCCCCAGAGATCCCAGGCGCTCATCTGCTCATCGTCCGGCGTTTGCCGCCAGGGCTCCGTGAAGTAGATGGGCAAACCGACCGTGGCAGATGGCGTCACGGTATGGCCGTTGCCCTTGGCGATATCGAGGAGTTGCGATGCCTTGATGTTGCGCACCAAATTGGTGCCAACGTAGAACTGGATGTCATCGAGCACATCGGCACCGTACACCGTGGCCGGCACAGAATTGGTTGCGCTGGCATAAAGCCGAATGATGTGAGCACGGCGATTGACCGGGACCGGGATGGTCGAGTCAGTGCCGGCCGCGCCAACCGTGATGCCTGCGATGGATTCGTAGTTTCTCATGGTTCAGGCTCCGGCTTTCGGCAGTTTGGACGCCACGGTCGCGAGCGGACCGAGATAGCGGCCATAGGCAAAGGCCAGCACGGCACCGATCGCGAGGATGACGTACGTGCTGGGCTTTTTGGCGAAGGATTGGATTTTTGCGAGCATGTGAGCAGTGGGGGATTTGCGAGACACCACACGCAGACCCCACAGGCGCACACTTCACAACCCGGCAAAACGCAGGAACTGTCCCAAAACGCACGAAGTGCCGCGAAACGCAGAAACCGGCCCAAAACGAAGGGCCGAACCATCGCAATCCGGCCGACAATGCGGCCGATTGCTCAGCCGTTCGGCGTAAGCACTTCGCAGTCGCCGCACTGAAAGATGCATTCCTTTTTTGAGCGTGGATCGCCAGCGGCCTGCCCGCAGTTCATCGTACAGCGTTTTGTCTTCGGATCGAACTTCGCGAGTTTCTTCGGATTCGCGCGCGGCCACGGTATAAACCCGAAATCCCGGCACTCTTCATCTGTCGGATCGTACTTTTTCATGATATTCAAACAAGAGCAATTCGCAGGTTGCCAACCGGCCTTCCTTTTCGGCCCGCTGGCGATCCTCGGCGGCCTGCCTGATGGCATCCTCATCCCGCCAAATCGTCACATGACCATCCGGGGAAACGTGTGTGTAACTGGTAATCTGATACGTCATTCCATCCATTGCACGCATCCGACTGTTGAGCAGTCCGCATGTACGTGGCCGTTGTAGCTCGACCGAGAATAGCGCAGCCGGCCTGTCTCGCAGATTGGGCAGACCATTTCCCCCGCGCCCGAAAAGTAATTGTCCTGCGGATGATGCCAGCGGTGCCAGTCACCTTGATTCATCGGGAACACGTTCGGATCATTCACCCGGGCTCGCCTGGCGAGCTCCGCGACAATCGCTTTCCGTGCGGTCGTTATTTTATCCAGTAGCAACGCGAATTCTTTATCGTCTTTCATGACAGTTTGAGCAGTTGGGCCGGCGCGTAGCGGCTCGGCTTGAACCAAAACCAGTGCGGTTGCAGATGCACCGCGCCCAGCAGGGCATCGTCGTTGAATTCCTCCGCCCAGAGCTTGGCCGCTTTCCGGCCGACGCTGAACAGGCACAGGCTTTCGCAGTTCTCCCGGATGTTGGGATGCACCTGCGCGGCCCGCTGGCTCAGGTAATAGCAGCGGTGCCCTTCGTGCCGGCCTTGCGTGAAGCACCGATGAAATTCCGTGTCCCATTTCGACACGTCGGCATCGGCTAACTCCATGAAGCACGCGCAACCGCGGGAGGCCCAGAACATGCGCAGGAAGCGCGCCGGATCATCGGTCTGCCAGGATGCGCAGTCCGCCGGCCACACCTCCCGCGGCTTGTGCAACACCAACGTGTGTGTGCCGGCCGCGCGATAGGTCTTGGCCGTGGCCCGCGCGCAATGCGTCTTGCCGCTGCCGGTCTGCCCGATGATCGCACGGTGCGGCATCGCTCAGAGGAAGCGGCGGAATTGCAGCAGCAGCACGGCGAAGACGTAGAGCCAACCGCTTTCGCCGCGCCAAAAGACCAGGTAAGTGCAACCGCCGACGATGCCCAGCGCATAGACCAGGCGCGCCGTGACGGTCGCGATGTGTTGCAGCGCCGGCAACCAGGCCGGGCAGCGGATCAGCCAACGGATTTTTTCGGATTCTTCATTCATGGTTTTTCCTGCGGGTTTGAATTTGCGTGACCAGGGCGCACCAGTCCTTGACCTGCCGGGCGTGCTCGCGCTCGCGCGCCCGCCAGCGCTGCCAGGTGAGCAACGCCAGCGCGGCGACGGCGCAGAGGAGGATCAGCAACGCACTCATGCCAGCGGGGGGATGCCGGCCGGCAGGCCGTGGGTTGTGGGTTGGTTGCCGCGCTGCGCGGGCGCGCTGTCATCCGAGGCCTCCCTCGGCTTTTCTGACGAGGCGAGATCCCGCTGGAACCAACCTTTGATCTTGGCCTGCGGTTTGGGCTTGCTGCCGATGCGCAGCAACCAGGCGGCAAAGACCAGCAGCAGCGCCACGCCGGCCGATGCCTCCCAACCCTTGGCGCGGATGTAGCCGGCTGTTGCGCGGCGCATGTTGGCGTGTTCGGCGGGTGCGGGCGTGCAATCTTCCGGTGCGTCCAGTGCGATGCCGGCGGTGAATTGCGCGGCCCGGCAAACGACCTCCGCGGCATCGTCGGCATGATCGACCACTTCGGCATTTGCCGATGGCGCCTTGGTCTCCGGCTCACTCGGCGCGGGCTCCGGCGGCACCTCCGACGGAATGAAACTGCCGGCCGATGCTGCGCCGGCCGCGGCCTTGGGCTTGCGGCCGCCCTTGGGCATCCAGACGCCCGACGACGGGTGTTTTTTCCGCAGATGCTTGGCCGGATCAAACGGCGTGCCGCGGCTGTCCGTTTCGGCGGAGGAGGATGCAGGAGCCGGAGTCGAACCGGCGGGGGCGGGCGTATGAGAACCGCTGGGAGCCGTCCCTTCCTGCGTGGAAGCGGGTGGTTTGGCCGGGCCGGTGGGCTGGGGCATGTCCAGCGGCGTGATCGCCGCGGCGCTCGTCGCCTTGGCCGCGGCCGGCGGGGTTTGGGTTTCGGATGATTCAGACATGATTGAGGGGCAGAGACGGTTGATGATCGGCGGTGACGGAGGCAGCCGCGGCATCCGCGGCCGTCGCGATGTCGCGCAGTTTTTCCGCGGCGCGGAAGTGCTCGGGCTTCAAGTGCACGAGCTTGTCCAGGCTCTTGACCTCGGCGAGGGCCTGACGACGGATGCGGCACAGGACGGTTTCGACTCGGGCCATGCGGCGGGCGGTTTTGGTGTTCATGACGTGTGTTCAGTTGAACCGGACCGGCCGGCGGTTAAGCAGCGACCGCCGGCCGGTGGTGGTTTTCGGAGCATCCCGTCCCGGCCACTTCGGCAGCAGCGGTTGCGACGGGAAAGTTGCGGAGCCGATCCGCGATCTTCGCCAGCGCCTTGCGCTCGCTGGATGCCAGATCGGAAAAATTGGCCATGGTCCGAAACTCGCGACCGTTGACCATCGTGGTGATGCCCGCCTGACGTGTGCCGGCATAGACGACCGTCACCACAACCTTGCGGACCAGGAACGCCCCGCATTTCCCATCGTGGGCGGGGCGGATTTCATAGGCGATCATTGGAGTTTTCATGGCTAATTTTCAGCGAAAACCGGTTCGCCGGGTGGGGCGCATCGCTCCGGCACGTCATGCATGAAGGGCAACGGCTCGCACCGTTCGCCAATTGTTGTGCCCGTGTGAACACTGATACGGCGCAGGCCGTCCTCCCAACTTTCCACCGTCTCCGACCACAGGCGGCACACCAGCGGGTGTTTCGTGATGGCGTTGCGGTCAAAATGCGTGCCGCCGACGACAACGCGCGGCTCCTTGATGCCACGCGGCCCGATGGCCGGTGCCAGGCGCGCGAGGACGGAGCAATAAAGCGTGTCGCGCTTGCGCGGGAGCGCGCCGACGTGATCCCAACCGCCGGCGTGCGCATCATGGCGGTCCATCTTTTCGGCGCGATGGTGCCGCCAAACTTCCTCCCGCTCCGCATCCGTGGCCTTGGCGTGCGCATTGTGACTCAGCACCCAACGCCAGACCAGGCCGTCCGGCGTGCGTTTGCGGCGCAACACGCGGCCCTTGCCCTTGTGCCAGGCGATTTCACGCTTCAGCGAGCCGAGCGGGGAAACCAGCCGTTTGCCGTGTAACTGGGCTTCCAGGCGCTTCAGCTGGTCCGGGGTGAGCTTCAGCATGTCGCCCGGTTTGGTGACGTATTTGCAGAGCTCACGCGGCTTGCGGATGATTTCGCCCGCGTCCCAATGGTCCTTCCAATGCGACCACACCCAATCGATCATCTCGTTCCAGCGCTCCGGCTTGATGTAGCCGACCAGGGATTTGACGACGCAATGGGCGTGCACGTGAAAAAGCGGCTCGCCGTGCTCATCGAATTCGATGTTGCCGGCGTTTTTCTCGCCAACCTCCGTGATCTTGCGGCCGGCCGGATCGCAGGTGAATTCCGGCGTACCGAGTTCCGTTGACCGGAAAACCAACTCCACGCCAAACCGGCGTTTAAGTTCTTTGTTCAAACGGTTTAGCCGGGAATTTAATTGGGAAACGCGTTTCCCGACCCGGTCGATTCCGCACCGCTTGCCGCCGGTAAAGGTCCACATGCGGCAGAACGGATTGCACGAAAGGAACCATTCCAGGGCCGCCAGCTTATCGGCCCGAACCATCGCCGCCACGTAGGGCAGGAAGCAAATACGCCGGAATCCGGGGATGGCATCCGCCGTCAGGCTGTGCACATGCCAGATCCACAATTGGAACTCAGCGGACCGGTACGCTTCTGTGCCGGCCGTTTCCAGCATGTGGGCAAGGATGTGTGACTGACGTTTGATTTCGGCCCGATCTTTGCGCTGCCGTTCCACCTGTTCCGGAGTCGCACCTTGGCCGGTTTCGGCAATGCAGGTCTCGCGATAATCGGCCTCTGCTTCCGCGAATTCCCGGGCGTCCCGAATCTGCCGGGCCGGGAAAGGCGTGGCGATTTGGGCCGAATCGTCAAAATCCGCGATCCGGCGCAACGTGCCCGTAGCACCATCAAAAAGGAGTTCACCATCAACCGGCCACGCCGGAGCACCGGAACGGGCCTTTTCCTGCGCGATCCGCCAGGCCATGCGACGGGCAACAAACGCCCGCAGATCGCCCGCCGACTTGTCCGAATCGGAATCGCGCTGCTGCTGCTGCCATACCAGCGACTTTACGCGCATCTGGGCGAGGTAGTCGCCGGCCGTCATCCCAGGACCCTCCGAGCCGAAACGACCGAGCAATTTCCGGCCGGCAGAAACCGGGCCAGCTGGTTTCGGGCTTTGGTTACGGCCTCGTATTCCGGGCCGGCCTCAACCATGACCGGGAAGACGCGGCCGCGGGCGTTATCGCGGATTTCGATCCGCCACTTGAACCGGCGCGATTGTTCCAGGTCTCGCCGCAAAGTCTGGAGAATCGGCGCGCTCATGCCGATTCCCTCCGCAGCATCCGGCACAACTCAGACTCCGGGATGATGTAACGGCCCGGAATGGGTAGGGTTTCGATGTCTCCGGCCTTGCAATGGTCCTGTACCCAGCGTTCCGACCGCTCGACTCCGGCATCCGCCAACGCCAGGGAAAATTCTCCCGGGGAGTAAGTGCGCGGTTTGCGTGCCAATTGCCCGTTATGGGGCGTTTTTGCCGCAAAAATTGGCGCGGGAGAGACTTTGACTTGGGTTGCGCTGGGCATCTTATTGACGCCCTAAGTCCTTATGGTCCGATTTTTGCTAATTTCACATATACTTGCGTAACAACGCGTTAACAAAGTAACGCACAATAAATATTATGTTTAGTTAATGTTCGGGCCGGCCCGCCGATCGGTGCGAGTCCTGCTCTACAAGCCCAACCACTCCCTGACGCCATGAAAGAGCCACCAGTCCAATCCCCACTGTTCAATTGGCTGGATCATCGTGCGGCCGGCGTGCTGTTGCATCCGACTTCGTTTCCCGGTGATCAAGGCATCGGCGTGCTCGATCATTCGGTGGATACCCTGCTGGATTACCTGTCCGCGGCCGGTCTGCGCTACTGGCAGGTCTGCCCGCTGGGTCCGACCGGTTTTGGCGATTCGCCTTACCAATGTTTCTCCGCCTTTGCCGGCAATCCCTACCTGATCGATCTGACCGTGCTGGTTGAAGCCGGCCTCCTGACCTCCGCAGACTTGGTTCCCTTGCAGGACTTGCCGCGCGCTACCGTCGATTTTGGTCAACTCTATGCGACCAAGTGGCCGGTATTGTTCAAAGCGCATGCGAATTGGAAAAAACGACGTTCCAACCTGCCATACGGTGATTTCGAGACGTTTCTTAACCTAAACTCCTATTGGCTTGATTCTTACGCTCTGTTCATGGCGCTGAAACGCCATTTTGACGGTCAGCCTTGGTGGCGGTGGAAGCCGGAATTGCGATTTTTCAAATCGGCACGCGCAACCCCCCTCGCGACATCCCTCGCTGCGGAAGCCGAGGCTTATGCGTTTTGCCAATATTTGTTCTTTGGCCAGTGGCAGCAGGTTCGCGCCAAGGCCCGGGACCGGAAGATCGAAATCATCGGCGACGCCCCCATTTTCGTGGCCCGCGACAGCGCCGACGTTTGGGCCCATCCCGAGCTTTTCCAGATCGATGCCGCCACCGGCTCACCCCAAGTCGTGGCCGGGGTCCCGCCCGACTATTTTTCGGCCGACGGTCAGCTTTGGGGCAACCCGCTCTACGACTGGCGCCGCCATGCCGCGGACGGTTACGCCTGGTGGCTCGGTCGCCTGCGGGCAAATTTCGCGGTTTGTGATGTGCTGCGCATCGACCACTTCCGCGGTTTCGACACCTATTGGTCGATCCCGGCCGACGCCACCACCGCCAAATCCGGTCGCTGGGAAAACGGTCCCGGCGTCGAGTTTTTCGAGGCCGTCAGACATGCCCTGCCGGACTGCCGGCTGATCGCCGAGGACCTGGGCGAACTCGCCCCGTCCGTGCACGTGCTGCGCGAAGCCAGCGGTCTGCCCGGCATGGCGGTGCTCCAGTTCGCCTTTGGCGGCGAAAGCGACAACACCTACCTGCCGCACAACCTCACGCCCAACAGCGTCGTGTATCCGGGGACGCATGACAACAACACCGCCCTGGGCTGGTATGACGGCGCGGATGAAAAGACGCGCGACCACGTGCGCCGCTACCTGCGGATCGACGGCCGTGAGATCGGCTGGGATTTCGTGCGCGCCGCCTACGCCTCGGTGAGCCGGCTGGCCCTGATCCCGTTGCAGGACCTGCTCGGGCTGGGCGCGGACGCTCGCCTGAACACCCCTGGCGTGGCCGCCGGCAACTGGCAGTGGCGCTACTCCGCCGATCAATTGGCACGGCTGCACCGCGACAGCGCCGCCTATCTCCACGAACTCGGCGAACTCTACGGCCGGGTTTAAAGCATTTTAAGAATTGTCGATACGCGCTTGAGCCAAAGTCGTTCCGAACGGAGTGAGATTCAGCCAAATGTGGCCACCGGGAAACCACGTTGTCGCTGCGCTCCCTACTTCGCCAAGCCTACGAAGGGCACGGCCAACGCGGCTGCTAGAATGATTGGCGAAGAGCACGAAACCCTTTAGTGGAGTGCTCTTCGCCAGTGAAGGGGAAGGCGGATTGCAACCGCCTTCCCCTGTCTGGAGTCAGGCCGTCAACGCGGCCGGGCCGCTTTCGGAGCCCGAACTGTAGCAAGACCGGCTTCAGACGCACTGGCAGCAACTCGAACCGTTGCAGGCGCCCATGAGCGCGACTAACCAGCCGGAGCCACTGCCAATGAACCAAAGCCTATACCTTGGAGTCGATGTCGCCAAGTCGCGCCTCGACTTTGATGCACCCGTTGGCCGCATCGCCAACACCCCCGCGGCGATCGCCGCGGTCCTGTCAAAACTGCCTGCCGGCACCCATCTGGTCTGTGAATCCACCGGCGGCTATGAAACGGAGTTGCTGGCCCGGACCCTGGCCGCCGCCGTGCCCGTGAGTGTCGTGCCGCCCCAGCGGGTGCGCCATCACGCCCGCAGCATGGGCCGGCTGGCCAAGACCGATCGGATCGACGCCGCGTTGCTGACCGACTACGGCCGCAAGCACCGCCCACCCGCCCATCGCGCGCTGGAGCCCGAACGACAGCACTTGCGCCAGCTGCTGCGGGCCAGGACGCAAGTGCTGGAACTCCAACAGCTGGAAACCAACTGGCAGGAGCATGCGACCGACCTGGCCCTGTTGCGGCGGCAGGCCGCCCAACGAATCAAGCTGCTCGCCAAGCAACTCGCAGAACTGGAGCAAGCGATCCGCACCTTGGTGGCCACAACCGCCGTCCTGGCCCCAATCCAACGCCTCCAGCAGGTCCAAGGCGTCGGCGAAATCACGGCTTGGACCGCCTGGGCCGAGATGCCCGAACTCGGTCAACTCGCAGCCGGCCAACCGGCCGCCTGGGCCGGGCTGGCGCCTCATCCTTACGACAGCGGGCAAAAACAGGGGCACCGTCAAGTAAGCCAGGGCCGCCCGCAACTGCGCCGCGTGCTATACATGGCCGCCATCTCGGCCAGTCGGCACAACCCGGTACTCAAGCACTTCTATCGGCGTCTCATTGCCCGGGGCAAACCGCCCAAACTCGCCCTGATCGCCGTGGCGCGCCGCCTCATCGAACTGCTCAACACCCTCATCAAAAATCCAAACTTTATCCTAGCCCACTGACACCGTTGCTACGATTCAACTAGAACTGCTATAAGCCTCACCGGTCAGGAAACGACTGATGCGCGGCACGACCTCGGTGTTGGCATCCGCCAGCACGTAGTGCCCCGCATCGGCGAGATACAGCGTCTCCGCCTGCGGCAGGCGTTGGCGCCATTCCGCGTAGAAATGATCGTTGAAGCAAAAATCGCGTCCGCCCCACACGATCAGCGCCGGGTTTGATTTGAAACGTTCCAGCCCCGCCTCGACCTGGCTCAAGGTTGTCCACGTCGGATGGCTGGCGGCCATCGGGATGTCGCGTACAAAGGCGCTCACCGCCACGCGATTGGCCCACGAATCATACGGCCACAGGAAACCACGGCGCTCGTCGGGCGTGAGCCGGCGGCGCGCCATGGCCATGCGCACGGCCGGACCGGCAAAGCCGTTGGCGCCGCGCACAATCAGCGGGCCGACCCCGGCCGCCTTGCACAGCGCGATGCGCGCCGGCAGGTGCGGCGAGCGAAAGGCTGCCGTGTTCAGCACCACGATGCGGCCGATCAAATCCGGATGCCGGCCCGCAAAGCCGAAGCCGATCGCCCCACCCCAATCGTGCACGACCAGATGCACCTTTTTCAGGCCGAGTGACGCCACCAGCGCCTCGATGTCGGCGATGCGCGATTCCAACGTATAGGGATGATCCTGCGGTTTGTCCGACAGGCCCATGCCGACGTGATCCGGCACCACGCAGCGTAATTGCGGCGCCACGGCGGTGATGAGTTCACGGTAGTAAAATGACCAGGTGGGATTGCCGTGCAGCATCAGCACCGCCTCGTCTCCCTCGCCCTCGTCCACATAACTCATGCGCGCACCAGCCGCCGTGGTGAACGATTGCGGCTTAAACGGGTACAGCGCGCGCAGCCAATCAGGCAGTGATGCGGTCATCGTCATCACCATTCGAGACCGAGCATCAGACAGTTCAGGCCGCTGCCGATACCGAGCAGGCCGACCTTGTGGCCGGGTTGCACGGCGCCGGCTTCAATCGCCGCGGCCAGGGTGGCGGGCAACGCCACCGAGCCGGTGTTGCCCAGCGTTTCAAAGGTCGAAAAATCCTTCGCCAGATCGAGTTCGAGCGCCTCGTAGAGTTTGCGCCGATGGGTGCTGCCCACCTGATGGCAAACAAAGCGGTCAACCGTGTCCGCGCTCCAGCCGGTGGTTTGGCAAAACTCGCGCCACGTTGCCTGTGCCAGCTCCACCCCGGCGATCAGCAAAGCCTCGGCGTCGGTCTGCATCGCCAGCGCATCCGCGCCGTGGTTGTCGCCCTGACACAATTCGCTGTGCGCGGTGGCGGCGCGCGCGGTGCCGCCGATCAAACGGTGCGGCCGGCCCTTGACCAGATCTTCGTGGCACACCACCGCACCGACCGCGCCCGACCCGATCGTCAGGTTGGCGAAATACGGTTTGATGCCGTTGCGATCGAGCGGCTGCTCCACCAGTGTGCGCAAGGTTTGTTCGACCAGCGGCCGGCTGTTTTCCCCCGCCACCACCAGCGCACAGCGGATCTGGCCCGACTCGATCATGCCCGCCGCGATCGTCAGGGAATTCAAAAAGCCGAGACACGCGTTGGACACGTCGAAAATTTGCGCGGTGGCCGGCAGCCCGATTTTGCGATGCGCAAACGAGGCGGTCGCCGGTTCCAGCATGTCGCGGCAAACCGCGCTGTGGATAAACAACTCCACCTGTTCCGCCGCGATGCCGGAGCGCGCCAACGCGGCCCGGCCGGCGGCGGCGCTGGCGTCGGACGGCCGCGTGCCCTCGGGCCAGATGCGACGCTCCCTGATGCCGGTCATCAACTCGAGCCGCCCCTCGGGCAGACGCAGGCGTTGATAAAGCGGCGCCAGCCGCCGCTCGATTTCCGCGGAGGTCAGCACCTCGTCCGGCAGTGCGGTGGCCAGCGATTCGATGCAGGCTTGCGCAAATTTCATTTGCTCAAAAATCGCAATGGCGCACCGCCAAAATCCAGGATACCGCCGTGCTGTTTTTAGGATTTGGCATTTGGGTTTTGGGATTTGCCCGGCATCGCCGGATGCTCGGGTCGCATTGCGAGCCGGATGATTTCCTGATCGTAGAAATTCGAGCCGAGGCCGGCATCCACCACGAGGGTCGTGCCGTTGATGCCGCTGCTGCGATCGCTGAGGAGAAACAAGGCGGTGTTGGCGACCTCCGCAGTGGCAAGATTGCGCTTACGGAACGTCAGTTTCTCGGTGTAAAGGTAGCTCTCCAGGTAGCCGGGAATGCCGGCGGAAGCGCTGGTCTTGAGCGGGCCGGCGCCGACGACATTGAAGCGCACTTCGGAGTCCACGCTGAATGACTTGGCGAGAAAGCGCGCCGCCGATTCCAGCGCGGCCTTGATCGGCCCCATGTAGCCGTAGTTGTCGGGTGTGACCTGCAATGAGGAGATGCCGATGGTGACCACGGAAGCGGTCGGCGCGAGGTGCGGTTTGAAAGCGTTGGCGATTTCTACGAGCGAAAACGCCGACACCGCCGTGGCCTGCAGAAAGTCGGCCCGCTTGGTCTCATGGAACGGCTTGAAGCCCTCGCTGTAGTTCGCAAACGCGATGGAATGCACGATGCCATGCAGCGGCGCGTGGCCCGCCGCCGCCACGTCGGCGGCAAGTTTGGCCGCCGCGCCTTCCGTCTCGACGTCGCAGATGAAGACCGGTTTGCCGGCGAGCTGCTTGTCCAACGACTGCTTCCGCGCCTCCGAGCGCACGCTGTAAACGACGGTGGCCCCCTGCTCTTCCAACGCCTGCGCGATGCTCCACGCCACGCTCTTGCGGTTGGCCACGCCGAGAACGAGGAAGCGCTTGCCGGTGAGTTGGAGGAAGTCAGGCATGGTGGGTATTGTTGCCCGCGGATGTCACGGATCAACCCGGATAAAACGGGAGGAGACAAATAACCCGGCCGGGCGGCTTCGCCTGTCTGTGTTGATCAGTGCCATCGACGCAATCTGTGGTGGATAATCAGGAGCTTTCCTGCCCTTCGGGCGTCTTCCACGCCACGGAGAAATTCACCGTCAACACGCGCGTGCCATCGGTCTTTTTGACCGCGCCCGCCATCATGGTGAAGCCGCCCATGGCTTCCTTTTTCTGCACCTCAATGTGAATAGTGTCGCCGGGATAGACGGGGTTGCGAAAACGCACGTCACTGATCTTCGCCAGCAGCGGCACGCCCGGCCCTTGGAATGCCGCGGAGCCCTGCGCCTGTCGCGCCATGAAAAGCGCTCCGGTCTGGAAAACCGCCTCACACAGCAGCACGCCCGGCGTGATCGGCGCGTTGGGATAATGCCCGCGGTAGAAATCCTCGTCCGCCCGCCAGGTGCGCTCGGCCACCAGCGAGTTCCCGTCCTCGCTGACGATGCGATCAACAAAGAGAAACGGCGGCCGGTGCGGGATGAGGTCGGTGACTTGGGACATGGGATGTGGGGTTAACCACGAAATACACCAAACATACGAAAGGACTGAGTCTTCGTGTATTTCGTGTGTTTTGTGGTCACAAAATCAGGGGGTGGTTTTGTTAAGCTCGAACAATCGCTTGTCGATTTTGTTGGCGGTGATGACGCCGTAGTTGATGGTGCCGAGCCAGCCGGACATGATGATGCCCACGCTGCCCGCGTGGTAGAGGCCGGGCAGATGGTCGGACAATTCCATCGAGACCTTCAGCCCTTCGAACTTGGTGCCGAAGGAGGTGCCGCCGAGATGCGTCGTGTAGCGTTCGATGGTGCGCGGCGTGGCCGCTTCCTGCCAGTCGATGCGGTCGCGCACGCCCGGGATGAAATTTTCCAGCGCCGCGAGCGATTCGTCGATCAGCCGCTGCTTGTGCCGCGCGTAATCCTCCTCGCTGAGGTTTTGCCAGTCGGGATAACGGCCGTTCAACGACACCACCACCGTGTAGCGGTCGCTGCCGGGCCGGGTTTCCGGATAATACACCGAGAACGTGCGGCTCGTGGTGTGAAAATCGGTCAGTTCCTCGCTGCTGAAAACCGGCGCTTCGGAGGTGAAAACGAGATCGCCGATGTGCGGGATGGACTCGCCCTTGCGGATGCCGAAATACACCTGGCAACTGGATGAGTTGATGCGCACGGCCTTGGCCGCGGCTGCAAATTCCGGGGTGAAGTTTTCCTCCCCGGCCAGCCGGAAAACGGTGTTCTTGATGTTGGCGTTGGAGAGGATCGCCTTCGCACGAATCACCCGGCCGCCCTTGGCCACGATGCCACAGGCCATTTTTCGGCCGTTGTGCTCCTCGACCAGGATGCGCTCGACCAGCACGTGCTTGCGTACCTCCGCGCCGTTCTTCTTCAGCTCGGCAATCATCTTTTTGATGAGCAGGTCGGACCCGCCGCGGAACGTGTAGACGCCCGCGCCCATGAAGTTGGAAAACACGATGCCGTAGGTGATCGCCGGGTCGTCGAGCGTCGAGCCGTTGGCGTAGGCGATCGGCTCCATCAGCAGCCGGTGCACGTCGGGCCGGTTGGGGAAGAACCGGTTGAACATCTCGCCCGTGGTCTCCGGGTTGTTGTCGTAGAAATTCATCGACCGCAGGTGGTCGTAGAAACGCTCAACCACCGCCGGATCCAGCTTCATCTGCTCGACCAGCACGCGCGTGTAGTCCTCGCGCGTGAACGTCGTCCACACGTCCATCTGCGGGTTGACGAAGCGGATGTCCTTCAGCTGGTGAATCGAGTCGGCGATTTCCCTGGTCCAGTATTTGCGGCACGACTTGATCATGCCGACCGGGAAACCGTGCAGGGAGATGTCGAAGATGTGTCCGCCCTTGCGGGTAAACCACGTGGCCAGCCCGCCGAACTGGTAGTGGTGCTCGAGCAGCAGCACCCGGTGCCCCGCTTTCGCGAGGCAATTGGCGCCCGTGAGGCCGCCCAAGCCGCTGCCGATGACGATGACGTCATACTCGTCGGCCACACCTTTCAACCAGTCATATGCCATGGGAAACGGCCCAGTGAAAGCCCCCCGCCCCCACTGGCAAGGCTTTGTGGAAGGAAGAAGGCAGAAGGATGAGGGAAGAACCTGCCGGAGAACAGCGGTCAGAGGACTGATATCCTCCTTCGCTGAGCCTACGGAGAGCTGACGGCTGCGGCCATGCCGCTACTTCATCCCGCTTACTTCTTACTTTGTAAAACGTGGTAATTCGCCATCGAAATGCCGCTCAACATGGCGCCGACGATGCCGAGAAAGCCCTGATCGGTGCCGCACAGGAAAACATTGTCCAACTCCGTGCGGCCCTGCCGGTGTTTGACCGGCGAACCGTAGATCGCCCCGCCGAGGTGGCCGGTGAAGCGCGTGATCGTGCGCGGGGTGAACATGTCGGTGGCGAGAGTCGCGCGCACCAGCGCATTATCGGCCGGCAGTGCGGGCAAAAAGCGCCGGGCCGAGGCCTGCATCGCGGCATACCACTTTCCCTTGGCGCCGCGATAATCCGCCTCCGGCTGATGCAGCCAACGCTCGGGATTGGCCAGACAGGTGCAACGGAACAGGCCTTCGGGCAGTTCCTGGCCCGGCCCGTAGTCGAAATTGTTCGGAATGCAGATCACGCCGCTGCGTACATCCACCTGCCCGTCGGGCCGCGCGTAATCGAACCGCGTGCTGTCGTTGAAAAACACGATCGTGTCCTCGCCCCAGCCCAACGCCGCCGGCTGGCGGTCGAGCACGGTGATGGTCTCAACAAAACTCAACCGGCCGACCGGCAGTGCGGGTGCAGTCTCGGCGGGAGCAATCAGCCGTTCAGTCTCCGGAGCGCCAATCGAAGAAAGAATCACTTCGGCCGTGATGGTCTCGCCGCTGTCGAGTTCCAGGGCCCGGGCACGTCCGTCGCGGTTCACAATCCGTCGCACGCCGCATTTCATCCGGCGCTCGCCGCCGGCCGCCCGGTATTTGTCGAGCAGCACGCGCAGGATGCGTCGTACGCCCTCGAACGGCCGGGCGAAGCCCTCGAAAAACAGCGCCTTGAACATGATCACGAACTGGCCGAACTCCATGTCCCGTTCCTGCGCGCTGCCGTAATACATCACCGGGCAGAACAGCATGTCCTCCAGCAGCGGATCGCCGATGTGCCGGCGCACGACCACGCGGGCCGACTCGGGCGTGGCATCGAGCGACACGTCGTCGTAGGCGCGGATCACCGCCACCAGCTGCCGGAAGCCGTCGATCTGCGCCGGGAAAACCCGCGCGACCTCGCTCTCGAACACGGCGAAATCATTCGTGAACGCGAGGCTGGTCTCCCCGCGCGGCCCGAACGCGATGCGGCTGCGCTTTTGCTCGCAGAGGGCGAACTCTTCGCGGTCGATGCGCAGTTGCCGCAGCAGCTTGGTCAACGGCGTGCCCTTCACCCCGGGCCGCACGAAGTTGGTCATCGCGTGCAGCCCCACGTCGTATTTGCGCCCGGCGATGCTGTAGAACCCGTTCAGGCCACCCACCGCGTTGTGCCGCTCGAAGATGCACACCTTCTGGCCGAAATGCGCCAGCCGGATGCCGGCCGCCAGGCCCGACATGCCCGCGCCGATGATGGCGACGTCGTAATGGGATGAGGTGTTCAAAGGACGAAAGTGAAAGCAGGGTTAACCACGAAACACACCAAAAACACGAAATGGAGGAAGCACCAAGTGAGCATTATTGAATTTCGCGTATTGGAATGACAATAGATGGTGGAGCGCCTTGCCCTCAAGGCGCTGGTTTTCAGGGGAGAGCCGGCCAACGCATTGAGGGCAATGCGTTCCCACCCAAAGTCAGACTATTATGCGGTCCTCAATAACATGGAGGCGTGCAATGCTGCGTTCCGAGCCGGGTCGCCTTACCTTTATCGGGATCGCTCAATCCCCCGCAGTTTGCTTCGCGAAGGGGGCATTGTACTTCCGGGTGTTTCGTGGTGACCAAAACAAAAAAGCCGGGCGGAGGCCCGGCCTGAAGGCTAATGCGGGCGGGTCGCCCGCGCTCCCGGGTTTATTTGCCCAGGGCCGTGAATTTCGGCGTCAGATACTCGGCGCAGCTGTCGAGCGAGGCGAGCTGCATGTAGTCGGCCTCGGGCACTTCGATGCCGTGCTGTTTGCGGAGCTCCATCACGATGTCGAGGAAGTCCATGGAGTCCAGTTGCAGTTGATCCCGCAGGCGCACGTCGGGCTTGACGTTGCTCAGATCCTCGTCGGGCGCGATGTCCGCGATGATGTCGAGCACCACCTGTTTGCATTCGTCTTTGGTCATAGTCGGTTTTGGAAACGGAAGATTTAGGGAACAAACCGGCGCACAATCAACGTGGAATTTATCCCCAGCATGCCGAAAGAGTTGTTGAGGATCGTATCGACCTTGGCGGCGCGGCGCGGGGTGTTGAGCACGAGGCCCGGGAGGTCGCACTTGGGGTCGAGGTTGTCGACGTTGATCGTGGGGTGCACGGTCAGGTCGTCGAACGACGGCAGGTTGCCCGCCAGTTCCAGCGCGCCCGCCCCGCCCATGGCGTGGCCGATGTAGCTCTTGGTGTTGTTGATGTGGGTGTCGGGGCAGTCTGCACCGAATATGCTGCGGATGGCCTCGCACTCCTGCACGTCGCCCATCGGCGTGGCCGTGGCGTGCGTGTTGAGGATGTGGATGTCGGCCGGGGCGAGTCCGGAACGCTTCAGCGCGGCGCGGATGCACTCCGCCTGGCGTTCGGGATTGGGCAGCACGTAGTCGCTGGCGTCGCTGTTGACGTGGTAGCCGGCGATTTCAGCGTAAATCTTGGCCCCGCGCGCCTGGGCGTCCTCCAGTCGCTCCAAGGTGTAAAGGGCGCCGCCTTCGGAGATCACGATGCCGTTGCGGTCGCGGTCAAAGGGCCGGCTGGCCTTGTGTGGGTCGGCGTGCGTGGCGAGCGCGTTCTGGCTCTTGAAACCGGCGAAGATGCCGAAGGTGTGGATGCTTTCGCTCACCCCACCGCAGATCGCAAAATCCACCTCGCCCAGCCGCAACATCTGCGTGGCATGGATCAACCCGAGATTGCCCGCGGCGCAGGCCGCGCCGATCGTGTAGGCGGGGCCGGTGATGCCGAGGTTGAGGGAGGTCTCACCCGCCGGGTTGTTGGCCACGGTGCGGGGGTTGTGGTAGTGCGACCAGAACTTGGTGTCGTAGTTAAACTTGGAGATATTGTAGATCTCGTTCTCGGTCTCGACGTTGCCGTGCTCGGTCGTGCCGATGTAGATGCCGGTGCGGTCTTTCGGCAGCTTTTCCAAATCCACACCGCTGTCCGCCAACGCCTCGCGCGCACAGTAGATCGAGATCGAGCCGGCGCGGGTGCCGACGCGCAATTCCTTCTTCTTTTGATACTTAAGCGCGTCGTAGTGGCAGACCCCGGCCAGCTGCTCGCCCATGTAGCGAATTTCCATGCGTTCGATGCCCGCCACGCCGGCCAGCAGGTTTTGGCGGAATTCCGTGAGGGAATTCCCGTTGGGCGCGGTCAGGCCGACACCGGTGATAACGATCCGGGAGGGTTTCATGCAGATTGAGGGGAAATCGCTAGCCAATCAGGGCACGAAAGCAATACAACGCTCTCGAAATGAACGTTCTCGTCGTAGGAGGTGCCGGCTACATCGGCAGTCATTGTGTCCGCCAACTGACCGCCGCCGGCCACCAACCCGTGGTGCTCGACAACCTGGTCTTCGGCCACCGCGCCGCCGTGGACGACGAGGTGCCGTTCTACCCGGCCAACCTCGGCAACGAAAAAGAGGTCGGGAAAATCCTCCGCAAGGAGAAGATCGACCTCGTGATGCATTTCGCCGCCTACGCCTACGTGGGCGAGAGCGTGACCGACCCGCTCAAATACTACTTCAACAACGTCGCCTCCACCCTGCACCTGCTGCGCTGCATGCTTGGCTCCGGGGTCAAAAAGTTCGTCTTTTCCTCCACCTGCGCGACCTACGGCGAACCGGAAAAGATGCCCTTGGTCGAAACCATGCCGCAGGCACCGATCAACCCCTACGGCCAAACCAAGCTCGACGTGGAAAACGCCCTCAAGGCCTTCGCCCGCGCCTACGGCCTGAGCTTCGCCGCCTTCCGCTACTTCAACGCCGCCGGCGCCGCCGAGGACGGCAGCATCGGCGAGCACCATGATCCCGAAACGCATCTCATCCCCCTCGCAATCGACGCTGCGCAGGGCCTGCGTCCGCCGCTTCAGGTTTTCGGCACCGACTACCCCACCCCCGACGGCACCTGCCTGCGCGATTACGTGCATGTGGACGACCTGAGCCGGGCGCACATCGCCGTGTTCGACAAGCTCGCCGAACCTGGCACCGGCCTGTTCTACAACCTCGGCACCGGCACGCCAACCTCCGTGCTCGAGGTCATTCGCGCCGTCGAGGAGGTCACCAGCAAACCCGTGCCGCATACCCTCGCCCCCCGTCGCGCCGGCGATCCGCCCGCCCTCTACGCCGACGCCACCAAGGCGCAGACCGAGCTCGGTTGGCAGGTCAAGTTCCCCGACATCAAGTCCATCGTCGCGACCGCTTGGGAGTGGCACCGCACGCATCCCACCGGCTTCGCGAAATAACACGGGGTGAAGAATGCAGCCGGCACCCTGCTGGCCAGCAGAGTGCCGGGGATTCGGGGTGGACTGCGGGACGAGGGCGTTCCGCCTACGGAACCGCGGCAGACACCAAGGCTTGAAATGTAGCCGGCACGCCCTCGTGCCGGGACTTTTGGGCGGGCGGCCTTGACAAGGTCTCAAATGATACAATAATAAGTATCATATGAAAAAGCGCGTGCTCAAAACCAAGCCCGGCGTCGTGCGGCACTACACGCAGGCTGCACCGCAGGCCCTGCAGGTCGCGGAGCCTGCGGCCACCGCCGATTACACGCCCACCACCCTGCTGGACGAACTGCGCAAGGGGCTGCCCTTCGCGGAGCTTGAGGCCCTGCAGGAGAGCCTGGATGTCCCCATGGAAAAACTCGCACCGCTGCTCGGCATCTCCAAGGCCACGCTGCACCGCCGCAAGGCCGCCGGCCGGCTCGATTCCGCGGAGTCCGATCGCGTGGTGCGCTACGCGCGCCTGCTGGGTTTGGCGTCCCAGGTTTTGGAAACGCCTGAAAACGCCCGGCTCTGGCTGGGCACGCCCAAACAGGCCCTCGGCGGCGCGGTGCCGCTGCACTACGCCGAGACGGAGTTCGGGGCCCGCGAGGTCGAGGACCTGCTCGGGCGCATCGAATACGGCGTCTATTGAGCCATGCCCGTCGCCTGGCGTCTGGTCAAAAGCGTGCACGCCGCCACGGCGTTCTCCGGCGAAGGCGCTGCGCGCACCGGCGGCCGCTGGAATTCCCGCGGGCAGCACGTCGTCTATGCCAGCGAGACCCGGGCCCTTGCCCTGCTGGAAACCCTGGTGCATCTCGATTTTCCCGTCTCGTTTCACTACGTGTTCATCCGGATCGAATTTCCCGACGCCCTGCTCACCCGGCTCGAAACCAAGGCGTTGCCGGGCGATTGGCAGGCGGATCCGCCGTCCGGCTCCACCCGCAAAATCGGTGACGCTTGGCTGCGCGCAAACCGCTCCGCCGTGCTCGCCGTGCCCAGCGCCGTCGTGCCCGCGGAAACGAATTACCTGTTCAATCCGCACCACCCGGATTTTGCCCAAATCCAGCTCGCCGCCCCCGAGCCGTTCTCACTCGATTCGCGCCTGCGCCAGAGGTGAAGCGGGCCGATACGACAAGGTGGCACCGGCAGGGCACCCCGCGTGCCATCCGAGCGCTGATCCGTTGTAGGCGGGACACTCCGTGCTGAGTTTTGACCGCGGATTGCGCGGATACCCGCGGATATCGATCCATTTGGAATGCGGATCTGATTATTGGCTTATCGTAGCTGCGCTTGAGTTGAAAACGTTCCGAACGGAGTGAGATTCAGCCAAGCGTGGCCGTTGGGGTGCCACGTTTTCGCCCGGTGGGCTCAAACGCAGCTACCGTTCAATTGATACCGCGCGCAACCGTTCGGCATAAAGCAACGGCATCCTCATCCGCGCCATCCGCAGGGAAAATCTCCCCCGAACCGGCCTCAGCGAGGCCGGCTACAGCGATCGCTGATAGGCGGAATGATCGCCTGCAAGCAGGCTCCTACAAAAACGCCCTCATCATCCGCGGCCATCCGCACCATCCGCGGGGAAGCCAGCTCTCTCGCTCCGCTGACCTGCCCTGCTGCCCCCAAACAAAAACGCGCCCGCCGGTGAAGGCGGACGCGTGATGAAGAACGAATCTCGTTCGCGTGCTCAGTCGTTCGGCTTCGACGAACTGCGCAGGTAGCGCACGTAGTCGGAGTCGGGTCCGAGGAAGAGCGTGGTCTTGTTGCCGATCGAGCGGCTGTAGCTCTCAAGCGAACGGAAGAACGCGAAGAACTCCGGATCGGCGCCGAACGCCTCGTTGTAAACGCGGGTTGCCTCGGCATCGGCCTCGCCGCGGATGACCTCCGCGCCGCGCCGGGCCTCGGAACGCACCTGGGCGAGCAGCCGCTGCGTCTCGCCGTCGATTTCGGCGGCGCGGCCCTGGCCTTCCGAGCGGAACTGCTCGGCGATGCGCTGACGCTCGGCGATCATGCGCTCGAAAACCCGCTGCTGCACCGAATCGACGTAGTCCACCCGCTTGATGCGGATGTCCACGAGTTCGATGCCGAGCGAGGGCATGAGGTCGCGAGCCTTTTCGAGAATGGCCTTGGTCAGCTCCTCGCGGCCGAAGGCCACGCGCTGGCGCAGGATTTCCTGGTCGGTCTCGCTCACGACCTCGGCCTTGGCGAGGTCCTCGTCGGATATTTTCCAGTCCTTCGAGCGGACGATTTCCACAAGGTCGGTCGCGGAGATCTGGTCGCGCACGACCGAGTCGAGGATGTCGTTGAGGCGGAGCGTGGCGCCGCGCTCATCGCGCACGCGCTGCATGAAGAGCAGCGGGTCGGCGATGCGCCAGCGTGCGGTGGTGTCGACCGAGATGAACTGCTCGCCGCGGGTCGGGATCTGGTTGGGATCGCCGTCCCACGAGTAGAGCCGCTTGTCGAAGCGGCGCACTTCCTGGATGAAGGGCGTTTTGAAATGCAGGCCCGGTTCGGTGATGGGCTCGCCCACCGGGGCGCCGAACTGGATGATGATGGCCTGTTCGGCCTCGTCGATCGTGTAGGCGGAGGAAAACAGGACGATGGCGCCGATGCCCAGCAGGAACATCAGGCCGCCGAGGGTGGCGGATGCACGGTTCATGGTTATTTCCCTCCCTGGGTTGCGCCGCTGAACGGCTGGCCGAGATTGAGCAGCGGCAGCGGGGAGCTGCCGCCTTCCTCGAGGATGTAAACGGGACCCGCGTTGGGCAGCACGTTGTCGATCATTTCCAGATAGAGCCGGTGCCGGGTGATGTCCGGCGCCCGGCGGTATTCCGCGAGAATGGAGGAGAACCGCTCGGCCTCGCCGCGGGCGCGGTTGACGCGCTCGGCGCGGTAGGCCTCGGCCTCGGCGATGATCTGCCGGGCCTCGCCCTCGGCGCGCGGGATCACCTGGTTGCGGCGCTTCTCGGCCTCGTTGATCAGGCGCTCGCGCTCCTGCTCGGACTGGTTGACCTCGTTGAAGGCCGGCTTCACCAGGTCGGGCGGCGTCACGTCCTGCAGCTCGATGGTGTTGATCTGGATGCCGAGGTCGAACTCGTTGAGGATCTGCTGCAGTTCGACCCGGGCGGCGTTGGACACCTGCACGCGCTTCTCGGTCAGCACGTCGCTGCCGAGGCTGTTGCCCACGATGCGGCGCATGACCGCCTCGGAGGTGTCGCGCAGGGTCTGGACCGGCTGGCGGGCGCGGTGCAGGAACTTGTCAGGATCGGCGATCTGGAACTGCACCACCCACTCGACGTCGATGACCTTGAGGTCGCCGGTGAGCATGAGCGATTCGTCGCGGTGGGCGCGGCTCTTCTGGTATTGGCCGCGACCGGCGCCGCCGCCGGAGCGGAAGCCGAATTCCTCCTTCAGCACGCGGGCTGTCGGCACGAATTGCACGCGGTCGATGCCCAGCGGCAGCTTGAAGTGCAGGCCGGGCGGGTTGATCGCGATCACGCGACCGAACCGTTTCACCACCGCCTCCTCCTCGGGTTGGACGGTGTAGTAACAGGTCAGCGCCACAATCAGGCCGATGACCAATACCGGGACGAGCCAGAGGACCGGTCCCAGCCGTTGCAGCTGCTCCTGGAGCGAGTTGTCACCTTCAGCAGGTGGATAGGGTCTGGATGCCATGTTTTTGGATGAGGGGTCGGGCGGCGCGCCGTTCATTCGGCGGACGCCAATGGGGCGCCACCCTCCACCAAGCCATGCGGCTTGCCAAGGCTAACCGGCCGAAATCGAACCGATTTGGAAATTTGCGATGCTTTTCCACTGGTGCCGGTCAGCACGCGTGACGGCCATCCGCCATCTTGGTAGGGCGGGCAGTCCCTTGCCCGCCGGTCTGGAGAAATATGAATCTCATGCATCCATCCTTCGCACGAGGCTACGGAGGACAAGGAGCCGCAGAGAAGCTGAGTTTTGACCGCGGAGAGAAACCGATTCGGTTTGGCCACAAGAGGCACAGAACGCACAAAATCCCGAGAGATTCGAGCCGCGGTTGGAACGCTGATCTGCGCTGATTGCCGCTAATCATCTGGAGGGCGGACCTCCGCGTCCAATCCCCGGCACGAGGGCGTGCCAGCCACATTCCAATCCGCTGTGGGCGGGACGCCCTCGTCCCGCGCTCTCTCCGCCAATCGTTCTCTTTATCGTAATCGTTATCTTGATCCCTGCATTTGCCGGGCACAGGGACGTGCCCCGCCACCCCAACACTCCACTCTCCGCGCTCGCCGCATCCTCCAGCCAATCGTTATCTTAATCTTTATCCCAGCCCCTGCCGGGCACCGTGACGTGCCCGGCCACCACAGAAAACCTCCGCGTCCTCTGCGGCCTCCTGTAAAAACAGACCCTCAGCTCCCCACCTCATTGCGCAACTGGCGCAGCTCCTCTTCAACACGCCCCCCCCGCATCCGTCCGCCCCCGCCACGCGTATCACCGGCAATCATCCATCCTTCGCGCCGTGGTCCACGTCCTCACCCAAACCCAGTTCATTCCCGCCGCGCCCGAACGCGTGTGGGCGTATTTCGCCACGCCGGCCAATCTCAACGCGCTCACGCCGCCCGAACTGCATTTCGAGATCTTCGGCGAACCCGGTCCGATGCACGCCGGCCAGCTCATCCGCTACCGCATCCGCGTGGCCCCGGCCGTGCGCGTCGGCTGGCTCACGGAAATCCGCCACGTGCGCGAAGGTCGCTATTTCGTCGATGAACAACGCCGCGGGCCCTACGCGCTCTGGTATCACGAACACGTATTCGAACCCCGCGACGGTGGCGTACAGATGACCGACCGCGTGACCTACGCCCTGCCCTTCAGTCCGCTGGGCGACCTCGTGCACGCGCTCTGGGTGCGTCGCCAATTACGTCACATCTTCGCCTACCGCCGCACCACCGTGGAACGTATATTCAAGGCCTGAATCTCGCTGCGCCACTGAGTCTTGTATCCTACAGGTAGGGCGGGCAGTCCCTTGCCCGCCGGCTTAGCTCACGCAGAGGCGCTGGGTTTTGACCGCGGGAGACACCGTTTCGGTTTGGCCACATAAGGCACAGAACGCACAAAATCCCGAGAGATTCGAGCCGGTTGGAACGCTGATCTGCGCTGATTGCCGCTAATCATCTGGAGGGCGGACCTC
>JACFMR010000012.1:80450-109006 GCA_019455245.1 Opitutaceae bacterium
TGTGGGCGGGACGCCCTCGTCCCGCGCTCTCTCCGCCAATCGTTCTCTTTATCGTTATCGTTCTCTTTATCCCGGCATTGTGCTGTCAGCCCTCAGCTCCCCAGCTCGCTGCGCAACTTGCCCAATTCCTCTTTCAGTGCCGCGACTTCTGCCTCCAGCGCCGCCAATCGCTCTTCCACCGCCGGCGGCAGAGTCAGTGCGACCTTGATCGGCTCATGCGCCGGTGCCGATGCGGCCAGCGGCTCGCCCGTCAGCACCTGCGCCCAGCGCGCTTCCTTGTGACCGGGTTGACGCGGCAGCTGCCGGACCAGGGTGCCACTCGGCCGGTCGTGCAGCTCAGCGATCAGTGCGGGAAAATCGTCCACCGTCGGCATGGTGAACATCCGCTCGGCGTTGGCGCGCAAGCCGGCGAGGGTCTGCGGACCGCGCAGCAGCAATTCGCCCAACACAGCCCGGGCGGCGTCGGTCAGCGGATAGACGTCATCGATGCGCTGCTTGAACTTGACCGTGCGCGAGCCGGCGCCGGTGAACAGCGTCAGCAGTTGTTTGTCGCGCAGCCCGTCGCAGGCGGCCTCGACCTCGCGCTCCGACACGTCCAGCACCGGGTCGCGGTTGCTCTTCTGGTTGCAGGCGTTGACCAGCGCGTTGAGCGTCAGCGGATAGACATCCGGCGTGGTGAATTCCTTCTCAACCAGGCAGCCCAGCACGCGTCCCTCGAGGAGGGACAACACCATCGGAGCATCGGGAGTCGATTCAACGTTATCCATCAGCCCACAGAAACCAGATGGTCGATGCCCACGCAAGCGCTGGGCACGGCAGACATTCCCAACCCCGTTTTAACCACGGATGAACACGAATGGACACGGATTGATTGGCCACGAAGAGGCTCAACTCGGCAGAGTCGGACTAAACTGGGAGAGCATGGCCACATAAGGCTCAAAAAGCTCACCAGGATCAGACTGATGGCCTCAAACCATAGTTATCACGTGCCGGAGAAAACGACGGGGCGCCAGGGAAGTTTCGCGCACCGTGGCGCAGAGCCGGGGAATTTGGTCCGTTCATGACCTCACAATTCTGTGCCTTCTGAGCCTTATGTGGCCATGCGGAAGGCCAGCAGAGTGCCAGCTACAATCTAATCCGCTATGGGCGGGACGCCCCGCCATAGGCGGGCAAGCCCCGTCCCGCGCCTTCTCAGCAAAATCGTTATCGTTCTCTTTATCGTTCTCGTTCTCTCGATGTTTGCCGGGCACAGGAACGTGCCCGGCCACCTCAAGAAAATCCCTCCGCGCCCTCTGCGCCCTCCTGTAAAATAAATCCTCCCCACTCCTCCACCCAACCGCAGCCCAACTGCAACAACCTCCGCGCCTCCGCGTGAGAATATCAGCTCCGCGCCTACTGCAGACTTGCCTGCCCTGCAGGAATCTACAGCGTCAGTATCGAACTCCTCAGGCAATCCACCGGTCGGGGCGGGTTCGTGTCAGTGCCAGTCCATCCCCATGCCCAAATCCGAGTGGATATCATTTTTGCCTAGCGCATGAAGCGCCAAGAGCCTGTATCTATTGCCGTGCCCACCCACACGACTACTGCCGAACAAGCCTTTCTCGACGAGCTCGACAAGAAGCTCTGGAACGCCGCCGATCGCCTCCGCTCCAACCTCGACGCCGCCGTCTATAAGCACGCCGTCCTCGGCCTCATCTTCCTCAAATACGTCTCCGACGCCTTCGACCTCCGTCGCGAAGAACTCGAAGCCTCCTTCCGTGACCCGAAGAGCGACTACTTTCTCGACCGCGCCGACTTCAAGTCCGACGCCGCCTACGCCAAGGCCATCCACGACGAGTTGGAGGACCGCGACTACTTCACTGAGAAAAACGTCTTCTGGGTCCCGCCCCTCGCCCGCTGGAAAACCATCCGGGAAAACGCCGCCCTCGCGCCCGACACCAGGCTTTGGGCTCACACCCTCGCCCCCGTCTCGGACTCCGAATACGCCCAACTTGAAGCAAAGGCCTTTGCCACCCTCTTCCCGGAAAAGACGAACCGGGCATCGCTTTCCTCCGATGACAAGAGCCGCTTGACCATCGAGACCAACAAAAACATCTACACCTTCCGCTCCGCCGCCCGCCTGATCGACGACGCGCTCGAAGCCGTCGAAAAGGACAACCCCCGCCTCAAGGGCGTCATCGAGAAGAACCGCTACATGCAGCTCCAGCTGGAGCCGTCCAAACTCATCGGCCTCATCAGCGAAGTCGTCTCGGCCATCCCCTTCCGCCACGCCAGCCTCAACGCCAAGGACATCCTCGGCCACGTTTACGAATACTTCCTTGGCCAATTCGCCTTGGCCGAAGGCAAGAAGGGCGGCCAATACTACACCCCCAAGAGCATCGTTTCCGTCATCGTCGCCATGCTCGAGCCCTACTCGGGCAAGGTCTATGACCCCGCCATGGGCTCCGGCGGCTTCTTCGTGCAGAGCGAGGCCTTCATCGAAGCCCACGGCGGCAAGCTCGGCGCGATCTCTGTTTACGGCCAGGAAAGCAACCCCACCACCTGGCGCCTAGCCGCGATGAACATGGCCATCCGCGGCATCGAATTCAATTTCGGCAAACAACCCGCCGATACCTTCCTCTCCGACCAGCACCCCGACCTCCGCGCCGACTACGTGATGGCCAATCCGCCCTTCAACGTCAGTGAGTGGTGGGACGGCCGGCTGGAAGGCGACCCGCGCTGGGTTTACGGCACGCCGCCGAAGAGCAACGCCAACTTCGCCTGGGTGCAGCACATGCTTCACCACCTCGCCCCACACGGCTCCATGGCCCTGCTGCTGGCCAACGGCTCCATGTCGTCCAACACCAAGGGCGAAGGCGACATCCGCAAAGCACTAATCGAAGGAACATGTTCCGCGCCCGGCGACATTGTCGAGTGCATGCTCGCCCTACCCGGCCAGCTCTTCACCAACACCCAGATCCCCGCCTGCGTCTGGTTCCTCACCAAAAACAAAAAAACCCGTGGGCAAAACCGCGACCGCTCCGGCCAGGTCCTCTTCATCGACGCCCGCCAGCTCGGCTATATGAAGGACCGCGTCCTTCGCGACTTCACCCCCTCCGACCTCGAAAAGATCAGCGGCACCTTCCGCGCCTGGAAACGCGGTAAGGACTACGCCGACATCAAAGGCTTCTGCAAATCCGCTACGCTCGCCGAAATCGCCGCCCACGGCCACGTGCTCACCCCTGGTCGCTACGTCGGCGCCGAGGAAACTGCGGACGACGGCGAACCCTTCGAGGAAAAGATGCAGAAACTCGTCACCGAGCTAAACGCCCAATTCGCCGAATCGGCGAAACTGGAGCAGGCCATCAAAGCGAATCTACAAGGACTCGGTTATGGCGAATGACTGTTTTGTCGCAGACATCGCGGCCCCTATCAAAAACGCGCTCGTCGGAGGTCCATTCGGCTCCGACTTGGTATCGAAAGACTACGTTGAAAGCGGCGTCCCGGTTATTCGCGGAACAAACATGGGGTATGGTCGTTGGGTGGGCGGAGATTTCGCCCACGTTACCGAAGAAAAAGCTGACTCATTGACCGCTAACTGCGCGAAACCCGGAGATATTGTTTTCACGCAGCGAGGCACACTCGGGCAGGTCGCGCTGGTGCCTAATCAAGGCGCACCTCGCTACCTCATTTCGCAAAGTCAGATGAAGCTTACGGTCGACCAGTCCAAGGCCGACCCTCTTTTTCTCTATTACGTCTTCACGAGCCCCGAGCAGCAGGAATACATTCGCCAGCACGCCATTCAGACCGGCGTGCCGCATACAAACCTCGGCATACTTCGGAGAACACCGCTCACACTTCCGCCCCTCCCCGAACAAAAAGCCATCGCGCGAATCCTCGGGACGCTGGACGACAAGATCGAGTTGAACCGGCGGATGAACGCGACGCTGGAGGCGATGGCTCGGGCGCTGTTCCAGAGCTGGCTCGTAGATTTCGACCCCGTCCACGCCAAAGCCGCCGGCCGCCCCCCTTCGGGCATGGCCTCCCCCACCGCCGCCGTTTTCCCATCGTCTCTCCAAAGCTCCAATCTTGGCGAAATACCGGAGGGCTGGGATCGAATATCACTCTACGATACTGCGCGCTTCATAAACGGCGCTGCGTTTCGAAACGAAGATTTCTCTCCGGATGGTGATGGCCTCCCTGTCATCAAGATCGTTGAACTGAAAAGCGGGCTCTCCAGCCAAACAAAGTGGTCACGCAGAAGTGCCGGCGAAGACCAAATAATCGATACTGGCGATCTGCTCTATTCGTGGTCCGGTAGTCCTGACACATCCCTCGACGCGTTTTTGTGGACCGAGGGGCGAGGACTACTCAATCAACACATTTTCAAGGTGATCACTCCGACGATCACCCGTAAGCGTTATGTCTACTATCTGTTGAAGTATCTTCGACCAGTGCTCGTAGGAATCGCGAAGAACAAGCAGACGACCGGTCTTGGCCATGTGACCATTTCAGACATGAAGCGATTGATGGTGTGCGAACCTCCGCATGACGTTCTGCAGGCTTTCGATCGGATCGTCGGACCACTTTTCGACCGGTCTTTCTCCAATACACTCGAATCTCAAAAGCTCGCTCAAATAAGAGACTGCCTGCTTCCAAAGTTACTGAGCGAGGAGCTTAGCGCTCGAGCCGTGGAGAATATAAGCGTATGAGTGACGAGACCACACAAACGCCTAAGGGACCTGAGCCTTCGACTGACTATTTCGAGCGTGTTCCATTATGGAAAAACAGCTCCGGCGGGAAACGCGTGGAAGTGATGGCTGATAGCATCAGTGGACGTATTCCAGTTACGCGCTTGGAAAGCTGGAAGGATTTCACAGCACTCTTGGAGGATCCGTTTTTTAATAGGCCGGGTGCACAACTCGTCTTTCGCGGCCATCGCAGATTCGATTGGGGATTGTCGCCTACACTTGGGAGATTAACCCCGAACGGCATCGTAACTGTCGAACTTGCTAAAGTGCAGCTCGCGAAGTTTCGGCGAGCTATACGAGGGAGAATCGAGGATCGTTCATTGTTAGAGTCCGACGACAGTGATGAACGACAGTCCGACGAATTGTGGGCGGTGGGCCAGCATCACGGGTTAATGACGCCGCTACTTGATTGGACATACTCGCCTTACGTGGCCCTCTTTTTTGCCTTCGCTAAGGCGGATGTGGATGGCGAGAAAGACAACCCCTACCGAGTAGTCTACCTACTCAATAAGACTTTCGTTGAAAATGACGACCTTTGCCCGGACATCCGTGTCCTCGAGCCAAGAAAAGACGATCATGGGCGCTTGGTGAACCAAGCCGGACTATTTACGTTTTCGCCTTTCGACGCGACCATCGAGAATAAGCTGAGTGACATTCTGGCGGATCCAGACTTCGGGGAAGAAGCGATGCGTGAAGCCGACGAAGATGAGCAACCGGCCGTGTTGGCCGGTTACATTTGCAAGGTCTACATTCGGAACGAGGATCGTGACGGCTGTCTCCGCCATCTCCGACGGATGAACGTCCATCACGCCAGCTTGTTTCCGGATCTCCTCGGTGCCGCCGACTACTGCAATGTCCTCGCAGAGGAGGAAGCCAAGGAGCGATCGGTCCAAAAGTTTCAAACTACTACACAAATTGCCACCACTCCGGCCACTGCCGATACACCTTCGTTAGCTGCCCCCGCTGCGGAAGCGCCATTGGCACCAAAGCAAGAAACCGACTTTTTGGTCACAAGTCCTGATCCGGAGTTCGAAAAGATTCTGGGTGAACCACCGGAAGCCGCCGAAGTTGAACCCGGCAGGAAGCGAGCAATCACACTCGAGTTGCTCAATGCGTTTGCCGGAGAAAAGGCAGTGGACTGGAAAGATCGGGAGACGGTGCAGGCACGTCTGCGCGTCGTCGCCAAGGTTACCCTCCGAAAATTCGGATATCCATCGAGCATCAGGGACCAAGTCGCCGAGCAACTCGTAGCACATTTGATTGCCCAAGGTTGAGCCATGATCACCGAAGACCAACTCGAACAGCAGTGTCTTGGCTGGTTCCGCGAGGGCGGCTGGGAGACGGTCTTCGGCCCCGACATCGCGCACGATGGCGCAGCGCCAGAGCGAGCGAATTATCGCGAGGTGATCTTGGTCGGTCGGCTCACGCGCTCGCTGGCGCGGCTCAATCCCGGCGTGCCCGCCGCCGTGCTCGACGAAGCGGTGCAGCGGGTGCTCAAACTCGATCACCCGGTGGCCGAGCAGCGCAACCGGGACTTTCACCGCCTGCTCCTCGCCGGTCTCAAAGTGAGTTGGCGCGAGGGCGACGCGGTCAAACACGAGGATCTGCGGCTGGTGGACTTCTCCGATCAAGGGCTGACGAACAATGAGTTTCTGGTCGTAAACCAGTTCGCAATCAAAGGGCCGGCCAAGACGCGCCGGCCCGACCTCGTAATCTTTATCAACGGTCTGCCGCTCGCGATCATCGAGCTGAAAAATCCCGCGGACGAACAGGCCGACATCTGGAAGGCCTGGCAGCAGCTCCAGACCTACAAAGAGGAGATTCCCGACATCTTTAACTTCAACGAAGCGCTGGTTATCAGCGACGGCTTCACGGCGCGGGTCGGCTCGCTCACGGCTGATCAGGAGCGTTTCCTGCCCTGGCGAACACTGAAAAACGAAGACGACAAGCCGGTCGTGGAATTCGAAATCGAAAAGGTCGTCCGCGGTTTCTTCGACCGGGAGCTGTTCCTCGATTACCTCAAACACTTCATCCTCTTCGAGCAGGACGGCGACCAGACCCTGAAGAAGATCGCGGGTTACCATCAGTTCCATGCCGTGCGCGAAGCCGTGCGGGTCACCATCATCGCATCGAAGGAGACGGTATCGGCGGGTGTGGAAGAGCCGCGCGCTCCCTATGGTCGGCAGGTCGTGCCCGGTTCACGCAGGGCGGGCGTTGTCTGGCACACGCAGGGCTCGGGCAAGAGCATCTCCATGGTCTGCTACGCTGGAAAACTCATCCAGCAGCCGGAGATGAAGAATCCGACCATTGTGGTCGTGACCGACCGCAACGACCTCGACGGCCAGCTTTACGAAACCTTCTGCGGCGCCCAGGAACTGCTCAAGCAGACACCCGAGCAGGCCGAGAGCCGCGAGGAACTGCGCGCGAAACTGGCTTCGCGCCAGGCCGGCGGCATTATCTTCGCCACCATCCAGAAGTTCGCCCCGGGCGAGGGCGAGGCCAAGCACCCGGTGCTTTGCGAACGCAGCAACGTGGTTGTCATCTCCGACGAGGCGCACCGCAGCCAATACGGTCTCAAGGCGCGGTTGAACACCAAGACCGGGCAATACGTCTATGGCTTCGCCAAGCACCTCCGCGACGCCCTGCCGACTGCCTCCTTCATCGGCTTCACCGGCACGCCCATTGAGAGCGACGACCGCGACACGCGGGCAGTCTTCGGCGACTACATCAGCATCTACGACATCGAGGACGCGAAAGACGACGGTGCCACGGTGCCGATTTTCTACGAGAGCCGGCTGGCCAAGCTCGACGTGAACCAAGCCGAGATTGAAAAGCTCAGCGCCGAGGTCGAGGAACTCGTCGAGGACGAGGAGGAGACCCAGCGGGAGCGGACCAAGGGGCTTTGGTCCACGTTGGAAAAGCTCGTCGGTGCCAAGGAGCGCATCGAGGAGATCGCCGCCGACCTGGTGACTCATTTCGAGAAGCGGCACGCCGTCATGCCCGGCAAGGCGATGATCGTCGGCATGAGCCGCGACATCTGCGCCCGACTGTATGCCGCCATCGTTGCGCTACGTCCTGATTGGCACGACGCCGACAACGAGAAAGGAGCAATCAAGGTCGTCATGACCGGCAGCGCCAGCGACAAGGCCGAGTTGCGGCCCCACGTCACGACGAAGCGGCAGAAGAAGCGGCTGGAAAAGCGGTTCAAGAACCCGGCCGATCCGCTGCGGCTGGTCATCGTGCGCGACATGTGGCTGACGGGCTTCGACGCCCCGTGTTGCCACACGATGTATGTCGATAAACCGATGAGAGGACACAACCTGATGCAGGCCATCGCGCGCGTGAACCGGGTCTTCAAGGACAAGCCCGGCGGCCTCGTGGTGGACTACATCGGCATCGCCAACGACCTGAAGGCCGCGCTGAAGGTTTACACCGACTCCAACGGCCGCGGCCAGCCGACGCGCACCTCCGAGGAGGCCCTGCCCAAGCTACTGGCGGACCTAGATGCCGTGCGCGGTCTCTTTCACGGCTTCGACTATTCCGGCTTTGAGAAGAACCCCACAGTGCTGCTCGTGCCGGCGGCCAACTGGATCCTCGACACCAAGCGGCTGCCCGCCGGGAAGAAGCGCTTCCTCGACCTCGTCACCGCCGTTACGCGCGCCTATGCGCTGTGCGGCACGCTCGACGAGGCGGAGAAGCGGCGCACGGAGATCGCCTTCTTCAGCGCGGTGAAAGCCGCCATCGTCAAATACACCACGGTGGACCGGAAGCTCACCGAGGCGGAGAAGCACTCGACGCTGCGCCGCATCCTGGACAACGCCGTCGTGGCCGAGGGAGTCGCCGACATCTTCGCGCTTGCCGGGTTGCAGAAGCCCAACATCGGCCTGCTCTCCAAGGAATTCCTCAACGACGTGCGCGCGATGCCGGCGAGAAACCTAGCGGTGGAATTGCTGGAGAAGCTGCTGCGCGACGAGATCCGCGCGCATACCCGAACCAATGTCGTCCTTCACAAAAAGTTTGGCGACCGGCTGGTGGACACATTGCGTAAATATCACAACCGCGCGATCGAAACGGCCCAGGTGATCGAGGAACTCATCAAGATGGCCGGCGATTTCAAGGAGGCCATCAGCCGCAACGAGGAATTAGGGCTGGGCGTGGACGAGGTGGCATTCTACGACGCCTTGGCTGAGCGACCCGAGGTGCTGCGAACGATGGGCGACGTCACGCTCAAGCAGCTCGCGACCGAGCTGACGGAGCAGCTTCGCAACAGCACGACGGTGGACTGGCAGGTGCGCGACAGCGTCCGGGCCAAGATGCGTATCCTCATCAAGCGCCTCCTCAAAAAATACAAATACCCGCCCGAAGGTCAGGAAGAGGCCGTCACACTCGTTCTCCAGCAAGCTGAGGCGTTGGCCGACGAGTGGAGCGGAGGCTGACCGCAAAGTTCCACATAACCCTTATGCCTACCCCAAATTGGTCAAAACAAGGTGCCTCCGTTGCCTCTGCTGTCGCCGCCAAGAAAAAGCGTCCATTGTGCGAAATCTATGGCGAGTCCCAAGCTGATTGGGATCGTTGCAAGTTTGAAGCACGCGAATTGATGATCGCGCGAGCGCGTGTGCGGGGAATGTTGTCGTATGGAGAGCTCGCCAATCAGTTGACGACCATCCGGATCGAGCCCCACGACCCTAAACTTTGGGCTATCATAGGTGACGTGGCCAGTGACGAGGCGACTGTAGGGCGCGGCTTACTGTCGGTTGTCGTGGTGCACAAAAGCGGGGATATGGAGCCAGGACCAGGCTTCTATGAGCTGGCCAAGTATTTTGGTCGCAAGACTTCCGACAAAACCAAGTGCTTCATCGCGGAATTGCATTTAGTGCACTCACAATGGAGCTGATCCGATTATGAAATCCTATTACCGAGTTATGTTGGACACAGCTAAACACGTCGACACAGCTAAACACGTCAGGTCTTGATTTTTGACTTACCGACATGCCGACAGCCCGACACCAATCCGAATGAGTGATCTCAAGCTATTCCGCATCCAGGCCGGCCAGGCCCTTGAAATCGAGGGCAAGTCTGTCGGCTTGGAAAAGTCCCTGCAACAGCTGATCGAGCAGCATTTGGAGGCGTTCGTCGGCGTCACATTTCTCGCCACGGAATACAGCACCGGGGCCAAACACGGCGGGCGGATCGACACGCTGGGTATCGACGAGAACGGCTGTCCCGTGATCGTCGAATACAAGCGCTCGCTCAACGAGAACGTCATGAACCAAGGGTTGTATTACCTCGACTGGCTGATGGATCATAAAGGCGAGTTTGAACTGCTGGTACAGCGGAAGCTTGGTGCCAAACAGGCCGAGGCCATCGAGTGGTCCACCCCTCGCCTTCTCTGCATTGCAGGGGAATTCACCAAATACGATGCCTACGCCGTCCAGCAGATCAACCGGAACATCGAGCTCATCCGCTACCGCAAATACGGCGACGACCTGATCCTCTTCGAGCTGGTCAACTCCACAGAGGCGGAGTCGACCGAGACTGTGGCAGCCAAGACGACAAGCAAAGCGTCCCGGTCAGACACCGTTTACAAGACCTTTGCCGAATACCTCGGACAATCCAGCCAGGACCTGCAGGACCGTTTCGAAGCCTTGAAGGCATTCGCCATGGCTCTCGGTGACGATGTGCAGGCAAAGACGTTGAGATACTACGGCGCTTTCAAGCGGTTGAAAAATTTCTGCTGCGTCGAGGCCCATCCCCGGACCAACAATCTCCTGCTCTTTTTGAAGGTCGATCCTTCCTCCATCACCTTAGAGGAGGGTTACACCCGGGACGTTCGCGAGATTGGCCATTTCGGCACCGGAGACCTCGAAGTCACCGTCAAAACCATGGCCGACCTCGAGCGCGCCAAACCCCTCATCGCCCAAAGCTACGAGGCTTCCTGATAGGCGTTCGCGGGATCATATGCCATGAAAACGAAGGCAATAGTTCTCTTGCTGGTAGTATTGGGATTCACCGGTTGCTTCAAACTTTCAACCAAGGTGATCGACAAACTGGTCGATGAGGAAAAGAAGGCGACAGCTCAAAGTTATGTGCAGAAATTGAAAGACGGGCGACTCGACGAGTTGGCGGCGGAATTGCAGCCCGTGCTGAACCTCGAAACGGGCACCCTGATTGAAAAGTTGGAGGAAGTGCGGCGTTACCTGCCGACCGGCACACCCACCGAGACCGACATCATCGGCTTCCACACCAATTTTGTGAATGGCGTGACGACCTACCAAGTGGTCACGCAATACGGCTATGGCGACCGGTGGGCCGTGGCCACGGTGGCATGGCGGGGGCTGCCCAACAACGGCACCCAGTTGCAGGGCTTGCATATCAACCTGCTCGACCAGCCGGTGCAGAAGATCAACGCCCTCACCTTGCGTGGGAAAACGCTGCGTCACTATGTGTTTGGTGCCCTGGCCGTGATCATCCCGGTCTTCAGCTTAACGACGCTGATTGTTTGCATTCGCACCAAGATTCCGCGTCGCAAGTGGCTGTGGATTCTATTCATCCTCGCAGGCTTCGGCAGTCTCTCCCTCAACTGGACCACCGGAGAGATCGGCTTTCAGCTCCTCCACGTAAGTCTGCTCGGCGCCACCGCGTTTGCCTCCGGACCATTCGCCCCGTGGGTAATCACGCTCTCCTTCCCTCTCGGTGCGATCTGCTTCTGGCTCCGCCGCAAACCGAAGCCACCCCAGATCCCCTCCCGCTTCGCCTACCAAACGCCGGAGTGAACTGCAGGCTTAGCCGGCTGCGCCAGCGTGTCGTTTTCTAGGAACGCGTCTACCAGCTACTTCACTCGTCGCACGTATATCCGAGTCTTGCAACGTGGGTAATTACGGCAGCCCCAGAATTTACCTTCGCTGCGAAGCACGAGCTTAATGTTACAACTCGGGCATGAAGGGGTCGTGAAGTCTCCGGACGTGACCTCTGTTAATATCGGGATCTGCTGCTCTATCGGCAGGCCGCTGAACATCCTGATGAAATCTGCTCCAGAGATGAGTTGGATACCATTACCGCGCGCAAAGGCCATGGCACTAGCGGTGTATCGACCAGTAGTAATAAACAGTCCCTCGAGAACGCGATCTGCTGACATCACGCCAAACAGCTCTCGAATCGGTTTCACGTCCACGTCACGGCTCCCCCACGCCTTGCATTGCACATAGGTCGTAGGAAGTATCGCGTTAGCCGTGTAGAGCTTGATGTCCACACCTCCATCGGCGCCGATGCCGGTCAATTCAGCGCGTTGCCCCAAGGCGCGGTAATAGAGGCACACCAAATCTTCGAAGCGCCTCCACTCCAATTGATCCAGTAGATCATGGGTCAGCTCTGTGTGGTGCTTTGGAGGCGGGCCGATACCTCCACCAAGGAGCTGTTCAGTGAATTGGTTGCCATTTTTAATGGACGCTATGGCAAGTTTAGCGACGGCAACTCCTGCAATGGCGATGACTGGAAACCAAAGCAGTTGGACCCAGCCCGCGAAGGGCTTGGGCGGTGGGGCCGTTGGCCGGATCGTGGCCGCAGGACTTGGCGGACCCAACTGGGTGTTCTGTGGCGCAGGACTGCGGCTTGATTCAGTTCGCGCAGGCGTGGCCGATGGGTCCGATCGGAGCACTGGGGCTGGGGTGGCACGGGTTTGTGTGGGTGGCTGCGTGCCGGGTGACCGTGGCGTAGGTTTGACGGGCTTGGTGCGTGAGGCCACCGCCGTTACACTGGTCACAACGTCCGCTTCAAAAGTGACCTCGAAACCATCGTAAATATAAATGTCCTTGTCGCCGGCTGATAACTTGGAGTTCGGCCAACCGTAGCGCTTGATCACCTTCGAAATATGTGTCCCAGCGGCAATATCCGCCGCAGCTTGGGCTCGCGCTTGGTGTGACATTAGTCCCAAAGCAAGAACCAGTATGATTATCGCGTTCACGCGCCGCATGATCGAAAATTTCAGGACATATGACCGTTTGCCAAGCATCATATCCAGTCGCTTAGCGACAAATGGTCTGCTTTTAAAATTTGTGCCTATTCGTGTGCATCTGTGGTTAATGTTCAGTCGTGCCGACTTCACGTAACACCACCCAAGCCCTGCTGATGTTTGCCCTGGCGATGCTCCTCCCCGCCCTCGCGCTGTGGCTGCGGGTGACGCCCACGTGGCGGCCGTGGTGTGCGGGTTGGATGGGCGGACTGTCGCTGGCGACGTTTGCGGTTTACGCCTGGGACAAGGGCCGCGCCAAACAGGCCGGCGGTCGCACGCCCGAGGCCACGTTGCATTTGCTCGAACTGCTCGGCGGCTGGCCCGGCGCCCTGCTCGCCCAGCGCCTGCTCCGGCACAAGAACGCCAAGCGGTCGTTTCAGGTGACGTTCTGGATCATCGTGGCGCTGCACCAATTCGTGGCCCTCGATTGGCTCCTGCACTGGCAGATCAGCGGCACGGCCTGGGCCGTGGTGAAAGGATGAAGGACGAGGGATGAAGGAATGAGTGGTTGGTGACGCGGAGGTACGGGAGGGACGGGATAAAGATAACGATAAAGATTAGGATAACGATTTGCTGAGAGGACGCGGTGGCCGCGGAGGTCAGCCCTCCATGCCATCAGCGAGGATTAGCGCCGATCAGCGTTCCCATCGGATCCAGTATCTCGGGATTTTGTGCGTTCTGTGCCTTATGTGGCCAATCCGAAACTTTATTCACCGCGGATTACGCTGATGATCACGGATGAGAATCAGCTCAGATCAGCGTTCCCAATGGATCGGGATCCACGTTCATCCGCGCAATCCGCGGGGAAAATTCAATCCCTTGGAGATTCAGCGGATGGTTTGACTTTTCATAAAACGTCATCATATGTCGTCATCATGCGAACGATTATCGATCTGCCTGATTATCAAGTGGAGGCGTTGACCGAACTTTGCGAGCGTGAGCAGATCTCCCGTGCCGAGGCGGTCCGCCGGGCGCTCGATGCCATGCTGGCGGACAAGCAATTGCTCAAGCGTGAGGCCACCTTCGGGGCTTGGGCTGGGCGGGGCGACAGCCGTGCGACCGTCGACGCCCTGCGGGAGGAATGGTCGCGGTGAAGGCGGTCATCGATAGCGACGTATTGATTGACTACTTGCAGGGTGTGACGGCCGCGCGCGAGGAATTGGCGCGCTACCGCCAGCCCCACTACTCCATCATCTCTTACATGGAACTGCTGGCCGGTGCGCGCGGACCGGCCGAGCAGCAGGCGGCGGAATCGCTGCTTGCGACCATGCAGCGCGTGGAATTGTCGGATGAAATTGCCCGCCGGGCCGTGGAATTGCGGCAGACCCTGCACCTCAAACTGCCCGATGCCATCGTGCTGGCCAGTGCCGAGGTGGAGGGTTGCATATTGGTGACGCGCAACACCCGGGATTTTCCCGCCAATGATCCGAGGGTGCGTTTTCCTTACACGGTGTAATTCGCGAAAATGTCGGAGGCCTCGGCGGACGCAGAGGTCGCCGTGATCGGCATGCACCGGGATAAAGATAACGATTAAGATAACGATTTGCTGAGATACCGCGGGACGGGGGCGTCCCGCCTACAATGGATCAGCGACGATCAGCGTTCCCATCGTATCGAGTATCTCGATTTTGTGCGTTTTTGTGCCTCTTCGTGGCTAAACCGAAACGGTGAGGGATGAAGGATAAGGGATGCGGGAATGAGTGGGTTGGTGACGCGGAGGTCCGGGAGGGACGGGATAAAGATAACGATTAAGAGAAAGATTACGATTTGCCTGAGCGATCACTGCGGACGCGGCGGTCCGCCCTCCATATCATCAGCGACGATCAGCGGTTCCAATCCAGCGCGCTCGGAGAGCCCGCCCTACCTTTTGATCAGCGCAGATCAGCGGTCCGAGGCCACGCTTGGGTTTTCAACCCAAGCGCAGCTACGACAATCCCATGGCGCTGCGCCAGGTTACTTGGCCGCGCCGGTCATCAGGCCGGATACGAAGGTTTTCCGCGCGACGAGGAACAGCAGCAGGGGCGGCAGGCTGAACAGCACGGCCGCCGCCGCCATCTGGTTCCAGACTTCCAGATACTCCCCCACAAACAGCCCGATGCCGACCGGAATGGTCCGGGTGGAATCGGACGAGGACAGCAACAGGGCGAAGAAAAACTCGTTCCAGGACCCAAGGAACGCAAAGAGCGCGGTGGCGCCGAGGCCGGGCAGCGCCAGCGGCAGGATCACCATGCGCAGGGCCTGCATGCGGGAACAGCCGTCGATCAACGCCGCCTCCTCCACTTCGCGCGGGATGGTCTGGAAGAATCCGTACAGCAGCCAGATCACGAACGGCAGCAGCAGCGCGGTGTGGACCAAAACAAGCCCCAGACGCGTGTCGTACAGGCCGACCTTCTGCATGAGCTGAAACAGCGGAATGATGATCGAGGCGCCCGGCAGCATCTGCGAAAGCAGAAACACGATGAGGATGAGACCGCGCCCCCTGAACTGGAACCGGGCGAAGGCGAACGCGGCCATGCTGCCGATGACCAGCGTCAGCAGCATGGCGGAGAGCGCGACGATCAGGCTGTTCATGGTGTAGGTCGTGAACGGCAGGTAAAAGAACATGTCCCGGTACGGCCGCAGGGTCAGCTGCGGGCTGATCCACTCCGGCGGATACTTGCTCACTTCCGCCAGCGGCTTGAGCGACGTGGCCATGGTCCAGAGAAAAGGCAGCAACACGAACGCCGCCAAAACCAGGCCCAGGAGGATGAGCAGGTTCTTTTTCATGCGGGTTCGCTCCGGGTGCTGAGCCGCAGGTAGATGAACGAAAACATGACCAGCAGCAGGAACATGACATTGGAGAGCGCCGAGCCGCGGCCCAGGTCGAAATGCACGAAGGACAATTCCCGCACCAGCACGGGCAGCACCATCGTCGCGTCGAGCGGACCGCCCCGCGTCATGACGAAGACCATGTTGAAATCGTTGAAGCTCCAGATCACCCCGAGCACGAAGAGCACGGAGCCCACCGTGCGCAGGTTGGGCAGCGTGATGTAGCGAAAGCGCGCCAGCGGGGTGGCGCCATCGACGGCCGCGGCCTCATACTGTTCGGTCGGGATGGTCTTGAGCCCCGCCAGCAGCATCACCATCGCGAAGGGATAAAACTGCCAGATGCGCGCGACCATGACGCAACCGAGCGCGGTGGACGGGTTGCCAAGCCAGGTGGTGCCGGGTTCGATGAGTCCGGCCAGCGCCAGCCAGTAATTGATGATGCCGGAGTGATCGTTGAGGATCCATTTCCAGGCGAAGCCCGCGACCACGGGTGAGATGACCCACGGAATGGTGTAGAGAAAGGTGAGCAGACCGGTGACCCGGCCGAGCTTCAGGTTGAGCAGGAGGGCAAACCCGAGACCGACCAGCAGCGCCAGCAGGGTGCCCACGATCGCATACGTGGCGGTGTTGCGAAAGGAGAGCCAAAACAGGTCGTCGCCGAAGATGCGGGCGTAGTTGGCCCAGCCCACCCACCCGTGGTCGCCCCGGATCAGGCTGACGTTGCGGAAGCTGTTGTAGAGATTTTGCGCCAGCGGGTAAACCAGCACCAAGGCCGTGAAGAGCAACGCGGGGACCAGCAGTAGGTAGGGCGTCGCCTTCTTCATCGGTGCTCGTCAACCATGCGCTGGGCTTCCCGGGCGGCCCGGTCGAGCGCGGTCTGGGGGGTGATTTCGCCGACGATCGCCTTCAGGCATTCGGGCGTGAAGACGTTGCGGGCGATCGCGATGATCTGCGGGTGCGCCGGCCAGGGCCGGGCGTGCTGCAATTCGCGGAGGTAAACGGGCAGATCGGGAACCTTGGCGGCCTCGGGACTCTGCAACGCGCTCGTGGTGCACGCCAGCGCGCCGAAGTCCTCCGTGATCCAAAATTGGTCGGACTCCGGGTTGCGCAGGAATTTCACCAACTCCCAGGCTTCCTGCAGGTGCTTCGAGCGGGCGTTGATCGAATACATGACGAGATCCTGCAGCGTGGACGCGGTGTCGTACTCGGCGATGCGGTCGTCCGGCACCGGCACGGGGACAACATACATGCCCTTGCCGGGGACCTTGTCCTCGATCATGCGCCGGAACCACGGACCCTCGATGCTCATGGCAGCCTTGTTGTTCGCAAACAGGTCGCTCACCTCCGAATGCGTGTAGGCCAGGAAGCCGGGCGTGATCGAACCGTCCTGCTGATGCATGTCGGCGAAGAGCTGCAGCGCCTCGACCCCGCGCGGGGAGTTGAACGCGATCTGCGTCAGGTCCTCCGACATGACATCGGCCCCGGCCTTGTAAAAGAACGGGATCAGCCGGTACGCGAAACCGCCCTTGTCGCCGCCCATGAGCACGAGGCCGTACTGGTCCACCACCCCGTCGCCATCGGTGTCCTGGGTCAGTTGCCGCGCCGCCGCGCGAAACTCCGACCAGGTTTTGGGCGGCTTGAGGCCGGCCCGGTCGAACATCTCCTGGTTGCAGGTGAGCACGAAGGCGATGGCGTTGGCCGGCAGCCCGTAGTAATTGCCCTCGTATTCGGTCGACGCCATGAGATGCGGTTCAAACCACTGCTTCACCTCGGGAAAGTCCGGGAATTGGTTGATCGGATAATAGTAGCCCGCCTGGCTGAACTCGGCCGCGTAATTGGCGTGCGTGTTCATGATGTCGGGGCCGGCGGCGGCGGTGAAATTGGCGTAGAGGATCTCCCGGATCATGTTCCAGCTCTTGTCGCTCTGGGTGACTTCAATCCCCGGATGCGTGCGATTGAACTCGGCCACGCGTTCGCGCAGGAAGGCGGTTTGCTGCGGCAGGCCGCCGAAATTCCAGTTCTGCAGTTCAACGACGTCGCTCTTTTTGGTGCAGGCGAGCACGGCGAGGCAAAGCAACAAGGCGAGGAGGATTCTGCTTTTCATAGGGGGTTAACTGATGAGGCAGTCGCGCTATGGAGACAGGCAACCCGCCTGAGGACAACAGTGGAAACCGAAAAGTGTCGGCAGACACGGCGCGCAGCGGGACAGGCCCTATATCGGATTGGAATGTAGCCGGCACTCTGCTGGCCAGCAGAGTGCCGGGGGTTGGGGAAACGCGGGACGGAAACGGGAGGGTTTTTCTTGGGGTGGCCGGGCACGACCCTGTGCCCGGCGCAAACCGAGATAACGATAAAGATTAGGATTAAGATAACGATTGGCTCGGAGGACGCGGGACGGGGGCGTCTCGCCTACATCAATTGCTGGAGGGTCCGTCTCCGCGCGGGCCGCGGCGGACACGGCAATGGTGGGAAGCACCCGACACAAACCAGGATAACGATAAAGATTAAGATAACGATAACGATTGGCTGGGAGGACACGGGACGGGGGCGTCACGCCTACAGAAGATTAGCGTTCATTAGCGCCAATTAGCGTTCCCAATCGGATCGGGTATCCCGGGCATTTTGTGCGTTTTGTGCCTTTTGTGGCCAAACCGAAACGGTTTCCCCGCGGATGACACGGATGTTCACGGATGGGGATCAGCGGCACAAACTTCGGAGGCGCGATGCGCCATTCCGAGGCCACGCTTGGGTTTTCAACCCAAGCGCAGCTACGACAATCCCATAATCTAGGTCCGCGTTCCCATCGGTTCGATATCCGCGTTCATCCGCGCCATCCGCGGGAAAAATTCAACCAACGATGCGGGACAGGGGCGTCCCGCCTACAATACATCTGCAAGGATCAGTGCAGATTAGTGTTCCCAAATGGATCGGCGGTTTGAGGGCAAGCCGCCCCATCCTGTCGGACCTCTGCGCCTTCGCGGGTCTGCGTGAGAATTGTGCTTTCCCAAACCGGCGCGCTGGGGACAGCACGCCCTACCTCGGTCGTGGCGTGGCATATTGGCGCGTACGTCCCGGCGCTGCGTCCCTCACTCCCTCATTGTTCCTTCACCCGCCCAGGGGCACCCGGTTCAGAAACCCTTGCGCTGCGCTTCAGGGCAAACCGCGTTGCGATTCACCATCTCCGCGCTGCGCGCTGCGTCCCTCACTCCCTCATTCCTTCACTCCCTCACTCCCTTCCAACTCTTTCTCGACCCAGCGTTTGATGCGCAGGAGGCCGTCGGTGCGGTCTTTGAGGTCGGGCTTCATCGTGCCGAGCAGCGCGACGACGCTGGCGGCGTAATCGTGGCCCGTGGCGGTCATGAGCTTGGGCAGTTCGAAGGGGTCCATCTCGCCCTTGCGGATCATCGAGCGCGCCTCGGCTTCGAGTTCGTTGACCGAGCCGCCGGTCGCGCCGGGCTCGCCCTTGCCCTTGCTGAACCCACCGCCGGAGCCGCCGCCCTCGTCGGCGCTGTCCGCTTCGGACTTGCCGCGCGGCTGGCGCTCGATGGCGGCGGGATACTCCTTGCCGTCACGGCCGGTCACGGTCTCGTGCTTTTGGATGATGCCGGTGGTGGTGAGCTCGGTGCGGACATTGCGGACGAGTTCGCCGGAGACCCGGCAGAGGTCGGCGAGAAACGCGTTGGAAAGGTCGGGCCACTCGCGCAACGCGATCTCGGCGATGTGGCGCTTGTCGGCGTTGGTGCGGTAAAGGCCGTTGGTCGCGTTGGCCCCGAGGGCGTGCCGCAGGGCGTCGGTGCGGCTGCCGGCGTGCACCTCGGCGGCGATGGTGGTGCCGGCGTTGCGTTTGACAGCGAGAAAACGGTGAAAGCCGTCGGCCAGCCAATGGGTCGAGCCGTCGAAGAACACGGTGATCGGTGGGAACGCCACGCCGCGCGCCATTTCGTCGGCGTAGCTGGCAATGGCGTCGTCGTTGGTCTGCACGCGCGTCTGCGTGCCGCCGGAAATGTCGATGTGGTCGAGGGCGAGGGTTTGGAGGCGGGAATTGTTCGTGGACATGAAAAAGGGGCGGCTCTTGTGCGGATCGTCCTCCGATGGTGCAACCGCAAAGCGGGCGGTGAGGGAGGATGCGGAGGGATTGTGCGGGACGGGGCACCCGACAAGCACCGGGATCAAGATAACGATTACGATTAAGATAACGATTGGCTGAGAGGACGCGGGACGAGGGCGTCCCGCCTACAGCGGATTGGGATGTAGCCGGCACGCCCTCGTGCCGGGGGATGGGGAACGAAGCGGGACGGGGCAAATGTTGAACGAACGGCACCGTCACGCACCGGGATCAAGATAACGATAAAGATTAAGATAACGATTTACTGAGAGACCGCGGGACGGGGGCGCCCCGCCTACAGCAGATCAGTGTGGATCAGCATTCCCACCGGTTCGGGATTCACGCGAGGGGCGAGCCCAAGGCCACGCTTGTGTTTGCAACCCACGCGCAGCTACAAAATGTCCCCAACCCCGAATCCGCGGTCCGAGTCCTTGGGCAGACCGGGCCATCCTTCTTTCCAACAAGCCCTCATCCCCCCTGCCTCATGAAACGACTCATTCTCTGCAACGATGGTACTTGGAACACTCCCGATCAGGAGGACAACGGCATCCCCTCCCCGACCAATGTGGTCAAACTCTACCACGCGCTGGCCGAACGGGACACGAAGGGCGTCAGGCAACTCAAGTATTACCATCCGGGCGTCGGCGCCGCCGGCGGGATCGTCGATTCCGTGCTCGGCGGCGCGATGGGAGTAGGCATCGGCAACCACATCCGCAGCGCCTATCACTGGATCGCGACCCATTACGCGCCGGGTGACGAGATCTTCATCTACGGTTTCAGCCGCGGCGCCTTCACCGCCCGCAGCCTCGGCGGACTGATCGGTCGCGGCCTGCTCAAGCTCGACGACGTTGACTCCAAGGAAAGCTGGACCCGGGTTGAGGCCGCCTACACCGCCTACCGGGAGAGAAAATCCGACTGGGCCCGGCCCGGCTGGACCTTTTTCGACCAGGGCAGGACGCCAATCCGGTTCATCGGCGTCTGGGACACCGTCGGCGCCCTGGGCGTACCCGATGACCTGGAGGTGCTGAATCTTTTCGACAACAAGGACAAGTGGCGCTTCCACGACACGGCACTCGGCGCGCACGTGCAGACCGCCCGGCACGCGATGGCGATCGATGAGGTGCGCGCCAGTTTTACCGTCACCCGCTGGAGCAACGCCGCCGAACATCCCGACGCCGTCGAGCTGTGGTTTCCCGGCGTGCATTCCGATGTCGGTGGCGGTTATGCCACGACCGATCTTTCGGACGGCGCGCTTATCTGGATGCTCGACCAGAGCAAGCAGGCCGGCCTCTGTTTTCGTCCGGGCATTCGCACCACGCTCAAGCCCGATCCTCACGGCGTGATGCACAATTCCTACAAGGGGGCCTTCGCCAAGCTGCGTTCGCGGCCGCGCGCGGTCGACACCTTGACGCCGGCCAACAAGGCGAAATTTCACGCGAGTGCGCTCAAGCGTCAGAAGCTCTCCCCCATCGCCTACCCGGCCTACCGCCCGACCCACAGCCTGAAAAAAATCGGCGACACATGGGAGGTGGATGTCTTCGCCGACATCCGTTGGAACGACACCGGCCTATACCTCGAAGCCGGCCACGAGTACACGTTCGCGGCCACCGGCGAATGGGTGGACAGCAAGGATGTCTGCGACTGGCGCGGCACCGAGAACGACGAATTCACCAAGGCGGACATCGTACGCGGTGTCAGCTCCTTCCTCGGCAAGTTTGAAAGCCTGGTCGTCCGGCTCACCAAGAACAACTCGACCGATTTTCTCGGCACGAAGCGGGTGGAGAAATTCCGGTGGTTCACGCTGGTCGGCGCCATCGCCAACGACCGGGGCGACAACGCGGTCGTGCCGAACGACGGCAGCCCGTCGCCGCACGAATACGTCGACCTGCCTGCGCACACTGTGAAGCCGTTCGCAGTCACGAGTCCGGGCTATCTATATTGCTTCCCCAACGACGTCTGGAGCCTTTATGGCAACAACCACGGCAGCGTGAAGCTCACGATCACGCGCGTCGGGTAAGGCGGGACGAGGGCTGGGGAACATTGCGGGACGCGGGCGTCCCGCCCACAGCGGATTGGTGGAGGATCCGACTCCGCGCGGGCCGCGGCGGATGCGGATGCGAACGGCACCCGACAGGCCCGGGATCAAGATAACGATAAAGATTAAGATAACGATTTGACCGAGGGATCATGGCGGACGCGGGCGTCCCACCTGCAGCGGATCGGAATGTAGCTGGCACGCCCTCGTGCCGGAGATGGGGAACGAAGCGGGACGGGGGCACCCGACAAGCACGGGGATAAAGATAACGATTAAGATAAAGAGAACGAATGGCTGAGAGGACGCGGGACGAGGGCGTCCCGCCTACAGCGGATCAGCGCAGATCAGCGTTCCAATCGGATCGAGTATCCTGATGCAACGGAGGGATCCGCCTTGGGCCACGCTTGTGTTTTCAACCCAAGAGCAGCTACGAAAAACCCACCGCGCTGATCAGCGTTCCAATCCACCTCAAGCATCCTGAGGTTTTGTGCCTCTTGCGGCCAAACCGAAACGGATTTCCCCGCGGATCACGCGGATGTGCTCGGATGAGAATCAGCGACGATCAGCGGCAACAACTTCTGAAGCGGGATACGCGATCCCGAGGCCACGCTTGGGTTTCCAACCCAAGCGCAGCTACAACAATCCCATCGCGCAGATCAGCGTTCCTGCAGATCGATATCCGCGTTTATCTGCGCCATCCGCGGAAAAACTCAACCAAACGGTGCGGGACGAGGGCGTCCCGCCCACATTTCATCAGCGGCGATCAACGTTCCAATTGTTGAAAATAAGGCTGTATGCGCGTTGCCCGGATACGGCCTACTGAGTGCAGAGCGCTGCGCGGGAGGTTTGATTTGGTGACCGAGACGGCCTATGCCGTCGGCATGATCGGTGAAGTTGCCAGTTTTGACGCCCTGCTCAACGCCCCGTGGTGCGACGGAGTTTGCGCCCTGACCTGGAGGCGCTCCCTCGCGGGCGATTACAATGCCGTGGCCGCGGCGATCGGGCCGATCGCCGAAATCACCTCGCTCGACGAGGAGGCGTTGCTGGGCCTGCGGTTGGACCCGGCGGGCGCACTCGCGCGCGAGCAACTGCTGGCCGATCTGCAAATGCTGCGCGCGGCCGGGCTCGATCCGTCGCTTGACGCCATCCCGGCGCAACCCCGCGCCGCCCCGGAGGCGCCGTTGGTCACCGATGTTTACTCGTGGCATGTGGACAGCGCGACGGACGAAACCGACACCTGGCTCTGCAGTTACAACGTGGCCGGCACCGAGGCCCTGCCGTCCGCGATGGCGCGCCGCTATGTCGACATCCCCGAGACGCGCGCCAAGCTGCTCCAACACTACGGCGGCGCCGATGACGACGGGTTCCGCGACTTCCTGCGCGAGCATTACTACGATCTGCATTACGCCGCGGTGGCCGGCGCACGACCGGTCAGTTTCGGCCTCGGTCATCTCTGGCGCATCGCCACGCGCTGGCCGGGGTGTCCGGTGCCGCCGTGCGTGCATCGCGCGCCGATCATCCCGCCCGACAGCCTGCCGCGGTTGCTGCTGATTTGCTGAGAATCGCGCGCCGGGGCCACGCTTGCGCCGTCGGCTTAAGCGCGGCTACGAGAAGGTTGGCGTGTCGTCCTCAAAGCTCCACCAAGCCTGCTGCGGACACGCGCTCAATGCGCTGGCAAGCATGCATCCGCACTGATGGCCCGTTAAGGGCAACGCGCTCCACCTGGCGACTCCAGGCCACACCGCATCTCCGGGATTGACGGCGCGGCGGCGGCTTCTATCCCTCGTCGCACCCTGGCGGCGCCAACGGCGCTGTCCTCCACCCCAATCCCGTTTTTTACCCCATGAGCAGCTTTCGCATCCGGCCGCGTTTTGCCCACACGTTGGAACAAGACCTGGATCGCGCCCGCGACCGGATTCTCGCCGGCCTCGCCGCCCAGGCGCCGCACGACTTCGACGTCAAATCCTTCCCGGGGATGATTTGTCTGCATTTCACCGGGGAGCGGAAAAAATTCTGGTCGCCGCGGCTGGCGCTCGCGCTGACGGCGATGCCGGAAGGACACACGTTGGTTGAGGGCACCTACGGACCCGACACGGAGGTGTGGTCAATTTTTCTTTACGGTTACCTGCTGGTCGGCACGGCGGGATTGTTTGCCGGAATCTTCGGCTGTGCGCAGTTGCTGACCGAGGCGCATCCGTGGGGTTTCTGGGTGCTCGGCACGATGGCGTTCGCAGCCGTGCTGCTCTACCTTTTCGCGCAGTTCGGCCAGAAACTCGGGGCCTGGCAGACGTTTCAGTTGCACCTAGCCTACCAGTCCGCGGTCGGCCGCCCGACCGAGATCGAGTGAAGCGGTGGCGACTTTGCTGTGACCGCAAATTGTAGGAGCCTGCTGGCAGGCGATGGATTGCACCGGCCTCAACGCGGCCGGCTACAGCGCAAACAGCACCATGCGAACGGGCGGGCCGCCCGTCCTTGGCATGCGGTTGGGCTGATTTGCATTCTGCTCTCCGCGTTCTCCCCAGCCTCCCGGGTGCACCTGCACTACCCTTTCGCTTACGGCTCAAGGGCGGCTACTTGATGAATGAAGTCGCGTTGGCAAATGTCCATGATGGCGTGATTACGGTTGGCGTTCGCGCCCCCGGCAACAAGGCTCACGCTCCATCGTATGAACGTCTACGGTCGCCCCACCCGCACCCTCTGGCCCGGCGCCGATGGCGTCTCGGTTGAGATCATCGACCAGACGCGGCTGCCGCATGAATTTGTCACCGCCCGGCTCGGGACGATTGCGGACGCCGCGCATGCCATCAAGGCGATGCTGGTGCGCGGCGCGCCGTTGATTGGTGCCACGGCGGCTTACGGGCTTTGGTTGGGCTTGCGCACCGATGCGTCAGATACGGCCCTGCGCGAACACAGCGCGACATTGGCCGCGACCCGCCCCACCGCGATCAACCTGCGTTGGGCGCTTGAGCGTGTGACCCGCGCGGTCAGCCCGCTGCCGCCGGTCGAGCGGGCCGCAGCCGCCCGCCGGCTCGCGGCGGAAATCTGCGACGAGGATGTGGCGATCAACCGCGGCATCGGCAACGCCGGGCTGGCCTTGATCCGGGCGGTCGCCGCCCGCAAGCCCGCCGGCGAACCGGTCAACGTGCTCACACATTGCAACGCCGGCTGGCTGGCCACCGTGGACCTTGGCACCGCCACCGCGCCGATTTATCTGGCGCACGACTCCGGGTTGCCCGTGCACGTGTGGGTGGACGAGACCCGGCCGCGTAACCAAGGCGCCGGCCTGACCGCCTGGGAACTGGCCGAGCACGGCGTGCCGCACACGGTGATTGTGGACAACGCCGGCGGCCACCTGATGCAGCATGGCAAGGTGGACCTTGTGATCGTGGGCACCGACCGCACCACCGCGACCGGCGATGTTTGCAACAAGATCGGCACCTACCTCAAGGCGCTCGCCGCGCACGACAATGGCGTGCCGTTTTACGTGGCCCTGCCCTCGCCCACCATTGACTGGACCGTGCGCGACGGGATCAGCGAAATCCCCATCGAGGAACGCGCCGCCACCGAGGTCACCCACCTCACCGGCGTCACGTCCGACGGCGCGCTGGCCACCGTGCGACTGACTCCGCCCGACAGCCCGGCGGCCAATCCGGCCTTTGACGTTACCCCGGCTCGGCTCGTCACCGGTCTGATCACCGAGCGCGGGGTTTGCAGGGCCAACGAGGCCGCTTTGCGTCATTTGTTTCCGCTTGCGGAACGCGTTTAAAGCACTGCTGGGCGGTGGGTTTGGTCAGCGGTTTTGTCGCAGGTGCGGCCGGGGGGCAAAAAAACTAGGGCTTGTCATTCGCCGCGCCGCCCCCTAACCGCTCGCGACCCATGAAGTCCCTCATCATCGCCGAGAAGCCGTCGGTCGCAGCGGATCTCGCGCGCTCCCTCGGCAAAGTTCCCAAGAAAGGTGACCACTACGAGAATGACACCCACGTCATCTCCTCTGCGGTTGGCCACCTCGTGGAACTCGCCATGCCCGAGGACATCGACAAGAAGAAATACGGCTTCTGGCGGCTCGAGACCCTGCCCATCATCCCGGACAAGTTCGAGCTCAAGCCCATCGCCAGTTCCAAGGACCGTTTCGCGCTGTTGAAAAAGCTCCTCGCCCGCAAGGACATCGAGGTGGTCGTCAACGCCTGTGACGCCGGCCGCGAGGGTGAACTCATCTTCAATTACATCTACCAACTCACCAAGTGCCGCCTGCCGGTGAAGCGCGCCTGGATGCAGACCATGACGCCCGAGGGCATCCGCGATGCCTTTGCCCACCTGCGCGACGGCGCCGAGATGACCGGTTTGGGCGATGCCGCCCGCTGCCGCAGCGAAAGCGACTGGTTGATCGGCATCAACGGCACGCGCGCGGTGACCAAGCGCATGTTCGGTTCCCGCGCCGGCAACGTGGCCTCGGTCGGCCGCGTGCAGACGCCCACGCTGGCCATCATTTACAAGCGCGAGGTTGAGATCCGCAATTTCATCCCCCGCACCTACTGGCGCGTGACCGCCACCTTCACCGTGGCCCAGGGCACGTATGAAGGCGTTTACCAGCGCGAAAATTTCAAGAAGGCGGAAAACGACGAGCACGACCGCATCGACCGCATCTGGGAACAGGCGCTCGCCGAGGCCGTGTTGGCCGCCTGCCAGGGCCAGCCGCCGGCGCGGGTGACCGAGGAAAAGAAGGCCAGCACGCAGATCGCGCCGCGGCTCTACGACCTGACGACCCTGCAGCGCGAGGCCAACAACCGCTACGGCCTGCCGGCCCGCCGCACGCTCCAGATCGCGCAGGCGCTCTACGAGAAGCACAAGATGATCACCTACCCGCGTACCGATTCGCGGGCCCTGCCGGAAGATTACATGCCCACCTGCCGGGAAACCCTGCAAAACCTGTCCGGCGATCTCGCGCCGCACGCGCAGCGCGTACTCGATTCCGGCTGGGTGCGGCCGAACAAGCGCATCTTCAACAACGCGCAGATCTCGGACCACTTTGCCATCATCCCCACCACGCACGAGGCCAAGCACCTCGACGAGATGGAGGCCAAGGTGTTCGACATGATCGCGCGGCGCTTCGTCGCGGCGTTTCATCCCGCGGCCGAGTTTGACGTGACCACGCGCCTGAGCGTCGTGGCCGGTCACACGTTCAAGACCGAGGGCAAGGTGCTGACCGCCCCGGGCTGGCTCGCGGTTTACGGCAAGGGCACCGTCGATGACGACGGCAAGGGCCTGCCCGCGCTCACCGCCGCCGACGGCAACCCGGCGTCGGCCGAAACCACCGCGGCCAAGCTCCACGAGGAATCCACCAAGCCACCACCGCGCTACACCGAGGCCACGCTGCTGTCCGCCATGGAAGGCGCCGGCAAACTCGTGGACGACGAGGAACTCGCCGAGGCGATGAAGGAACGCGGCCTCGGCACGCCCGCCACTCGCGCCGACACGATCGACGGCCTCATCAACCAGAAGTACCTCGAACGCGCCCAGCGCGAACTCGTGCCCACACCCAAGGCCGAGCAGTTGTTGCAATTCCTCGAGGCGGTGAAGGCCGACGCCCTCACCCGCCCGGCCATGACCGGCGAATGGGAATACAAGCTCCGCCAGATGGAGCACAACAAGTTCACCCGCGAGCAGTTCATGGCCGAGATCGTCGGCCAGACGCAGGCGATCGTGGGCAATATCAAGGGCTTTGAGGAAGACGAATCCACCGCCCGTGAGACCGCCATCGTTTCGCCCACCGACGGCAAGCCGCTGCTCGAAACCCTGCGCGCCTACAAGTCGCAGGACGGCAACCTGACCGTGTACAAGGTCATCGGCGGCCGCAAGATGGAGGAGCCCGAGATCGAACAGCTCGTGACCAGCCGCGCCATCGGCCCGCTCGACGGTTTCGTCTCGGCCAAGACCCGCTCGCGCTTCGCCGCCGCGCTCAAGCTCGTGCAGGATGCCGAGACCGGCAAATGGAAGACCGAGCTGGATTTCGGCGACAAGGTCGACATCGCCACGCTATCCCCGCTCTGGACCGACCCCCAAACCGGGGCCGAACTGTGCGAGGCCGGCCCGAACTTTATCTTGCGCGAACGCGAGGGCGACGGGTGGAAACAGACCTTCCGCGTCGGCAAGCTGATGTGTCAGAAGGCCATCACGCAGGAGCACGCCGTCCAGTTGGTCTCTGAGGGCAAGACCGCCCTGATCCAGGGCTTCACCTCCAAGAAAGGCCGGCCCTTCGACGCGTTTCTCAAACGCGAAGGTGCGCGCATCGCCTGGGAGTTCCCGCCGCGCAAGCCGCGTGTCGGCAAGGACGGCAAGCCGATCGAACGCAAGCCCAAGGCCCCGCCGGATCTCTCCAAGGCCAAGGTGCTGGGCGAAAGCAAACTGCACGGTGGCGAGCTCGTGCTGACCGACGACGCCTACTACGTGCGCAAGCCTGACCAGGACAACCGCGTGGTCTTCAAGCTCAGCCGCGAACTCTGCCAGAAGGAGATCCCGGTGGCGGAAGTGCAACGGCTCGTGACCGACGGCCGCACGCAGCTCATCGAAGGTTTCACCTCCAAGCGCGGCGCGCACTTCAACGCCTTCCTCGTCCTCGGCCCGAAAAAAGACAAAGCCGAGTTTGAGTTTCCGCCTCGGTGAGGCGGCAACATGGCGAGCAGCGAAGCTGCGAGTCCACAGGATGAACCGAGGCGGGTGCCCACCGGGCGCCGAGGTTCACAATTTCCGCCTCGTTGAGGCGGAAACAGGGCGAGCAGCAGTGCGACGCGAACAGGGGATGCCCGAAGCTCATGACCGTAGATGACATGAAGCCGACAGGCGGCCCTAGAGCGGCCAACCTGTCGGCTGATG
>JACFMR010000013.1 GCA_019455245.1 Opitutaceae bacterium
CGGGCGATTCGTCCGTTGCTTCGGCGGGCGCAATCGCTTCGGCCGGTTCGTCGGTGGTGACGTCGTCGGCCGGTGGCGGCGGGTCGGCGGCGTTTTCGTTTTCAGCTGCGCTTGCCGGTTCAGATTCCTCGGCGGCGGACGGCGTGGGCGCGGATTCAGGTTCGGGTTCCGGTGTGGGCGCCGCCATCGGTTCCGGTGCGGGCGCAGGTGTGACCGGTGCGGCGACGACCGGCGGTGCGGCCAAGTTGTCCTTGAGAACATTGCCCGCGGCGACCAGTTGCTCCACGGCGGCGATGCGGGCCTTGTCCAACGCCCGCACGGTTTCATCTCGGGCCTGATCCAGCGCGCCGGGCAGCCTGGTCATGGCGACTTGGGCGGCGTCGAGCTGTTGGGCGAGGGCGGTCTCGTGCTTGGTCAATGCGGCGGAGGCTTCCCTGAGTTGCGCCGTGGCGGACTTGAGATCGGCGATGCCGGCGGCGCGCAGGGTTTCGACTTGCTCGCGCAGGGTCGCGTTTTCTTTCATCGCCGCCTCATTGAGCTGACGGTCGTGGTCGTGCAACTGGGCCGAGAGCTGCTTGGGCAGTTGCTGGGCCTGGTGCAGTTGCTTTTGTGCGAGATCGTTGAGCTCGTGCAGCCCGTTGGCCGCGATGCTGATCTGCTCGGCGGCATCGCCGAGCGTGCGGGTCAGCGCCTCGAGGTTGCGCTGCCGTTCGTTGAGCGCCTCATCCTGCCGGGCGGCGTAATCGCTGAGAAACGGGATGGTGCCCAGCAATGCGGCGAGCGCCACACAACCGGCGATGGTCAGGATCACCGTCGCCGGAAACGGCTGGGGGCTGCGGAGGGCGATCAGCACGGCGATGCCGAGCAGGGCGGCGTCGCCGACCAGGAACGGCCATTTGGGCAGGCGCGGGGTGTCGGAGGGGAGGATGCTCATGGGGACGCGCGGGCGTGACATTCTTGTGCGGCGGGTGCCTCCGGTTCTCAAGGAGAAACCTTGTGGCAAATGGGGGATTGTCTCGCGTTGCAAACCCGCCACGCTGCCCGGGCGCGATGAGTTACAATCATTTCCTGCGCATCGAGCGCGATGAACCGGCCGGACCGAAACACTATGTGGTGCATGCGGCGGATCCCCGGTTCTCCCTGGAGCTCGCGCCCGACCGCGAGGCGCCCGACCAGATCGGCCGCGGCGTGATCAAGCGGCTTTGCGTACCCAACTCGTGGGCGGGAAATTACGGCAGGTATGCCAAGCTGATCGGGGCGGCGCAGGAGTTTTTCCAGCAAAGCTGCGCGGAGCCGGTGGCAAAAGCCGAAACGCGGCGCTTCGCCCGTTGAGGCGGATTCAGCGCGACGTCACACGTTCGAGCCGGCCGTCATGCTCGCGAAATTCCTCCCACACCGCGCGCCGGGTGTCGCGGCCGAGGTGCGGCTCGATGGCGGCGGCGAGCAACGGCAGTGCGGCCCGCAGATCGGAGTGTTGATCGTCCACGATGGCGGTGACGGTCCAGACTTCGCGCCCTTTTTCCGGCGGCACGCCGGCCTCGCGCAAGCGGGCGGAGAGCCGCAGGTGTTTGCGGTAGGTGGTGATGGTGTTGACCGTCACGTCGGTGCCGACGCGTTCGTAACGGCCGGGCAGCCGTACGGATTCGGTGGTGGTTACGCTCTTGCCTGATGCGTCCTTGGTGGTGGTCGTGCGCGTGGTGTAGCCGCCGCCCAGCTCGGCATAGATGGGCGTGCTGAAGGTGTAGGTGCGCGCGACGGGATCACCGACGCCGAAATCAACGAACAGGCTCAGCGAATCGCCGTCCGCCGGCCGGTCGGTTTCCCGGTAGCCATTGGCGACCAACGCCGGGCGGACATGCGAGAGCACCTCCTGAAACTGCAGTTCGCCCCAATCCTGTTCGGTGGCATGGCCCGCCGCCAAAACATAGGTACGGGCGGAGGCCGCGAGCTGCGGGTGGGCGAGTGCGCTCACCTGCACCTGATGGGTGGTGGCACAGCCGCCGCCCAGCAGAAGAATGGCGGCAAGCACGACGGAAAAAATGGGTTTCACGGGTAAATGGAATTGGACCGGCAGGCAGGATGGATGGTTCCGGGAGGCGGGGGGCGAACTTCACCAGTGTCGCCATACGTAGACACAAAGCGAGAACAGCAAACCGATCCGCACCGCGCCCTCGAAGGTCAGGACGACGAGCACCCATTTCAGCCGGCAGATGCGGCGCAGGCCGTAGCCGATGGCAAACACGGCCAGCAGGCATAGCCCGTGCACGCGCCCCATGGGTTGAAACAGGAGCAGCACCAGCCACGCCCAGTAGATGAACAACAGGCTGCTCCAGCAGAAGGCGGTGAACTCGCCGAGACCGCTCTCGCGCGGATCGGCCTGACGCTCGATCTGCCGGATGCCGACATAGCGCTCGCTGAGCACCAGCTGCCAAAACTCAAACAGCAGGAAAAACGGCGCGGGCAGCAGGAGCAGGGACACGGTGGCGGGAGGGGGAGGGCGCGGCCCGTCACTCACTTGCCGCCATACCAGAACGAGCGGCGCCAGTTGTGCCGGTGCAGTTGGTGCAACAGTTTGTCCGGCATCGCCGGCAGGTCGCTGACCGCACAGTTGGCCTCGGCCTGGGCGACATTGCGGATGCCCGGGATGACGGTGGACACGGCCGGATGGGCGAGCACGAATTTCAGCGCGGCCTGGGGCATGGTGTAACCGGACCCGTCCAGATCGTGGCGGATGCGATCCGCGCGCACGACGGTGCGGGACAGCCGGTCGCCGGCAAAATACTGGCTGCGGAAATCATCCTCGGGAAACCGGGTCAGCACGGTGAACTTGCCGGTGAGCGAGCCTTCGTCGAAGGCCACGCGCACGATGACGCCCACGCCGTGCTCCCGCGCGACGTCGAGCAGCTCCGCGGCGGGCTCCTGTTCAAACAGGTTGTAGATCAGTTGCACGCTGTCGACCCAGCCGCCGCGGATCAGGTCGATCACGCTGTTCTGGTCGTGCTCTGGGGTGGACACGCCGATGAGGCCGATATGACCTTCGCGTTGCAGCGCGCGGAGAACCTTGAACGGCGTGGGGTTGCGGTTCCACGCGCGGGTCCACGTGTGGAGTTGCAGCAGGTCGATCTTGTCCGTGCCCAGGCACTCAAGCCGCTCGGCAATGTTGGCGCGGAGGTAGGATTCGGGGTAGCGTTCCTCGGCCTTGTCGTAGGGCGAGGGCGGCCAGCTGCCGGCGGTGGGCGGCGTCTTGGTGGCGACGAACACGGGGTCGTCCCGGCCGGCTTCGGCGCGCTCGCGCAGCACCTGCGCGATGAGCCGTTCGCTGCGGCCGTCGCCGTAGCCGGCGGCGGTGTCGATGAAGTTGCAGCCCAGATCGAGGGCGCGGTGGAGCGCGGCCAGCGAATCGGTGTCGGCCTGGGCGCCCCAGGCGCCGCCGATGGCCCAGGCGCCGAAGCCGATCTCGGAGCAGTCCAAACCGTGTTTGCCGAAGGTGCGGTATTGCATAAGCGGTTTACCAGCGATGCAGGTGTGGGCCGAAGTCGGCCTCATAGTAGGCGGAGACATGGGTGCCGGGCGGCACGATGGCATCCACGGCCTTGAGTTCCTCCGCGGTCAACCTGACGTCGGTGGCCTTGAGATTGTCCTCGAGCTGTTCGAGCGTGCGCGGGCCGATGATCGGGCTGGTGACGCCGGGTTGCTGGATGGTCCACGCGAGGGCGAACTGGGAAAGGGTGACGTTTTTTGCCGCGGCCAGCGGGCGGAGTTTTTCCACGACCTGCAACGCGCCTTCGTTCCAGCGCTGGGCGAGGAACGGGCTCTGCTTCATGTCGGCGAAACGCGAGCCGGCCGGCGCGTCCTGGCCGGCGTGGTATTTGCCGCTGAGGATGCCGCTGGCCAGCGGGCTCCAGGGCAGGGTGGCGAGGCCATGCGTGCGGCACATGGGCAGCAGTTCGCGTTCGATGCGGCGGTCGAGCAGGTTGTAGGGCGGTTGTTCGGAGACGAAGCGGTTGAGGTGGTGTTCCTTTGCGCACCAGAGCGCCTCGACGATCTGCCACGCGGCGAAGGTCGAGGTGCCGACGTAGCGCACCTTGCCGGCGCGTACGAGGTCGTCGAGCGCGCGCAAGGTTTCGTCGATCGGGATGTCGGATTGCGGCCGGTGGATTTGGTAAAGGTCGATGTGGTCGGTCTGCAGGCGGCGCAGGCTGGCCTCGCATTGTTGGATGAGGTGCCGCCGGCTGTTGCCGCGCATGTTCGGATCCGCGTCGTCCATGGCGCCGTGGACCTTGGTGCAGAGAAACACGCGGTCGCGGCGGCCGTTGCGCTTGAGCGCCTCGCCGGTGAACTCCTCGCTCTTGCCGCGCGAATAGATGTTGGCGGTGTCGATGCAGTTGATGCCGGCGTCGAGCGCCCGGTCGATGATGCGGCAGGTTTCGTCCAGGTCGGTTTTGCCGCCAAACATCATGCAGCCGAGCGTGAGCGGGCTGACTTTCACGCCGGTGCGGCCGAAGTTCACGTAATCCATTTGCATTGCATCATGGACACCGACCCGTGACAGGCAAACCCGGAGCCGCGGAAAATCGCGGAAGGTCCGGTGCTGCGGACCGCTGCCAACCGGTCAAATCATCGCCATCAGGCGGGCTCACCCTCGTCATAAGGTTTGGTATTGAACATCGCCGCTGTGTCTCGGCTATCGATTTGCATCTGCGGCGGGATAGCATCAGTGGCAACCCACCACCGTCATGAAATCAAAGACACCCCTGTTGGTTGCCCTCGCGTTGGGTCTGGCCGTCGGCCTCGGCGCGCAGACCGTTGATTACGTCGTGATCTCCCGCACCCAGTTTTTCTCCCAGGCGTCATCCGGCCCGGTAACGCCCGAGAATCCGTGGAATGTCGCCGCTTTTGTGGTCGGTTCGGGACTGACCCCGACGGACCCGATTACGGCGGCCTCCTTTGTCGGTCCCACCACGGCGGCGGGGACGTTGAGTTTTCACACCGGCATGTCGATGAACAATTGGGAGTATGAGGTCGATTACGCCCTGCCGGCGATGATGTACGGTGCTTTCCCCGACGGGGACTACGCTTTCACGCTGGGGGCCTACACGACCCCGGTGGTGACCTTGAGCAGCACCTTGTTCCCGAACACGCCGGTGTGGTCCCTGACCGGTGGCGTTGGCGGCTGGGTGAACGACACCTTCCTGGTCGATCCCACCCAAGCGCTGCAGTTCACCACCAATATTTTCAACGTAAACTTTCTCGCCGGTGCGACGCGCATCGGCTGGGACATCTCGGGCGACGTCTATTTTGACGGCAACGGCATGGGCGACATGGTCAACGACCAGCTCACCATCAATATCCCCGCCGGGTCGCTGATCGCGGGCAACACCTACGACCTCTATGTCGAGTTCGGCCGCATGGTTGACCAGGAGATTCTGAGCGCCACCGGCAACGCCGGTTTGGATGGCGCGAAACTGGTGGCGATGCTCATGACGGGGACCAACCTGCAGATCACCGCCGTCCCCGAACCCTCGACCTACGCGGCGATCCTCGGTGCACTCGTGTTGGCCGGGGTGCTGGCGGTACACCGGCGGCGGCGGATTGCGTGATCCGGTGGATCGCCATTGAAAAGGCCGGGCGGTATGCCCGGCTTTTTTCGTTCAGGAAGAATCCGGCACGCCGAAACTTGCGGCGTTTTGTAGGAGCCTGCTGGCAAGCGATGCAGTGCCGCGGCTGGTCACAGCAATCAATCGGGCTGCAACATCATCGCCAGCGAGCAGGCTCCTACAAAATTGCGGCAATGATCGGACCCTTCTATTCTTCGCCGTCGAAGTAGTCGGTCTCCTGCATGCGAAAGTATTTGCGCGCGGATAGGATGCCCCATTTGCCGCTGTCGGGATAATGGCAGACATCCTCAAGCGGGTTGTCGGCGATGATCAGACATTCGAGATCGGCGTCCGGCGCGGCGAGGGTCTGGTGTGGTGTGCCGGGCGGGTGCAGCACGATGTCACCGGGGCCGACATCGCGGATTCCGTCGGGGGTGCGCAGGGTTCCGCGGCCGGCGGTGAACACGAACAGCTCCCATTGCGCGGCGTGGCTGTGGTAGGGGCAGATTGCGGCGCCGGCCGGCACGCGGCGGAGTTGCAGGTCGAAGGGGTGGCCGCCGTGGGCGACATCGGCGTTGCGTTTGCCGCCGAGGGCGAGCGAGACATTGCGACAGAACGATTCGAATTTGCCCTTGGGCGAGCGGCGGTGCTCGACGGCGATGTCCGCCACGTTGATGAACTGCGCCGGCACCTCGGGCGGCAGCGTTCGTGGTTCGGGCTGCAACGGCGCGCCGGGCGGATCGTCCTCGCCGAGATCGTAGTGGACGTCGGTTTTCCTGAAAATCACCCCGCCCGGTTTGAAGCCCCACTTGTCCGAATCGGGATAATGCCAGAACTCCGAGGCAGGATTGTCAGCGACCAGCCAGTAGAGCAGATCAGTGTCGCCGGTGTTGATGAGCTGGTGCGTGCTGCCGGGCGGATGCAGGGCGACATCGCCGGCACGCAGTTCGCGGCGCTCGTCGCCGTGCCGCATGATGCCGGTGCCGCTGACGATGTAATACAATTCCCACTGGGCGGAATGGCGGTGAAACGCACAGCCGGCCTTGCCGGGGGCGAGCTTGCCGTATTCCAGATCGAACGGATGCCCGCCGGCGGCGAGCGTGGCGTTGGTCACCGCGCCGAGGGCCTCGGAGACCTGCTTGCCGGCACCATGGAATTTGCCGGTGGTGGAGGACCATTCCATCCAGGGCACGGTGTCGAGGTGTACGTGGGGCATGGAAGTCTGGCGAAACAGGAAGGGACGATGACGGGAAACGGATTTTGATCGGAGGATTTTACAGGAGAGAACAGAGAGAACGGAGACCGGCGATTTCTCTCCTCTGCTCTCTCCGTTTCCTTCTGTAAAAATGGCAAAGGTGGCGGCGGCCTGGGGACAGGCCGCCCTACCTTATGAATTGCCTACGCTTCGTTGACGACCGGGTTCGTCAGCGTGCCGATCTTTTCGATCTCGATGCTGACGGTGTCGCCGGCCTTGAGCCAGAGCGGTGGCTTCATCGCCATGCCCACGCCCTGCGGGGTGCCGGTGAGGATGACCGTGCCGGGCACGAGGGTCGTGCTGCCGCTCAGGTAGGCGATGATCGCGGGCACGTCGAAGATCATGTCGCTGGTGGTCCAATCCTGCACGCGCCGGCCGTTGAGAATGGTGGCGATCTTGAGGGTGTTCGGGTTGGTGATCTCGTCGGTGGTAACGAGGCACGGGCCGAGCGGGGCGAAGGTGTCGAAGAACTTGCCGCGGCACCACTGGCCGCCGCCCAGCTTGATCTGGTGGTCGCGCGCGGAGACGTCGTTGGCGCAGGTGTAGCCGAGTACGTATTTCAACGCGTCCTCGCGGCTGACATTTTTGCAGGGCTTGCCGATGACCACGGCGAGTTCGCATTCGTAGTCCACCTCGTGGCTGGCGAGCTTGGTGGGGATCTCGATCGGGTCGCCGGGGTTCTGCGTGGCGTTGATGCCTTTGACGAAGAGGACGGGACGCTCCGGCACCTTGGCGCCGGACTCGGCGGCGTGCTTGGCGTAGTTCAGGCCGATGCAGAGGATCTGCGTCGGCGCGACCGGTGCGAGGAGCTTGCCCGGAGTCACGACCTGGTCGGTGACCTTGAAGTCGCCGTAAATGTCACCCGCGATTGCGCGGGCGGAGCCATCAGGTTGCAGGGCGGCGTAATCAGGGCCGGTGGGGGAGAGGTGACGGATGATTTTCATGGGCGTGAGTTTTCAGCAAGCCGGATGAGCGCGGCGAGGGCAAGGCTGCGGCGCGTCTTCATGGCGGTGAACAGGGTTCACCACAAAACACGCGAAACCGGGACCGGTGGTTCACTTGCGTTGTAATACCTTTTCATCCTGCCGTTTTTCCAGCCAGGTGCGGGGCGGGTGGCCGAAGCGGGTGCGGAAGAGCCGGTAGAAATGCGAGAGGTCGCCGTAGCCGCTGGAAAACGCGGCGCCGATGATCGAGTGGCGGTTTTCCTCCAACAGGCGCGCGGCGTGCGTCAGGCGCAGCTCGGTGAGGTGATCAAGAAAACTGCGGCCGGTGTGCGCGCGAAAGAGTTTGCTGAAATGCCGGCGCGACATGCCGGCGCGGGCGCAGGCGCGGTCGAGACTCCACGGCTCGTAAAAGGTGGCGGCGAGATCGCGCACGACGCCGGCGACGCGACGGCCGGCGAGATCGGGGGAGATTTCCGCGGGGAGCCGGGCGAGGGTGACGAGCATGGTTTCCGCGGTGGCCCGGAGGGCGATTTCGCGACCGGGCTGGCTGCCGGTTTGCTCCACCAGGCCGAAGCGCCATAGCGCCTCGAAGCGCGTGCTCCACGCTCCGCCGGGTTGCAGGGCCGAGCCGGCGCCGCGCGTGAGCCGGTGCCACAGGCGCCCCAGGTCGTCGTCGCGGGCCAGAAATCCGCGCGTGAAGCACAGCAGCAGCAGGGTGGAGGGTTCGGTGTCCGTGAACTTGTGCCGCGCGTTGGCATTCACGTAGACGGCCGCGCCTTTGCCGACGGAGCGCGGCTTGGTCTGGTCGGCCTCGAAGAACTCGATGCGCCCTTGCAGGACGTAGAGGATCTTGTGAAACGGATCCACGCGGTCGGCCATGCGGAATTCCGGTCCGTGCACGCTTTCGGCGAAGGCGAGACCGGAGCCGGACAACGTGACGGCGATGGGGCTGGAAACGGGATGGGGGTTGTTGGTCGGCATGCTGAATGTGGCGACTGGTCGTGCGTGTAAACAGGTGGCAGACCGGGCCATGCGATCACGCCCGGGGAGGAATGAAAATCGCATGGAGTGCCCGATCTGCCAAGCCAGGCAAGCCCGAACAGCCAAGACGGGCAACGCCATTTGCGCTATTCTTTCCTCCCGATCGTCCAACCCCGCGCCCTATCATGTCACGCCCCACGCAATCCGTCGCCGCCCGCACCGAGGTGGAATCCGTGTTGCGTTGCGAGGCGGCCCGGCCGCAACCGCTGTTTCTGCCGGCCATTTACGAGCACAAGGCGTGGTTCATCGGCAGCACGCCCTCGGCCATCTCGCGCGATGCGGATCTGCTGGCCCGTGCGCTGCTGGCGGAGTTCGAGGCCGTCGGTCCCGATGCGCTCGTCGTGGGCGTGGACGTTTACAACCTCGAGGCCGAGGCGGTCGGGTGCGAGGTGACTTTCTACGAGGGCAACGACACCAGCATCCCCGGCATCACGCACGGCGATCACGGCATCCAGCCGGGGGATGATCTGACGCAGGCGCCGCTGCCCAATCCGCTCCGCGACGGCCGCATGCCGGTCAACCTCATGGCGGCGCGCCAGGTGCGCCGGGAACTGGGCGACGATTACTGGTTGCGCGGTGCGATTTCCGGGCCGTTCTCCCTGGCGGTCAACTTGGTGGGCGCGGAAACATTGTTCATGGCCTGCGTGGACGAGCCCGAGTGGGTGCACGGTCTGCTGGCCTACGCGAACCGCATCATCAAGCGCTTTGCCCAGGGCTACATCGACGCCGGCGCGGAGCTGGTTGTCTTCGATTCGCAGGCGTCGCCGGAACTGCTTTCGCCGGGCATGTTCGCGGAGTTCGTGCTGCCGGTCATGCAGGATTTGACGCAGTGGGCGGCCGGGCAGGGCGTGCGCGACCTGCCGCTGATCATCGGTGGCAACACCACGCCGATCGCGGAGCGGTTGATCGAGACCGGCTGCAACAACCTGCTGTGCGATTTCACGGCCGACTTTGAGCGCTGGGCCTCTCTGTGTCGCACGCACCGGCGCGCGCTGCGCCGCAACCTGGCGCCGCATTTGCTCGTCAACGGCACGCCGGAGGAAATTCATGCCGCCGCGCAGCGCGAGGTCGCGCGCGGCCGCGACCTGCCCGGTTTCATCATGGGCACCGCGGTGATCCCGTTCGGCACACCGTTGGCCAACATCCTCGCGGTCAAGCAGGCCTGCGCGGATGCGGCCTGAAGTTCGCCACGCTTTTTATCCCATGCCCACCTTTGCGGAAAAACTAACCGACCCCTCGCGCTTCGTCATCGGCGTCGAACTGGTGTCCACCCGCGGCACGACGGCGGATGTGCAGACGGCCAAGACGGTGGCGTTTGCGCGCGAGCTGGCCGGCTGTACGGACATCGACTGGGTGTCGATTACCGACAACGCCGGCGGCAATCCCATGATGTCGCCGCAGGCGCTGGGCCGGCCGTTGCGCGATGCGGGCACCGAGACGGTGATTCATCTTTCCTGCAAGGATTTCAACCGCAACGGACTCGAAAGCCAGGCGTGGCAACTCGCCGAAGAAGGCTTCCACAATATTCTCACCCTCAGCGGCGATTACTCCGGCACGGGCGTCAACGGCGGCGCCAAACCGGTTTTCGACATCGACGCCATCGGCCTGCTGACGCTGCTCGGCCGGATGAACGCGGGGTTGGACATCACGCGGCCGGCCGCGAAGAAGCCCGCGCATCTGGCCCCCACGCAGTTTTTTCCCGGTGCGGTCGTCACCAATTTCAAGCTGCACGAAAACGAGGTCGTGCCGCAGCTGCTCAAACTGGAAAAGAAGATCGAGGCGGGCGCGCGTTTCATCATCAACCAGATCGGCTACGATTCGCGCAAGATCCACGAGCTCGCCCTGTGGCTGCGGCAGCGCGGCCACGGCCAGGTGCCGCTGATCGGCAACGTCTATGTGCTCAACCCCGGCGTGGCCCGCGTTTTTCAGGCGCAGCGCATTCCCGGGGTCGTGGTCTCGGATCAGCTGGCCGACCTGTGCGCCGCGCAGGCATCAAGTCCCGACCGCGGCAAGGCGTATTTCCTCGAGCTCGCGGCCAAGCAGGTCGCGATCTACCGCGGACTCGGTTATCGCGGGGCCTACCTCGGCGGCGTGCATGCGCTGGCCGACGTGCAGCGCGTGCTGGAGATCGAGCGCGGCTTCGGGCCGGACGACTGGAAGCAGTTTGCGCGGGAGATCCGCTATTCGCGGCCCGGCGAGTGGTTCTTTTATCACGAGGATGCGGCCACCGGGCTGGCCGACGGCGCGCGGCCGGTTGACTTCGGGCCGCCGAATGCCCGCAACATCACCTACGCGTATCGGTTTTCCAAATTCACGCATGACCTGATGTTCACCCCGGGCAAGGGCCTGTGGAATCTCGGCGAAAAGCTCTGCCGCGGCGCCAAGGACACGATGCAGGGGCCGCCGGGCATGCACGCCGTCGAACACCTCGGCAAGAGCCTCATGTTCGGCTGCAAGGATTGCGGCGACTGTTCGCTGCCCGACATCGCGTTTCTCTGTCCCGAGTCGTCCTGTGCCAAGAACCAGCGCAACGGTCCCTGCGGTGGCACGCGTGACGGCAAGTGCGAGGTCGAGGACTTCGAGTGCATCTGGTCGCGCGCCTACGACCGCCTCAAGCACGAGGGCCGGGCGCAGGAGCTGCTGGCCCACGTGCCTGTGATGCAGGATCAAAGCCTGCGCGGCACCTCCAGCTGGGCCAACACCTGGCTGGGGCGCGATCACCTGGCGAAAAAAACCGCCAAGCCCACGAGACCATAATCACGGTAGGGACGTGCAGCCTGTCCGTCCGCCGCTCGGCGGGCCCAGCGGTCCCGCCCTACCTTTCAAACCGTCCGTTTTCATCCAAATCCGAATCCAACTATGAGCACACCAACCCCCACCAACCTAGAAGCCAAACTCCAGCAATTCGGCGGCAACGCCGTCGAGCTGCTGCGCCACGCCCCCGTCGGCGGCTACCAGTTCCCGGACAAGCCGGAGTATTCCAACTGGCGCGACGAACAGGCCGCCTGGCAGAACACCGTCGTGTTCTTCGACCAGTCCTTCCACATGAAGGACGTCTATTTCGAAGGCCCGGACGTCATGCGCCTGCTTTCCGACGTGGCCGTCAACACGATGAAGAATTTCGGCCCCAACAAGGCCAAGCAGATCGTCACCTGCAACCACGACGGCCATGTCATCGGCGACGCCATCCTCTTCGGCCATGCCGAAAACAAGGTCAGCGTGGTCGGCCGTCCCTCCGTCCCGAACTGGATCGAATACAACGCGATCAAGGGCGGTTACAACGTGAAGGTCACGCGTGACGAGCGCACCGTCGCCAACCAGGGCCGCCGCCTCATCTACCGTTACCAGATCCAGGGCCCCAACGCGCTCGACCTCATCAAGGCCGTGCACGAGGGCGAGTTCCCCGAGATTCCGTTCTTCAACCTCGGCGACCTCAAGATCGCCGGCCGCCGCGTCCGCGCGCTCAACCACAGCATGTCGCGCATGGGCGGACTCGAGTTGCACGGTCCGTCCGAGGACGGCGAAGTCGTGCGCGCGGCCATTCTCAAGGCCGGCGAGAAGTTCGGTCTCGTGCAGGGCGGCGCCCGCTCCTACTCGACCGTTTCGCCGGAGAGCGGCTGGATTCCCTCGCCGATGCCCGCCATCTGGACCGAGAAGCTCAAGGCCTACCGCGAATGGCTCCCGGCCGACGGTTTCGAGGCCAACGCTTCGCTCGGCGGCAGCTTCGCCTCGTCCAACATCGCGGATTACTACCAGACCCCGTGGGATCTCGGCTACGGCCGCCACGTGAAGTTTGACCACGATTTCATCGGCCGCGAGGCGCTCGAGAAACTCGCCACCCAGCCTCACCGCCGCAAGGTCTGGCTGCGCTGGAACAAGGAGGACTCGCTGAAGATCTTCGCCAGCCAGTTCGGCGAAGGCGAGCGCTACAAATACATGGAGATGCCCAACGCCTACTACGCCATCCTGCCCTTCGACAAGGTGCTGGCCGGCGGCAAGCTCGTTGGTCTCTCCACCTACACGGTCTACACCGTCAACGTGAAGGGCTGGTTCTCGCTGGCCATGCTCGATGAGAGCATCGCCGACGGCTCCGAGGTCACGCTCGTTTGGGGCGAGGAAAACGGCGGTTCGCCGCGTCCCGTCGTCGAACGCCACGCTCAGACCGAGGTGCGCTGCACGGTTTCCTACAACCGGCTCAACCAGTAAGGCGGAACGCAAAATGCGCCCCTCGGGCTTTTCCCCGTAAGGGCGCAGCTTGTCTGCGCCCGTTTCCGTTCGGACCCGCGCACCGGGCATTTGCCGTTGCGCGGGTTCAACGTCTTGCTGCCCTGCTGCAATCATCGCTCGGCAAAGCCGCAACCAAACCGGGGATGGCTTGGCTACATAAGGCTCAAAAAGCGCACAAGGATCAGAGTTTGCGCAGTTGATTGGTTGGGGAGTCCTCGTGGTTTTTATCGCTATTCCCGTGCCAGAAAGAACGATGGGCAGCACAGGGATGTATCGCACACCGTGGCGCAGGGACGCTGAATTTGGGTCTCGTTTATGATCTTCCTGATCCGTGCCTTCTGAGCCTTATGTGGCCAGACGGATTTCCTCGTGAAAGGTGGGGATTCTTGCTGCCCTGACGTCCGATGCCGATCAGTCGCAAACGCCTCTTTCATCACGCCCCGCCCGCGCCCGCGACGATCTACGTGCGGCCGGGCTACAATCGCGTGCTGGCCGAGCAATTCGAGGGGCTCAAGCGCAAGCGCGTCGAGCTGGTGAAGGACAAGGTCGAGGCGCACAGCCAGGGCGATCTGCGCGAGAACTTCGGCTTCAAGGCAGCCAAGGAGGCGATCCGCGCCGTCGACCGCAAGATGACCGCGCTCGACCGCTTCGTCGCGCGCAACACCTTCATCGAGGTCGATCCCGCCACGTGGCTCACCAAGCCAACGACCACCCTGCAACTCGGCCACGTGACCGCGATTGAGAAGCAGGACGTGGCGACCAAGCGAACGCACCGGTTCACGTTTCTCGTGACCACGCACGGCGAGACGGCGGTCGACGAGGAGTCGGGCATCGAATGTCTGCCGCACAATTCCCCGCTGGCCAAGGTGGTGCTGGGCTTCGCGGCCGGGGCGCAGACCCAAGTGAGGCTCCCCGCCGGCGAATCGATCCTGACGGTGCGCTCCATCCGCAACCCGACCCAGGCCGAACTCGACCGCTTGCTGTCGGAGATCAAGCCGCCGGAGATTGAAGAGGACGAGTGAACGCGTTGGCCGCGTGACCAGTCATAAGGAGGCGCCGTTTTCGCCGCGGATGAATCAACCTTCGCCAAACCTACGGCTGGCAGGCACGGATGGACGCGGATTCGCACAGATACGAACCCAACCCTCCAAACCATTTGGGAACGCTGATCTGCGCTCATCTGCACTAATCCCAATCAGCGTTTATTAGCGTAGATCAGCGTTCCAAGGACAAACCGGGCGCGGATAAACCGCGCCCCTACGAGATCGGACTTGTAGGGGCGCAGCTCGACTGCGCCCGAATCCGTGCCTTTCCGCGGTTAACCACCGATCAGAACTGCCGCTCGAATGCCGCGAAGAGCTGGTCCAGTTGATCGGGTGAGAGGGAAAGCGCAGTTTTTACCACAGATGAACACGGATTCGCACAGATACGAACCCAACCCTCCAAACCATTTGGGAACGCTAATATGCGCTCATCTGCACTAATCCCAATCAGCGTTTATTAGCGTAGATCGGCGTTCCAAGGACAAACCGGGCGCGGATAAACCGCGCCCCTACGCGATCGGATATGTAGGGGCGCAGCTCAACTGCGCCCGAATCCATGCCTTTCCGCGGTTAACCCCCGATCAGAACTGCCGCTCGAATTCGGCGAAAAGTTGGTCCAGTTGCGCGGGTGGGAGCGAGGTAGAGGCAAAATAGCACACGCCCTCCGGCTTCAGTTCCCGGCTCAACGCGAGGACCTCCTCGGCCGGGCACACGATCTGCACCGACTTGCCTGCGGCCTGGATCTTGCGGTACATGTCGACCCACGGCAGGGCGCTCGGCGTGCCACCCCCGGGGACATACTGGATGGCCTGGATCGAGGGCACGGACAGGAGCGCGTCCAGATGCTTCACGGCACCCGGGCCGTCGACGTGGAACACGCACCGGTTGAGCGTGGCTGACTGCCGGGCGATGTCTGGCAGGAAGAGACGTTCGAAATCCTCCTGCCCGATCATGTAGTTGAAATCGCACTCCAGCGGCGTGTGGGGCAGGCCGGACCACGTCATGGTGTGGTGGGTGACACCGACCCCTGCCGCGAGGGCAAGGTCGAACAGCTGGCGCGTTGTCTCCCGCCAGGTCGGATAGATCGCCTCGACGGCGGCGAGGATTTTCTCGGGCTGGTCGACGACATCCAGGCAGAGTTCGGTGGAGCCGCGCAGGTTGAGCAGGATGTCGGCCGAGCTGCCGAGATTGGGCGTCTGAAAAAGAATTTTCCCTTGGCCGTGTGCGGCCACCAGCTGGCTGAAACGTACGATCTTTGCCCACCAGGGATTGTCCGGATCAAGGCGCCAATCGGGTGCGTTACTCCAGTCGTCGTTGATGTAGGCATGAGTCCAGGTCGTATCGGCGCCGAACTCGACTTTGCCCCCGAAAACGCCCGACAGGACTACGGGCCCGAAGTCGGGCCGGACCATGGGCAGGGTATCGCCCACCCGGTGCGTCTGTTGCAAATCCGTCAGCTTCGCCTCAAGCCACGCCTCGGGTGAGTCCAGCAGTTCGAGCCGCTTGGTGATGGGGCGCGCGGGGTTCGCATTGGCCGCGCAGATGAAGACCGGGCGATCCAGACAGGCTTGGTTCCACCAGGCGTCGAACCGCCGGCAGATCATCGGAAAATCCGGGCAATACTCCAGCGGCTGACTGGCGATGGACTGAAGCGTGGCCGCGTAGCGGTCCAGTTCAGGGCTGGCGGGTGTGGCGGGCATGCGTAGGGAAAATTCGGATTCCGGGGCAGACTTGGTACTGGGTCTGCTCAAGACGAGCCGGAACCGGAAAACAGACACCGGAATCGATCCTGATAATACGCAGTATCAGCTATCCACTAATCAAAATCAGCGAAGTTCACCCGCCCCAGGCGGCGCCAAAGGCGACCAGGGATGAGTGCAGCTTACCCGCCTCTGGCAGCGCCGTAGGCGACCAGGGATAAGCATTCGAAAATCAAACCGGGCGCGGATAAACCGCGCCCCTACGAGATCAGCCACGTAGGGGCGCAGTTCAACTGCGCCCGAATTTCGTGCAATTCGTGGTTAAGAACAATTCGCGTTCAGACTATTTCGCCTCGGCATACGCCTCCATCCCGACGCACGAGCAGATGAGGTTGCGGTCGCCGTAGACGTTGTCGACGCGGCCGACGGCCGGCCAGAATTTGGAGGCGCGGGTCCAGCTGTCGGGGAAGGCGGCGGTTTCGCGCGAGTAGGGATGGGTCCACTCCGTGGCGCAGACGACCGCGGCGGTGTGCGGCGCGTGCTTGAGCGGGTTGTCGGTCTTGTCGCTCTCGCCGCTGGCGACGGCGGACATCTCGCCGTGGATGGCGATGAGGGCGTCGCAGAACCGGTCGAGTTCGCGCTTGGTTTCGCTTTCCGTCGGCTCGATCATGAGCGTGCCGGGGACGGGGAACGACATGGTGGGCGCGTGGTAGCCGTAGTCCATCAGCCGCTTGGCGACGTCCTCGACCTCGAGGCCGTGTTTTTTCCACGGGCGGAACTCCAGGATGCACTCGTGGGCGACGAGACCGTGCGCGCCCTTGTAGAGAGTGGGGAAATAATGCTCGAGGCGCTTGGCGACGTAGTTGGCGTTGAGGATGGCCGTCTGCGTGGCGCGCCTCAGACCGTCGGGCCCGAGCATGCGGATATACATCCACGAGATCACGAGGATGCTGGCCGAGCCCCAGGGTGCGGCGGAAACCGCGCCGATGGCATGCTTTGGGATTTGGTTTTTGGGATTTGTGATTTCTCCCCGGGTGTGACCGGGGAGAAACGCCGCCAAATGCTTGGCCACGCCGATCGGGCCCATGCCGGGTCCGCCGCCGCCGTGTGGGATGGCGAAGGTCTTGTGCAGGTTGAGGTGGCAGACGTCGGCGTCGATGAAGCCGGGCGAGGTCAGGCCGACCTGCGCGTTCATGTTGGCGCCGTCCATGTAAACCTGGCCGCCGTGATCGTGGATCGTGGCGCAGATGTCCCTGATCGCAGTCTCGAACACGCCGTGGGTGGACGGATACGTGACCATGAGCGCGGCGAGATTGGCGGCGTGTTGCGCGGCCTTGGCCTTGAGGTCGGCGACGTCGATGTTGCCGTTGGTGTCGCAGGCCACGGGCACCACCTGCAGGCCGCACATCGCGGCGCTGGCGGGATTGGTGCCGTGGGCGCTGGTGGGGATCAGGCACACGTTGCGGTGCCCCTCGCCGCGCGACTCGTGATAGGCGCGGATGACGAGCAGGCCGGAATACTCGCCCTGCGAGCCGGCGTTGGGCTGCAGCGAGACGGCGGCGAAACCGGTGATCTCGGCCAGCCAGCGCTCCAGCTGCTGGAAGAGCTGCTGGTAGCCGCGCGTCTGCTCGGCCGGGGCGAAGGGATGCATCCGGGCGAACTCCGGCCATGAGATGGGGAACATCTCGCTCGTGGCGTTGAGTTTCATCGTGCACGAGCCGAGCGAAATCATTGAATGGCAGAGCGAAAGGTCCTTGGCCTCCAGCCGCCGGATGTAGCGCAGCATCTCGTGCTCGGTGTGGTAACGGTTGAACACCGGGTGGGTGAGGAACGGCGAGGTGCGGTCAAGGGGTGCGGGGTAGGGACGGACCGCCGGGCCGTCCGCCTCATCCGACGGCGGGCCCAGCGGTCCCGCCCTACCTGTATTCAGAACGGCGGATTCGTTGAAGCAGGAGAGCAGCGCCTGGACCTCTTCAACCGTGGTCGTTTCGTCGAGCGAAATGCCGACCGTGTAGTCGTCGACATGACGGACGTTGATTTTCCGGGCGTGGGCGGCGGCGTGGACGCGTTTGGCCGCGACATTGCCGACGGTCAGCGTGTCGAAGACCGGTTCGGCGTTCACCGTGGCGCCGAGCTGCTTGAGGCCGTCGGCCAGCAATTGGGTCAGCAACCGCGTGCGTTGGGCGATGCGCTTGAGGCCATCCGGGCCGTGGTAAACCGCATACATCGAGGCCATGACGCCGAGCAGCACCTGGGCGGTGCAGATGTTCGACGTGGCCTTGTCGCGGCGGATGTGTTGTTCGCGCGTGCCGAGGGCGAGGCGCATGGCGGGATTGCCCTGCGCGTCCTTGGAAACGCCGACGAGCCGGCCCGGCATCTGGCGCTTGTGCGCATCCTTGGTGGCGAGGAAGCCCGCGTGCGGTCCGCCGAAACCCATCGGCACGCCGAAACGCTGGGCGGAGCCCACGGCGACATCGGCGCCGAATTCGCCCGGCGGCCGCAGCAGCGTGAGTGCGAGCAAATCGGTGGCGACCACGCAGAGCGCGCCGGCTTCGCGGGCCCGGGCAAAAAAACCTTCGAAATCATGGATGCTGCCGGTCGTGTCGGGATACTGCACGAGCACGCCGAAGACCTTTTCCGCAAAGGTGAATTTGCGGTGGTCGCCGACGATGACCTCGACGCCGAGCGGCTTGGCGCGGGTTTTGACGATGTCGATGGTCTGCGGGTGGCACCGCTCCGACACAAAGAACGCGCTGGCGTCGCTGCGGCCGCCGAGCTTGATGCGGTGGCACATCATCATGGCCTCGGCCGCGGCGGTGCCCTCGTCGAGCATCGAGGCGTTGGCGATTTCGAGCCCGGTGAGATCGGTGACGACGGTTTGGAAATTGAGCAGCGCCTCCAGGCGGCCCTGCGAGATTTCCGACTGATACGGCGTGTAGGCGGTGTACCAGCCGGGGTTTTCCAAAATGTTGCGCTGGATGACGCCGGGCACGGCGGTGTCGTAATAGCCCAGCCCGATGAAACTGCGGAACACCTGGTTCTGCGCGGCGATGCCGCGGAGTTCGGCCAGGGCGGCGGATTCGCCGGCGGCGGCGGGCAGGTTGAGCGCGTGCGGCTGGCGGATCGCGGCCGGCACGGCGGCATCGGTCAGCGCCTCCAGGGTCGGATGTCCGATCAGGTCCAACATCGCGGCGGTGTCGGCCGCCGGGGAGCCCGTGTGACGGCGTTCAAAGGTGTCGAGCGGGGCGAGGAGATCGCGTTGCAAAGCCATGAAGAGGCAAGCTAGGCCGGCCCGCTGGCGGCGCAATCGTGATTTGGGCGGACCGGCCCAATTAAGGGTTTGTTTTCCGGAGGATGGTGCGGCTTATCCCGGCGTCGTGTGCAGGAGCTGGCTTGCAGGCTTTTGGCACCCCGACAAAGTCCTCATCGCCTGCCAGCAGGCTCCTCCATGGAAAACTCGAAACCCTATTGCACCCGCGCCGGGCGCGCCGCTTTCATCGACCGGCGGCTGGCCGAGCTCTACCCGGAAACCCCGGTGCCGCTCGACCACAAGGATGCCTACACGCTGCTGATCGCGGTGCTGTTGTCGGCGCAATGCACGGACAAACGCGTGAACGAGGTGACGCCGCACCTGTGGGCCGTGGCGGACAATCCGGCGGCGATGGCCAAGGTGCCCGTGGCGAAAATTCAGGAGATCATCCGGCCATGCGGGCTGTCGCCGCAAAAGGCGAAGGCGATCGCGGGGTTGTCGCGGTTGTTGATGGACAACCACGGCGGTGCGGTGCCGCGGACATTTGCGGAACTGGAGGCGTTGCCGGGGGTGGGCCACAAGACCGCCTCGGTGGTCATGGCGCAGGCGTTTGGGGTGCCGGCGTTCCCGGTCGACACGCACATCCACCGGCTGGCGCAGCGGTGGAAGCTGACCAACGGCCGCAGCGTGGAGCAGACCGAGGCCGATCTGAAAAAGCTGTTCCCGCGCGAACACTGGAACGCGCTGCACCTGCGGATCATCTTCTACGGCCGTGAACATTGCACGGCGCGCGGCTGCGACGGCACGGTGTGCGAGATCTGCCGCACGGTCGCGCCGGAGCGCAAGCGTGCGGTGAAGACGCGGAAGTAAGATGGGATTTAAATGTGGAAATCAGGAAAGCTGGAAAATGCCGGGGTGGGATTTCCGGAGTTTATGAGTTCCAGAATAAATCTGGAGACTTGAAAGTTTGGGTGAGTTTGATGCCCAAATTTGGGCACAAAAAAGGCGGGGTTCGGAGACCCCGCCCTACAATTGCCGATGGATTGGTTGCCTGATTTGCAGCTTTCCACATTTAATCAGGACCGTAGCCCAAATCAGCCCTTGCCGGCTTCCTCGTTGCTGACCGGCTTGAAGTTCGGGCGGCCGTAGCGCTGGGTCGGGGGCGTGCCGTAGGGGTTGTGCTTGAATTCGTCCACGCCGCGGCAGAGGTAGATTTTGAAGTTGGGATTCACCGACAGGTCGTTCTTCACGTTGGTGCCGGAGTAGCGGATGGTCAGGCCGGCGCGGCGGCGGTCGGAGGGGTTGGCCTGCGAACCGTGGATGGCGCGGTCGTCGTGCAGCGAGCACTCTCCGGCCTTCATGCTGAACTGCACGGCGCTGTCGGCGCTGAAGTCGGAACCGTCGGCCAGCTCGAGCGTGAGCACGGAGGAGGTCTGCTCGGATTTGCGGTGCTTGATGATGCCGCCCCGGTGCGAGCCGGGGATGAGCTTCATGCCGCCGTTTTCCGCGTCCACGTCGTCAAACGCGAGCCAGACGGTGACGGAATTGTTCGGCGTCATCGGCCAGTAATACGAGTCCTGGTGCCAGCCGACGGTGGACATGCTGCGCGGCTCCTTGATGAAGAAGTTGCTGGCCCAGCAGTAGAAGTTCGGTCCGAGGATGCCCTCGACGAGGTCGAGAATCTTCGGGTTCATGCAGATGTCGTAGAGGTAGGTGCTGGTCTCGTGCCACTCGCGGATGTCCTTGGTGGTTTCGCCGGGCTTGAGCAGGGCGAGCAGGTGGGGCAGCTCGGCGTTGAGCGCGGCCATTTCCTCGCGGGTGTAGATCGGCGGCAGGCCGAGCAGGTAACCGTTTTCGTGGTAGAACTTTTTCTGCTCCTGGGAGAGCTGATGGGGATTGGTGGTCGTGGTCGACATGATGGGAAGGAAGTTGAGGGTTGGGGACAGGCCGGCAGGCAGGGTCGCGAAGGTAACGCAAAGCCGGGGGCGCGGCGTTCACCGGATTAAGCATTTTTGTATAGAAAATTACGCTCGCCCAAATATCGCGCACAGTCATTTTGCGGTCAGCCCCATGCAAGTCCTGCGCGATCCCCAGATCATCAGCGGTTTTGCCTACGAGCACCCGGTCGACGGGCTGCCGGAGCTGACGCATTGCGGCGAGGCCCTGTGCTGTGCGGGCCATCACCTCAAGCCGCATGCGCACGAGGGCTTTGAGTTTCTGTATCTCTCGCGCGGCGAGGCGGCCTGGCGGGCGGCGGGGGTCAACACCGTGCAGCGCATGGGCGATCTTTACATCGCCTATCCGCACGAAAAACACGGCACGGGTTCCGGGCGGAATCCCGAGAATCAGCATCTGTGGCTGGGGGTGGATCTCGACCGGTTGGGCCGGGAGGGCAAAGCCCTGGCCCAGCGCCTGCGCACCGAGCGGCCGCGGCTGGTGTCGGGTTGCGACGAGGTCGAGCCGGTGCTGCGCAGCCTGGTGCGGCAGATTGTGACCCCGCGGGCGCGTCGCACCGAGGCGATCGTGGCCTGCCTGCGGTTGTTTGTCACCCTGCTGGAGCAGCGGCTCGATGCGCTGGCGGCCAGCGGCGAGCCCGCGCCGGAACCGCACCTGCCGTATTCCTACGCCGTGCAGAAGACGGTGGCCTACCTGCAGCAGAACCTGCAGCACCGCATTCCGTTGAAGGATCTCGCCGCGGTGGCGACGGCGCGCAGCGTGCCGCATTTTTGCACGCAGTTTCGGCGCGAGGTGGGCATGACCCCGGCGGCGTATCACCTGCAACTGCGCCTGGCGGCGGCGCGCGCGGCCCTGCGCCAGCCGGCCTACGACGTGACGAAGGTCGCCCTGCAATACGGTTTCAGCTCCTCCCAGCATTTCAGCACCCAGTTCCGCCGCGCCTTCGGGGTGACGCCGCGGGCCTGGCGCCGCGGGGGCAGGTGAGGGGGGGCGGGGCGAAAACCGTTGCGGGGGGGCGGGCGGAGGCGGTGCGGCCGCCTCTCTCTGTTGCGCCGCGCCCTACGCTTACGCCTCGGCCAAGGTCTCCGCCACAAACTGATTGAGGCTTTCCCCGCGCGCGGCCGCCTTGAGCGCGACTTTTTGATGAACTTCGGGCGATACGCGCACGAGAAATTTGCCGCTGTAGGTCTTGCCGGCGGAGGGCTCGGGTAGCGGTTTGCCGTCGCGCAGGAAAATTTCCACCCATTCCTCCACGATCACGGTCAGTTGCCGCAATACCTCGGCCTCGGTCGCCCCGTGGCAGCATTGGCCGATGATGGGCGGGGCGCTGCCGATATAGACGCCGTCCTCGTCGCTCCATTCGACGACCTTGAGATAACGGCGGGCTTGGGTGGTGATTTGGGTACGGGTGGGTTTCATTTCTGCGATTCCTCGATGCGTTGGCGGACTTGCCTTTCCTGATAGTGGTGGGCGTCGGCTCCGGGCTTGCCGGAGATGGTGACGTGAGGGCCTTTCGGATGGACGTAATTGCGGTGGCTGCCCTTGCCGCCACGATCGACGAACCCGGCGCGCTCCAGATCGGCAATCAGTTGGCGAATCTTACGCGGCATTGCAGTATCATCGCGATACCATTCTATTTGTCAAGTTGGGGTGGGACTCGCGGTGCATGCCTGGACCTGCAAGCACGCGGCACTGTCGTGCTTGCGGGGTAACCCCGCTCGTCTGGCAGCGCGGGGATAGGAAAGGGCGGAGAAAGTCGTCGTGAAGGGCCGGGTTGTCCTGCTCCGCCAAGGCTTCGCAGGACGACATGCTTCGCTGCGAATGCAGAATTTGCCGGGGAAGTCGGTGGTTGGCGAAGTCTGACTTCACAGGCGCTTTTTGGCGAAAGCGCGACCAGACGGGGATTTCAGATAGTGTTCAAAAGCGGCGGCCTGAGAACGATCACGAAAAGCTACGGCAGTTTTTATGCGCCAGGGGCGGAATTTGGCGGTGTGCGGAACGGCGCCGGCATTGTGCTTGGCCAGTCTGGATTCCAAATTCTCAGTCAGGCCGACATAGTAGCCGCCTTGGGGAGCCATGGATTCCAGTATGTAAACATAGCTGAAATCTTTCATAGGTGGGGTACTCTGTGCATGTGCCGAGGTCCGCCTACGCCCTGACGGGCTTCCGCCGTCGCTCTTCGAGCTATAGCGCGATAAGTCGGCGCGACAGCCTTCGCTGTGGGAAATAAGTGAGACGGCGGAACTTTGGGGTGATCGTGGGGCTGGCTCGCCGAGCCGTAGCTCGATAGAGCGAAGGCTGGTGGACGCTTGCGGACTCGAACCGCAGACCCCCTGCGTGTGAAGCAGGTGCTCTAACCAACTGAGCTAAGCGTCCGTCGTGGAGGGTGGGTTAAGCCACATCCGCGCGGGAAAATCCACCAAAAATTTCAGGACCCGGCGCGGACGGCGTCAGGGCTTGGCGTTGAAGTCCTTGATGCCGGTGCCGCGATAGAGGATGCGGGCATTCTGGCCGGTGATCTGTTCGTGCAGGGCAACGAATTCGGGGTCGAGATCGCGGGTGGGGCGGGGTTCGGGCTCGAAATGGTGATAGGTGTCGGTGCCGCGCACGAGCGTGGCATAATCGCGTTCGCCGGCGGTTTGTTTGACGTAGGTGGGGATGTAGCGGCCGACGAAACCGACGCGGCGCAGGTCCGAGGGGTTGGGCTCGGAGCCGTGGACGAGCAGCACGTGGTGCAGGGAAATCTCGCCGGGCTGCAGTTCGATGGTGACGGCCTGGCTCTCGTCGACCTCGACGGCGATTTCCTGTCCGCGGGTGAGCAGGTTGTCCTTGGCGAAGGTGTCGCGGTGGGGAATCTGCTCCTGCCGGTGCGTGCCGGGGATGACCTTCATGGCGCCGTTGGCGGCGATCGAGGGCGAGAGGGCGATCCAGGCGGTGACGACGTCGCTTTTGTTCAGGCCCCAGTAGGTCGCGTCCTGATGCCACGAGACGTAGGCGGGATTGCGCGGTTCCTTGATGAAGAACCCCGAGGCCCAGCAAAGCAGATCGGGACCATAAAGGTCCTCGATGGCGTCGAGAATCGTGTCATGGCGGATCAGGTCGCCGAGCCAGCTGAAGAGCAGGTGCGATTTCTGGCGCATGGCGCCCTTGATCGGGCCGCCGGTGGCGGCTTCGTAGGCCTCGAGTTTGGCGCGAAGTTCGCCGGCCTGCTCCGCCGACATGATGCGGATGGGGTGCACATAGCCGTCGCGGCGGAACTGTTCGATCTGGGCGGGGGTAAGAACCTTCGGCATGGGGTGAGGGAATTCAGTGCTGCGCAAACGGGAAGGCAATCCATCATTGGGGGATGAAGCGGACATGGATGTAACGAAATGCATTTGCCGCCGGCGGCTCTGCCGTTGCTAATGCCATTTCCCCATGAGCAAGTCATCGATCAAGGCGCTCGAGTTTTTCACGGCGGAGTCGCCCTTGTCCCAGCCCATCGCGGATGCGACGCACCAGATCCCCGCGATCAATTTCATCATGGCCCGCCTCACGCTGCAGGACGGCACGACGGGCGAGGGCTATCTGCTGGCGTTTCATTTCAACCCGGCGGCGATCCGCGGCGCGCTGGCGGATGTGCGGGCGCTCGCGCTCGGTCGCGACGTCAACGACACGCGCGGTTTCGACCGGCTGTGTGACGGCGAGTTTGAATACTTCGGGGCGGTCGGGCTGCTGCGCTGGGCGCGCGGCGTGGTGAATATCGCGATGTGGGACGCCAAGGCCAAACTCGCCGGCAAATCCGTGCGCGCCCTGCTGGGTTCGGTGCGGGACAGCGTGCCGGTTTACGGCAGCGGCGGCTGGTTGTCCTACACGAACGACGAACTCCGCGCCGAGGTGACCGGCTACGTGCGGCGCGGGTTCACCGCGGTCAAGCTGAAGGTCGGGGCGCGCGAAGGACTGGCGCGCGATCTGGAGCGCATCGCACTGATGCGCGAGGCGGTCGGACCGGATGTGCGCATCATGATCGACGCGAACCAGGGGTTGGATTTGGCGGGGGCGTTGCGGCTGGCGGACAAGGCGAAGGACTACGGCATCGACTGGTTCGAGGAGCCGCTGGGGCACACGGATTTTGCGGGCTACGCGGAGTTGAAAGCCAAGGCGGGCATGAAGCTGGCCATGGGTGAACGCGAATACGATCTCGTGGCCCTGCGTGAACTGGCGGAGCGCCGTGCACTGGACCTGTGGCAGCCGGACATCCTGCGGCTCGGCGGGGTTGAGGGCTGGCTCGATTCCGCCGCCCTCGCGCGCCAACACGGGCTGCCGGTCCTGCCGCACTACTACAAGGAATACGACGCGGCGCTATGCTGCACGATTCCGGATGCGTATGGCGTGGAGTCGTTCGACTGGGTCGACGGCATCATCGACCGGCCGTTGCGGATCGAAGGCGGGCGCGCGTATCCGGCGGATGAGCCGGGTTGGGGTTTCACGTTCAAGGACGCCGCGCTGCAGGAAATCCGGTTCTGACAATGTAGGACGGGGATTCCGATCCCGGCCAAGGCGAAGGCTTACGGTGAATCGCATAACAGTCTGACTTGGGGTGGAACGCATTGCCCTCAATGCGTTGGCTCGCTCTCACATGAGACCAGCGTCTTGAGGACAAGGCGCTCCACCATCTGCCGTCATTACAATACGCGAACCTCCATAAATATTATTACGGCGGAGATCGGAATCCCCGCCCTGCAATTTACATTGAAAACGAATGCCGTCCGCCGGTCAGCGTCATCGGTGCGCGGTCCGGCCGGTGCAGGGTCGCGGTGAGGCCGGGCGGCACGACGACGTGCCCGGGCCCATGGGCGCTGATTTTCATTTCAATCGGACCATGCGGTGTGGGCACCACGCCTTGCGCCCAGGCCAAATCGCCGAGCGCAGGGCGGATATCCACCGTGCGGTAACCGGGTGAGGTCGGACTGATGCCGAGGATGTGTGCCGGCAACAAACAGGCCGGCCCCGCCGACCAGCCGTGACAGTGGCTGCGCCCGGCCGGCTGGATGTGGTCGATGCCGGGTTCGCGGCGGTCCACGAGTTCCCAGGTCGTGGTCGCGCCACTGTGCAGCATCTGGCCGTAGTAGGAACGCATCTCGTCGAGCGCTTCGCGGATCAGGCCGGCCCCGAGCCAGGCCTGCAGCAGGTAAAACTCCATGAAACCCGCCATCGGCCGGCGCACCGCGAGATCTACCTGCAAGCGAGGGTAAATTGAGCGCATTTGTTGCGCGTCGATTGCCCCGGCGAGAAAAGCCGCGGCGTGCGCGTGCCAGCTGCGGGTGGAGCCAGCGGGCAGATCATCGCGGGTGACTGCTTGCGCCGGATCGCCGAAGCGCGCCACGGTTTCCTGTAACCGCGCCTCGTGCCAGGCGCGGCATTGCTGCGCCAGGGCGGAGTCGCCGAGCAGGTCGCAGAGCCGGGCCGCGTCGCCAAACGCCGCCGCGAGTTGGAAGCCGAGCGCGGCACGGCTGCCCCACCAGTCCTTGGTTTCCGGTTGGTTGTCGGTGATGAAGGTGCGGCCGGGCACGGTTTGGGTCAGGTCGACGCCGGCGAGAAATTCAATCACCCCGCGGGTGACGGGATGCAGGGTTTGGGCCAGCGCGATGTCGCCGGTGTGCAGGACGTATTCCCAAACGGCGCAGACGAAATCCGCGCAATAGTTGTCCAACACCCATTCATGCAGTCCGCCGTGCCGGCTCAGGTCGCCGAGGTAGGCGATGCGCGGATACAGATGCCCGCCGGCATCAAGCGCCACGGCGGACAGGCTGCCGTTTGGGTGCCGGCACTGTGCGAACATTTCCAAGCTGCGACGGGCGAGGGCGGTGTCGGCGAACAACGGCCAGGCGCAGAGAAACTCCACGCGGTAGTCTCCGATCCACAACATGCCGTCGCGCTTCACCCCGTCCTCATAAAAACCCTGCATGCACAGGCGCATCGTGCGCCGGCTGATGCTCCAGGCCTCATTGAGCAACGGGTCGGAACACTTGAACTCGCCGCGGTCGGTTACCGGCGCGTGCTCAAGCACGGCCTGGGCCCCGGTCAGGGTCACGGCCCCCGGTCCATGCACGATCACGTTGACGAAGCGAAACGCCCGCCGTCCTTGGTTGCGCAGAATTTGGGCGCCAGCCTTGGCCGCAATGAAATCACGGGGCTGGTGATACCAGTGCTCCGGCGGAAATGGATCCTGCCGCAGCAGCGCTTCCTCCAGATCTTCGCCCTCGATCAACTCCACGCGGGTATCGGCCGCGACGGTGGCGCTGAGTTCGATCACGCCCACCAGTTCCTCGCCGAAATCAATCACAAGGCTGCCGTCCGCCGGGATCGTTGTGCTCCCGCCGTTGAGAAAGGCGGCGGGCGTTGCCACGCCGACGGTTTGCGCCACGGCCAAGGCCGGGCGGGGGGTGCGGATCAGGGCGGCGGGAGTGATGGCTTGGGCCATGGCGGATCAGGAATCCAACGGGCACGCGTCGGGGGAGCAATCCGGATCCGGCCAGAGTGGCGCGGGGTGTGCCAAAGGGCGGACGGTTTGGCGCAACTGTCCGCCAACCGGTGGACAGTGCCTAGGGAACGCCCCGGCGCCAACTTGGCCCGCCGTATGCAAGGAGGGTGCATCATGGACTTTAACAAACTCACCCAAATGTCGCGCCAGGCCGTCACCGACGCGCAGGCGCTGGCCCGTCGTCATGCGCACAACGAGGTGGAGACGTGGCATCTGCTGGCGGCGCTGCTCAGCCAGGAGGGCGGGATTGTGCCCGGGTTGATCGACAAGCTCAACGTCACCACCAGCGCCGTGCAGCTGGCGGTCGAGCGCGAGTTGGAACGCCTGCCCAAGGTCAGCGGCAGCGTGGACACGTCGAAGGTTTACGTCACCCAGGCCGTCAACGCGGCGCTGACCAAGGCCGAGGACGAGGTCAAGGCGCTCAAGGACGAATTCATCTCCGTCGAACACCTGTTTCTCGGCCTGATCGAAACGGGCCGGCCCGAGGCGTTCAAAAAGCTCTGCAAGAGCTTCGGCTTCGAGCGCGCCAAGGTGCTCAAGGCGCTCAAGGACATCCGCGGCGCGCAGCGCGTCACCACTGACAATCCGGAGGCCACCTACCAGTCGCTGGAAAAATACGGCATCGATCTCGTGGCGCAGGCGCGCAAGGGCAAGATGGACCCCGTGATCGGCCGCGACGAGGAGATCCGCCGCACCATCCGCATCCTGTCGCGCAAAACGAAGAACAATCCCGTGCTCATCGGCGAACCCGGCGTTGGCAAGACCGCCATCGTCGAGGGGCTCGCCCAGCGCATTTTGCGCGGCGACGTGCCCGAGGGGCTGAAGGACAAGACCATCTTCGCGCTCGACATGGGCGCGCTCGTCGCCGGCGCGAAATACCGCGGCGAGTTCGAGGAACGCCTCAAGGCCGTGCTCAACGAGGTCAAGCAGGCCGAAGGCCGCATCATTCTCTTCATTGACGAGCTGCACCTGATTGTCGGCGCGGGCAAGGTGGACGGCGCGATGGACGCCGGCAACCTGCTCAAGCCCATGCTCGCGCGCGGCGAACTGCACTGCATCGGTGCGACCACGCTCGACGAATACCGCAAGCACATCGAGAAGGACGCCGCGCTCGAGCGTCGCTTCCAGCCCGTGCTCGTGGATCAACCCACGGTCGAGGATGCGATCTCGATTCTCCGCGGTCTGCGTGAGCGCTTCGAACTGCACCACGGCGTGCGTATCCAGGACAACGCGCTCGTCAGCGCCGTCACGCTTTCCAACCGCTACATCAGCGACCGTTTCCTGCCCGACAAGGCCATCGACCTCGTGGACGAGGCCTGCGCCATGATCCGCACCGAGATGGACTCGATGCCGCAGGAGCTCGACGAACTCACCCGCAGGGTGCTGCGCCTGGAGATCGAGGAAACCGCCCTCGCCAAGGAAAAGGACGATGCCAGCAAGCAGCGCCTCTCCGTGCTGCGCAAGGAGCTGGCCGACGCCAAGGCCGCCGCCGCCGGCATCAAGCACCAGTGGGAAAAGGAAAAGGCCGCGGTGGACAAGGTGCGCAAAATTCGCGAAGACCTCGAGGCCGCCCGCCTCGAAATGGAAAAGGCCGAGCGCGCCTACGATCTCAACAAGGTCGCTGAACTGCGCCATGGCCGCATTCCGCAATTGGAGGCGGAGCTGAAGAAATCCGAGAAACACTCGGGCGCCGGCGCCACCACGTTGTTCAAGGAGGAGGTTTCCGAGGAGGAGATCGCCGAGGTCGTGTCCAAGTGGAGCGGCGTGCCTGTCACGCGGCTCGTCGAGGGCGAAAAGGAAAAACTGCTCCGGCTCGAGGATGTGTTGCACGAACGCGTCATCGGGCAGCACGAGGCGGTCACGCTCGTCACCGAGTCGATCCTGCGCGCGCGCAGCGGCATCAAGGATCCGCGCCGGCCCGTCGGTTCGTTCCTCTTTCTCGGCCCGACCGGGGTGGGCAAAACCGAGCTCGCCAAGACCCTCGCCGAAACGCTCTTCGACACCGAGGCCGCGATCGTGCGCATCGACATGTCGGAATACATGGAGAAGCACAGCGTCTCGCGCCTGATTGGCGCGCCCCCGGGCTACGTCGGTTACGACGAGGGCGGCCAGCTGACCGAAGCCATCCGCCGCAAGCCATACGCGGTCGTGCTGTTCGATGAGATCGAGAAGGCGCATCCGGATGTGTTCAACGTGCTCCTGCAGGTGCTCGACGACGGCCGCATCACCGATGCGCAGGGCCGCACCGTGGATTTCAAGAACACGATCATCATCATGACCTCCAACCTCGGCTCGCGCTACCTGCTCGACGGCGTGACCGGTGCGGTCATCCCCGAACACGTGCGCGAGAGCGTGATGGCCGAGCTGCGCAAGGCGTTTCGGCCGGAGTTTCTCAACCGCATCGACGAGACCATCCTGTTCAAGCCGCTCACGCTGGAGGAGATCACGCAGATCGTGAACCTGCTGCTGGCCGACCTGAACCGGCGCCTGGCCGACCGCCGCGTGACCGTGGTGCTCGACGCCAAGGCGAAGGAGTGGGCCGGCGAGAAGGGCTACGACCCGGTCTTCGGCGCGCGTCCGCTCAAGCGCTTCCTGCAACGCCAGATCGAGACCAAGCTCGCCCGCGCGTTGATCAGCGGCGAGGTCGCCGAGGGCAGCGAGGTGAAGTTCACCGTCAAAGCCGGCGAGTTGACGATGGGGTGAACATCAACGGCGGATCATCCCTGATAAACCCCGATGATGCGGGCGTACGACGACCGTTGTGTTGTTTTTCGGGTGCACATGGAGATTGCGGAGGAACCGGCCGACGCAATCCGGACCGGGGTCACCGACCCCGGCTACAGCTTTTGATGTAAACCTGGTTTGTCTGCTGTAGCCGGCCTCGGTGAGGCCGGGGTTGGGGTTCGATGCTTGCCCCAAGTGCAGACTGCCAGCAGGAATCATTCATGTCGGTCGGCAGACACCTGAAGCGACTCACCGCGGTGTGGAGTGAGCAGGAGGTGTATTTCATCACGATTTGTGTCGCCGGACGAAAATCCATTCTGGCGAATGACGTTTGCGCGGCGATTCTTCGTGAAGAATGGACTGCACTGCGCGTCCGGCATGGTTGGTCGGTGGGGCGTTACGTCATCATGCCGGATCATGTGCATTTCATGACGGCACCGGTCTTGGCTGCCGCAAAACCCTTGTCCGTCGCGATTGGGAGATGGAAGGAGTGGACGGCCAAGCGCATCATGAGGTCGCGGGGCCAGTCAGGTCCGCTTTGGCAGGCTGAGTATTTCGATCATTTGCTCAGATCCACAGAATCGCGCAGTGCAAAGTGGGCATATGTGCTGGAGAATCCGGTGCGAGCGGGGCTGGTGCAAAGCGCCGGACTTTGGCCCTACGGGGGATTTGTTGACTTCGAATGAAGGACCGACCGGGGTCACCGACCCCGGCTACAGCTTAAGGTCCAAATCCGTTTCGTCCGCTGTAGCCGGCCTCGGTGAGGCCGGGGTTGGGGACCCGCCCGTTGGGCCGGTGCCCAGGCGGGAGAAAGATCACGATTAAGATTACGATATCCAGCTCCCGGCCATAATCGTCCGTTCGGGCTTGTCGTTTCCACTTTCTTCCACACCCTTTTGCTTTGTGAAGCCGCTGCACCCAGTGCTGCCGAGCGCGCAAGTGCTCACCTGACGCGGTCGCCCGATTTTCCGGCGACCGGTGCGGCTTGTTCGCGGACCCATCCCAAGGTCGCGAATCCCACCCGGACAAACCGAGCCGGATCCCGATTTTCCCCGGCGCACCCGCTGCCATTCATCCAACCCAAACCTCCAATCCTGCATCCATCATGAAAACGAACACCACCTCCCTTCCCACGTTGCGCATCACCGCGAGCGACCGGCAGCGCCTGCGCGAGCTGGTGAGCTCCGTGATCCAGTCGCAGCCGCGCCTGCGTGAGACCCTGCAGCCTTTGCAGGTGGAACTGGAGCGCGCCGAGATCATGGAGCGCTGGAACATCCCGGCCACCACGGTTGTGATGGGCTCGCGGGTCGAGATCGAGGATGTCGAGAACGGTGAGGTCGACGCCTACACGCTCGTTTACCCCGAATATGCCGACATTGCTTCCGGCAAGCTCTCGATTCTGGCGCCCATCGGAACCGCCATCATCGGATTTTCGCAGGGCGACACCTTCACATGGAAAACCCCCGGCGGCCCGCGCCAGATCCGCCTCCGCAAGGTCGAGGCCCCGGCGGAGGCGTGAGCGTCTGTCCGGGCATTTTCTGAAATGTCGTAGCTGCGCTTGAGCCGTAGGCCAAAGCGTGGCCACTGGGAAACCACGTTGTCGCCAAGCTCCCTGCTTCGCCAAGCCTACGAAGGGCACGGCCAACGGGGCTACATTTCAACCTAAACTGTTCCAGCCCGATCACGGAGCACCCGGGAGGAAACATTCTTGTAACCAAACCGGTGCGTCCCGTTAAACTGGGGCGTGCACGTTGAAAACAGTCACGGGCTGGGGGCCGGCGAGGTGCGTCGCCGGCACATCATTCTCAAGGCGATTTTGGTCGGCGTCGTGGCCGGGGCGCTGGCGTCGGCGTTTCGCCTGGCGCTGAATGGCGTCGAGTCCCTGCGCATTTATGCGGTGGAACAGTTTTCCGGCGGGATCGGGCTGCCGGTGGCGCTGCTGCTCGGGGCACTGGGCGGCGGATTGAGCGTCTGGTTGGTGCGGCGGTATGCGCCACATGCGGCGGGCAGCGGCATTCCCAATTTGCAATCCATCCTGCGCCGCGAGGCGGAACCGGAATGGCGGCGTTTGCTGCCGGTCAAGTTTCTGGCCGGCGTGGTGGGCATCGGTGGCGGGCTGGCGCTGGGACGCGAGGGGCCGACGGTGCAGATGGGCGGCGCCACGGGCTTCATGATTTCGCAGTGGTTCAAGGTGAAGGTGGGCGACGGCGAGCGCCGCGCGCTGATCAGCGCGGGTGCGGGTGCGGGGCTGGCGGCGGCGTTCAATGCGCCGCTGTCGGGCCTGATTTTTGTGCTGGAGGAACTGCACGGGGCGTTCACGCCGGTGGTTTTTGTGGCGGCGTTTCTCGCCTCGGTGACGGCCGACGTGGTTTCGCGGCTGATGGTCGGCGAATCGCCGGTGTTTCATTTCGTGGGGCTGACGGCGCCGGGGGTGAATTCGCTGCCGTGGGCGGCCTTGCTCGGCATTGCGATGGGCGGGCTGGGCGTGCTGTTCAACCGCGGACTGCTGACGACGATCAGCCTGCGTGAGCGGTTGCTCAGGTGGCCGGGGTTTGCCGTCGGTGCGGCGGCGGGCCTGTTTGTGGGTTTCATCGGCTGGACCGTGCCGGGGTTGGCGGGTTCGGGCGGGGAACTGGTGCAATTGTCGCTGTCGGGCCAGATCGCGGTGGGGCTGATGCCGCTGTATCTGGTCGCGCGTTTTTCGCTGACCTTGGTGAGCTACAGTTCCGGCGCGGCGGGCGGGATCTTTGCGCCGTTGCTGGTGTTGGGGGCGTTGGCCGGGTTGTGGTTCGGCGCGGGGGTGGAGCACTTTACCGGCATCTCGGGCATGAGCTCGCAGGTGTTCTGCGTGCTGGGCATGGGGGCGTTGTTCACCGCGATCGTGCGGGCACCGCTTACGGGCATCATCCTGATGCTGGAAATGACCGCGTCGTATTCCTTCATGCTGCCGCTGCTCGTCAGCTGCCTCTGCGCCTACGGGGTGGCGGAGGCGCTGGGGAATACGCCGATCTACGAGGCGTTGCGCCAGCGCAGCATCGCCACCGTGCGCAAGGCGCAGCAGCAGGCCGCCGAACGCCAGGCCGCCAAAACGATACCGGGCGGCACGCGGCCGCCCGGCAACTGAAGCGTGATGCAGCGCATTTTTTGAAAAGCCGTGGCTGCGCTTGAGCCGTAGGCAAAAGCGTGGCCACAGGGAAACCATTCTGCTGACCAGCAGAATCGCAGCGCTCCCTGCTTCGCCGAGCCTGCGCAGGGCACGGCCAACGCGGCTACAATTCAACTTGAACTGCTCTCGTGAAGCCGGATCAGGCGGCGGCGCGGAGAATTTTCTCCACGACCTCGGGCGTGATGTCGCCGCGCTCGCCGAGCTTGGCCATGCCGTGGGCTTTCAACCGGCGGGCGACCTCGGCGGCGGTGTCGGCCGGCACATGGTAGTCCGAAAGCCGGGTCTTGATGCCGAGCGATTCGTAAAAGTCGCGGGTCCTGGCGATGGCGGCGTCGATGCGCTCATCCTCGGAGCCCGCGGTGAGATCCCAGACACGCGCGGCGTATTGGAGCAGTTTCTCGCGTTTGCCCTGCCGTTGCACGTGCATGAGGCTGGGCAGCACGATGGCGAGGGTGCGCGCATGGTCGATTTCGTGCAGGGCGGTGAGTTCGTGGCCGATCATGTGCGTGGCCCAGTCCTGCGGCACGCCGACACCGATCCAGCCGTTGAGCGCCCAGGTGGCGGCCCACACGAGGTTGGCGCGTGCGTTGTAGTCGGTGGGATTGGCGAGGGTGGTCGGGCCGGTTTCGATCAGCGTGCGGAGAATGCCCTCGGCAAACCGGTCCTGCAACGCGGCGTCGGCCGGGTAGGTCAGGTATTGCTCGATGACGTGGGCAAAGGCGTCGCCGATGCCGTTGGCGACCTGCCGCTCGGGCAGCGAGAACGTCGTTTCGGGATCGAGGATGGAGAACCGCGGAAACACGTCGGGGCTGATGAAGGCGAGTTTCTGCTTGGTGGCGCGGCGCGAGATAACGGCGGCGCCATTGGATTCAGAACCGGTGGCGGGCAGGGTGAGCACCGCGCCGATGGGGAGCGCATGCGGGAGCTTGCTCATGCGCTTGGCGGGGATGTCCCACGCGTCGCCGGCATACTTGATTGCCGCGGCGACGAGTTTGGCGCCGTCGAGCACGGAGCCGCCGCCGACCGGCAGGACCCAGGTGACGTTTTTTTGCCGCGCCAGTTTCACGGCTTGCATCAGCGTGTCGAAGTCGGGATTGGCCTCGACGCCGAAGAATTCCACGACGGTGCGCGGGCCCAGGGCCTTTTTCACCTGCTCGTAAACGCCGTTCTTTTTGATGCTGCCGCCGCCGGCGAGCAGAAGGACGCGGGCATCGGCGGGCAGCTCGCGGTCGAGGGCGGCGATCTGGCCGCGGCCGAAATGCAGGCGGGTGGGATTGTGAAACGAGAAATTTTCCATGGGTCAAAGCGTGCACAAACCCGCGGCGGAAGCAAACGCGGGCAGGGGCGTTTGATCACCTTTTGGTATGGCGGCGGTTGCGCCGGTAATAGTGGGTCACAAACCGCCGCCAGGGCTTGCCATTTTGGGTTTATGGACGAGACTGGACGCGGATGAATCGACTGCGTTTCAGGTATCCGAGCCAAGACGTGCTCTCCTGACGCGATCGCCGCGAAATCATGCGGCGATCGCGCGATTGATTGTGCGCGCAGCGGGTGATCCGCCGCGCCCCTTTTCATCGGGAATTCCCCCGGTTTGTCAGCCCCACGGCCGGATACGTTCCGCCAAGAGTCCAATCTCCAATCCCTCGATCGCCATGACTCACCATGCCCTGAATCTCCTGCCCAAACTCCGCATCACCGCGCCCGATTACGGTCGCCATCGCGCGTTGTTGGACGTGTTGATCAAATCGCAGCCGCACCTGCGGGTAAACCTGCATCCGCTCCGGGAAGAAGTGGACCGGGCAGGTGGCTTTGCGCCCGATCCGATGCGGGCGTGGGAAGCCACGGACAGCACACCCGCCAAGGGCCTCGGTGCGTCTGGCGCAGTTGCCGGACGCATGACGCTGCTGACGCCGGACGGCATGGCGATCATCGGCTTGCCATGGGTTTCACGGCCGGTCGCCCGACGGCAGAGCCCCGTTTTCCACCACTCCGCCTGATCAAGCCCCGGCGGCATTTTTCACCTCGCGACGAATTCTGCCCGCGCCCGGGCGCAACGTCCCCACCCAACCGCCTCCATGACCCACGCACTGATCTTCCATGATGTAGCTACCCGGAGTGAATCCGGGGCGAAGTAGCCCCGTGCCCCGCGGTCGGAATTGAGATCCGACGCTGACGGCAGGCACGGTGAGGCTTCGCCCCCGGCCTCCGGTCACCGTTGGACGCGCGCCATGGCGCGCGGGATGCGCGGTCGCCGCCTCACGGCGGGCGGCCGCAAGACTGCAACCTCACTCAATTCCTGTCATGACTCTCCTGCATGTTACCGATCTTCATTTCCGCCGCCCGTGGTTCGACTGGCTGCGTCACCAGGCTCCGGCGCACTCGGCGCTGATCATCAGCGGCGATCTGCTTGATCAGCGCCTGCCCGACATCAACCGGCAGATGGCGTGGGTGGCCTCGTGGCTGCGCGACAGCCCGGTGCCGGTTGTGGTTGCCAGCGGCAACCACGACCTTGAGTGGAATGCGGCCACCTACCGTTGGCAGCCGGCCTACTGGCTGCGCGAGTTGCCTCCGCCGGTTCACCCCGACGGCAAGGTGCTGGCGCACGCCGGGCTGCGTTTCGCCGCAATCGCCTGCACCCAGCGCCCGCGCAGCGCGGCCGCCGACGGCTGGGTCGTGCATGCGCCGCCGGCCAAAACCCGGGTGTCGCGCTCCGAGCACGGCTACGACCGGGGTGATCATTTGCTGGCCGATGCGGTCCTAAAACACGCTCCGGCGTATGTGTTCAGCGGTCACGTGCACGATCCGACCCGATGGCATGACTTTATGGGGGACGCCGTGGTCTTCAACCCGGGGGCCAATCCGCACGGACGCTTTCCGAACCACCTCCTGCTGGATCTGGAGACCGGCGAGGCCTGTCGCTACACCGATCGCCTGCACGGAGCCTTCAGCGAGCGGGTGCAAGTGCCCGGTCGGCTGGTGCTGCGCTGAGCGAAATGACGCCGGGACGCGAAACGTTCGTGTCCCGGCGTTTTCTCCTTTGCTCCGGAGGGGCGGCCCTGTGTGATGATGCCGCATATGCCCGCCACACCCGTGCGTTTTTTTAACCGCTACACCGGCTCGCTGGAGACCGAACGGATCTTCGGCGAGGGGTGGTTGCGCTTTGCCTATGAGAACCCGGTCGGCCGCGGATTCGTGGCGCTGCTGGCGCGCCGGCGCTTTTTCTCGGCCTACTACGGCTGGCGGATGAACCGCAGTTTCAGTGCCAACCAGGTGCTGCCGTTCATCGTGAAATACGATATCGACGTGGAGGAGTTCGCGAAGTCGCCGTTCGACTTCAAGAGCTTCAACGAGTTTTTCTACCGCGCGCTCAAGCCCGAGTGCCGGCCGATCGCGGCGGGCGAGTCGGTGGCGGTGTTGCCGGCGGACGGGCGGCACCTGGCGTTTCCGGATGTGGATGCAGCCGACGGCTTCTACGTCAAGGGCGCGAAGTTCACGCTGGCGGAGCTGCTGGGTGATGCGGAGCAGGCGGCGAAATTTGCCGGCGGCGCCATGCTGATCTCGCGGCTGTGCCCGGTGGATTACCATCGGTTCCACTTTCCGGTCGCCGGCACGCCGGGGCTGCCGCGTTTGGTCAACGGCTGGCTCTATTCGGTCAGCCCGGTCGCGTTGCGGCACAACATCCGCTACCTCGTCGAAAACAAGCGCATGATCACCGCGATCGATTCGCCGGCTTTCGGGGCGGTGGCGATGATCGAGGTGGGCGCGACCAATGTCGGCAGCATCCTGCAGGCGTTTGTAGAGGACCGCGCGGTGGCGAAGGGCGAGGAGAAGGGGTTGTTCAAGTTCGGCGGTTCGTGCGTGATCACGCTCTTCCAGCGCGGGCGCATCCGGTTGGCCGACGACCTGGTGGCGCAGAGTGCGAACCACGTGGAAACCTACGCGAAGATGGGCGACGTGCTGGGCGCGGCCCGGTGAGATTGCGGATTGGCGACTGGGGCATGGTTTCGGCCTTGCGCATACGGTTCTGAAATCCGCAATCTGCACTCTGTAATCAGTTCGCCCGGGTGGTGGAATGGCAGACACGTCGGTCTTAGAAGCCGATGCCGCAAGGCGTGAAGGTTCGAGTCCTTTCCCGGGCATTCTCCCGTCAGGGATTTCGCAGGCGGTGTTCCGCGGGCAGGAAGTGATTGCGCGGGACTGGGCGAAGGGCTAAAAGCGATCCGGTCGCCAGTAGACGGCTGACGCAAACGCCATGAACACGCTATCCCGGACGCTCATCATTGTTATCATGCTGGCGGTCTCCGTCTTCGGCCAGGAGCCGGCATTCAACGGCAAATGGAAGCTGATCCCGGCCAAGAGCTCGACGCTGGATTATTATCGGAGTGCCACGCTGGAATTCGCGGTGAAGGAGGATGCGCTTACCCTCACCACCTGGCAGGGACCCAAACGGGTCTATGAGGAACAAATGACGCTCAACACGACCGGCCGTCCGCAACCGGTGGAGATCAGGGATGGCTCCTTTGCCAGCAACCTGTTCATGGGCCTGAAGCTCCCGGTGGGCGGCACGAAGGAAGTCACGGCGGGGTGGGAGAAAGACGGAGTGCTGCGGATCGTGGAGAACTTTGATGTCGCCACCTCCCAGGGCACGAGCCGGCTCGGGATGACACGCCGTTACGAGTTGTCGGAACACAAGGATCTGCTGACCTGCGTGGTGACCCGGAACACGCGCAAGACCGGGCCGGAGGCCAGGTATGTCTACAAGCGCCACGATGCCGACAACGCCTACGAGATGCTCCTGACGGACGATTGGGCGATCGATTCCAAGCTGCCCGAGCATGCGTGCCTGATCTCGGTGCAGGGCATCGTGAACGAAAAGGCGCCGTTGCTTTATTTCACATTCGGGCCGGCCTACCCGTTCAACTACACGCGGGAACTGCGTGATTTTCTGGAGGAGCGGCGGAACTTCACCTTCACCAAGCTGCACACGGTCGAGGAGGCCTTTGCCACCTTCCGGGAGCACATCAAGGGCTATATCGTCTGGGACAAAAATGTGCGCACATCCCTGATCGTCGCCTATACGCTGGCGGGGTTGGAGCAGGGCGTGGTGATCACGGAGGACATGATCCCGCTGGCCGAAAAGTACGGGTTCAAGCCGATCGACGATTTCCGGGGACGGTTCACGGGCCAATCGGACTTTGAAATCTACTCGTGGGCCAAGGACGCGTATTGGAGCCGCTGCTCCCGCGACGTGATTGTCTGGCTCGGCGGCATCCACGGTTCGATCCTCATGCCGGCGGCCGCGGATTTTGGCATGATGAACCGCGGCTTCTGCTCGGACCTGTCGGCCCGGGCCACCGACACGCAGGAATTCGCGCTGACGAAAAGCCTGTTGGCGGAGATGAATCCGATGGGGCAGGTCTGGGGCTGGCATTCCTACAAGAAGGATGCCGAGGAGGAACTGACCACGTTGCTGTCCTCCTACGCGCTGACGTCAGACGGATTGAACACCATGCCGAACACGAGCTTTCTGATCGGGGTGCCGGCCTCACCCGGATTCAAGTTCAAGAACCAGCACAACATCGTTCCCGGCAAAACCTATGTGCCGGAAAACAAGGTTTACCTGGCCTTGGTGCAGACCGACGGGCTCGGCATCGGCGCGTGGGTGAAGCCGGGCCGGGGTTCGATCCCGTATGCCTGGGAGGTGACGATGAAGTTTCTCCACCTGTCACCCGCCATGCTGGAGTTTTACTACGCGCAGGCGACGCCCAACGATTACTTCATCGGGTGCCTCTCGGGGTCCTCCTACATGTATCCGAAAGCGTTTCCCAAGGAGTGGCTGCCCAAGGAAATCGCGCGGGCGCGGGAGTTGATGGAGCAGCTCGATCTGCGGGTTTTTGAAATCATGGACTATGCCGGCGACGGCACCGAGGCCGGGGAAAACAACCTGCCGAAGGAGATCGTGGATGTGTATTACAACGAAATGCCCGACGCGATCGGCTTCCTGAACGGCTACTACGCCTCCAATACCTTCACGGTCAGGGGCAAGGTGCCGTTCATCTCCTATGACTACTATCTCTCGGCCGACAAAACCGAGGCGGAGGCCGCGGCGGATCTGACCGAACTGGCGGAGATCAACGCGCAGCGCCCGTATTTTCTCCTCGTGCACGTGCGGGAGTCCAGCGACGTGGCGCGGGTGAAGGCGATCTGCGACCGGCTGGGCCCGGACATCGAGGTCGTGCCGCTGGATGTGTTTCTGAAGATGGCAGGCGAGCGCCCCACCTTTACCGAACGCTACCTGCCGTGAGGTTGGATGCAGGTGTCCTGTCACGCATCCGCCGGCCGGAACCGCCCAGAGCGGCCGTGAAATAGGGTATGTGGCGAAAGCTCGCAGCTTGTCGTCGGCGGTGACATCCGCACACTGCGGTCATGGTCAAAAAATTGCTCCACACCCGCATGCGCGTGAACGATCTCGCGGCCACCGTTAAGTTTTACCAAGAGGCGCTCGGTTTGACGCTGAGCCGCCAGCACACGTCGCCGCGCGGCGCGCAGTTGGCGTTTCTGCAGACGCCGAACAGCGACGAGGAAATCGAGATCTGCCAGATGCCGCCCGGCGCCGAGCCGGTCAAGGTGCAGCCCGACCTCATGCACCTGGCCTTTGAGGTCGAGGACATGGCGGCGTTTACGGCGGAACTCCAGGCCAAGGGCTTCGCCCTCAGCGACGGGCCGACCCAGACGGGCAGCGGCTCGGTGATCGCCTTCATCGACGCGCCCGAGGGCTACGAGGTGGAATTGATCCAACGCGCGAAATGAGTGCGGCCGCCGCCTCCGCCGGGCGCTCCGGCTGGGCCGGAGCCTGGCCGGATGCATTGGCGTTCGCGGGCGGTTTGTCGCTGGCGTGGTTGCTGGATTGGGAAACCACCGATTTGGTTTGGAGCCTGTGGCTTTCGAGCCTCGTGGTCGGTTATGCGACGATCCTGTGGTTCGCCACGGAGCACCTGCGCGATTTTGTGGTTAGCTCGCGCGCGGATCGCACGCCCGGAGCTGGCCGGTCGAAATTGCTCGGGGGCGGTTTGATCCTGTTTGGCACACTGTTCACCGTGGCGTTTTTCACGGTGCATTTCGGCGGCTTTCACCTGGGGCACTCGGTGTTTCTCAGCATCTTTTTCCCGATCGTGCCGGGGACGGATGGCGGCGGCAGCTGGCCGGCGGTCGACACGTATTGGGAGGTGTTGCGGCGTTATGGGATTTTTCTGCCGGTGGCGTTCCTGGCCGAGCGCGGCGGTTTTGTCAGCAAGAGCAAACCTGCGGATGGTGGCGCGATTACGCTTGGAGATGAAAAGATTTACCGGCCCCCGATGGCCGGGCGTGATCACAGCAAGATGATGGCGCCGTACAAGAACGTCGTCCGCATGCATCTGCTGATCTTCTTTTTCGCGGGCGCGCACTTTGCCCGGCTCGACCACTTTTGGGTCTACGCCGTGGTGTATGCGGTGTACTTCTTCCCGTGGCGTCTGCTAAAGCGCCCGAAGGTCGCCGATGACGCGGTTGTCACTTAATAGGTGACAAAGAAAAACGGGATTTCCCCTCTGAATGTCACCTATTAAGTGACATAGTCGCAGCAGACGACCGGCGTTCGTAGGCGAAGAGGAATTGCTGGGCGAGGCCGGCGAAGGGGCCGTAGTGGGCGCGGCCGAATTGGGCGAGCTGGGCGGGTTTCCAACCGGACAGGCCGTAGCGTTGCGCCAGGGCCTTGAGGATCCAGGTGTCCACAGGGAAGGCCTCCAGTTTGCCCGCGCCGAAGAGGAGCACGCAGTCGGCGACCTTTTCGCCGACGCCGGGAAGTTCCATCAGTCGCGCCTTGGCGGCGGGGTAGGGCAGGGCTTCGGTTTCATCGAGCCAGCCGGGACGCGCGGCGAGGAAGAGGGCGGTTTGTTTGATGTAGCGGGCGCGAAAGCCGAGCAGGCAGCGGCGCAGATCATCCTCGGGAATGGCGGCGAGTTCGGGCCAGGTGGGGAGGCGATGAATGGCGGGAAGGGAGTTGCCACGTCCGGTGACCGCTTGGTTCGGCGGGTGGCCCGGCTCGTCCCTGTGACGGTGCGCTTGACGCGCAGAGGGACCTGCATGTTCACCTTCGAATGTTATTTGAGCGCCGTGGTTTTGGGCGAGGAGCGCGACCATCTGTTTGATCTGCACGATTTGTTTCGTGGCGCTGCAAAGAAAGCAAAGCAGGGTTTCGCCGAAGGGTTGCCTGGGCAGGCGCAGGCCGGGGAAGGCGGCGAGGCAGGCGGCGAGATGCGGATCGCTGCGCCAGGGCAATTGGTCGGCGAGGGCGGCGAAATCGGTGTCGAGCCGCAGGTAGTGGCGCAAAGGCGCCATGCCTCCGGGCGAGCCGCACGGCATGCGTCCCAGCAGTTCGCCTTGGGGATCGAGGGTCAGTTGGGCGATGTGTTCGGACCAGATACCGGTCCACACGCCCGCGTCGTCGCAGCTCCAACGGAAACTCTGACCGCCATCGAGGGTCTCGGCGAGGACCGCGGCGGAAAGCCGCAATCCGAGCGGTTGCCAAGCGGACCAGGCGGGAGGTGACGCCGGTTTCACGCGGCGCGGGATTAAGATTCCGCCGGGGCGGGCATCTGCCAGAGGAAGCTCCGCGCGACCGCGAGCTCCTGTTCGTCAGGCGACAACAGCCGCAGCCGCCACGCGACTGGCTGCACTTTTTCGCCGGTCCAATCCGCACCGGTCAGGCCGAGGTGAAAGACGTGTTCGCGTGCGGGCAAACCGGCGGGGAAGGTGAAGGTCTTGGTGCGCGGCGAATCGGGGGTGATGATCTCAAGCACGAACTTGGTGCCGGACAGCACGGCCCCGGGGTTTGTGGTGCGAACGAGGAAATAATACCCGGCGCGCTCCGACGGTTGGGAACGGAGCACGGTTTCGCGGCCGGTGTCCTCGGGGGCGCCGAAGTATTCCTTGATGCGCACAAAGGAATCGGCGGAGCGCCACTCGGGCCAGACACGCACAAAACCGACCCCGGCATCCTTGTCCGTCGAACCAACGGCGGGCTGGGCCACAGCCAAGGCGGCCAAAAACAAAAGGGCGGGGAGCAGGCGCATGACCGGAGATTGCAAGGAGAGGAAGGCGGGGACAAGCGGCATCACGGTGCGAGCGAGACCCGTTGAAACCGGCGGAACGCGAGCGGCGACGGGGCCCAGCCTTTGACGGCCGGATGCAAGAGGTAGGTTTGGGCGCCGAAGTAGAGCGGGGCAATGGGGGCCTCGCGCAGGAGCAGCTCCTCGGCTTCACGCAGGACGGTAAAACGAATGCGCGTGGCGGCGGGAGTGGCCGCGGCCGCGATGGCCAAGCGGCGTTGATAGTCTTCATTGTTCCAACCGGTCCAATTGTAGGCGCCCTGGGGCAGGAACAGTTCCAAAAACGTCAAAGGATCGGGGTAATCCGCCGTCCACGCCGACAGGCAGGCGGTGTAGTTCAAGGTCTGCTGGTTTTGGATCCAGATTTTCTGTTCCGCTTGGGTGATGGTGGCCTCGATGCCGAGTTCGGTGCGCCACATGGCTTGAATCGCCTCGGCGAGGCGCGGCATGATTTCGTCGTTCCGCACCATCAGCTCGATGGCCGGTAAGCCGGCACCGTCGGCATAACCGGCCTCGGCCAGCAGGGCGCGTGCGGTGGCGGGGTCGGCCTCCACCGTGGCGGGTGCTTCGTAGCCGCCGGTATGCGGCGGCGTGAGTGAGGCGGCGGGGAGGCGGCTGGATTGCAACACGGATTGGGCGAGCAGTCCGCGGTCGAGAGCGAGGGACAGCGCGCGGCGCACGCGCGGGTCGTCGAGCGGGGCGCGGGTGGTGTTGAACCGGATGAAATTGCTCTGCAGCAGGGAGTCGATGCGCAGCTGCTCCGGCGCGCGATCGCGCCAGGGGGCGATCTTGGTGACGGGCAGGTTGAAGGTCACATGCAACTGGCCGGCGCGGTAACTGCGTTCCTCGTCCTCGGGCTTTTCGATGGGCAGAAAGACGATGTGTTCGAGCTGGGCGGTCGCGGCGTCGCGGTGGTGCGGATTTTTGTCGAGCACGATGCGGGCGTTGGGTTCCCATGCGGCGAGTTGATAGGCGCCGTTGCTGACGAGATTGCCGGGGCGCGTCCACGGCCGGCCGCGTTGGGTCAGCGCGTCATGTTGTTCGAGGTTGCGCGGATTGAGCGGGAACCAGGCGGGCAGTGACACGAGTGCGGGGAGATAGGGCACCGGCCGCTCCAGCGTAAGCACGAGCGTGCGGTCGTCAGGGGCGGCGAGTCCGACGGCGGACGGATCGGTGATCTGGCCGGCGTTGTAGGTCTCGGCGTTTTTGAGGACGAAAAGATACCACGCGTTGTCGGCGGCAAAGGCGGGATTGAGCGCGCGCCGCCAGGCGGTGATGAAGTCGGCGGCGACGAGCGGATCGCCGTTGGACCACCGCAGGTTTTCACGCAGGCGGAAGGTCCAGGTGAGGCCGTCGTCCGAGACGGTCCAGGATTCGGCCGCGGCGGGTTCGGGTCGGGTGGTCTGCTCGTCGAGGGCGGTGAGACCTTCGAACAGGGTGTTGATGATGATCTGGTCGGTGAGGATCGAAGCGAGGTGCGGGTCGAGGTCGCCGGGTTCGGCGGCGTTGCCGACGAGCAGGGTGTGCGTGCGGATGCCGGCTTCGACGGGTGTTTCGCGCGGCGCACAGGCGGCGAGGAAGACAGCGATCAAACCGAGGCAGAAAGGCGAAAACCGGCGCATGACGGCACTATGCATGCGCCGGTCGGCTTGCCAAGCGACGGCTGTGTCAGCCGGCGCCACCGGAGAGGACGGCTTCCTCGCGCTCGCGACGAAACTGGCTGGTGTAGAGTTCGTAGTAATGGCCGCGTTGACGCAGCAATTCCTCATGCGTGCCGGACTCCTCGATCCGCCCCTTGGTGATGACAAGAATGCGGTCGGCGTTGCGGATGGTGCTGAGCCGGTGGGCGATGACGAAACTGATGCGGCCGCTGAAGATCGTCTCGAGGCCGCGCTGGATGAGTTGCTCGGTCTCGGTGTCGATGGAGGACGTGGCCTCGTCCATCACGAAGATCTGCGGGTTGGCAAGCAGGGCGCGGGCGAACGAGAGCAACTGCCGCTGGCCGGTGGAGAGGCGGTTGCCGCCTTCGCCGACGGGCGTGTCGTAGCCCTGTTCCAGCTGCATGATGAAGTCGTGGGCGTTGACGAGCTTGGCGGCGGTTTCGACCTCGGCGTCGGTGGCGTCGAGCCGGCCGTAGCGGATGTTTTCGCGCACGGTGCCCTTGAAGAGGTGCGGGGTTTGCAGGACGATGCCGAGCTGCGATTGCAGCCAGCCGAGCGCGCGCTCGCGGTAATCGGTGCCGTTGATGAGGATCGAGCCGGAGACGGGTTCGTAGAAACGGCAGACGAGCGACACGATGGTGCTCTTGCCGCCGCCCGAGGGACCGACCAGCGCGATGGTTTCGCCGGCGCGCACGGTGAGGTTGAAATTCTGCAGCACGACCGGGCCGTTTTCGTAGCGGAAGGTGACATCGCGAAATTCGATCGTCTCGATGCGGTTGGGGTGGCCGTCCGGGGCCACTGCAATTTTTGAATCTTGATTTTCGATTTTGGCCCGGGCGAGTTTGGCGAGCACCGCCGGGCTGTCCTGGATGGCGGGCACGGTTTCGAGCAGGCCCATGACGCGTTCGCCGGCGGCCTGCGCGCTCTGCATCTCGGTGAGGCGCTGGGCGAGCGAGTTGATGGGCTGGAAAAACATGCCCGCGAAGTTCACAAACGCGACGAGGGTGCCGAGGGTGAGGCTGTCGTGCAGGGTCAGCCAGCCGCCCCGCCAGAGCGCGAGACCGGCGGCGAGGGTGCCGAGGGTGGTGACGATGGGGAAGTAGAGCGCGTTTTGCCGGGCGTTGAGCACGGAGGCCGCGAGCATGCGGGCGGAGAGCTCCTTGAACTCCGCGAGGTTCTCGGGTTCACGCACGAGGGTCTTGGTGGTGCGCACGCCCTGGATGGACTCGTTGTAGCTGGCGGTGATCTGCGAGTTGTATTTGCGAATGTCACGCGCGCTGAGGATCATGCGCTTCTGGAAGACCTTCGAGATGACGGCGAGCGGCGGCACGATCGCGATGACGATGAGGCCGAGTTTCCAGTTCAGGTAAAGCAGGCAGGCCGCGATCATGAAAAGCGAGGTGAAGCCCCACACGATGTCGAGGAAGCCCCACGAGATGATGCGCGCGAGCCTGTCGCAGTCGCTGGTGAGCCGCGAGATGAGCCAGCCGACAGGCCGGGTGTCGAAGAAGGAGAACTCGAGCTGCTGCAACCGGTCGAAGCAATCGCGCCGGATGTCGTGGGCGAGGCGGTTGGAGATGTTGCCGGCCATATCGATGAACAGCCAGATGCCGGTGCAGAGCAGCACCGTGACGAGTCCGTACACGAGGATGTAGTGCAGAAACGGCGCGGCCATGCCCTGCGCCACGACGCCGTCGATCACCCAGCGGGTGACCAGCGCGAAGCTGGCGTCGCAGACGGCGATGAGGACGGCGGCGACGGCGAGCGGGATGAGGTAGCGCTTGAGCGACAGGGCGCGGAGGAAAATCTTCCACCACAGGCCGGCGTCGAGCCTGGCCTTGAATTCGTCTTCCTGGTGAAACTGGGCGGACATGGGAAAATGCGGATTGCGGAGGGTGGATTGCGGTAGTGAAGTCCGGACGGAGAAAGCGGGAACGATCTCAGACGGTGGGATTGAGTTCGGACTGCAGGTCGGCCTCGACGCGGGTCTGGATTTGCCAGAGCCGGCGGTAGAGGCCCTCGCGGGCGATGAGTTCGGCGTGGGTGCCGGACTGGATGATGCGGCCGTGCTCGAGCACGAGCACGCGGTCGGCGTGGGCGAGGGTGCCGAGGCGGTGGGCGATGACGAGGGTGGTGGCGCGGCCGCGACGCTGTTGCAGGGCGTCGAGGATCAGCGACTCGGTTTCGGCGTCGATGGCGCTCATGGCGTCGTCGAGGATGAGCAGCGGCGGGTGCTTCAGGATGGCCCGGGCGATGGCGATGCGCTGGCGCTGACCGCCGGAGAGCGTGATACCACGCTCGCCGATCAGCGTGTTGTAGCCGTGTTCGAACGAGAGGATGGTGTCGTGGATGCAGGCGGTGCGCGCGGCGGCCTCGATCTCGGCCTCGGGCGCGTCGCCGCGGCCCAGCCTGAGGTTGTCGCGCAGGCTCTTGGAGAACAGGAACGGCTCCTGCATGACGACACCGATCTGGCGGCGCAGCCACTCGCGGGGCAGGGTGTTGAGTTCGCGACCGTCGAATTGGATCGAGCCGGAGCGGTAATCGTAGAGGCGCAGCAGCAGGTGCATCAGCGTGCTTTTGCCCGAGCCGGAGGGGCCGATGAGCGCGAGGGTCTCGCCGGGCCGCAGGTCGAAGGAGATGCCGTTGAGCGCGCCGCGGCCGTCGGCCGGCGATGCGGTCTCGCCGTGCGAAAAATGCAGGTCGCGCACCCCGAGATGGCCGGAAATGGGCGCGGCCAGCGCGGGCGGCAGGGCCGGGGGCGCCGGCTCGCGCGACACGGAAAGGATCTCGCGGATGCGGGTGAGGGCGACGGTGGTCTTGCCGAGGTCGGTGAGGATGCGCCCCATCTGGCGGACCGGCCAGAGCATGATGGTGAGGTAGGAGATGAAAGCGAAGAGCAGACCGACGGTGAAGGCGCCCTGCGCGATCCAATACGCGCCGATGATCAACGTGAGGCCGAGCTGGCTGAGCGCGACGAAATCGCTGATCGACCAATACCAGGACATGAGCCGGAGCATGCGCAGACTGCGGTCGCGGTAGCGGAGGTTGGGGCCGGAGAACTTGGCGCGTTCGTAATCCTGCCGGGCGAAGGCGCGGACGACACGGATACCGGTGAGGTTTTCCTGAATCACGCCGGTGAGCTCGCCCTCGGCCTCGTCGACCGACTTGAAGACATGCTTCACGTTGCGGAAGTAGAAATAGGCGTAGAGCACGATGGGACCTACGAGGGCGAAAGAGACCGCGGTCATCGGCGCGCTGAGCGAGAGCAGCAGCGGCAGGGCGACGCCGGCGAGGAAGATGGCGTTGCCGATTTCCATGACCTGGGTGGCGAGGAACTGGCGGGTGGTCTCGACATCGCTGGTGCAGCGCTGGACGAGGTCGCCGGTGTCGGCGCGGTCGTGATAGGAGGCGGGCAGGTGGTTGAGGTGATCGTAGAGGTCGTTTTTCAACCGGCGCGCGATGCCGTCGCTGGCGAGCGCGGCCTGCCAGCCCTTGAGGTAGCTGCAAAGGCCCGCGAGCAGGGCGAGTCCGACCATGGCGACGGGGGCGAGCCAGAGATTTTCGCGCAGGCGGTCGATGCCGCCGAACCCACGGAGGATGAGGGTCAGGAGCACGGGGGCGTCGGCGGTGAGCGGCTTGTCCGCGACGGCGTAGTCGATGGTGGCGCTGCCGATGAGCGGAATGCCGAAATTGATGACGGTGGCGAGGACGAGACAGCCCAACGCCAGGCCATAGCGCAGGCGGTGGCCGCGCATCAGCGACCAGATGGTGGAAAACAGGGAAAACATGGAAAAGGGGAGGTCAGGAATCGGAGAAACAAAAAACCCGCTCGGCAAAGAGCGGGTGACACGGAAAACGGATGTTTTGCTGGGCCCGCTCTGGCGGCGGACCGGGCCCGACTCAGAAGGTCAGACGGTCCGCACACGCGATGGAGGAAGGAAGGAATGCGGTGGGACGGTTGATCATAGTGGAAGGAGGTGGGGCGGGGAAAGGTTGTCGCAGAAAAGGCGGTGAGAAAGGGGGAGGCAAGCCGGGAGTTTTGGTTTTTTGTTTTCATCATGCGCGGTCGGCCCGGCGATCCGATTCTACCGGCGCGGCCGCGCCAGACGGCACGGGTTCGAGCGCCTGAGCGAAGCGCGGATAAACAAAAAGCCGCGACCCGGCGGGATCGCGGCTGAAGAGAGGGCGGTGCGCCGGGGATTATTCCTTGGCGGCGTCGCAGGACTTTTTGCACGCGGGCTTGGCGTCACGCGTGCAGCCTTCCTTGGCGGCCTTGTCGCAGCCGGCCTTCTTGTCGGGGCAGGCTTTGGCACAGCAGCAGCAGGATTTCTCCTTGGTGCAGGCGGCTTTGTCCTTGGTTTCGCCGGCATAGGCGAAGGCGGCCAGGGCGAGGGCGGTGATGAACAGGATGGATTTTTTCATGGTTTTGAGGGGACGGGAAAGGAAGCAATCAGCCTTGGCGGCGGCGGCGCCAGACGGTCCAGCCGACGAAGCCGAGGCCGAGGGCCATGAGCGCATAGGTGGAGGGTTCGGGGACCGGTGTAAAGCCCAGCATGATGTGGTTGCCGTCTTGGAAGAGCGCAAAGTCGCCGCCCAACGGGGCGTCGGAACTGAAGCCGGCGAGGTCCAGCGTGAACAGGCTTGGGTTGAAGATGTCCTCAAACCCGGGAATGCTCAGGGAGTCGTAATCGAAGAGCACCCACGAGTAGATCCCGTGATCCTGATCGACGCCGGTGAGCGTGCCGGGTTCCCCATCGGCTCCCAACGAGATCACGCGAATGGTGAAAGGCTCGCCGGGACTGGCATTGATGACCAAGGTGGCCATGCCGTAGACATTGACCCGGTCCTGACCGAGCGGGTTGGTCGGATCGGGATCCATGACGTTGAATTCAAGGATGCCGCCGGCATCAAGTTCCAGGTGGTCGAAATGCATCGAACCGGTCGGAGCGCCGGGCAAACCGGGTGAGAGGATGGCTCCGGCGCCGATGGATACACTGTGGCCGTAATTGCCGAACCCGGCCAAGCGGCCACCACTGGCGACCACGATGGGATTCGAGATGTAGGTGTCGCCGTCCGTGGCCAAGGAGCCGCCGGAAATCCGGATGGCGGTCGAATGGGTTTCGTTGCTATCATACAGGCGTGAGCCGTTGGCGAAAACCACGGTGCCCTGCTGGATGTCCAGGCCGATGTTGTTGCCCTGATCGTCGGAGATGCCGTCGGTCCAAATGTCGGTGTCGTCGAGCCGAAGGGTTTCCGCACCGGTTTTGATCAACTTCCAGGCATAGGCATCGCCATAAAAGTCACCACGGAACGTGCCGAATTCCTGCTGGTTCACGGTGAGGGTTTGGACATTCTCGCCCATGTATATATTCGAGTAAGCCCCGTCGCTCCACAGGCCGCCGATTGACGGGTTGGCGGAGGTAAATTCCACGTAGCCGCCCGAGTAGCCGAAGCCCAGCGGGCCGGTGCCCGCGGCGGTGTCGGTGGTCAGCATCAGGGAGGTGCCGTAGCCGACGTAGATGCCGCCTTCGAAGGTGTTGTTGCCCGAGAGGGTCAGTTGGTAACCGCCCGATCCCTGGGTGGTGTAGTAATCATCCTCGAAGGTTTCTGAGCCGAGGTAGAGTTCGCCTGCGCCGGAGATATTGCCGGCGAGGGTGAAGCTGTTGTTGCCGCCGATCTCGAGCCCGTTGTTCAGGACGAGGTCGTTGGGGATGATCATGCCATAGCTCTGGGCGGTGAGCAGGGGGTAGAAATCATCGCCTTCCTCACCCGGGAGGGAGAGGTTGTGCGGCTGGACGAGCAAAGCGCCCGTGCCCAGGGCGGTGGTAGGATCGATGCCGACAGAACCGTTGGTCTGGTCAACGCCCAACCGGCCGGTGTAAAGGGTGGTGGTGCCGGTGTAGTTGTTGTCACCGGAGAGAATGACGCTGGAAATTTCCTCATCCAGCGGGCTGCCGAAAGTGCCGAGAGAGTTGGGGTCGCCTATGTGCACGGCGTTGCCGCCGGTCAACTGGCCGGCGACTTCCAAGGTGCCGCCCTTGTAGCCGGCGAAGCGGTAGGTGTTGTCTGCGGCCGGGGTGATGGTGCCGGAGAGAAGCACGTCGGTGTGGGTGCCAAAGTAAACGCCGGGCTGGTAGGCGGCGAAGTTCAGCGGAATCGACACATCCATCGACATTCCGGTGTCTTGCGGATCCAAATAATCGAAACCGATGATGCCGGTGTTGGTGGTGCCGGGAAAGCGGGTGAGAAAAGCGGTCTGGGCCGTCTGATTGGAATCCATCAGGCCGATATAGCCGCCGGTCTGCAGGGTGTAGGCGCCGGCCGCGGGCTGCGTGCCGGACATGAAGACCAGGGCGGAATTTTGCACGGTGACACCGCCGTCGAAAGTATTGGTCGGCAAAGTGAGACCGGCATCATTTCCGAGAATCACGGTGAGCGGACGTTCGGGCAGGGAGGAGACGCTGACGCTGCGTGCACCGGTCAGGGGGGAGTTGACAAAAAGATAACCGCCGCCGCCGCCGAACCGGTAGTCGGTGCCGGCGGGGGTGATCACACCGTCGATGATCGCCTCGCTGGCGGAACCCAAACGGACATTGGGCAGATTGCTCAGGTCGATGCCCTGTTGCGGACTGCCGAACACATCCGTCACCGGCTCGGTTTCGCCGCTGTCAAAAAAGTCAGGCGCAGGTGGCGTGTCGAAGCCGATAAAGCCGGTGGAGGAGGGGGCGATCTCACTGAGGAAGCCGCCGATGTTGTTGGCCACACCGATACCGACGTAGCCGTTGGCGTTGACGAGAATGCCTTCGGCTGTACCCGGGGTGTTGCCTTCGCCGGCGAAGATCAGGCCACCTTTGTCCACCTGGGTGCCGCCGGTCCAGCCGCTGCTGCCGAAGAGCACGGTGACGCCGTTGCCATCGACGGTAAGTTTGCGCGAGCCGCCGGCCTCCACAACGTCCAATCCGACGAAGAGCGGTGCCCCCTCGACACGCAGGGTGGTGTCGGCGTTCAGCGTGAGTGTGCCGTCGGTCTCAACCGGCATCGTTTCAGTCTGAGTTTCCCCTTCCAATGCCAGGAAAAAATCGAAGGGCAGGATCACCAATTCGGAGTCGTTGTGGAAGGACAGCAGGCCGTTGCTGACGACATCATTCACCAACACCGCGGGGAAATCATCACCTTCGGGCGGATAACCTTCTTCATAGAAATAATATTCCTCCACGGCGAGGGTGCCGCCGTTGAACACCAAGGGGCCGAGGCCGAGGCTGCCAATCGAGGGCCCTGGTATGGTCAGCCGGCCGGCGTTCAGGTTAACGCCTCCCGACCAATTGTTGAACATATACATCAGGGCGAGATTGCCTTCCCCGGTCTTGGTCAGGGTGTGGCCGGAGTAGATATCGCTCTGGGTGCTCTCGTCGTAATAGGCATCATTCAGCCAACCGCGTATTTCCAGCGTGCCGCTGCGGATGTCCCAGGTCTGGTCGGCATGCAATTGCACCGGGGTTTCCAGCAGGGACCATACTTTCGGTGCAGCGGGATCATAGAGAATGCCCCCGCTGCCCAGATGCAGAGTTTCGGCAAAGCCTGCAAAATTGTAGGGCCGGGTGTGGCCCACAATCTCCAGCCGATGGGCGTACAATTCGCCAAATTGCACATAGGTGCGGCGGTTGTCTCCAAACCGCAAAATGGCGTCAGTGATGTCCGTGTTGTCGGGAATCGTCTCGAAGGGCGGGGGCGTGTCGTTTTCCCAATTGCCGGGGTCATCAGCCCAGTTGTCGTAACCCATGCCGGTCCAGACATAGGTCGTCTGCGCAACGGCGCTGCTCAAAGCGAATAGCATGGTGCAGGCGGTCAACCAGGTCAGGGGGCGGCTCAGACGAGCAAAGGCAGGAATAGGCGCATTCATGGCAAAGGGGGCAGGGTTGAGAAAACGGCGCTTGGGCCTCAGAGTCAATGGGTTGAAGCAAAATGCAAAAATTATGCGCATGCAAGCGCCGACCTTGGCCTCCAAGCCAACTTTCCCGGGGCGGATGGCAGCAGTTCAGCCCGGTCTGGGACCGGCACCGGCCACAGTGAAAATTTCCACCGGCTCGCGGCGACCCTTGAGTTGGACCTGCCCGAGGGCGCGGGTTGCGTAGGAGCCGCGGGCGGCGGCCAAGGTGGCGGCGCTCACCAGAATGTTGGTGTGGTAATCGGCGGTTCGGGTGAGAGCCTGCAACCGGGCGGCGATATTCACGCCGTCGCCAATGACCGAGTAGTTGAGCCGGCGGTGGGAGCCGATGTTGCCCGCGATCACGCGCGCGGTGTTGATGCCGATGCCGAGGGCCAGTTCGGGGCGGCCCTCCGCGCGCAGTTCACGGTTCAGCTCTTGCAGGGCGTGTTCCATGGCGAGGGCGGCGCGCAGGGCGCGGTCGGCGGCGTCGGATGCGGCCAAGGGCGCGCCAAACAACGCCATGATCTCGTCGCCGATGAATTTGTCGATGATGCCGCCGTGACTTTCGATTTCCGCGCTCATGCGGTCGAGGTAGCGGTTGAGCAGGCCGATGAGTTCGCGGGGCGGCAGTTTTTCACTGAGCGGGGTGAAGCCGCGCAGATCGGCAAACAGCACCGTGACCTCGCGTTCCTCGCCGCCGAGCGAGGCGCCGTCACGCAACAACTGCGCCGCGACTTCGGGCGAGACGTTTTTGTCGAGCAGGTCGCGCACGCGGTCGCGTTCGGCCAGGCCGGCGGTCATGTCGTTGAAGGCGGTGGCCAGTTGGCCGAGTTCGTCGGCCCGCGGCAGATCGAGGCGGGCGGTGTAGTCGCCGGATCCGACCCGCCGGGTCTGGGCGGTGAGCTGGCGCAGCGGCCGGCTGAGGCCGCGGGCCACGCCCAAGGCCGCGAGAATGGCGACGGCCAGCGCGGCCAGCGAAACCAGCAGCATGATTTTCTCCAATGCGCGGGCGGGGGCGAGCTCGGCTGCGAGCGAGCGCTGGAGGGCGATGCGCGCGCGGCCACCATCCAGCAGGGGCAGGGATTGAAACGCGGTAAGGTAGGATTCGGCCGCCAGTTTCACGAGACGGCTTTCGTCGGGCTGCGCAGGATGCAGTTGTGCGGTGACGGTGCGGGCCAGTTCCGGATGCAGGGTGGTGGCGAGCACCTCCCCCGGGGCGGACGGGGTGCCGCCGATGAAGGTCACCTCCAAGAGGGTGGTTTCCTTGAGCTTGCGGGCGAAGGCGTCGTCGATGGGGAAGGCCAGGCCGAACCAGGCGGCGATTTCGGGGTAAGGGGCGTAAAGCGGCACCACCACCAGCAGGTGCAACCGGCCCTCGATGCGAGCGAAGTCGCTGGCCTCCTGGGCGTCATCGTCCAAGGCACGGTCGATCAGGGTTCTGAACGGGTCGCACTGATCGTCGGTCAGGCTGGAACTGGAATTGGCCAGCAGGGCGCCGGACTGATCAAACAGCGTGATCACCGGGGCGCGCACGCGGTTGACGTAGCTGAGCAAAATCGAATGCAGGGTGGCCTCGTCGAGCGGTTCGCGCAGCAGCAGCTGGCGGATGGCGTAGTCACTGGACATCAGGCGCGCGCTGCGGGCCATGTCGTCGCGACGCTGCTCGACGGTGTCGTGAAAAACCCGCGCGCCGACGGCCAGATTTTCGCGGATGTGGGTCCGGGCGTTGCGCTCGTTGGCCCGGGCCACGATCAGGTAAACGGTGCCCTGAACCAAGGCCAGCAGGCCGGCGATCAGGAGGAGCAGGCGGCTGCTGAAACGGCGAAACCTGAACCGGCGCACGGGATCAGTGGTAACCGCCGCCTTCCGCGGACGGGGCGCGCCGGATGCGGCGTTCCGAGCGCAGCCGGAGGGTAAAGTTAAGCGCGGTGTCGGCGTCGGTCAGTTGCACGGTCTGCCGGACCGGGCGGGATAGCCGCGGATGCCAGATTTCGAGCGTGTAGTTGCCCGGGGGGGCGGCCAAGGCGGCCTGTCCGGTGGCGTCGCTTTGGGCGAAATGGGGCGTGGACACGACGACCAGATAGGCGAGCATCCAATCGTGGATGTTACAGCCGAGGGTGATCACGCCGGGCTGGTCAAAGATGAGCTGGGCCGATTTGCCGGGATCGTAGAGCGGAAACTCGAATTTTTTGGGCCGGGAAAGCGAATACACGTGGTGTTGCACCGTGTCCCGGTTGGGAAACACCACGGTCGCACCGACCGGGACGACGGTGACATAGGGAGCGAATTCCTGGTCGCTTTGCACGATCTCAAAGGTTTGGCCTTCGCCGGGCGCGTCGGAAGCGCCGCCGACCGGGGTCAAGGTGACCACGGCGTCGCCCACCGGTCTGCCATGCTGATCGGTCAGCCCGATGCGCAACTCTCCCGCGGACAACGCGGGGGCGAGCAGGCCGGTGAGCAAACCAAGGAGAACGCGGACCATGGAGGGCATGTTAAAAGCGGTGCAACACGCTGAGCGACCACATTTCCGTCACGTAACGCACCCCGACGCGGTTCCGAACCTCGATGTGTTCGTAGCGCAGGGGCAACGCGGTGTGGTCGCCGAGGGCGGGGGCGAGCTCCGCCCACCAGATGTCGGTGCGCGCATCCACCCGGTAGGCCACCCAGCCCGGGCCGTAAGTGGACGTGGTCAGCCAAGGTTCGCTGTTGTAGTAGTCGCGCACAGCCGCGCCGAACACGCCGGCCAGAGCGCGGCCCCAGACCGGCCAGGTGGCATTGGCGGTGATGTCACCCCATTGCCGGCTGCCACCGAGCGCCACGCGCCACGAGGGCAGGAAATCCCACGTCAGGCTGCCGTGGGCGCGGTGATTGCGCACATCGAAGGGCGCCAATTTTGCATAATGTTGGGTCCAGTCCATGCCGGCGGCGACCCGCCAGGTGGTGGTCAAACGTTTGGCCACGGTGAGACCGGCGGTGGTCTCGGTGCGGCTGCGGCCGGATTCCCGGACGTCCGCCTGATGCAGGCCGGCGTTGGCCTGCAAGACGGGGGCCAGCGGACCGAGTCCGAACTTGCGCATGAGCGTCAGGTCGAAGCCGAACTGCCACGTGTCCAGGGCGGTAAAATCCGGCTCGGTCTGCCATGCGGCGGTGGTGGTGGCGGTGGCCTGCCAATCGCGGTTCAACTGCCGGTGCCAGCTGGCGGTCGCCGCCAGCCGATGGCGGTCGCCGTCCTTGGCATCGCGGGCGCTGGAGGTGCGGCTGATGTTTTCCACCCAGGCGCTCGTGGCCGTGGCGGTGAAGGTCATGGCCCGGGCTGCGGGCAGGAGGAGGCCGAGAACGCAAAGAGCGGCGAGCAGCAGACGCGGGGTGGGCATCACAGCAACGGAGCCAACACGGCCCAGACGTGGGATGCAATCACGCGTTGGCCCTCCGCGGTGGGGTGGATCAGGTCGGCCTGGTTGAACAGGGGATCGCCCCCGATACCCTCGAGGAGGAAGGGGATCAGGACACAGTCATGGGCGGCGGCCAGTTCCGGATAGATCCGGCGAAACTCGTCGCGGTAACCGTCGCCCATGTTCACGGGCATCTGCATGCCGGCGAGTACGACGCGCACGTCGGGGTAACGGGTGCGCACGCGCTCGATGATGCCGGTGAGATTGCGGCGGGTCTCTTCCGGAGGGACGCCGCGCAGACCGTCATTGCCGCCGAGTGCGAGCACGAGGATGTCGATCCGCTGGCGCAGCAGCCAGTCGATGCGGCGCAGGCCGCCCGCGGTGGTGTCGCCGCTGATGCCGGCGTTGACCGTGCGCCAGGGCAGGCCGGCGGCATCGATTTTCTCCTGAATGAGGGCGGGGTAGGCTTCCGCCGCCGGGTTGTCCAAACCGTAGCCGGCGGTGAGGCTGTCACCTAGAAACACGATGGTGCCGCGTTCGGCGGCATGGGCGGCGGGACCGCCGGCGAGGCAGAGAAGGATCAGAAAACGGAAAATCATGCGGGGAAATCGTCGGCTTGCACTAGCGTTCGGGTGAATTCGCGTCTTGGATGCAGGCCTGCACGTATGAGTGGTGACATTATGCTGAAAGTCGAGCGACTGACCAAAACCTATGCCACGGCCGGCGGCGCCCTCACGGTGCTGCGGGAGGTGAGCTTCGATCTGCCGGCCGGCGACAGCCTGGCGATTGTCGGGCCCAGCGGCAGCGGCAAGACCACGCTGCTCGGCCTTTGCGCCGGGCTCGATCTGCCCTCGGGCGGCAGCGTGACGCTGGCGGGAGAGGCACTGTCCGACCGCGACGAGGACGCCCGGGCGCGGGTGCGCAACGCGCACGTGGGTTTCGTGTTTCAGAACTTCCAACTCATCCCGACACTCACGGCCTTGGAAAACGTGCTCGTGCCGCTGGAGCTGCGCGGCGAAAGCGGTCGCGAGGAAGAGGCGCGGGCCCTGCTGGGGCGCGTGGGGCTGGCGGACCGCGCCGGGCACTACCCGGTGCAGCTTTCGGGCGGCGAGCAGCAGCGCGTCGCGCTGGCGCGCGCCTTCATCAACGCGCCGAAGATCCTGTTCTGCGACGAGCCGACCGGCAACCTCGACGGCGCGACCGCCGCCACGATGACGTCGCTCATCTTCGGCCTCAACCGCGAGCGCGGCACGACGCTGGTGTTGGTGACACACGACCCCGAACTGGCCAAGCGCTGCAGCCGCATCATCCGGCTGAAAAACGGCGCGGTGGTGGAGTAGAAGCCCACGGAATACACGGAACACACTGAAAGGAAAACCATGACCAAGCTCATTCACGAAAATGAAACCTACGAGATCCTCGGTGCGTGCTTTGAAGTATATAAGGTGAAAGGCTGTGGGTTTTTGGAAGCAGTTTACCAAGAGTGCTTGGAGATCGAGTTTGGGTTACGCGGTGTACCGGCCGAGGCGTTGGTGCCGCTGCCACTGACTTACAAGGGCCGGCCGTTGCAGAAACACTATGAAGCCGATTTTATCTGTTACGATACTGTGCTGGTGGAATTGAAGGCGGTCTCGGTTTTGACCGACGAGCATCGCGCACAGGTGCAGAATTATCTGCACGCCACCGGCCTGAAAGTCGGATTGTTGGTCAATTTCGGCCATTATCCCAAGGTGGAACATGAGCGTTTTGTCCTCTGATATTTCCGTGTTTTCTGTGTGTTCCGTGGGCCCATCTGCATGAGCTTCATTTTTAAAATGGCGTGGCATGATTCGCGGGCGTCGCGGCGGCGGCTCGTGCTGTTTTCGCTTTGCATCGTCCTCGGCATCGCCGCGCTGGTGGCGGTGGGGTCGTTCAGCGCCAACTTGCGGCAGGCGATCGGGGATCAGGCCAAGGGGTTGCTCGGGGCCGACCTCGTGGTGACCTCGCGCCAGGCGTTCGCGCCGGCGGTGGAGGAGCACCTCGCCGGGCTCGGCGGCGAGTCGGCCGAGGAGGTCGGGTTTTCCTCGATGATGGTTTTCCCGACGCTCGACGGTGCCACGCGGCTGGTGCAGGTGCGTGCGATCGAAGGGCATTTTCCGTTCTACGGCGAGTTTGTGACCGCGCCCGCCGATGCCCCGGCGCGGTTGGCGCAGGGCGGGCCGGTGGTGATTTTGGAGGAGACATTGCTCAGCCAGTTCAACGTGCAACCGGGCGACACCGTGCGGCTCGGTCAGCTGGACCTGACGGTGCTTGGGGCGGTGCGGAAGATGCCCGGCGAGTCGGTGGCGATCACCCAGCTCGCGCCGCGCGCCTACATTCCGTTGTCACTTCTGCCCGAGACCGGTCTGGCCGGCCCCGGCAGTTTGCTGCGCTACCGGGTGGCGTATAAATTGCCGGCGACGGTTGATCCCGAGGCGGAGGTGCGGGCGATGCGCGAAAAGTTCCCGGCCGAACGGCTCGGTTTCGACACGGTGGAGGAGCGCAAACGCGACCTCGGCCGCACGCTGGACAACGTGTATGCGTTTTTGAGCCTTGTCGGTTTCGTGGCGCTGTTTTTGGGCGCGATCGGCGTGGCGAGCGCGATCCATGTTTATGTGCGGCAGAAGCTCGCGACGGTCGCGATTTTGCGGTGTCTGGGGGCGTCGGCCCGGCAGGGTTTCGGCGTGTATCTCGTGCAGGGCGCGGCGCTCGGTCTGTTTGGCGCGGGGCTGGGTGCACTGCTCGGGGTGGGCGTGCAATTGCTGCTGCCGCACGCGGTGCAGGGTTTGCTGCCGTTTGAGGTCGAGTTCGGCATCGCGTGGGGCGCGGTGTTGCAGGGCGTGGGAGCGGGTTGGGTCATCTGCCTGCTGTTTACCCTCCTGCCTTTGCTCGCGATCCGCCGGGTGTCGCCGCTGGCGGTCCTGCGTTCGGGCTACGCCGAGCGCAAGCCGGCGGCCGATCCGTGGCGCATCGTGCTCGGTGTGCTGATCGTGGGCGCGGTGGTCGGATTCGCCGTGTGGCAAACGCAGAGCGTGCGCATCGGGCTGGGGTTTGCGGGCATGCTGGCCGCGGGATTTGCGGTGCTGGCGGGTTTGGCAAAAGCCGTGACCTGGGCGGCGCGCCGCTGGCTGCCGCGGCGCCTGCCCTACGTGGTGCGGCAGGGCGTGGCCAATCTCTACCGACCCAACAACCGCACGGTGCTGCTGCTGCTCGCGTTGGGTCTCGGCACCTTTTTGCTGCTCACGCTGTTCCTGACCCGCGCGACCTTGCTCGCGCAGATTGAAAACACGGAGGACGGCGGCCGGCCCAATCTGCTTTTCTTCGACATCCAGGACGACCAGATTGATCCGCTCACCGCACTGATGGCGCGCGAGGGGCTGCCGGCGCGGCAGCAGGCACCGATCGTCACGATGAAGATCCGCAGCATCAAGGGCCGCGGGGTGGAGGAGTTGCTGGCGGACCAGGCGGACCGCATCCCGGGCTGGACGCTGCGCCGCGAATACCGCTCGACCTACCGCGATGCGCTGTCGGAAACCGAAACGCTCGTCGCAGGCGAATTCACCGGCCGCGTGCCGGCGGACACGGATGTCGTGCCGATTTCGATCGAGGAGAAACTCGCGGGCGACCTGCGCGTGGCGCTGGGCGACGAGATCGAGTTTGATGTGCAGGGCGTGCCGTTGCGCACGCGGGTGGCGAGCCTGCGCAAGGTCGACTGGCGCCGGTTGCAGCCGAATTTCTTCGTGGTGTTTCCGGCCGGCGTGCTGGAACCCGCGCCGAAGTTCTTCGTCGTCGCCACGCGGGCGCCGACGCCGGCGGATTCCGCGCGTTTGCAACAGGCGGTGGTGCGGACCTTCCCGAATGTCTCGGCGATCGATCTGACGCTGCTGTTGGAAACCTTCGATGGCATTTTTTCCAAGGTGGCCTATGTCATCCGCTTCATGGCGCTGTTCACGGTGATCACCGGTCTGATTGTGTTGGCGGGCGCGGTGCTGAGCGGACGCTACCAACGCATCCGCGAGGTCGTGTTGTTGCGCACGCTCGGCGCCACGCGCCGGCAACTCGTGCAGATGCAGCTGGTGGAGTATGCGATCCTCGGCGTGCTCGGCGCGGTGGTGGGCGCGCTGCTGGCGGTGGTGGGCAACGCCCTGCTGGCGCATTTCGTGTTCAAGATCGGCGCGGTCGTGCCGGTCGGCGGTCTGTTGCTGGCGGTGGTCGGGGTGACGGCCGTTACGTTGCTCACGGGCTTGCTTTCCAACCGCGGGGTGACCGACCATCCGCCCCTGGCGGTATTGCGCCAGGAAACATGAAACGAAACGTCGTCACCTTCACCTACATTTTGCGCGACCCGGCGGGCCGTGTGCTCGACACTTCCGCCGGCGGGCCGCCGGTGACCTATCTCGAAGGCGCGGGCCAGATCATCGACGGGCTCGACGAACAGCTGCGCGGGGTGGCCGCGGGCACGAAGTTGCGCGTCGAGGTGCCCGCCGCCAAGGCCTACGGCGATCGCGATCCCGGCCAGGTGCGCCGGCTCAAGCGCGCGCAGATTCCCGTGGAGGGACCGCTCAACGCCGGTGATCAGTTTCAGACCGACACCGACCGGCATGCCCCGGTGGTGACCGTCGTGGCGGTGGAGGGCGACGAAGTCACGCTCGATGCCAATCATCCGCTGGCCGGGGTGGACCTGACCTTTGAGGTCGAGGTGGTGGCGGTGCGCGCGGCGACCGAGGAGGAACTGCACCACGGTCACGCGCATGGCGCGGACGGAACCGAGCATTGCCATTGATCTTCGGCGGACCCAGTCTGTCGGCTGCATGAAAGTTCTCGGCATCGACATCGGCGGGTCGGCGGTCAAGGGCGCGCCCGTCAACACCAAGACAGGCCGGCTGCTGGCCGAGCGTCACCGGATCGAGACCCCAAAGCAGCTCACGCCCGCGGGGATGGCGAAGGTCGTGGCGGAGATCGTCGCGCACTTCAAATGGCACGGGCCCATCGGCTTGGGGTTTCCCGGGGTCATCCACGGCGATCGCATCATGACTTCGGCCAACCTGCACCCGCGGTTTTGCGGCGGCAGCGCCATCAAGTTGATGTCCAAGGCGACGGGCTGCCGCGTGGCGTTGGTCAACGACGCCGATGCCGCGGGCTTGGCGGAGATCCGTTTCGGCGCGGGGCGCGGCGTGGCGGGCACCGTGCTGTTGATCACGCTGGGCACGGGAGTGGGGTCGGCCCTGTTTCAGGACGGCAAACTGTTCCAGAACACCGAGCTGGGTCACCTGCCGATTCGCAGCAAGTCGGCGGAGCGTTTTGTGTCCTCAACCGCGCGCAAGCGGCGCAAACTCGATTGGGCGGAGTGGGGCACCGAACTCGGCGCGTATCTGCACACGCTGGAAACACTGCTCTGGCCGCAGCTCATCATCATCGGCGGCGGCGTGAGCACGAAGCACCGCAAGTTTTTCAAATACCTGAAACCCCGGGCCAAGCTCGTGCCGGCGAAGTTTTTCAACGAGGCCGGCATCGTCGGCGCCGCGTTGTGGGCGGCGGAACGGCAATGACGGCGTGTCAGCGGCCGGTCTGAATTATGCCTGCGCCGGAAGTGCTGATTGTCGGGCAGGGTTTGGCGGGCACGGTGCTGGCGTGGACGCTGGAACAGGCGGGCATCGGTTGGCGGATGATCGACGCGGGGCACGGCGCGGCGGCCTCGCACGTGGCCGCGGGCATCATCAATCCGGTGACCGGATTGCGCTGGGTCAGGACGTGGCGCATCGACGCATGCTGGCCCGAAGCCAAAGCCGCGTATGCGGCCATGGCGCGCGATTTCGGCGTTCCGCTCTGGCGCGAAATGCGCATCCGCCGGTGGTGGCGCACGGAGCGCGAGCGGCGCGATCTGGAGGCCAAGTGCGCCCGCGGGGTACTCGCGCCCTGGGTGCAGGAAGTGAACGCAACAAACGCCGTGCTCGGGCCGGCGGCGCAGGTGGATTTGCCCGCCTTGCTAACGGCGGCGCGCCGCCGCTGGTCGGGCGATGGCCGGCTGTCCGAAGGACGGTTTGATTGGTCAAGCCGCGCAGGGCACGAGGGCGTGGTGATCGATTGCAGCGGCGCGGCGGCGCGACAGGGGCCGTTTGCAACGTGCGGTTTCGCGGTGTCCAAGGGCGAGGTGCTGCGCGCGGCGCTGACAGGTTTGGCTGATGACACGATCCTGCATCGCGGTCAGTGGATACTGCCGGTGCCCGGCGCGGAGGCATGGATCGGCGCCACGCATGAACCCGGGCGCGAGGACACGGAGCCGACCGTGGCGGCGCGCGAGAAACTGCTCGCGACCGCGCAGCGGTTGACCGGCCGGTCGGTCATGCCGACGGCGCAGCTGGCCGGTTTGCGGTTGGCGGCGCCGGATCGCAAACCGGTGGTCGGGCGGCATCCGCATGAGCCGCGATTGGGCATTTGCAGCGCGCTGGGCAGCAAGGGCGTGCTGTATGCACCGTGGCTCGCCCGCCAGTGGGCGGAACACCTGCGCACGGGTGCGGCGTTTGATCCGGCCATCGACGTGGCGCGGTTGGGGTGGTGATACAGGCCACTGGGAAACCACGTTGTCGCCAAGCTCCAACGCGGCTACATTTCAACTGCTTTACACGTCGCGCGGATTGACGGCGGGTTTCGATTCTTCCTCCGGTTCCTGGTAACGGGTCTGGTAGGTCTGTTGGTCGGCGGCGAGTTTGAGGAAGATGTCGAGCGGGACGACTTCGACGGGCTCGCTGAGACGTTCGATGATGTGGCGGACCTTTTCGACGGTGTTGCTTTCGCGCACGTGGATGAGGAGGAAGTAAGGGCGGCGGTCGTTGAGGCGGATGAGTTCGTCGAGGTCGGCGGCGGCGTCCTCCACGCTGCAGTCGACGGCAAGGTAGTAATCGTAGCTGATGAGCGGACGGTTGTCGCGCAGGTCGAAGGTCTGGGCGGCGCTGTAGCCGTTGATGAAGCCGTGCACGGCGGGAAACTCGGCGTAGTAGCGGTCGCCGACTTCGCGCGAAAGGTTGGCGATGCCGTGGCGGCGGTGGCCCTCGGTGTGCTCCATGATCTCCAGCACGTTGAGATCGAGCCTGGCCATGAGCCTGCGCATGTCGCGCATCAGCGCGGGGAATTTGTCGGCCGGCACGGACTGCGGATACATGTAGCCCGGGCCGCTGAGGCCGCCGATGAAGTAGTCGTTGGGCGTCTTGCTTTCGTAGAAATACTGCAGCGCGGGCGGGTTCATCCACGACCAGTTGACGAGCACCTGCCAGGCGTAGGGGATGTCGCCGCGACCGGGCTTGGTCCACGTGCCGATGCCCATCGAATCGGTGGCGACGGCGGCGAGGTAGACCTTGGGTTCGGCCGTGAGTTTGGCGTCGAGCGCAACGTGATGGTTGTTGGTGAAGGTGAAGTCGGGCGTGAGCGGGATCTGGCAGGTGAAGGAGACGTTGGGCAGGTTGTGCAGGCCCTCCATTTTCAGGCCGTAATTGCCGGTGAGGGTGGTGTGCTGGGCCTCGGTGTCCTTGGCGTAGGAGTGCCAGCCGAGCACGATGCTGGCGGGATTCTGGCCGGCGAGAATGCGTTTGAGCAGCGCGAGTTCCTCGGGGTGGGCGGGATTGGCGGAGAGGTCGCTGAAGAACGCGCGTTGGCGGATGCCGAAATCCGCGATGCCGGGCTGCATCTGCGCACCGGCATGCCCGCCCATGACCACGTAGTAATCGCGCGAACAACGGTCGTAATAGTGATCGTAGGCCCACTGGTAGATGACGTGGTCGGGCTGGCCGGTGAAACGGCCGCGCAGATCGACGACCGGCTTGAGGCCGTGCTTGGCGGCGAGGTCGAGCTGGTCCGCGTTGACGACCACCAGATCCTCCACGCCGGCGATGGTGAAGGCGACGATGAGGGAGGAACGCACGGCTTGGTCCCAAACGACGCAGCCCTTGGCATAGGGGGCGAAGCGCGCGAGCGCGGCGTCGGCGTCGTTGAGCGCGAGGCGGTCGAACTTCGTGCCGTGCCGGTGTTCGAGAAAACCGACGAGCGGGCGGACGATTTCCCATTGCCAGTCTTCCGGGTATTCAAGGTAGAGGCGCGGTTGGTCGCGGTTGGCGAGGCCCTGGAGCGAGATGAGCAGCGCGTGCACGGGCACGTCGCCATGCATGAACCAGTTGTCGGAAAGCGGAATCAACGTGGCGGTGGCTGGCGCCTGCGCGACCTGCTTGGGCGCGGGTTGGGCGGTGGCATTAACGACAACAAGCAAGGCGGCCGCGGCGAGAAACGGGAGCATGGTTTTCATGATCGGTGCCGGGAAAGGGTTTGGCGTTGGACTTCAGGGTTGCACGCGGGTGAACACGTAAACGAACGGCTGCATGCGCGAGCTGCGCAGCTCGATGAGCGTGAGTTCGTCGCCGGTTAGCGAGACCTTGTAGTCGCTGAGGATGTTGAGCGGTTTTTCGCCCTGCTGCGTGGTGACGATGAAGTTGCTGTCGAGGCGCAGCATGCGGCGGTCGTCGTACCAGGTGGCGCGCACGTGCTTGGCGCCGTCGCCGCCGAGGTAGAGCCCCATGAAGCGGTTGTCGGCCCACCAGTCGACGGGCACGACGTTGTCAGGGTTGTTCGCGTCGAGTTTGAAAATCTCCTCGGCTCCGCGGTTGCCGTAGCGCAGGTGGCGTTTGAGCACGATGGCGGCGCCGTCGGTGGCGATGTCGAGTTCGAAGGTGCGCCAGAAATTGAGCGCGCTGCTGCGCGCGGGGTCGAGCTGCCAACGGCCGTCGAGGGGCGAGCCGGCGTGGAGGGTGGGGATCAGCCAGGCGCCAAGGAGCGCGCAGCACAGGAGCAAAGAGCGGGTTTTCATGGCCGCTGCCCATGCTGTCGCGATTCGACGGCCGGGTAAAGTTCAACCCCCGCCAGCGCCTTTTCTCCGGATAGAAATCAGCGCGCGAAAGCCACTGTCGGGCGCGGGCTTATGCGGATCGGCGCCGCCGCAGCAAAACCAGCACCGTGGCCGCGCCGCCCAGCAGCAGGACGCTCGCCGCCGGCTCGGGCACGGCGGGCGTGACGGAGGCCCAGGTCGTGCCGATTCTCAATTCGTCGAAGTTGCCGGCCGGAGATCCGGAAGCGCCGCGCAGCAGAAAATGGTCGGTGAAGCCGCGGTCGAGGCCGCCGATCGAGGTGAGGGTCGGGTCGGGGGCGTAAGCGCTGCCATAATCGCCGGAGGACGGATTGATCCATAGGCCGGAGATATCGTCGTTGTTTTCCGGCACGGTGACGTATTCGTGGCGTCCCACGATGAACAGCGTGGTGTTGAGGTCGTAAACGGTGGAGTCGTAGACGGCTGCGAGGTCACTGCGCTGCGACACGCCGATTTGATAGCCGGAGCCGTTGGGTTTGATCCAGAGCGCCGTCCCGTAGGTGGAGGTTCCGGTGGCCAACGCGAAGGTGTACGTGGCCGCGGTGGGCAGACCGGTCAGTCGCAGGGCAAAGGAGTAGTAGATGGAACCGCTGCTGATCGCGGGAAAACTCAGCAGGGCTTCCTGGATGTTGCCGCCGGCAAAGGAGACCGAGTTGCCGGACGGCGTTGCGAGGCCGGGGACCACCAAACTGTCCGTGGCGATAACCGGGGCCGTGCCGGTGTTGAGCGCGGCCCAAGCCGAGGTGCCGCTGAGCGCTTGTCCGGCCAGGGTTTGTCCGACCGTGTAGTCGAACGGATCATAAACGATCTGGGCATGAATCAATCCGGTGAAAACCAATGCCAATCCCAACACAGCCAAACCCGGTCGCGGTTTCATGGTGCCGGATTATCCTGCGATCGTGATCGGTTTGCAGGATGAATTTGGAGTTCATCCGCCTTATGCAGAAATCCTGATGCCCGGCATAAACGCCGGTCTTACTTTTGTGCCGCCGGATGGTCCGGCATCTGCGGCCGGCGCCACCGGAACGAGAACACCACCAGGGCCAGGCCGAGCGCGCCCACCCCCAACGCGGAGCGGTAGAGCGTGAGCAGGCCGATCTCGGCCACCATGCCGGCGAGGGTGTTGCCCACGATGGCGAACAGGCCGACCACAAGCATCACGTAGAGCCCTTGCACGGAACTGCGGCAATGGTCCGGCGCCTGTGAATTGAGAAACATGGCGGGAGAAATCAGCAGGCCGATGACGGTCACGCCGTGTATCACCTGCACGCCCACCGCGACCCCGGCCAGGGGGAAAAACGCGAGCAGGGCGAGCCGCGTGACCGCGCTGCAGCCGCCGAGCATGATCATGCCGGGCAGGCCGAAACGGGCGCGCAACGGTTCAAACGCCAGCATCCAGCCCACCTCGATCGTGACCCCGCCGGCGGCAACGATGCCGACCCAGCGCGCGGGAATACCGGCGAGATCGGTGAGATAAAGCGGGTAGAACGCGTAATACGCGGCGTTGGTGGCGACGAGGCAGCCCAGCCCGAGACACAGGACGGCCAGCCGCGGTTGCAGCAGCACACGCGCCGCTTCCAGGGAGGGCAGGCGACCCGGGGTCGTGGCGGCGAGCGGCGGGAGCCGGGCGGGCAGGCGCAACGCGTTCAACAGCCCGAGCACGGCGGCGCCCATTGCCACCGCGGGCATCAGTTCCAAACCGCCCCAGCGGAAAAATCCCGCCACCACCACGCTGGCAAAGATGAAGCCCAGCGTGCCCCAGACGCGCACCGCCGAGTACTTGGTGGCTGGCATCCGGGGATCGCGTTGGAAACTGAAGAACAGGCCGTCGCCGAGCGCGATCTGAGGCTGGTTGGCCAGTTGCACGAAGAACACCGCGGCGAGGCAGGCGGCAAAGCCGGCCGCGTGGGACAACAGACCCACCGCGGCGGCATTGACCGCGAACAGACCCGCCAACAGGGGGGCAACCAGACGGTGGCGGTCGGCGAGATGGGTCATGAGTGCCGGCATGAACAACACCCCGGCCTGCCCGGTCGCGTAGATCAGCCCGATCTGCGCGGGCGTGAGGATTTTCACATCGCGCAGATAAACCGACAGGTAAGGCGCGACGCAGCCCATGACCCCGTAAACGGCGAAATAGTGCATTTTGAGCCGCGGCAAGGAAGCGGCGGGAGGCAGCGGAGCGGGCATCGTCACGTGCCGGTCACTAACATCTGTGCCGGTCAAACTGACAACCTTGTAAAAATTCGCCGCGTCAGAGCCTGCCGCGGCCGGAGTGTCCGGCGGGTGGTTTCATCCGGCCGGCCGGTCCCGGTCATCCGCCCGCCGGGCCGTTCATCAAAGTTTCGTGTAACTTTTGCTCCCAACCTGTGTTGTAGGAACATGTCCAAGCCATGGATTCAACCCTGCATACCGGACCGGCCGTGGTCGCGATTCGTCGCTTCCCCGATAGGCGCGGAGGCGGGGGCAAATGCGTGTCGCGGGCAGGCCGCCAAAAGCAGCCTTGTTCATAGTGTTCAGTTGTTGTGTTGTGGAGGGGCCGTTGTGGGCCCCTCCACGTTTTTTGCCATGCCAAGCCCCTGGCGCCATCCCGCGTGATCGCGGCCCCGAGTTTCCTCCCACACCTGTTTGCAAACGAGACCCATGAATCAAGTCCCCGCGTCTTCCTCCACCGGCCCGCGCCGCAAATCCAAGAAAAAGTGGATCTTCATCGGCGGGACCATCCTGCTGGTCCTCATGATCGTGGTCGGCATGGCCACCCGAAAAAAGGATACCGGCATCCCGGTCACCACGGAGAAGGCCATCGTCAAGACCATCACCCAGGTCGTCACGGCGACCGGCAAGGTCCAGCCCGAGACCGAGGTCAAGATCTCACCCGAGGTCGCCGGTGAGATTGTTGAACTGCCCGTCAAGGAGGGCGACGTGGTGCAAAAGGGCGACCTGCTCCTGCGCATCAAGCCCGACTACTACCGGGCGCAACTCGACCAGCAGGAGGCCGCCCTGGCCGCGGCCCGCGCCGCCAGTGTCCTCAGCCAGGCCCACCTCGCGAAGGCCGAGCAGGATTACGCCCAGTCGCGCGATCTTTACGCGCAGCGGCTCGTCTCCGACGCCGAGCATCTGGCCGCCAAGACGAATTTCGAGGTGGCCAAGGCGGATTTCGAATCCTCCCTCGCCCAGATTCGCCGCAGCGAGGGCCTCGTCTCACAGGCGCAGGACCAGCTGGGCAAGACCACCATCTACGCGCCGATGTCCGGCACGATCAGCTCGCTCACCAGCGAGGTCGGCGAACGCGTGGTCGGCACCGGGCAGTTTGCCGGCACCGAGATCATGCGCGTGGCCGACCTCAGCAACATGGAGGTGCGGGTCAAGGTGAACGAAAACGACATCATCAACGTCAAGCTCGACGACCACACGGTCATCAGCATCGACGCGTTCCCCAACCGCAAGTTCGTCGGCAAGGTGAAGGAGATCAGTGCTTCCTCGACCAACGCCTCGGCTGGCATCGCCACGGCCTCCAACACCACGACCGACGAGGTCGCAAACTTTCTCGTCAAGATCCGCGTCGTCGAACGCGACGAGCGTCTGCGGCCCGGCATGAGCGCCATCGCCGACATCGAGACGCAGACCGTCGAGAATGTCATCGCCGTGCCGATCCAGAGCGTCACGGTGCGCGCCGAGGGCGGCAAAACCGCCGAGGAACTCCAGCAGGAGCAGAGCAAGGCCGCCCGCGAAAAATCCGGCAACGACCTGGAGATCGCCGAGGAACGTGATGCCGCCCGTCGCACGCGCGATCAGCTGCAACGCGGCGTGTTTATCGTAGAAAACGGCAAAGTGCGCCTGCAGCCGGTCGAGACCGGCATTGCCGACAACACCTACATCGAGGTGAAGAGCGGCGTGAAAGAGGACGATGTGGTGGTCTCCGGCGGTTACGCCGCGATCAGCCGCAGGCTCAAGGACGGCTCCGCGATTACGATCGAGAGGAAGAAGCAGGAGAAGAACTGAGCCGTCGCCGGCCGGAACCGACATGATTCCCCCCACCGCACCCGCCGCCGCCCGGCCCGCCCGCCCCCCGGGCCCGCTCGTCATCGAGATCGAGGGCGTGACCAAACTCTACAAAATGGGCGAGGAGATCATCCACGCGCTTTGCGGCGTGGCGCTGAAGATTCATCGCAACGAATACCTCGCCATCATGGGGCCGTCCGGCAGCGGCAAGTCCACGCTGATGAACATGCTGGGCTGCCTCGATACGCCGACCGAGGGCCGCTACGAGTTCAACGGCCGCAACGTCGCGCACATGATCGACGATGAACTGGCCGAAATCCGCAACCGCGAGATCGGCTTCGTCTTCCAAACCTTCAACTTGCTGCCGCGTGCGACCGCCCTCGCCAACGTCGAGCTGCCGCTGATCTACGCCGGCGTTCCGCGGCACGAACGTCACGACCGCGCCCGCGCGGCGCTGGAGCACGTGGGGCTGGGCAACCGCATGCACCACAAGCCCAACGAGCTTTCCGGCGGCCAGCGCCAGCGCGTGGCCATCGCCCGCGCCCTGGTCAACAAGCCCTCGATCATCCTGGCCGACGAGCCGACCGGCAACCTCGATTCCCGGACCGGCGTCGAGATCATGGAGCTGTTCGAGGACCTCTATGAGCAGGGCAACACATTGATCGTGGTCACCCACGAGGAGGACATCGCCCGCCACGCCCGCCGCATCGTGCGCCTGCGCGACGGCCTGATCGAGTCGGACGCCCTCGCGACGTAATGCGGATTGCGGACCCTGACCCATGAAAAACGAAGAACTTAAGGAACGCACGAAGCAGTTTGCCCTGCGCGTCATCCGGATGACGGACTCGTTGCCCCGGAAGATGACGGCCGATGTTTTGGGCCGGCAGGTGCTGCGTTCCGCCACTTCGGTGGCGGCCAATTACCGCTCGGCATGTCGCGCGAAATCGCGGGCCGATTTCATCTCCAAGATGGGCACCGTTGAGGAAGAGGCGGATGAATCCGTACTCTGGCTCGAATTGATCGGCGAAGCGGGGCTTATGCCGGCTTCCAAGCTGATGGCGTTGCACGATGAAGCCAGCGAGCTAACAGCCATTGCGGTGGCCTCCATCCGCACTGCTCGCAAGGGTCGGAACAATCCGCAGTCCGCAATCTCCGATCCGCGATCGCCATGAGACGCCTGCTCGGAGAGTTCAACGAGAGCTTCCGCATCGCCTTCGCGCAGATCCGGGCGAACAAGATGCGTTCGGTGCTCACGGCGCTGGGCGTGATCATCGGCATCGTGGCCGTCACCCTCATGGGCACCGCGATCAAGGGCATCGACCGCGGGTTTGAGAACAGTCTCGCGATGCTGGGCGACGACGTGCTCTACGTGCAGAAATGGCCGTGGCGCGGCGTCGAGGACTGGTGGAACTACCAGAACCGCCCGCCGATCCGCCCCGAAATGGCGGAACAGCTCAACCGCGTGATCGAGGGCACGCCCAACTCGCTGCTGGAGGTGGCCGTGCCGGTGGCGGGCCGCGGGGCGACCGTGCAGGCGGGCGCCAATCTGGTCAACGGGGTCACCATCATCGGCACCACCGACCTCTATTCGCGCATGTTGTCGGCGGATTTTTCCGCGGGCCGGCTGTTCAACTCCACGGAGTCGGCCGCCGGGCGGCTGGTCTGCGTGCTGGGCTTCGACGTGGCCGAGGCGCTCTTCCCGGGCCGCACCGCCTTGGACCAGACGGTCCGGATCAAGGGCCAGCCGTTCACCGTGGTCGGCGTGATCGCCAAGCAGGGCGCGTTTCTCGGGCTGTTCAGCTTCGACTCGCAGGCCATCATCCCGCTCAACGCCTACCGGAAATATTTCGGCTTCAATGCCAACAGCTCGCAGCTGCGCGTGAAGGTGCGGGACAAGACCCGGCTGATCGAGGCGGTCGAGGAACTCACCGGCGCGATGCGGCGGGTGCGCGGCCAGCTGCCGGGCGAGCGCGACAATTTTTCGGTCAACCAGCAGCAGGCCTTCAAGGAGCAGCTCGATCCGATCAAGAAGGGCATCGCCATGGCCGGCTTGTTCATCACCGGCCTGTCGCTCTTTGTCGGCGCCATCGGCATCATGAACATCACCTTCGTGAGCGTGAAGGAGCGCACCAAAGAAATCGGCACCCGCAAGGCCCTCGGCGCGCGCCGCCGCACCATTTTGCTGCAGTTTCTGATCGAGGCCGTCTCGATCTGCCTCATCGGCGGCGTGGCGGGCCTCATCCTGACTTTCGGGCTCGCGGTGGGCATCAAGTCCGCGATGCCCAGCCTGCCCATCGTCTTTTCCTTCGGTCTCGTCGTCATCAGCATGACGGTGTCCGTGGCGACCGGGATCATCTCCGGCTTTGCCCCGGCCTGGGGCGCCTCGCGCCTCGATCCCGTCGTCGCCCTCCGGTATGAATAACCCCCGCACCTGACATGTTCGGCGAAATTCTACGCATGGCCTTCGCATCGCTCGGGGTGAACAAGCTCCGCTCGTTCCTCACCATGTCGGGCATCACCATCGGCGTGTTCTCCGTCATCGGCGTGATGACGGTGGTCTCGGCGCTGCGCGGCTCGATCGAGACCGGCTTGAACGTGCTCGGTTCGAACGCGTTCCAATTCCAAAAGTGGCCCTCAGGCATCCACGTCGGCGGGGAGAGCCGGCGCAAATACGAGCTGCGCCGCAACATCACCCTTGCCGAGGCGCAGCGTTATCAACAGCTCATGGCCGACGTGACCGACGTTGTGAGTCTGGAGCTTTATTACTGGCGCGGCCCGCGGCAGGTCACCTACCAGAACCTCAAGACCACGCCCGACGTCACGTTCGGCGGAGCCAACCAGTATTACCTGACGGCCAATTCCTACGCCATTGAGTTCGGGCGCAATTTTTCCCAGGACGACATCAATCTCGGCCGTCCCGTCTGTCTCATTGGCGACGATATCGTGACGAAGCTGTTTCCCTCGGAAAACCCGCTGGGCAAGTCGGTCAAGATCGCCGGCCGCGTCTACACCGTCATCGGCACATTGGTGAAGCGGGGGACGTCGTTTGGCGAGAGCCGTGACAACATTCTGCTCATCCCGACCACGCGTTACCAGATGGATTTCGGCACCGAGAACATCTCGGTCAACATCGCCACCCAGGCGCCCTCGCAGGAGCTCTACAACGACACGCTGGACAAGGGCATCACGGCCATGCGCATCGCGCGCGGGCTGCAGGCGGAGGACGAGAACGATTTCGAGCTGTTTTCCAACGAGTCGCTCATCGCCACCTTTGCGAAGATCGCCAACACGGTGAGCTCGGGCGCCTTCGTCATCAGCGCCATCGCGCTGCTCGCCGCGGGCGTCGGCATCATGAACATCATGCTGGTGAGCGTGACGGAGCGCACCAAGGAGATCGGTATCCGCAAGTCGATCGGCGCGCGCCAGGCGAGCATCCTCACGCAGTTTTTGATCGAGGCGGTGGTGATTTCGCTCGCGGGCGGCATCGCCGGCATCGTGCTCGGGGTGATCGCGGGCAACGGCCTGGCGGTCATGATGAGCGCGGCGATCATCTTTCCGTGGATGTGGGCGTTCATCGGCCTGGTGGTGTGTTCGGGCATCGGGGTGGGCTTCGGTTTCTACCCGGCGTGGAAAGCCGCCTCGCTCGATCCGATCGAGGCGCTGCGGTTCGAGTGAGGCTTCGCCGGGCCGGCGACAGCATGCGCCTCGCGTGATCGTGTGCGTTCATTTGTAGGAGCTTGCTTGCAAGCGATTGCGCCGCTGTAGCCGGCCTCGGTGAGGCCGGACCGGGGTCATCTACCCCGGCTACAGGTCTAGCTCGCCTGCGAGCAGACTCCTACAATGCAAACCAGCGTGGATGCCGGGTGTTTTCATCCCATGTGAACCGATGCGCAGATCGGTCTGGTCGTTCCGCCGACACGTCTCCACGCTGCCGGGCATGGGCAAGATATTCGAGGCCATCACCCCCGAGCTGCGCGCATGGATCGCGGCGCAAAGAATTTTTTTCGTCGCGACCGCGCCGCTGACGGCGACCGGGCACGTCAACTGCTCGCCAAAGGGCGACGACACGTTCCGGGTGCTGGGTCCGCACGAGGCGGCCTATGCCGACCTGACGGGCAGCGGCATCGAAACCGTGGCGCATTTGCAGGAGAACGGCCGGATTGTCGTGATGTTTTGCGCGTTCAACGGTCCGCCCAAGATCGTACGCCTGCACGGGCGCGGCGAAGTGGTCCGGCCCGGGACGGCGGAGTATACGCGATTGCGGGTGCATTTTGGCGATTTGGTGGGCCTGCGGGCGATCATCCGCATCGACGTGACCCGCGTGTCCGATTCCTGCGGCTATGCGGTGCCGTTCTACGATTTCGTGGCCCCGCGCACGGTGCTCGATGATTTCGGCCACAAACTCGGGCCGGAAGGGCTGGCCGAGTATCGTGCGCGGAAAAATCGCACGAGCGTTGACGGGCTGCCGGGGTTGGACGGGGTGTGATTCAGCGCATGTGCAGAATGATGTAGCCGTGCTTGAGCCAAAGGCGTTTCGAACGAAGTGAGATTCAGCCAAGCGTGGCCCCTGGGAGTCCACGTTGTCGCTGCGCTCCCTGCTTCGCCAAGCCTGCGAAGGGCACGGCCAACGCGGCTACGATTCAAACGAAGCGCTCCCGCCGGTCGGCCTGCAAGCCCGACGCCTGGCGAGATCGAGCGTCCACCCCGGACGTCGTCAGTCCAATCGAAAAACGTTTGGATTCAACCGCGGCGGATTTCCGAGCCTTGGAAGCGGATGAGGATGCGGAAGACCTTTTTGGTGCGGCAGGTGATTTGGCCGGTTTTTAAATCCACCTTTTCCGGCACCTCGATTTTGTGCAGGTCCACCGTGGCGTGGTAGCCGCGCTCCGAAAACACATCGATCAGCATGGCCAGCGCCTGCGGGTCCTCGAGGGTGCTTTCCTCGGTGTTGATGTGCGCGCTGCCGGAGATGGCGTGGCGCAGGACGATCGGCATGATCTTGTGCTCGATGAAATGCACGACGCGCGCAAACAGCTCGGTGTGCTCCAGTTCGTAGGCGTCAAGCCGCTTCACCAATTCCTGACGGGCGTGGATGATGATCTCGCTGGCCACCGGTACGCCGCGCAGGCGGTCCACTGTCGGCGGGTCGAGCTCGAGCGTACTCTGGTAGTCGAGCTCCTTGATGATGTTCTGTTCGACCTCCTGGAAGGAACCCTCGGCGTTGATGAAGTGGTAGTGGAAGATCTCCTTGAGCGACTGCAGCGCATCCCAGGTCTGCTCCTTGAACACGCGGTAGCGGCGCTGCGCCAGCGACTCGTCGTGATCGGTCGGTCGGTCCTCCCAGAGCGTGCCGACGCCGGTGCGCAGCACCTCCTCGTTGTGCAGGCGGGTTTCACGGCCGCGTTTCAACTGGCGCGCGATCGACTCCTTTTCATCCACGAACAGCACCATGATGTGGATGGTCGGCTGGCGGAAATGGATGCTGAGCGGCGTGCCGTAGAATTCGCGGCGCAGCCGGTGCATCTGGTCGACCAGCAGCTTGAGGCACTCGACCTGCACGCGGGTGCGCGGAAATCCGTCGAGGATCACCCCGTCGCGGTAGTCGGGTTTCATCAGTTCGCGCAGCAGCAGCCCGACGACCTCGCGGTCGCCGACCATGGCGCCGGCGTCCTTGAGCCGCTTGGCTTCGGGGGAGTCAAGCAACGCGCTGATGACGACGGGCGGGCAGGTGAGGCCGCGGGCCTTGGCGATGAAGGCGGTGTTGGTGCCCTTGCCCGCGCCGGGAGCGCCGCCGAGCAGAATGATCTCCTTGGGGAAACGCAGCTGTTCGTTGCCGAACTCCTCCTCCAGATCCTCCCACACGGAGTTGAAGATCAGCTGGGCGTCCTTGATTTCAAGATCACTGAGCTTGCTGCCGGCGTGGCCGGCGGAAGACTTGGAGGCGTTTTCGGCGGATGGCATGACGGAGGGGTATCTAGGAGGGGGTTCCGGGCGGAGTGGACAACAGAAATCGCCCGGGCGTAAGCCAAAAGACCGCTTTAACGCACTTTGTTGCCTTTGGCCCGTGCGGGAACCGGCGCGGCCCGGACCTGTCGGGTGCCTGCGCCTGCCCGGTCCGGTTTTCGGATTGGCCCGGGCGCTCCGTATCCACACCCTTGTCCACACCATGCGCGTTCTCATAGTCGACGACGAAGCCGCCATCCGCAAAACCACGCGCATTGCGGTGGAGACGGCGGGACATGCCGGGGTGGAGGCGCCCAACGGCAGCCGGGCCCTGGCGCAGGTGCAGGAGGAGGATTTCGACGCGTGTTTTCTTGATGTGAAACTCGGGGCGGATGACGGGCTGGAAGTGCTGGCCTGCCTGCTCAAGGTGCGACCCGATCTGCCGGTGGTCATGTTCACGGCTTACGCCAACATCGCCACCGCGGTCGAGGCCATGCGACGTGGCGCGTTTGATTTCATCCCGAAGCCCTTCACGCCCGACCAGGTCCGCAGCGTGCTCGCCAAAATCGGGCGCACGCAGGCATTGGAAAACCGTGTGCAGGCCCTGGAAACACAGCTGGCCGAGGAGGCGCCCGCGGTGGACCTCGAGTCGGCCGAGCCGCTGATGCAACGCTCGTTGGAGGTGGCGTTCAAGGCGGCCGAAACGCCCGTCACCATGCTGATTCTCGGTCCCAGCGGCACGGGCAAGAGCGTGCTGGCGCGCGAGATTCACCGCCGCAGCACGCGGCGCGAGGCGGCGTTTGTCACCATCAACTGTCCGAGCCTCTCGAAGGAACTGCTGGAGAGCGAGCTGTTCGGCCATGTGAAGGGCGCCTTCACCGGCGCGGTGGGCGACACCCACGGCAAGGTGGTCGCGGCGGAGGGCGGCACGTTGTTTCTCGACGAGATCGGCGAGATGCCGCTGGAAATCCAGCCGAAGCTGCTGCGCCTGCTGCAGGAGCGGGAATATGAGCGCGTGGGCGAGGCCAAGGTGCGGCGCGCGGATGTGCGTGTGATTGCCGCGACCAACCGCGACCTCGCCGCCGAGGTGAAGGCCGGGCGCTTCCGCGAGGACCTTTACTACCGGCTGAACGTGATCGGCGTGACGCTGCCGGGTTTGCGCGAGCGGCCGCAGGATCTGCCCCGGCTGGCGGAAAGCGCCCTGCACTTTTTCGCACGGCGGCTGGGAAAATCGATCACCGGCTTTGCGCCCGAGGTGCTGGCGGCGTTTGCCGGTTATCCCTGGCCGGGCAACTTGCGGGAATTGCGCAACGTGATCGAGCGCGCGGTGATTCTGGCCGGTGGCGAGGTTATCGGCCCGGAGGATTTGCCCGAGCAGTTTGCCGTCAAGGCGGAATCCCGGGTGGCCGTGGGCGCACGGGTGTCGCTGGCGGAACTGGAGGCCGAGCACATCCGGCGCATCCTCGCCCAGGCCCGCAACCTCGACGAGGCGGCGAAAACCCTGGGCATCGATCCGGCGACGCTTTACCGCAAACGGCAGAAGCTGGGCCTCCTCTGAACCGCCATGCTGCGCGCGCGCCTGGTGCTCGGTCTGGTCTCGCTGCTGCTCCTGCTCGCGGCGGTGGGCACCTACGCGGTGTGGACGGCCCGGCAGCTCGGCCGCGAGGTGACCGCGGAGATCATCACCCACGCGCGCGGTTTGGTGGCGGCGCGTTTCCTGCAGGAGCAGACGGAGCTGATGAGCGGACATCTGCGCCGCATGCGGTCCGGCGACGCGGTGGCGGCCCGGCGCGATTACGCCGATGTGCGTTCGCGGTTCATGGCGGCCCTGCAGGAGCAGTCGGCGCTGGCGGGCCCGCCGGCCCGGCAGGAGATGCTGGCCGGCGTGGCGGCCGCGATGGACCGGGTGCAGGCCCAGGTGGACTCAACCGGCTTGGCCGACCTGCGGCCGTTGGAACTCATGAAGCAGGATGAAGGGGCGATTTTTGCCCTGCTGCGTGCCATCGAACAGCTGTCGGCACACGACACCGCCGCCCTCGCGGCAGCCGAAGCGGCGGCGCGGATCGCCACCGTGCGCACCACCACGGTGTTTGCGACCGGCGTCGTGCTGGCGGTGCTGTTGGCGGGGTTTTTTGCCTGGACCACCAGCCGCGCGCTGCTCGGGCCGATCCGGCAGCTCACCGATTCGGCCCTGGCGTTGGGTGAAGGCCGGCTCGACCGTGAAGTGCCGGTGACGTCGCGCGACGAACTGGGCGAACTTGCCCGCACGTTCAACACCATGGCGGCGCACTTGCGCAGCTATCGCGACGCCATGACGGCCAAGGCCCGGCGCGCCCAGCGCACCATGGAGGCCACGCTCACCTCCGCGCCCGATCCACTGTTTGTGGTGGATGCCGACGGCAACATCACGGTGCGCAATCCCGCCGCCGATGAGTTGACGACCCTGCCGGATTTTTCGGAGGGATTGCCGGAATCCATCCGGCGGCCGCTTGGGGAAGTGCTGGCCACGGGCGAGCATTACCTGCCGACGGATTACGCCCATGTTGTCACGGTGCGCGACCGTCATTACCTGCCGCGGATTCTGGCGATTGGCGACAAGCTCGCGGAATTCCGCGGCGCCGCGGTCATCCTGCAGGATGTGACCAAGTTTCGGCTGCTCGACGATGCCAAGAGCAACCTCGTCGGCACGGTGAGCCACGAGCTGAAAACGCCGCTGACCAGTCTGCGTCTGTCCGTTTACCTGCTGCTGGAGGAAAAGGTAGGCGAACTGTCCGCCACCCAGCGCGAGCTGTTGGAAACCGCGCGCGACGACGCCGACCGGCTGTTGCGCATCCTCAACGACCTGCTCGATCTCACGCGTCTGGAAACCGGCGCCCTCGAACCCGCTCTGCAATCGGTGGAGGTGCCCGCACTGCTGGCAGCGATGGCGCGGGAAATCAAACCGATCACGGAGGCGGCAGCGCAGACCGTGACGGTGCTGGTGGCGGACGACGTGCCCGCGACCCTGCGGGTTGATCCGGACAGCATCCGGCACGTCTTCATCAACCTGCTGGGCAACGCCTCGAAATATTCCGGTCGAGGCACGGCCATCGAGCTCTACGCGGAACCGGCCGATGAGGGCTACGTGCGTTTCGGCGTGCGGGATAGCGGACCCGGATTGGCGGAGGAAAGTCTGGGCCGGGTGTTCGACAAATTCTACCGTGCGCCCGGGCAGGAGCAAAAGGGCGTCGGCCTGGGGCTGGCGATTGCGCGCGAGGTGGTCGTGGCGCACGGCGGCGCCATTGCCTGCGCCAACCGGCCCGGCGGCGGTTGCGATTTTCATTTCCTGCTCCCGGTTCGCGAATTTACCTCCCAATCATGAAGCGTTACCTCTTCCCCCTCGGGCTCGCCGTCGCCGGTGCCTTGTTGATCTTCCAAGGCCAGCGCCGGGCGGATTCGCTGGCCGGCCGGTCCGAAGAGCTCGGCAAGGACATCGCCAACGCAGTCGACGGCGACTTGCGCCAGCCGGATCACGTTTACTATTACGCCGGCGGCGCGGTGCTGGTGTTCGTCGGCTTGTTGGCGGCGTGGCGGCGCCGATCGCAGGGCTGAGGCGGCTCAGCGCTTGCGGGTGATCACCTGCGGGGTGGCATCGAGCTGGCCGCGGGTGACGCCGAGCTGGTTGAGCAGCTTCAGTTCCTGCCAGAGTTCGGCGCCGGAAATTTCGCCCTGCAGCAGCCGCCGGTACCGGCCGAGCGTGCGGCCGACCTCATCGGGTGTTTCGTTGATGAACTCGACGCGGAAACTGCGCGCACCGAGCCCGAGGAGGTGCTGCACGTATTCCGCGCCGGTCTGAGCGCGGTTGTTGAAGACGGTGTTGCGACAGCCGGCGTCGGCGCGCAACGGCAGCTCGGCGCCGACGCGGTCGCGCAGGGCCACCCGGTGCTTTTCGCACGGCCGCCCGCAGTCGCGGTAATCCTTGCCGTCCGACAGGAAGGCGCAAAACACGCAATGCTCCATGTGAAACATCGGCATGTGCTGGTGGATGGTAATGTCGAACGACGCGCCGGGCGCGCCCTGTAGCAGAGCGGTCAGTTGCGCAATGTTGAGGTCGTAACTTGCGGTCACCCGCTCCAGCCCGTGACGTGCGATCAGGTAATCGGCGGTGAGCGGGTTGGCGACATTGAGCGAAAAATCGCCGCGACGCCGGTCCGCCGCGAAGAAGCGCAGGTGCTCGTGGTTGCGCACGAGATAGCCGTCGGCTTCGCACGAACGCACCTGTTGCAGAATCCATTCCTCGCCCGGTTTGAAAATGCGCGGCGGAGCGACCCAGATGGTCGGATTTTCGATTACCGGGTCAGGATTTTCGATCTGGAGTTGGCGGAAACGCGCGACGGTGTCGCGGTAGTGCTTGGGGTTTTCGAACTCGCAATAAATCGTGCGGATGCCAGCCGCCCAGGCGGCCTCGAGTTGCTCCGGCAAACGAATGACAGCGATGAGTTCGGCTGCATCCGGCGCTGAAGGACTCTCGCGGGAAGCCGAAGTGTCACGTATTACGTGACACTCTGCTTGGGTGTCGGCCGGCGTTGGCGCCGGGGGCTGCTTGGTTTCGTGGACGGTATGCCATGGGCCGGTGGCGGGTGGGGGCAACAGCGTCCATCGCCGGGGCGCGGCACGGAGCTGGTCGAGCGCGTTCACAGCTTCGCGGCGCAGGCGGTTGAGTTCGCTGATCGGCAGGATGACATCGCCTTCCAAATGCGATTCGAGCTGCCCGAGGGTGAACGGCGTGCCGCCGAGCCGGCCGAGCTGGTCGCGCAGCCGGGCGTCGTCAAGCGGGCGCTGGTTGGCGGGTTCCAGCGGGAGCGCGGAGCTCAATCGCACGACGTGGCCCTCGCGGTCGTTCATGATCACGGTCAACGGCGCGCCGGCGTGGCCGTGCACCTCGAGGTCGACCGGCCGCTGGTGGCGGACCTTGTCGCCGGCATAGGTGGCGCGCACCTCGCGGTCGAGCGCGGGATCGTTGGTTTTCCACAGTTTCTGGCCGGCGCGCACGCGCGACCATTTGATGTCGCCGTGGCCGAAGCGCAGCGCGGTCTCGGCGCCGTGTTGGTCAACCTGATACACGCGGCCGCCTTCCTCGCCGGCTTCGGGCGAGCCGGCGTCGAACACCACGCCGTCGCCGGGCTTGAGCGGCGCGAGCAGTCGCACGTGGACGGATTCGCCGGCCACGCGGGTGACGGTGCCGAGATAAACGCCGCGCTTGGTGCCGAAACGGCCGTGGGCGAGCTCCTGGTTGTTGTTGCCGCGGAACCAGCCGGTGTAGAGCCCGCGGGAAAAACTCATCTCCAGTTCGTAGCGCGCGGCATCGTGATCGAAGGCCGGCGGGGCTTCTCCGGTCAATTCGGCCATGGTGCGGTCGAGTGCCCGGCGATAGACGCGGGTGATGCTCGCGACGTATTCGGGTGACTTGAGCCGGCCCTCGATTTTCAAGGACGCCACGCCGGCGCGCACGAGTTCGGGCAGCACTTCCAACCCGGAGAGATCCTGCGGGCTCAACAGATACTTGCGGTCGCCGAGCTCCACTTTTTGTCCGTCGCTCACCAATTCGTAAGGGAGGCGGCAGGCCTGGGCGCATTCGCCGCGGTTGGCGGAGCGTCCGCCCAAGGCCTCGCTGGTCAGGCACTGGCCGGAATACGCCACGCACAGCGCGCCGTGCACGAAGACCTCGAGCGGCAGCGCGACGGGCGAGTTTAACTGCGCGGATTGGATGGCGGCGATTTCCTTGAGGGAGTTTTCACGGGCCAGCACCACGAGCTGGGCGCCCAGTTCGCGCGCGAAGTCCACGCCGGCAGGGCTCGTGACGGTCATCTGCGTGGACGTGTGGATGGGGAAATCCGGCGAGAGCCGGCGGATCAGCCGGCAGATGCCGATGTCCTGCACGATCGCGGCGTCCACGCCGGCGGTGATGATGGTGCGCAGGTAGTCCTCGGCGGCGGCGAGTTCATCGGCAAACACAAGCGTGTTGAAGGTCACGTAACCGCGCACGCCGCGCCGGTGGAGGAATTCCATGAGCGCCGGCAGATCGGCCTGCGTGAAATTGTGGGCCCGCATCCGCGCGTTGAAGCGTTCGAGCCCGAAATAGACCGCATCGGCGCCGTTCTCCACCGCGGCGCGGGCGCACTCCCAATCGCCGGCGGGCGCGAGAATCTCCGGGCGGGTCAGGCCCGGTGTCGGCGCAGAGGCGGGTGCGAGGGTGGCGGCGGTGTCCGGCATGGAAACGGGGCAGTGAAGCGGGCGCGGGGCGCGGCGTCCACTACTTGTGGCGGCCGTGGCGGATGATGTCCCACACGACGTAGAGGCCGAGGATGGCGGACAGCAGGTAGCCGATGATGCCGAGCGCGGGGTAGCCGAAAAGATGCGGCTGGATGCCGGTCGTCACGATGAGGGAGGAGCCGATGATCAGTGAGCCGACGATCACGCCGAGCGTGATGCGGTTGGCCGCGACCTTCATGGCGTAATCGTGATCCTCGAGGCCGCGGTGATGCAGGTTGATGGTGAGATTGTCATGCTCCAAGCGCCGGACGAGGCGATGGAGTTCGGCGGGCAGATCCTGCAGGCTGTTGAGGACGCTGCGGAGGATCTCGCGTGACCGGCGCAACATCGTGCGCGGGCTGTTGCGTTCGCGATACACCTCGCGCAGCACGGACTTGGCGTGCCGGCGCAGGTCGAAGTCGGGATCGAGACCGCGGCCGACCTCCTCGATGGAGAGCACGGCCTTGGCCATGAACGAGTAGTCGCGGGAAAGCGGGATGCCGTGCTGGCTGAAGATGAACAGCAGCTTCAGCAGCGCGCGACCGATTTGCTGATGGCCGATGGCGAAGTTCAGTTCCTCGCGCAGGGCGAGAGTGACTTCCTTTTCCATCGCGCGCAGGTCGGGGCGGGAATCGACGGGAGCGAGTTCGGCCGCGATCTGCACAATGCGGGCGGCGTCCTGTTCGACCGCGGCGACCCAGAAATCGGCAAGGGCGTGGCGCAGCCGGCGGGTCAGGTGACCGACGAGGCCCCAATCAAGAAAACACAGCCGGCCGTCGGGTGTCACGAGCACGTTGCCGGCGTGCGGATCGGCGTGGAAGAAGCCGTCCACCAGCACCTGATGCACAAGGGAGCGTGCGCCGTGTCCGGCGATCTCCCGCAATTGTTCGGAAGGCAGTTTCGTTTCGCTCACGGACGAGCCGGCGATCCGCTCCATCACCAGCACGCGGGGCGTGGTGCAGGCGACGATCACCTGCGGGGCGAAAACCAGTTCCTCGTGGGGATTGAGGGTGTTGAAATATTCTTGGTTGCGGGCCTCGTGGGCGAAATCGAGTTCGCGCAGGACGCCGCGGCGGGCCTCGGCGATCACGTTCTTGAGGTCGATGGCTTGGAAGACCGCCACGTGGTCCTGCAGTTTTTCGACCAGCCAGACGGCGAGATCGAGATCGGTTTCGATGGTGCGGCGGATGCCGGGCTTCTGCACCTTGACGGCCACATCCTCGCCGGATTCGCGCAGGGTGGCGAAATAGACCTGGGCCAGCGAGGCGGTCGCGGCCGGCTGCTCATCAAAGGAGGAAAACAGTTCGGACAATGGTGCAGGCAGTTCCTCGTCGAGCACGGGTTTCATCTGCCCGAAAGGCAGCGGCTGCACGTGGTCCTGCAGTTTGCGCAATTCCAGGATCAACGCCTGCGGCAACACGTCGGGCCGCATGGAAAGAAACTGCCCGAGCTTGACGAAGGTGGGGCCGAGTTCCTCGGCGGCGAGTCGCACGCGCTCGTAAAGCGTGCGGGCCGGAGCGGGGGCGGGGGCGAAGCGTTGCCAAAACCCGCTCGGCCAATCGACCTGGCTGATCAGGTCGGCAAAACCGTGCTTCGCGAAGACCGTGAGGATCTCCTTGGCGCGGACGGCTTGGCTAAGGAGATCGAGCGGTTTCACGATTTGCTGCTGCGGGAGCGCGCGGCCTTTTTCTCCAAGACCTCGACGCGCGCCTCGAGGGCGGCCAGCCGCTCCTGGGTCTTGGAGTCCATGCGGGCGAGCACGTCCTTGATCTTGGTGCCGAGTTGATCACTCACCTGGTCGAACTCCTCGCGGCCCTCGCGCGCGATTTTCTCGGCCATCTTGCGGGCATCGGCGGCGGACACCTTGCCCTTGGCGACGAAATCCTCGAGGGCGGCCTCGACCTTGTCCTTGGTGATGACAGCGGCGCCGACGCCCGCGAGCAGGGTTTTTTTCAATGTGTCGATCATGGTGCCCGGAATGTAATCGCGGACCGGCACCGAGGCAAACGCGAACGGCTCCGTTGCTCAGGCCAGGGCTTGTTTGGCCGTTTGAGCCGCGGGATTGCGCGCGGCGTGCGGCGCGGCGCGGCGCAACCACGCGGCGAGCAGCAGGGTGATGACCACCGCCGCACAGGAGATCCAGCCGGTCCTGGGGTAACCCACCAGTTCGCCGTGCGCTCCACGGCTGATCAGCAGGCCGGCGACAATATTGGCGAGACCGCCGGCAGCCTGTTGCACGGCGGAATTTACGCTCATGAATCCGCCGCGATAGCGCGCCTCCACGGCATTGGTGATGAGGGCCATGGCCGGGGCGAAGCGGCCGGACATCGCGATGAAAAACAGCGAGGTCACAAACAGCGTCACGCCCAGCGGTCCGGGGCCGAGCCGGGTGATGACCAGGGTGGCCGGGATGGACAGCAGGGAGATGCCGATCAGCACGTGGAGCTTGTCGTGCCGGTCGGCCATGCGGCCCAGCCAGGGCATGGTGAAGAAAGCGCAGGCCCCGCCGCACATATAGACGAGGGGCAGCTGCCATTTTTCATCCAGTCCGACGTTCTCGACCATGGTCGGCGCCATGAACGGGATGACACTGGCACCGGCAAAAATGAGAAACGCCGTGAGCAGAAAGGCGCGCGCGTGGATCGGGTGGGTGACGATGTTCCACATCTGCCGCACCGGATGATGGGTGCTGCGGTGCGAGCGCACCGGCGGCAGGCTGCGGCGCGCGAGCAACAAAATGCCCAAACTGAGGATGCCGAGCAGCAGAAACGGCGCGTGCCACTCGAGCCAGCCGGCCAGAAACAGGCCCGCGGGCACCCCGAAGATCGAGGCCAAAGGAAAGGCCGCCATGACCGTGCCCATGGCGCGGCCGCGACGGTCGGCCGGAATGGCATCGCCGATCGTGGCCGTGACCACCGAGCCGGCCACGCCGCCAAACGCCCCGGCGACCAGCCGGGCCAGCAGCAGGAATTCAAAATTGGGCGCGAAGGCGCAGGCGAGGGTGGCGAGGCAGAATCCCGTGTAGAGGGTCAGCAGGGCGATGCGCCGGTCGAAGCGGTCCAGCACGAAGCCGCCGAGAAAACCGGCCGTGGCCGCGGCGATGCCGTAGGCCGCCACCAGCCAGCTGAACTGGGCGGGACCGATGCCGAAGACCCGCATCAGGTTGGCCCCGAGGGGCATCATGATCATGAAATCCATGATGTGCGTGAACTGCACCGCGGCCAAGGTGAGCAGCAGGGCGCGTTCGCGCGCGGCGGGCAGGGGAGACGTGACGGACGTTGGCATGGACGTTTCCACGCTCGGCACCAAACCGGGAAGTGCAACCCTCAGTGTGTCACGGGCTGCATGACGCCGGCCTTGAGCATGCCCAGAAACTGCGCGGCGCCGCGGCTTTGGTAGCGCTGTTGGTGCCGGATGATCTGCAGTTCACGCTCGGGGGAACTGTCGGAGAGTTTGCGGTAGACGAGCGTGTCGAGGTCCTTGGAGGACTGCGAACTGCGCGGCAAGATCGAGATGCCGACACCGAGGGCGACGAGGGTCTTGACCGTCGCGACCTGTGCACAGCGGTAACCGATGCGCGGGGTGAAGCGGTGGTCGCCGCAAAACGAGCGCACCTGCTCGGCCAGCAGGCTGGAGCTGCCCAGCATGACAAAGGTTTCCGCCGCCAGGTCGGCGGTCAGGATTTTTTCGCGGGTGGCGAAGGGATGCTGTTCCCCGACCACCAGCAGGAGCGGCTCACGGATGTAGGGTTCGACCGCCAGGGCGGATTCGTGCACCGGGCCCGAAACTATCGCCAGATCGAGCTCACCCTCCAGCACCGCCTGAACCAAGGCGGGATGAAAATCCTCCCGGATGTGAATATCGAGGTTGGGGTGTTCGATGCGGGCCTGCGCAATCAGCGGCGGCAGCATGTAGGGCGCGACCGAAGGGACCGCCCCCACGGTGATCCGCCGGTCCATCCCGGGGTGATCGGCGATTTCCTGTCTGGCGCTATCGACTTCAAACAGGATCCGACGGGTGCGATCGAGAAAGACCTGGCCGGCCTCGGTCAGCACAGCCCGCCGACCCAAGCGGTGAAACAAGCGTTGGCCGAGCTCCTTTTCGAGATTGATAATCTGTTGGCTCAAAGTGGGTTGGGTTGTGGCCAAAGCCTTGGCTGCGTGCGTGAAATTTCCCACCTCGGCAATGGTCGTGAAGCTGCGCAACTGGTAGAGTTCCATAGATAAAAACGATGGAAGTTATAAATACTAACGATTTCCATTATTGTAAAGCTGGGTTATTCTTGGGGCGTCAACCTCCTCATGTGGGAGGAAAGACCATACCAATCATGAACCTTATCATTCCTTCCAAAAAGCTGCTCGTCAGTGCCTTGCTGGCAGTCGCCATCGTCATTTTCAGTCTGGCCGTGCCCTTCAACACCGAGCTGATCGTGGGTTACTTCGCGGTCTTGGTGTTGCTGGCGATGGCCGGGCTCGAATACCGCAAGCCCCGCGGTTTTCGGGGCAAGTTTTAACCGCTGCCTGCGAGCGGACTGACACCAATCAACTGGGCCCGGAGCAATCCGGGCCCTTTTTCGTGTCCGCGGCCGGTGGGCGAAAAAAATCGCAACCATGGGCGCCGGCTGGACACGCCCTGAGGGGCTTTACTCGAAGCGACTGAGCCGGCGGTTTGTTGGCCGATGAGTGGATCGGGGTGGATCGTCACGCCGGGGCGGTGCGGTGTTGGTGACGTGCAGCGGGCACTGCGCGTCCATCGTCAACCCCGATGGGTCCAAACAATTCCGGCGATTGGTGTGCCCGGTGCCAAAAGCAAAACGCGGAACCGAAGCGGTTCCGCGTTTTGTTTGGCGCCGGTTGCGCGCAGCCATTCAGACCGCGGCGATCGGGGGCTCGGTTTGCGGGCGGTTTTTCACGAACGCGGCGACGATCAGGCCGATGACCACATGGAAGAAGAACGCGCCGACAAAGCCACTGATGGACATCGCCACGGGGTTGATCCACTTCCGAACCATCGGTTCGATCTTGTCGATCTGGTCGGCCGACATGCCCTTGGCCTCCATCTGGTCGAGCTGCATCTGCAGGATGATGTCACTGATGCCGGGATCGATGAAGGCGAAGTAGGCGTAATTGTAGAGGCCGGAAAAAATTGCGGCGAAGAGCCCGATCATGAACGCCGCACCGAAGGCCGAACCATAGCCCCAGTTTTTGTCGGGCGGGGTGAGCGCACGCTTTTCCTTCGCGCCGAGATAAAGGCCGACAATCGCGATCACGATGCCGATGACCATGGTGATCCACCGTGAGGCCTGGAGTTTGTCCGGATCGGCATTGAAGCCGAGGAAGTAGAGCACCATGCTGATGATCGCACCGCCGACGGCGATGCCGAACCCGTAGGTCAGGTAGGTCTTCATGCCGGCAGTCTGGACTTCCGCCGCCCGATGACAATGTCGCAGTGACGGACGGCGCCGGGGCGTGAACAGCGGTCAACCGGCCCGGCCGCATGGGCGGCCGGGCCGGGAGTGGTTCAGGCCGCGATCTGGCGTGACGCGGAACGACGGGCGGTGGCGGGGAAGCGCGTCAGGTTTTGCCGGCGCGGTTCCCAGCGGGCCGGCCGCGGCCGGTAATCGCGGATGAAGTTGGCGAGCACCAGGGCGACGGCGCCCAGGGCGAAGAGCGCGGTGGCGCTCGGACCGGCGAGAACCGCGATGGCGACCAAGGCGGCGGTACCGGTGACAGCAAGAAAGGAAGCGATGAGAGTATTCATGGCAGGATGGTTGGTTGTTGCCCTCAAAACGCACACGGCCCGGGAAAAGTTACAAAAAAACCGCGCCCGATGGAGGAGCGGTTATCCGGCGGGATGAGCGGTGGCGCCCGCCCGGTGGATCAACTATTTCAACTGCACCAAGGTGGCGCCCCAGCCGCCGGCGGTTTCATCGGCAAGCTGAAACGAGTGCACCAGCGGTGAGCGTTGCAGCAAGGCGTGCACCGTGGTGCGCAACGTGCCGGTGCCCTTGCCGTGGATGATGCGCACAGTGGTGATGCGGCGTGCGCGACAGGCCTCAAGATAGGCCGGGATCAGCACGCCAAGGTCGGCCGGGCGGAACGTGTGCAGGTCGAGTTCACCCGTGATGGGGATTTCGACCGGCGGCTCGTCATCCTTCGCACCCATGATTCGGGCATTCGAAAATCAGGAGCGGTTGGGCGGCTCGCTGCCGGAACGTACGGCCGGCGGCGGGTTGGGCCGGGGTTTGGGCGCGGGTTTGGCGGGCTCTTCCACGTCCTCGATGGCGCGGCGAAACTCCTCCTCGACGCCACTGGCGGCCTTCTTGAATTCGCGCACCGATTTGCCGAAGCCGCGGGCGAACTCCGGCAGCTTCTGGCCGCCGAACAGCACCAGCACGACGAACAAAATCATCATGAGCTCGGGACCACCGACGCCCTCGATGAAGGCAAAGGTCTGGGCGGAAAAAAGCATGAGGGGAGTGTGAAACGAAGCGGCGGGAAATGTAACGGACAAAACGCGCCGGGCAACCTCAGGCTGCGCCGCGCCGCCGCTGCCGCCATTCGCGCGGGCCGATGCCACTGTGCCGTTTGAAGCGCAGCGAGAAATAGAACGGATTTTCAAAGCCCACCTGCCGGGCGATCTGTCGGACCGGTTCCTGGGTGAATTCCAGCAGCTGTCGTGCGCGGTTCAGGCGCTGCAGTTCCAGATAGTGCTGCGGGGTTTCCCGCATCTCGGCCCGGAAAAGGTGGGCGAAGCGTGACGGCGAGAGTCCGCAATGCGCGGCGATGCGCGCCACGCTCAACGGTTCGGCCAGGTGTTCGCTGATGAAGTCCAGGCTGCGGCGGATGCGGCGGTCGCGGCGGGCGGATTCGCTGCGGGGATTGATCAGGTCGCACCAGAGGACGATTTCCTCCAGCGCATTCATGGCCAGCGCCTCGCGCAGACGCAGCGGGCTGGTGTTGAGTCGGATGAGATCGCGAAAGCGGCGGACGATTTTTTCCTGCCGCTCCTGACCCGCCCATTGCAGCCCGAGCACGCCGGGCGCGTGTTCCGGCCAGTCGAGCCAATCCAGCCAACCCGCCCGCGGCATAAAATGTGCCCAGAGCAGATCCCAATGCGGCTGGCCCGGCGCGGTGGCGTAGTCGTGCCGGGTGTTGGGTTTTAGCAGGATCATGTCACCCGAAGTGACCGGTGTCGTGCCTTGCTCGTGACGGAAAACGCCCTGGCCACCGACCGTCAGGATCAGCAGCCAGTCCCGGGTGCCCTGCTCACGGTAGGTGTGATAACGTGGTCCCTTGCGAAAGGCTCCGGTGACGAGGGGGCCGGGGAGGGGCGCGGGCGTTTCGGGGAGGATGGGCATGGCAGCAGGAAATTATAGGTATATAACGACTCCTGCTATGGCAAAATACCGGGACTAATGCTAGTCTCTTTCCCATGGTTACTTCCAATTTGCCCGCCCTTGATCAGCAATCCGCTTCGTTGGCCGAACAGTTCGCGCGCGACGGTTACGTCGTGGCCCGGGGACTTTTTTCTCCCGCCGAAGTGGAGGAAATCCGCGCGTTGTTTGCCAAGATGCATGCGGAGGGCGTGCCCGGCCACTACGAGCCGCGCACCGTGCGCGATGGCGTCGAGGATCCCAATGATCCGCTTTACCAATACCCGCGGGTGATGATGCCGCACCGTTTCAATGCCCGGGCAAAGCACTACATGTTGCATGCCGGCGTGCGCCGCATTCTGGAGTCGTTGTTCCAGACCGAGCCGGTGGCGACGCAGAGCATGTTCTATTTCAAGCCGCCGGGTGCGCGCGGCCAGGCGCTGCATCAGGATCAGTTTTACCTGTTGGTTGAGCCCGGCACCTGCATCGCGGCCTGGACGGCGATCGACGACTGCGACGCTGAGAACGGCGGCATGATGCTCGTGCCAAAGACGAATGACGCCCCGATCGTGTGTCCCGACGAGGCCAACCGCGGCGAGAGCTACACCAAGCATTTTGTGCCCGTGCCCAAGGGCAGCAAACCGGTGCTGGCCGAGATGAAGGCCGGCGACACGCTGTTTTTCAACGGCAGCGTGATTCACGGCTCGGGTCCGAACCGCTCAAAGGAGCGCTTCCGTCGGGCGTTCATCTGCCACTACGCGGCCGGCAACCTGCAAAAGATCTCCGGCAGCTACCATCCGTTGACGCGGATGGACGGCAGCGAATACGAGGTGGAGATCCAGACCAGCGGCGGCCCCTGCGGCGAAGGCTGGGCCGGCGCGGCGCACTGAGCGCGGGGCTTCCGGCCTTATTTCACCCGCACGGCTACGGTAAAGGTCTGGGTTTGGCCGGGGGCGACGTGGTGGAAACCGCGTTTGTGCTCCACGGCGTTGGGCGGGCCCATCCAAGGTTCGACGCAATAGAAGGGCACCTCGGCGCCGCCGGACCAGGTGACGATGGCGGCGTCGGGCGGCGGCACGGGGTCCGCCCCGAGGGTCACGATCACATCGCCGGCGTGGCCGTGTTCGCCGAAGACCACGGTGTTGCGGGTCAGGCCGAGGTGAATCGTGTCGATCAGTTCCGGCGCGGCCAAGTTGACGACCTCGGGCAGTTCGGGGCCGGGTTTGAGGCTGCCGGTGGTGAAGTCCTGCTTGCAACGCTCGGCGGCGGGCAGGCGGATGGAGTAGTCGGAGCGTTGCATGCCTTCGCTCCAGGGCAGCGTGAAATAGAAATGATGGCCGGCGCTCCACGGCAGGGGCTCCGATCCGCGGTTTTGCAGGGACAACTCGCAGATCAGGCCGAGTGATTCGAAGCGGTAGCGGACGGTGAATTCGTAATCGTAGGGGTAGGCTTCGCGCGCGGCGGCGTCGGGCTGGTACAGGGCGGTGAACCCGGTGGCGTCGGCATGGGTGACGGTGAACTCACCCTGCCGGGCCAAACCGTGCATGGGCATGGGCCGGCGCACGCCGTCGGCCGCGCGCCAGAAGTGGATGTCGCCGCGGTCGTAGCTGCGGGCGTTGAAGGGAAAGAGGATCGGGTTGCCGCCGCGGACCTGGGCGATGTTGCCGAAATCAGCATCCTCGGGCCAATAGAGGACGTCGCGCACGGAACCGTCACCCAACGTGAGATTCCAGTTCATCAGGCGGGCGCCTTTTTCGGGCAGGGCGAGAAACGTGGAGTGTCCCACGCGCCACCTGCGCAGTTCGTGCCCGGCAAAATTCACCTTTTCCATGCAGGCGTGAAATCAGTTCAGGGCGCGCGCCGCAACGGGTTTTTGGAAACGTGCGGTCAAATTCCAGCGCCGCCACGCTTGCACGTTGGCGGCGGCCTGCTAACCTCGGTGCTCCCTCATGCTGCGACACCTCACGATCTGTCTGCTGGCCCTGCGCGTGGCGACCCTCTGGGCGGAGGAGCCGGTGCGGGATTCTCCGACGGTCGTGCCGGCGGGCGAAACCAGTGTGGTGATCATCCCGATCGAGGGCCCGATTGCCCGGCCGCTGCTATACATCGTGCGGCGCGGGTTGAAGGAGGCGATCGAGAACGGCGCGGAGGCCGTGGTGCTGGACATCAACACGCCGGGCGGCGAGATGGGGGTGACGCTCGAGATCATGGAGGCGCTGGACAAGTTTCCCGGCCGCACCATCGCCTATGTGAACACCGAGGCCATCTCGGCCGGGGCGTTCATTTCCGCGGCATCGCACGACATTTATTTCGCGCCGGGCAGCGTCATCGGCGCCGCGGCCCCGGTCACGGCCGGCGGCGCCGACATCGATGAGACGATGAAGGCCAAGCTGGTCAGTTACATGAAGGGCAAGGTGCGCGCGGTCTCGGAAGGCAAGGGGTACCGCGGCGAAGTGATCTCGGCGATGATCGACGTCGATTATGAGCTCAAGATCGACGACAAGGTGATCAAGCCGAAGGGCGGCCTGCTGACGCTTACCGCCAGCGAGGCGAGCGAGCTCTACGGCGATCCGCCGCAACCGCTGCTGGCCGCCGGCATCGCGAAGGACATGGATGATTTGCTGAGACAATGTTTCGGGGAGGGGCAATACACGCAGCAGACGCTGCAGGTCACGTGGTCGGAGCAACTGGCGGTGGCGCTCAATGCCGTGGTGCCGCTGCTGCTGGGCCTGGGCCTGCTGGCGCTTTTCATCGAATTCAAGACGCCCGGCTTCGGCATCTTCGGCATCGCCGGCATGGTGCTGCTGGGGCTGGTTTTCCTCAGCCAGTTTGTGGCCGGCTTTTCGGGCCACGAGCCGGTGCTGATCTTTGCGCTCGGGCTGCTGTTGATTGCGGTCGAGATCTTCTTTTTCCCCGGCACGGTGGTGATGGCGCTCAGCGGCGTGATTCTGATGCTCGGATCGCTGTTGTGGGCGATGGCGGACATCTGGCCGAACGAGCCGGTGGTGATTTCCGGCGACCTGTTCATGGGCCCGCTGATCAACCTGTCGCTGGGACTCGTGGTGGCGATCGGCGGCGCGGTGGTCGTGTTGCGGTTCCTGCCGCGGGGCTGGTTCTGGGACCGGATGATTTTGAACGCGGCGGTCGGGCAAACCCAATCCGCCGCCATCGCTGCACCGGCGGCATCCAAACTGGTGGGACGCACGGGGGTGGCGGCGACGGATCTTTTCCCGAGCGGCCAGGTCGAGATCGACGGCCGGCGTTATGAAGCCAAGGTCGGCGTGGGCTCGATCGAGGCGGGGCAGACTGTGGTGGTCGTGGCCGAGCAGGAATTCGGTTTGCTGGTCGAGGCGGTGGAAGCGGAGGACGGGCAATGACGCTGATCATTTTGCTTTTTGCGATCGGTCTCGTGCTGCTCGGCTTCGAGGTGATCATCCCCGGCGGGGTGCTGGGGCTCTTCGGCGGGCTGGCCATGATCGGCGGCTGCGTGGTGGCCTTTGCGGAGTATGGCGTGGGCGGTGGAGTCGTGACGACCTTGGTCGGTGCGGCGCTGGTTGCGTTGCTGATCTTCGTTGAATTCGCGCTGTTGCCGAAGACGAAGGCGGGCAAGCGCATGTTTCTGCAGACAGCCGTGAGCGGTACCACCACGCCCCGGCCCGAAAAGGACTACACCGGCAGCGAAGGCCGGACGGTGACCACCCTTGCGCCCTCGGGTTATGTGCTCATTGATGGCCGACGGCTGGAAGCCTTTGCCCGCAACGGCTACCTCGAGCCCGATGTGCCAATCAAAGTGGTGGGCGTGGATAATTTTCGCCTGATCGTAATCCCAAACAACTGAACGCATATGAACCTGTCCTTTGTTCTGATCATTGCCGCCGCCATCGCGGGTCTGGTCCTGCTCGGCATCATCATCTCCTTCTTCAACGTCTGGTTGAAGGCCTGGCTCTCCGGCGCCTACGTCGGCATCATCAACCTCGTGGCGATGCGCCTGCGCGGCGTGCCCTACGGGGTGATTGTCGAGGCGCGCATTCGCGCGGTGAAGGCCGGCATCCAACTGGGGATCGATGAAATCGAATCCCAATACCTTGCGGGCGGCAACGTCATCGCCTGTGTGCATGCCCTGATCGCGGCGCAGAAGGCGCGCATCGAGCTCGACTGGCAGCGCGCCTGTGCGATCGACCTCGCCACCAAGGGCTCCGGCAAGAATGTCGAGGAGGCCGTGCGCACCTCGGTTGACCCCAAGGTGATCGACTGCCCGAACCCCGAGGCCGGCCGCACGACCATCGACGGCGTGGCCAAGGACGGCATCCAGGTGAAGGTGAAGGCGCGCGTGACCGTGCGCACCAACCTCGACCGGTTCGTCGGCGGTGCGAAAGAGGAGACCATCATCGCCCGTGTCGGCGAGGGCATCGTGACCACGATCGGTTCGGCCGAGACCTACAAGGTCGTGCTAGAATCGCCCGACAGCATTTCCAAGGTGGTGTTGAAGCGCGGTCTCGACGTGGGCACGGCGTTTGAAATTCTTTCGATCGACATTGCCGACGTTGATGTCGGGGAGAACGTGGGCGCCAAACTGCAGACCGCGCAGGCCGAGGCCAACAAGAGCATCGCGCAGGCGCAGGCGGAAATCCGCCGCGCGGCCGCGGTCGCGCTCGAACAGGAAATGAAGGCCCGTGTGCAGGAGATGCAGGCGAAGGTCGTTGAGGCGCAGGCCGAGGTGCCGCTCGCGATGGCCGAGGCGTTCCGCAACGGCAAGCTTGGCGTCATGGATTACTTCCGCATGGAAAACGTCCAGGCCGACACGGGCATGCGCAAGTCTCTCTCCCAGCCGGGTGAGCAAAAGTAAGCCGTGGACTGGATCTTCGACAACCTGCAGATCGTGCTCGCGGTGGCCGCCGCGTTTGCCTACTGGCTGACCCAGCGCAAGCAGGCGGAGCAGGAGGAGAACGAGGAGCGCGGACCGGAGACGGAGCAATTCCCCACGCGCGTGGATGGCGAACTCGCGGATGAAGAGCGGGCGCGCCGCATCCGCGAGGAAATCCGGCGCAAGATCGCGGAGCGCGCGGGCGGAATGCCTTTGCCTCCGCCCGCCGTGCCCGAACCGCCGCCGCTGTATCGGCGTGAGCCCGAGCCGCAACCGGTGCGGCCGCGTCCGCAACCTGTGCCAGTTGAGCCGCAGGCATCCGCCCCGCAGGCGGAGGATCCCTGGAAGTCGGTTTGGGTGCAGCAGCAGAAGCTGCAGGAGCAGATGAAGGCGTTGGCGGATACCCGCCGCAAAGCCAATGAGTTCGTCAGTCCCCAGGCCGCCACCGCGCCGAAATCCGTGCCCTTGGTGCGGGGCGTCAGCCTGCGGGAGGAACTGGGCGACCGCGACCGGCTGCGGCGCGCCATCATCCTGCGGGAAGTAATCGGCCCGCCGGTGGGCCTGCGTTGAATTGAGGCCAACAAAAAGACCGCGCCTGAAAACGCGGTCTTTTTTGTGCCCTTTGCCCGTGCCGCGAGCTCAGTTGATCTGCGCGCGATTGTAACCCTCGAACGGCATCGGGTAGCGTTTGCCGTTGATCTCAATCTGGAGGTTTTTACCCTCGGAGGCCCAGATCAGCACCGGTCCCGGCTTGGGCACGTTGCGCACTTCGCCGCGGTTGAGATTGGTGTCCGGCAGGATGACTTCGCCGGCGGAACCGTCGGCGTTGCGCCGCGTGACTTTCACCCGCACCGGGTTGATGGCGACAAGGGCGAGCGAGGACTCGGTTTGATTGATCGTGGCGCCGGCGGTGGTGCCGCGTGCCGGAGCGGAGTCGTCCTTGAGAATGGCGCTGGCGCCCCACCAGATGAGGAGGAGCACGATCACGATGGCGAGGAAGATGCCGCCGCGGAAAATCAAGGTTGGTGGGATGGCGGGACCCTTGGGCAGGCTGCTGCCGCTGCGGGACAGGGCGGCCGGCCGGCGCGTGGCATCAGCCCCGCTGCCGGCAGCTTCGCTTTCACCCTGGGCCGGGGCGGCGGTCTCGGCGCGGTCGCGTTCCTCGGCCGAGGCGATGGATACATCCATGCGGCCGTAGATTTCTCGGCTGGGCTGGCGCTGGCGGCTTTGGCTGCGCCCGAGCGCGGCATAATCATTGATGATTTTGTCCGCCGGGAGTTTCAGAAACACCGCATAGGAGCGCAAAAAACCCCGCACGTAGATTTCGGCCAGATTCAGATCGAATTGGTTGCTCTCGAACTTGTGCAGGTAGTCGCTGCGAATCTTGGTGGCTTCCGCCGCCTCGCGGATGGAAATGCCCTTGCGTTTACGAGCTTCCTCCAGTCGTTCGCCAATGGTCTGCATGAACTCAGTGAGTTAGGGGGTTTGCGGGTTGAGGGAAAGAGTGAAATGCCCCGGAACCACCGATATACGCGGCAAACTCAGGCCGGCCGGCCGCCGTCATAGGTATCGAGATCGACGAGGATCTCCCGGGGCGAAGAACCGTTTTCGGGACCGACGATGCCTTTGTCCTCCATGATGTCCATGATGCGCGCGGCTCGGTTGTAGCCGATGCGCAGACGGCGCTGGATCATGGAGGTGGAGGCGCGACGGGTGGAACGCAGGACGTCGAGGGCCTGTTGGAACAGCTCCTCGTCGTCACCCAAATCGCCGTCGGCACCGCCTGCGCCGTCGCCATCCTCATCCTCGCTGGCGGCCCGGTCGATCTGTTGCTGCACCGCGACCGCGTATTGCGGCGGACCGTTGCGCTTCAGGTATTCGACGATGCCCATGACCTCGTCGTCGGAGACAAACGCGCCTTGCGCGCGCACAAGGCGCGAGCTGCCGGGCGGCGAGAAAAGCATGTCGCCGCGGCCGATGAGCGTGTCGGCGCCCTTGCCGTCGAGGATGGTGCGCGAGTCCACCTGCGAGGCGACCTGGAAGGCAATGCGCGAGGGCAGGTTGGCCTTGATGACGCCGGTGATGACGTTCACCGAGGGGCGCTGGGTGGCGATGATGAGATGGATGCCGGCGGCGCGGGCGAGCTGGGCGAGGCGCGCGATCGAGTTTTCGATTTCGGCCGGGGCGACCATCATGAGGTCGGCGAGTTCGTCGATGATGGCGACGATGTAGGGCAGGCGGTCGGGCAGTTCGGCCTCGTCGGGCAGGTCGGGCTCGAGACCGCTCAACTGCGCCTGGGCGGCCTGTTCCACCTCGTCGAGCTGGACGTTTTTCTTGCGGTTGTTGTAGCCGAGAATGTTCCGGACGTTGGCCTTGGCGAACATCTGGTAGCGCTGCTCCATCTCTCCGAGCAGCCACTTCAGCGCGCCGGGCACCTTCTTGGGCTCGGTGACAACGGGGATGAGCATGTGCGGCAGGGTGTTGAACACCTTCAGCTCGACGACCTTCGGGTCGACCATGAGCAGGCGCACGTTTTTCGGGCTCTTGGAAAAGACGATCGAGGAAACGATGGAGTTGATGCAGACGGATTTGCCCGAGCCGGTGGCGCCGGCGATGAGCAGGTGGGGCATCCGCGTGAGGTCGGAGATCAGGGGTTTGCCGGAGACATCCTTGCCGAGGGCGATGGGCAGTTCCGCCTTGGCGCCGACCCAATCCTCGCTCTCCAGAATCTCGCGCATGCCGACGGGGGTCGGCTTCTGGTTGGGCACCTCGACGCCCACCGCGGCCTTGCCGGGAATCGGGGCGAGAATGCGCACGGATTGGGCGCGCATGCCGAGCGCGATGTTCTTGTCGAGATTGGCGATCTTTTCCACGCGCACGCCGGCGGCCGGCACGACCTCGTAGCGGGTGATGACGGGACCGACATGGATTTCGCCCAAGGTGACCTCGACGCCGAACTCGCGCAGGATGCGAAGGAGGTTCTCGGCGTTCTGTCGGTGCTCCTCCTCGCTGTTGAGCGAATGATCGGTGACCTGTTCCTGCAGGAGCGAGAGCGGAGGAAACTCGTAGTTGTCGTCCTTGCTCTGCGGGACGGTGACGCGCGCCTTCTTGGTTTCCTCGGGCTTGACGATGTTGAGTTCGATCTTGTCGGCTGCGGCAGGTGCAGCGGCGGCGGCGGCCCGGGCGCCGAGCTTGAGGCCGTTGCTTTTGGGCTCGGGTTTGGCGGGCGGGGGCGGCGGGGGAGCTTCGGCGGGTGCGCGCACGGGAGCCTTGGCCAAGGGGTCCTCCTGCGGCTTGGGGACGACGAGCTTTTTCTCCGCCGGTTTTTCTTCCGCCTCCTTGGCGGCTTTCTGTTTGGCGGCGAGCGCGGCGGCCTTGGCGGCCTCCTTTTCACGGGCCTTGGCCTCTTTGGCGATACGTTTGGCCTCCGCGATCTCGGCTTTGCGTTTGGCGCGCGCATCGCGCCAAGCTTGGAACGCGGCGATGTAACGCTCGAATTCCGCGCCAATGTCCTTGGTGAAAATGAACAGCAGGCCGAAGAGATACAGCGTGCCGAGCAGCAGGGCGGCGCCGAAGACGCCCATGGTGTCACGCAGGGCGCCTTGATAAATCAAAGAGCCCAGCCAGCCGCCGGGGCCTTGGGGAAAGTAATCGCTGGGCTTGAAGCTTTCCAGCATGGCGACAAGGCCGGCGAGCGCGGTGATGCAGACCAGCATGGCGATCAACCGGGTGCCGGCGAGACGCCGCGAATTGCGGATCGCCACATAGAGCAGCCAGAGCAGAAAAACCGGAATCAACCAAGTGCCGGCGCCGATGGCGTAGAGAAGAATCCAGACGGAGTTGGCGCCCCAAGGTCCGGCGAGGTTGGTGCCGATGACCGACGTGGTGGCGAAGCTGCTCTGGCTGGGCGCGTAATCCACCAGCGCGACCGTGAGCCAGGCCCCCAGCACAAAGCAAACCACGGCGGCCACCCAGTTGGGGCGGTAACGGGGGGCTTGGTATGACGGGCCGTTATTTGGGTTTGAAGTCTCGCGCTTGGGCATTTGTCTGGGCCGATCAAAAGACCCGGATTCCACGCTAAAGGGCAGGGTGGTCAAATGTAAACCCCCTGCGCGGCTTTTGACAGAAATCTTATTCCACCACCATGCGAGAAATCCTTCGTTTTCAGCCACTTTATCAAGAGCGCGTTTGGGGCGGCAACGCCCTCGCCGCGGTGTTCGACCGCACGCTGCCTTCCGCGAACCCAATCGGGGAAAGCTGGGAGGTCGTGGACCGGGCGGAAGCGCAGTCGGTGGTGAAGGAGGGTGCGCATGCCGGCGCATCCCTGCGCGACCTGTTGCGCAAACATACCGCCGCCATCATGGGGCCGGAGTGGCCGGCCGAGCGGCCGTTCCCGATTTTGGTCAAGTGGCTGGACTGCCGGGAGCGGCTCAGCCTGCAGGTGCACCCGCCGGCGGCCGTGGCGGAAAGTTTGGGCGGCGAGCCGAAAACGGAAAACTGGTACATTGCCGACACCGCCCCGGGGGCGCAGTTGATTGTCGGTTTGAAAACAGGCGTCACCCGGGCGGCGTTTGAAAAGGCGATCATCGAGCAAAACGTGGAGGACTGCGTGCACAAATTCAGGGTGGCGGAGGGTGATTCGATCCTCGTGCACAGCGGACAGGTGCATGCGATCGACGCCGGCAACCTCATCCTCGAGATCCAGCAGAATTCCGACACGACCTACCGGGTTTACGACTGGGGCCGGGCCGGGCTCGACGGCAAGCCGCGCAAGCTGCACGTGAGCGAGGCGTTGAAGTGCATCCAGTGGGACGACTTTGAACCGACCCCTGTGCGGGCGGCGCCGACCTCCGCGGTGATAGCCGATTGCGAGGAATTCCTCATCCGCCGCGTGGTGTTGCAACCGGGCGACAAGATTGAATTTGCGGCGAAGCAGCAGCCGCGTCTGCTCAGCATGGTGAGCGGCAGTCTCAAGATCGGCGGCGTGGTATTGGGCCGCGGCGACAACGCCCTTTTGCCCTACGCCGGAGGTTTCAAGGCAGTGGCGGAGCATCCCGGCATCATGCTGATCACGGAAAACTTTGCCTGATCCATGCCGTTGATGTCGGGCAGGCGGCGTCGGCAAGGAGGAGTTTTGCTCAAGCTCCTGTTCATACTGGCCGGCCTGTTGGCCGCGGCGGTATTGGCCTGGATGGTGTTGCTGCCGCACGTCGTGGCCTCGCACCTGCGCCAACGCACCGGGTTCGACGTCGCGTTTCAGGCGCTCATGGTGAATCCCTTCACGGGTGAATTGCACGCCCGCGGGATGGTGATCAACAATCCACCCACCTTCGCCCGCCCGGAGTTCTTGCAGGCGCGGGAAATCACGGCCGTGGCCGAGGGCTGGTCATGGCTCGGCGACAAACCGGTGCTCAAGCGATTGGAACTGGACATCGCCCTCCTGGCCTTGGTCAAGCGGGCGGATCAGCGCACCAACATGGAGGTCTTTCGGGGGTATCTGGGTCCAAAGGCGCCCGGGCGCGCCTCGACCGAGTCCGGCTCCGCGCGGCACTATTTGATCAAGGAGCTGCGGGTGCGCTTCGACCGCCTGTTGGTGGCGGACCATACCAAACGTGTGCCGGTGGTGCAGGATCACGCGGTCAAACTTGACCGCACATTCACGAATGTGGGCGATATCCGGGAATTGCTTTTGCCGGAGGCACTCAACGAACTTTTTTTGCTGGGCGGCTCGGTGGGCAGCATCCTGCCGGACGAAATCAGCCGCATTTTTGACCAGGTGCTCGGGTCCGGGCAGGACCTGATGAAACGCACGCCCCGACCGGAAACCGAAGCCTTGAAAGGTTTCTCCGATGCGCTTGAAGAAAGCAAAAAGCCATAGTTTACTGACCGTTTATCATGACCAGACAGGAAACAACCGAGACGACCAACCACCAACCGGCGAATGCCGATCAGGCCGCCAATCCGGGCGCTGCGCAGACATCGGCTGAACCGTCGGCCGCCGGTGCTGCGCCCGCGGCTGAAAAATCGCAACCTTCCATTGAGGAGCAGGTTGCTGCGGCAAAAGCCGAGGCGGCCGCGCATTACGACCGCTACCTGCGCGCGGTGGCCGACCACGAGAATTTCCGCAAGCGCACAGCCCGGGAGAAGGACGAGCTGCGGCAATACGCCGCGGCGCGATTGCTGGAGGATTTGATGCCGGTGCTGGACAATCTCGGGCTGGGCTTGGCGGCGGCCCGTCAACCCAACGCGACGGTCAAGTCACTCGTGGAGGGGGTGGAGATGGTGCAGACCCAGTTGAAGCAGGCGCTGGCCCAACACGGCTTGACGGAAATCAATCCCGCGGGACAGGCGTTTGATGCGCATCAGCACGAGGCGCTTTCGCACGTGCCCAGTCCCGAGGTGCCCGAAGGCAACATCATCAATGTCATCCGCGTCGGTTATTCGCTGAACGGCCGCTTGCTGCGTCCCGCCTCGGTGGTGGTTTCCAGCGGAGTTCCGGCAGCCGCCGACAAGGCCTGATCCACGACCATGGCCAAAGAAGATTATTACGAACTGCTCGGCGTTGGCAAAAGTGCGACGGCGGACGAATTGAAGAAGGCCTACCGCAAGAAGGCCGTGCAGTATCACCCGGACAAGAATCCGGGCAACAAGGAGGCGGAGGAGATGTTCAAAAAGGTCTCCGAGGCTTACGACGTGCTCAATGATCCCGACAAACGGGCGGCCTACGACCGTTATGGCCACGCCGCCTTCCAAGGCGGCATGGGCGGCGGCGGTCCGCGCGGCGGCGGCATGGGCGGCGGCTTCCACGATCCTTTCGACATCTTTCGCGAGGTCTTCGGCCAGGGTGGCGGCGGCGGTGGCGGCATCTTTGACGAGATGTTCGGTGGCGGCGGCCGCGATGGCGGCCGCGACGGGGCCGATTTGCGTTACGATCTCGAGATCACGCTCGAGGAAGCGGCGCGCGGCGCGGAGAAGGAAATCTCGTTCCGCAAGAACGTCACCTGCGAGCGTTGCGACGGGAGCGGGGCGGAACCGGGTTCGCGCAAGGTCACCTGTTCAACCTGCCGCGGTGCCGGCCAGATCCGGCGCTCGGGCGGCATCATCACCTTCACCCAGACCTGCCCCACCTGCGGCGGCGCGGGTACGCGGATCGAAAAACCGTGCTCGGCCTGCCATGGCGAGGGACGCACGCCCAAGACCACCAAGCTCAATGTGCGCATCCCCGCGGGCGTGGACACCGGTTCACGGCTGCGTTCATCGGGCAACGGCGAGGCGGGTTTGGCCGGCGGGCATGCGGGCGACCTCTACATCGTGCTCACCGTCAAGGATCACGAGCTGTTCGAGCGGCACGGCGACGATCTCTATTGCGAGATTCCGATCAAGTTTACCCTCGCCACGCTCGGCGGCTCGATCGAGGTGCCGACGCTGTTTGGCAAGGCTTCGCTCAAGATTCCCGCCGGCACGCAGAGCGGCACGACCTTTCGTTTGCGCGACAAGGGCATGCCGTCGTTGCGCGGCGGGCGGCAGGGCGATCAGCTGGTGCGGGTGCACGTGGAGGTGCCGACCTCGCTGACTTCCGCGCAGCGCAAGCTGCTGGAGGAATTCGCCAAGATCAGCGGCGATGCGGACGAACCGACCTCGAAGAGCTTCTTCGAAAAGGCGAAGAAGTTCTTCTGAGCGCGTTCCCGGCGCCAGTTCGTAGAAGATAATTTACAACGCGGCGGGCGCGTGCGAAGGCTGGGGTGTGAATCTCAGCAATCCCAAGTTGCATACCTTGGAGTCAGCGGTGGCGCTGCGCGGGCAACTGCGCGAGGCCGGGCGTCGCGTGGTGCTGACCAACGGTGTGTTTGATCTGCTCCACACCGGTCACCTGTATTACCTGCAGGAGGCGCGCCGGCTGGGCGATGCGTTGTTTATCGCCCTCAACGCCGACGAAAGCGTGCGCGCGCTCAAGGGGCCGACGCGGCCCGTGCAGTCGGAGGAGCAGCGCGCCTATGCGCTGGGGGCGCTGACCTGCGTGGATGCCGTGGTGGTGTTCCGTGAGCCGCGGCTCACGAAGGAAATCGAGGCGTTGCGGCCGGATGTTTACTGCAAGGCCGGCGACTACACGCTGGAAAAACTGGATGCCGGCGAACGCGAGGCACTGCAACGGGTGGGCGCGCGCATCGAGTTCATGCCCTTTTTGCCGGGTTTCAGCACGACCAGCCTGATTGCCCGCATCAAGGCCGCGGGCAGCATCTGACCATGCGCATCGTCATCCTTGGATCCGGCAGGGGCAGCAACGCGGCGGCGATTCTGGAGGCCCAATGCGCGGGCCGGCTTGGCCGGGGCCGGGTGGTGCAGCTGTTTTCCGACCAGCCGGCCGCCGGGATGCTGGACCTTGGGCCGCGGTTTGATGTGCCGGCGGAATATCTCGATCCGGCCCCGTTCAGGACCAAGTTGGATGGCGAGGCCGAATGCCGATACATCGGGCGCATCCAAGCCTGCAGGCCGGACCTCATTGTCCTGGCCGGTTTCATGCGGGTGCTGAAGCCGTGCTTCATCAACGCTTTCGCCGGTCGTATCATCAATTTGCATCCCAGCCTGCTGCCCAGTTTTCCCGGCTTGGATGGGATCGGACAGGCTTGGCGCCGCGGGGTGAAGATCACGGGGTGCACGGTGCACCACGTCACACCCGAGGTGGACGGCGGTCCGATCATCGATCAGCGCGCGGTGCGCATCGAGGCTGCAGACACGTTGGCAACGCTAACAGCCAAGGTGCATGCCGCCGAACATGCGTTGCTGCCCGAGGTGATTGCACGGTTGAGTCTGGATCACGCCTGACGCCATGGAAGCGGCCGTTTGGCAGATGCCGTTGAAAAATCCTCCGCGGTTGGTGCAGGCGGGACGGGCGGTCCATGGTCGGCATCGTTTGGAACAGGAATTTCAGCTGCCGGAGCTGTGGTGTCTGCATCTCTACAACTATCACGGGCAGCTGATCATAGACGGGCGGGAATTCGAGATCCGGCCCGGGCATGTGAGTGTGACACCCCCGAGTGCCCGCATTGTCTATCGTTTCACGGGCGAATCGTGGCATGCGTTCGCGCATTTTCATCTGCCGCCGCATGGCGACCTGGTGCCGATGCCCGCCATGCAGGATCTGGGGCAAGGTTATGGCGCGGTGGCCCGCGCGGTGGACGAAAGCGCCGGTTGGCTGCCTTCAATGCCCTGTCGGGCCTCGGTGCGGCTGTGGGATGTGCTGTGGCAGTTGGTCAACCATCCGTTTTCAGAGCACACACCGCGGCGTCCGTTGCATCCGGCCTTGAACCAGGCGGTCCGGGACATTGAGGTGCACCTGGCCGAACCGCTTTCGATCCCGGACATCGCCCGGCGGGCGGATATTTCGCACAACCATCTCACCCGCCTGTTCAAGGCCGAGTTCAACCTCACGGCGGAGGGCTACATCCGGCGGCGGCGGGCGGAGCGTGCCATGCATTTGCTGGCGCATACGACGATGGCGGTGAAATCCATCGCGGCCGAGGTCGGGCTGCCCGATCTGCATTTCTTCAACAAAACGATCCGCAGCATCGCCGGTTGCAGTCCGCGGGAATACCGCGAGACGCACACCGCGGGCCGGGTGTGATTCCAAGCGAGAGCCGGTCACAGGGGCCAGGGATTGCGGCTTGCCCCGGGAGCGGGGGCTTGGAACCTTCCCGCTATGTCGCTCATCGAAATCAAGGTGCCGGTGCCTCCGGCCATGGCCGAAGCCCTCAATGACGTTTTGCTCGAGGCCGAACTGACATGTTGGAACATCGTGGAGGATGTGTTGGTGGGCGAGGCCTGGATCGTCGGCATTTTCACGGGCGATGCGGCGGCGCAGGCGGCCTGGATGGATTTGCGGGGCAGATGGCCCGGCCTGGAGGATTGCCGGCCGGTGAGCCGCAATTTGAGCGACAGTGATTGGCGCGACAGCTACAAGGCGCATTTCAAGGCGTGGCAGTTCGGTCGCTTGCACTGGGTGCCGATTTGGGAGAAGGATGGCTTTGCCCTGCCGTCCGGCGACGAAGTGCTCTGGCTTGATCCCGGCCTGGCTTTTGGCACCGGCAACCACGAAACCACCCGCTTGTGCGTGGAACGGCTGGTGGCCTGGGCGGAAAAACATGGCACACAAGGCCGGGTGATCGATGCGGGCTGTGGTTCGGGTATCCTGGCGTTGTCGGCGTTGAAGCTGGGCTTCACCCGCGTTGAAGGTTTCGACAACGACGAGGAGGCTGTGCACGTGAGCTTGGAAAATGCCGCGATGAACGGACTGGCGAATCGGGCGGTCTTCCGGGTAGGAGATCTGGTTTCCGGGCTGCAGGGCCGTCAGGCGGAACTCCTGATGGCGAACATTCTGGCGGATGTGCTCATAAAGTTTGCCCCTGACCTCACCGGCGCGGTGGCGCCGGGCGGACAACTGGTGTTGAGCGGCATTCTGGCGGCCGAGCTGCCGAAAGTGCGCGAGTGTTTCACCACGATCGCCCCGCGCTGGGAGTGTGACTCCAAGACAATGGGCGACTGGAGCGATCTGGTGCTCAACCGTCGCGATTAACGGCAGGGTGGGCCTTGATCCGCAGCGCCGTCGTATCGGAACGCCGGCTTGGCGTGCTCAGGAGAAGAGATCCGTCGGCGTGCGAGCCATGAATTCCTCCATGTAGGCGGTGGTCGCCTTGCCTTCGATGAAGACCGGGTCGGCCATGATCGCCTTGTGGAGGGGAATGGTCGTCTTGATGCCGCGGATGATGTATTCGCTGAGCGCCCGATAGGTGCGTTCCAAGGCCGTTTTCCGGTCGCGGCCATAGCAGATCAGCTTGCCGATCATGGAATCGTAATACGGGGGGATAGCGTAGCCGCTGTAGACGTGCGAATCCACGCGCACGCCGTGGCCACCCGGCGCGTAATACAGCCCGATGGTGCCCGGCGAGGGGGTGAAGTTGCGCGCCGGATCCTCGGCGTTGATGCGGCATTCAATGGCGTGCTTGCTGAAAGTGATGTCGCTCTGGTCGAAATCGAGTTTATCGCCGTTGGCGACACGGATCTGCTGTTTGATCAGGTCGATGCCGGTGACCTCCTCGGTCACGGGGTGCTCCACCTGGATCCGGGTGTTCATTTCGATGAAATAGAAGTTACCCTTGGCATCGACGAGGAACTCGATGGTGCCCGCGTTTTCATAGGCGGCGGCCTCGGCGGCACGGACGGCGGCCTTGCCCATCTTTTTGCGCAGATCAGGGGTGAGAAACGGCGAAGGGGATTCCTCGATCAGCTTTTGGTGACGACGCTGTACCGAGCAATCACGTTCCCCCAAGTGCAGCACCTTGCCATGGCTGTCGGCCAGAATTTGGAATTCAATGTGTCGCGGCTTTTCGATGTAGCGTTCGATGTAAACGGCGCCGTTGCCGAAGGCCTTTTCCGCCTCGTTGCGCGCCATGTGAAATTCCTTGGCAAAGGAAACGTCGTTGTGGGCGATGCGCATACCCCGGCCGCCGCCGCCGGCCACGGCCTTGATAATCACGGGATAACCGATCTTGCGGGCGATTTTGACCGCTTCCTTCTCCGATTCCACCGGCCCATCAGACCCGGGGACGGTGGGAACGCCGGCTTTGCGCACCGTGTCCTTGGCGATAGATTTATCGCCCATCATTTTGATGGACTTGGATTTGGGGCCGATAAACTTGATGTTGCAGGATTCGCACTGCTCGGCGAATTTGGCGTTTTCGGAAAGAAAGCCATAGCCGGGATGGATGGCATCGACATCCGCGATCTCGGCGGCGCTGATGATCCGGTCGGCCCGCAGGTAGCTGTCACTGCTGCGGGGCCCTCCGATGCAGATGGCCTCATCCGCCAACTGCACGTGGAGCGACTGCACATCGGCTTCCGAATACACGGCCAAGGTTTTGATGCCCAATTCGCGGCAGGCCCGCACGATGCGCAGGGCTATTTCGCCGCGATTGGCGATGAGGATTTTTTGAATCATGGGTAGATTTTAAGCAACGACAGAGCCTGCGACCGGAACAAACGATGTGCCGATCCTGAGTCCACCTCTGGACCGCGATCAGCCCTGTTTGACTTTGAAAAGACGCTGGCCGTATTCGACCGGCTGTCCGTTTTCCACCAGAAGCTCCACGACGGTGCCCTTCACCTCGGCCTGAATTTCATTCATGATCTTCATGGCCTCAATGATGCACACCACGCTGGTTTCGGTGATCTTGGCATCGACTTCCACGAAAGGCTTACTCTCCGGAGAGGGGGAACGGTAAAAGGTCCCGACCATGGGCGATTTGACGTAAACAACGCCTGGTTCATCCTTATCCTTCGCCGGAGTGGAAGAAACCGGAGGCTGTAGCTGTTGGTTGGCGGGCATCAATGCCGCTTCACCCGACAGCAGGAAAGGCGGATTGGAGGCCCGGCCTTGGCTCACGATGGGTGTGCCATTAACTCCGCGACGAATCTTCAGCTTGAAGCCTTCCTCCTCGACCGCGAACTCGGTCAATTCGGAGCGCTTCATCAGGTCGATGATTTGTTTAATTTGCTTAATGTCCAAGTGATACCTTGGTTGAGTTAGTGTCAGTCGGTGGGGTTAGTTGTCCGGGCAGAGGGAAGCGTTCAAAAGAAATCGGAATTAAACGCAATCCTCGAATTTATACGTCAAATGCGCCACTATTCGCCCAGCGGGGCCCTAAAAAGGTGTCATTTTGATGGTGTATCGCTGATGAAACAATCTCACGCGCACGGCCTCGATCGGATCAGAATGCTGGTATATAATGATATAATTAGTCGGTGAATTGCATCCCACGAAAAATCCCACGGAAAATATGGATATTCTCCAGAAACAGGCCTAAAAATGATGAATAGTGATGAAAATGACCACCAAAACGGAGAAAAATTCTAATTTCGTGGATTCTGGAAAAAATTGCGAATGTTTAAAATGGGATTTGTCTGAGATGCCGGGTGTAGCAGCAAGAAGACATTGAGCCCCGTCTTTGGGCGGATTTGCAGCCACAAGGCCAAAATCGTGATCAGGGTAGGGCGGGTGGTCGTTGGGATGGGGCTGTCAGTCATAGTACCAATCGATTCTGGTGGAGCTGATGGATTCTGGGAGGCTTAAGGATAGGTCCGGTTATGAGCACGCATCCGTAAATATCCCCGCCGTGAAAGGCTTCGATGCACTCAGGACCCGGGGGCATTTGCAGTAACTGACGCCGGCTCAGGACAGCCTCGGCTTTTACGGCGGCCTCACAAAGAATGTCACCGGCCAGGTTAAAACCAGCCACTACTGGCCGGGTCAAAACCAGCCACCCCGAGGGTGGCAGAGGTAATGAAGGATTGAGGGTGAAGGACAAGGTGAAAGCCGGCTGAGGGCGAGACTTGGGGGGGGGATTCTGTCACGGCAACCGAGCGTGACGTCCGCGTGCCGGGCCGGGGCTGGCGAGTCGCGGAGCGCGAGGCCGGCGTTGGCAGCGGCGCGGAGCTACGGTGCTCATGCGGGTCGGGACTTGGTCTTGGCGAGGGCGGCGTCCTTGAGGCGGTAGCTTTCGCCGGTGA
>JACFMR010000055.1 GCA_019455245.1 Opitutaceae bacterium
TGTTCCCATGAAAAAAGACGCCGTGCTCTCCAAAATTCGCGCCGAGAAGGTGGTCGCCCTGATCCGCGCCGACAATTCCGACGGGCTGCTCGATTGCGCCCGCGCCCTCGCCGCCGGCGGGCTCACCAGCATCGAGCTGACGATGACCACCCCCGGGGCCATCCGCATGCTGGAAAAGGCCACGGCCGAACTGCCCGATTTTCTGTTCGGCCTCGGCACGGTGCTCGACGCCGAAACCGCGCGCGCCGGCATCCTCGCGGGCGCCAGCTTCATCGTAACCCCGGCGCTGCGGCCCGACGTCATCACCCTGTGCCGCCGCTACAGCGTGCCGGTCTTCTGCGGCGCCTTCACGCCGACGGAAATCGTCAACGCCTGGGAAGCCGGCGCCGACGCCGCCAAGGTGTTTCCGGCGGAATTTTTCGGCCCGGCCTACATCAAGTCGATCAAGGGTCCGCTCCCGCACATTGAAATCGTGCCGACCGGCGGCGTGACCGCGGCCAACGTGGGTGAATTCCTGAAAGCCGGCGCGATGGCCACCGCCGCAGGCAGCTCACTGGTCGAGGCCAAGGCCCTCAAGGCCAAGGACTGGCCGGCGATAACCGCCAAGGCCAAGGCGTTTGTCGACGCCGTCGCGGCCTGCAAATAAAGGCGCGCCACGCAGGCGTGGTTGAGCATTGGCCGACTCCGGGACGTGCCGACCCACCCAATTGCTGTGCAGCTTTGGCGACACCCGGCCGCGTTTGGCGGCCACAATGGCGGCCACGCTTGGCTGAAACTCACTCCGTTCGGAACGGGCTGCGCCCGCAAGCGCAGCTACTCCAATGGTGAGCGCGACTAGAGCAGTTTAAGAATTGTCGTGGCCGCGCTTGAGCCAAAGGCGGAAGCGTGGCCACTGGGAGACCACGTTGTCGCCAAGCTCCCTAATTCGCCGAGCCTACGAGAGGCACGGCCAACGCGGCTGCAACTCAACCTAAACCGCTCTGGGCCTGCGGCAGGAATTGTGCGATGTCGGGGATGTCGTGCACCCGCCGGCCGCCGGTGTGGCGCATGAGGTAATGGTCCTCCTCGGGCGCGGCCTCGATTTCCTCGTCGCCCTCGGCCTCCTCCTCATCCTCACCGCCGGTGATCACCCAGTTCTGGTCCTCGTCAAACAGATGCGACATGCGGCGGGCCTGCGGATCGAGCACCTCGGCCGGATTTTTCACCCGGTCGTTTTTCACAAACTCAAACAGGCACGGAAAAAACTGGTCCTTGTAGCGCCGCTGGAACTCCGAGAGCCACTTGTTCTCCACCCCTTCGCGCTGGTTCAGCAGCACGACATCGCTGAAATGCACGCAGGCGTCATACCACGCCAGCAGCGGCGGATGGGCCTCGGCCAGCCGGCAGTTGACCACGCAGATCACGCGGCCGATCTCGGCGCCGATCTGCGCCAGCCAGGCCTTGCCGGCCTCAAGCTGATCGACGGGGTTGATCCGCCCGTCGCAAACGAGAAAAATGTGTGTCACGCCCTCCAGCGGCGCGGCATCGATCGACTTGTCGTCCCAAGTCCACCGGGCCAAAGCGGGGAGTTGGGCGTCCGCCGCGGTGGTACTTTCCCCGTCGCTGACGAGTACGGCGGGTTTCGCGTCGTCCGGCAGACCGCCGGCAATCAGGTCCAGCAGCACGGCACGACGGCCCGAGCCCGCCGCGCCCAGTATGAAATATACGAGGGGCTTGTCGGTGTGCATGGCGGAAAAACTCAAAAGGTGAAGGTGCGGTTCTGCGCCGTGTGACGCAGCCAGTGGTCGAGCAGCACGAGCGCGGTCATGGCCTCGACGATCGGCACGGCCCGCGGCACGACGCACGGATCGTGCCGGCCGCGCGCGGCCAGCTCGGTATTTTCGCCCTTGGTGTTCACCGTCGGCTGGGATTGGAGAATCGTGGCGGTGGGTTTGAACGCGGTGCGGAAGACCAGCTCCTCGCCGTTGCTGATGCCGCCCTGCACGCCGCCCGACCGGTTGCTGGTCGTGCGCACGCGGCCGTCGCGCATTTCAAACGGATCGTTGTGCTCCGAGCCCCTGAGCACGGCGCCGGCGAAACCACTGCCCACTTCAAAGCCCTTCGTGGCCGGCAGCGAAAGCATGGCCTTGGCGAGATCGGCTTCCAGCCGGTCAAACACCGGTTCGCCCAGACCCACGGGCAGCCCGCGGACGCGGCACTCGATCACGCCCCCGACCGAATCGCCCTGCGCCCGCACTTCCTTGATGCGCGCGATCATGCGCTCCGCCGTGGCGGCATCGGGACAACGCACCGGCGTGGCCTCGACCTCGGCGAGCGTGGGCAGCGTGGCGCGCGGCGGCATCACGATGTCGTGCACCTGTGTGAGGTAGGCGCGGATCTCCACCGCGCCGGCGAGATGCAAAATCTTCTTTGCAATGGCGCCGGCCGCGACGCGGCCGATCGTCTCACGGGCCGAGCTGCGGCCGCCACCGCGGGGGTCGCGCAGCCCGTATTTGGCCTGATAGGTGTAGTCGGCATGCGAGGGCCGGAACTTTTCCGTCATCTCGTCGTAAGCCGACGGCCGCTGGTCGGTGTTGCGCACCAGCATTGAAATCGGCGTGCCGGTGGTGCGTCCCTCGTAAAGTCCCGACAAAATCTCCACCGCATCGGCCTCCTTGCGCGGGGTGACGATGTCGCTCTGGCCGGGCCGGCGACGGTCGAGCTCAGCCTGAATTTCCGCCACGGTCAAGGGCAGCCCCGGCGGGCAGCCGTCCACGACCACGCCGATGGCGGCCCCGTGGCTTTCGCCCCAGGTCGTGATGGTGAAGAGTTTCCCGAAGCTGTTCGGCATTGCTGCTGCGAAGGTTGGTCGCGGCCCGGGGTGCCGCAAGTGCGAAGTGCCGGGTCAGCGCGGGCGCGTTTCCCGCAGACGCTGCGAGGCGAGCTTGAACCATTTGCGTTCGGTCCGCGCCCAGGACCGGCCGGCCCGGCGAAAGTGGCGGCGCATCTCCTCCCAGATCTCGCGGGCCTCGGCGGTGCGGCCGGATTGATGCAACGACAGGGCGCGGAAATACCGCGGCTCGTCGCCCAGGTGACCGGCCTCGGCTTCCGCGAGCAACGTCTGCGCCTCCTCATGCCGCCCCTGCAACAGACAAGCCCGACCGCGCAGCAGGGCCAGTTTTACGGCCAGCCGACGGTCGCCCAGCGGGTTGGCTTGTTCCAACGCGGCAAACGCCGCCACCGCATCCCCCGCTTCAAGCCGATACCGCGCCACCTCGGCCAGCACCACGGGATCGTCCCGATAAACGCCCCGCAGGCAGTCCTCGGCGGCCGCGCGGGCCGCGTTCGCATCGCCGCCGGCCAGCAGCAGCGCGGCGAGTTCCAAACGCGCCTTGACCGTGCCGGTTTCCTCCACGCGATTGCGCGCCTCGCGGATGCGCCACACCCGCGGCCGCCAACCGCCCGTCGGGTCCTCCCAACGCCAGCCCGGCAGCACCTCCACAAAAAAATAAATCAGGACTCCCAGCACCGGCGCGAAAAACAGCACCAGCAGCCACCAATACGGCCGGCCGGTGCGCAACACATGAAACATCAACGCCAGTTGCGCCAGCCAGACCAGCTTGGTGAAGACGGCCGGCAGCGACCAATCGGTGAGCAGAAACTGCAACATGCGCCGGGTATATGAAACCCCACCGGCGGACGGCAACGCACTTTGCGGCGACCACGCGCGGTCAGGGCACGGGCCGCAGTCGCTCGTGGCGGTAAACATGCCAGTCCCAGCCCGAGAGCGCCGCGTGGCGAAATCTCTGCATGCGCACGTAACGGTTGCCATGAACATCGGCCACCACGTCGGAGGCCGGCGGCGCCTCGCCGTCCAGCCGGTGCAGCAGCAGCCAGTGGACCCCCTGGCGCGGCACCCGGTCGGCCGGCACGTAGAAAAGCCGGCGACCCGGACCGACGGCCGGTTGATAAAAATCGATCACCGCATGGTTGCGGAAATCGTGATCACTGCTGACGGCGATGTCGGCTTGGGGGCTGGCCTGCGCGAGCCAGCGGATGGCCTCGCGGTATTGACCGCGCCCAACATCGGCCAGTCGCCAGACCGAAAATCCGTTGCCCGTCAAAAACGCCGCGAGCAGCAGCGCCACGCCCCAACGCACCGGGCCGCCCCGCAACCAGAGCCGGGCCAACCCCCAGCCCAACGGCAGCAGCGCGAAAGCTGCGCTGAGGATGAAGTAGCGCGGAAACAGCAGGGTAAAATCACTGCCCAGCAGGCCGACCGCCGGCGTGACCATGATCACGAGCGCAAGAAAGACCGCGAGTCGCGCGTCGCGGCACGCCATCAATCCAAGCGTCACCACCACGCATGCGAACAGCAACGGCAGGGCCAGCGGGCCACCGACCGCCACCGACAGTCCCAGCAGATGCGCCGCGGTTTCACCCAGCACCGGGATCAAACGGTGCTCCGGTCCGCCGCCGATCTCCATGTGCCGCACAAATCCAAAGTAATACACCAGCGCAAACGTCCAGACCGGAGCATGCAGCCACGCGGGCACGGCCCAGGCCTGCCGCCACTCCTTGCGCCGCGGCCAGAGCGCAACAAGCGACCACGCCAGTCCGCCAAGCATCACCTGCAGCATGGCGAGATGGGAAAGCAGTCCGCCGACACAGGCCGCCACGTAAACCGCCACCCATCGCATCCGCGGCGCGGCTTCCGCGCGGAGCAAAGCGTAAAATCCCAGCAGCGCGAAAAACACCACCGGCGCATAACCCCGCGCCTCCGAAGCATAGTGCACGAGGAGATACGAGCCGCCGGTCAGCAAGGCCGTCATGACCGCTGCCACCGGAGCGCTGGCCCCGGCCCCGGTCCGGAGTGCCAGCCGGTGCGCAATCAGCGCGGCCAACCCCACCGCCAGACTGCCGGTCACCCAGGCAAACAGGCGATAAACCCAGCCAGCCTCCGCCGGTTGCACCGCATAAAGGTAGAGCGAGTTGAGCGGATGGTTGTTGTCGTGCTGCAGCCGCGTGAAGATTTCCGCCGGCGACTTGATCTGCTCCACCATCCGCAGCGACCAGATTTCATCGAGCCACAGGTCGCCAAACAGGCCGGCCAGGCGCACGCCCGCAAAGGCCAAAACCAAGAGCATCAGCATGAGCCACGACGGACTTCTGCTGGGCGGGGCAACGGGGTTGTCGGCGGATTGGGCCATGGCGCCACGCGCAACGTGGCACATCCTCCGCCGGACGAAACCAAAAAACTCACCCTGCTGGTTCAGTCGGCCAGACTCGCGATCAGCCGGCGCAGGGTCTCCGCCTCGAAAGGCTTGGCCAGGGCCGCGGCAAAACCGTGCTTGGCACTGTCCTGCAGCACGGCGTCGTCGGTGTAGCCGCTGATCACCACCGCCCGGATGCCGGCCTCCACCTGCCGCATCGCCTGCAGCGCCTCGCGTCCGCCCATGCCGCCGGGAACCGTGAGGTCGAGCAGCACCAAGTCGAACGGTTCGGCCGACCGCAGGGCGGCGGCATGCGCTGCGACGGCTGCCTGACCGTCGGCGGTCAATGTCACCGTATGCCCGAGGTGACGCAGAATCTGCCCGATCATTTCACGGATCGTCTCATCGTCATCCATGACCAGAATCCGCTGGCCGGGTCCCGGCGGCACGGGCTCGGCGGCGGCGGGCAGATTGGCGGGGACGCTCCCAATGGAAGCGGGCAGATAAACATGGAAGGTGGTCCCGCGGTTGAGCACCGATTCCACCGTGATCGTGCCGCCGTGGCGTTGCAAAATCGAATGGCAGATGGTGAGCCCCAGTCCCATGCCCTTCTGCTGTCCGCGCTGCTTGGTGGAAAAATACGGGTCGAAAATCTTCTGCAGGTTTTCCGGCGCGATGCCCTCGCCCTGGTCCTGCACGCTGAGATGCAGGTAAGCCCCCGGCGGCAATCGCACCGCATGCGCCGATGACGGCAGGATGACGTTGGCCGCGCGCAGCGTGATCACGCCGCCCCGGGGCATGGCTTCGCGGGCGTTGATGACGAGGTTCCGGATGACCTGCCCGATCTGGTCCGCATCGACCCGGGCCGGATGCAGATCAGGGGCGACGGACAAATCGCCGCGCACATTGGATCCGGTGAGGGCCAGCGGCAGGGATTCACGCAGGATCAAACCGATGTCCGCGACCTTGGCGGCACCGCCGCCCCCGCGCGCAAAGGTGATGAGCTGCTGCGTGAGGCCGCGGGCCGAGAGCGCGGCGGTTTGGGCCCCCTCCACGCGCTGCAGGAGCGCGGCGCGATCCTCGACCTGGGTGCGGGCCAGATCAAGATTCAGCAGGATGGCGGTCAGCAGGTTGTTGAAATCATGCGCAATCCCGCCGGCCAGAACACCCGTGGACTCCAGCTTGCTGAGCACCAGCCGGTCTTCCTCGGCCTGCTTGCGGCCGGTGAGATCGGTCAACGTGCCGATGACGCGCAGCGGCGCGCCGGCGTCGTCGCGCGCCACCGCCATGCCGCGGATAAGCACCCATTTCCACGAGCCGTCCTTGCACTGCAGACGGTGTTCGGCGGAGAAGTTCGGCGTGCGGCCCTCCAAATGATTCCGCTGGGCCGCCATGACCGCATCCAAGTCTTCCGGATGGATGCGATCGCGCCACTCATGCGGATTGGTGCCGATGTCCTCGTCGGCATAACCAAGCATTTCCTTCCAGCGCCGCGAACAGATGACCCGGTCGGATTTCACATCCCAGTCCCAGACCCCGTCACCCGAGCCCTCGAGGGCAAATTTCCAGCGCTCTTCGCTTTCCTTGAGCGCCGCCGCCTGCCGGGACAGCCGGCGCAGCATGTGCCGCTGCCAACCAAACAGGGCCGCGAGCAACAGCACCGTCGCGAGGGCATGGTACCGGTAGGGCTTGAGGTCAACCCAAGCAATGGGATGCGGCTCGATGGGACCGATCCATTTCGCGTAGAGCCGGTCGAAGGTACCGCTGTGTTTGACTTCAGCGAGGGCGTCGTTGATCCGCGCCAGCGTGGCCTGATCGCCCTGACGCACGGCCATGCGGTATTGGAAAATGATGTCGTCGACGAAATTGGTGCGCAGCTGATGCGGGTTGACCAGGCGGCTGCTGAGCGTGCTCAGCACCAACGCCAGATCACACTCATCCCGATGCGTGGCATCGAGCATCGCCTGCCAGCCCGGATAGACCTGCAGCGTGCCGCCCCAGCCGTCGTGCGCCATGGCGTGAAAATAGGCCACGGTGCCGGGCACGACCCCGATGCGCTTGCCCGCAAACTGCGCGGTGGAGGTGATGGGCGGATCACCGGGGCGCCGGTAGACCACGCCATGCACCGAGGCGTGGCCGATGCTGTAGTCCATCAACGGCAGCCGACCCGGCCGGGCGACCACGTTGGAGAGGACATCCAGCCGTCCGGCTTCAAACTCACGCAGCAGTTCACTCCAGTGGTTCTGCACCAACTCGACTTCCAACCCGGTCGCCTGCATCGCCGCGATCAGCTCGGCGCTGAACCCCGCCGGGCGGCCGGCTTCATCGATGAACGCCATCGGCGCCCCAATGCGCTCGACGCCGATGCGCACCGGTTGGCCGGATGCCACCGCCGCGCCCAGTCCCGGCAGCAGAAGCAACCAGAGCCAGACGACTATTGAAACGCCATGGCCGGTCGGACGCGGCGTCATGGGGTGTGGTGGCACCGCAAACATCGCCGCAACCTTGGCGGACCGCGGCGGCTTAGTCACGCGATTCTTCTTCACCGTGCCGGTCCAACTTACGTTCACAGACGGCAGCTCCACACGTGGGCCTGCGCGCCAAAATACAGGCGGCCATCCGCGATCGCGAGTCCCGCGGTGATTGCCATCGCCGGCCGGGCGATGACCGTGATCCGATGATCCTCCGGTTCGATGCGGAAGACCGCGCGGCTGAGCAAACCATACACCACGCCATCCGGACCGCGCGCGAACGCCGGTCGCACCAATCCGCCGAGGTCTGACAAATCGGCGCGGTGCACCACCTCGCCGCTCGCCGGATCCAGCACAAAAAATTGCGAGCCCGTCGTCACGCCGCAGATCAACCCGTCCGGTCCCAACTCCACCCCGAACACCTCCGCCGCACCCGGCACCGGCACCCAGCGTGCCATCACCGTGCGGCTCGCCCAGTCCAGCCGGTAAACCACGCCCTCCGGCTCAGTCACCAGTCCGCCCCCCGGCGCCAGCACACTCGTGCCACCGATCAGATCGCCCGACGGCAGCACCGTGAGCGTGATGGTGCTGTGTCGCGGCACCACCTGATCATGCGTGAGCAGCATGGATTCTCCGGTCGTCAGGTTTACGATGCCCAGCCCGCCGCCCACGAGGCCGTAATCCATGAACCCCGCCGCAATCACATGCTCGCCGTCCGGATGGGCCAGGCAGGCGCGCGGCCGGATCAGGTGTTGCTCAAACCGCACCATCGCACGGGGATTCGGTGCCGTGGCATGCTCCGGCGCAAAGGGCTGCGCGGGATCATAACAATAGAAATCCCCATGCGGATAAGCCGGGCCGACGAGCAGACCGCGTTGGCCGGCCCAGGCGCAGATGTTACCGCCACCGATGGCCTTGATCGCGCCGTGATCCGTGATCCGCCGCGCCCGCGGATCATAACTGAAAAAATGCATCGGATGCGCCGTGCTGCCATAAATGCGCCCATCCGGCCCCAAGCCCAGCGACGTGATCAATGCGCCCCCCGATTGGAATTCGATCGCGATTTCCCGCGCATTGTCACCGGCCGCATCGGTCACGACCATCCGCCCCTCGGCCAGATGGCAGGTCACCCGGCGCCCATCGGCGAGCATGGCCGCGCGATTTTGAAAACGACGCGCGCCCGACGGCGTCGCCGCCGGCACGTCGGTCGCGGACACCGGTTCGGCCACGCCGGCGTGCAGGCGATACCAGCCGCCCGGCGTATCCGCATAAACGCGACCGTCGACTCCTGTGAAAACCTTGGCAGAGCCGGGCCCGCGGATTTCCTCCCCGACCAGCGGACGGATTTCGCCCGAGGAACAACAAAAGCCGACGAGATTCCAACGCGCGGTACCGATGCCGGCGTAAAGCCAGCCGGCGGCATCACATGACAGGCTGTGGGGATACTGCTCAACCGGATCAAGCCGGCCGTGATCATGCACTTGCCGGGTCGCCGGATCGTAGGAAACCAGCCGCGCATGCGGATGCAGGGCCGCATAGATGCGGCCGTCCGGTCCATCGGCCATGGCCGTTTCTACACAACAGCTCTCTCCCGCGGCCGGCACGCCGTGAAACGTGAATTCGCGCCGGTCGGCATCGAATTCCAGCAGGGTTGGTCCGGCGAAGGTGTAGAAACGACCGTTGCGGCTCAACAACGAGGCATAGGGCGCCCACGCCGCCCAGGTATCGGAACGCGTGCTTTCGGGAAACCGGATCTGCCGGGTCGTGCCCGCATCGACATCGGTGACGAGCAGCGAACCCAGCGGACTCAGGTCGAGCAAGAGGGTCAGCACGAGATTGCGGCCCGCGGCATCGCGCACAGCGCACACGCCACGGCTTTCCGAAACCGCCGCGGCCAGACCATGGTTGACGAGCAACGCGGGCGATACCGGCCGGGCCTGCGTGACGGCGGGCGGTTTGAGGTGCTTGTCCAACCAGCCATACATCAGCTGTCGCGCCTCGTGCGGCGCGGCGTGACCCTGCCCGTGGGCGTAGAAGGCGAAGTTGCCGGCCGCGCCTTCCAGTTCGTAGGCGTCCATCACCTTCATCAACATCAGCACGCGCTGCCGGTAGGTCCAACCGGCCAGCCTGGGATCGTCGCCCGCGATCAGGTCGTTCAAGGCCGACAGATCGAGAAACGGCCGCGGCGCGATCAACGCCATGATCTCGTGCATGTCGATCGGCGGCAGTTCACCGCGCAGCAAACCGGCGCGCATCGGTTTGAAATAGATGTAGAAATGATCGCGCGCCCACGCCTCGACCTTGCTGTTGCAGCGGAACGGCGCGCAGCCCGAATTGGACACCGCCACGCGCACGCGCGGATCGTAGGCCGCCAGAAAATACGCGCCATGGCCGCCCAGCGAATGGCCAAGCGCGCCGATGTGCGCGCGGTCCACGCATTCGAGCGTTGCCAACACATCGATGGCGATGGCGTGTTCATACGCCGCCTTGCCGACGGCGGTCCACTCCGGATGCTTTTGGTAAAATCGCGTGGTATCGTAGGCACCCTCGGGCGGAATGCGCTCACCCGCCACGAAATGATCGGGTGCAATCACCACGTAACCGCGTCGCGCCAGTTGATCGAGAAACGCCTTCTCCGGATTTTCCTCCAGCCCCGCCTCGCGCTCCTTGCCGTGCGCATAGGTGCCGTGCAGTGAAACCACCGCCGGCGCGGGATTCTTCAGCCCATGCGGCACGGCGAGGAAAGCGTGCGCCCGTTCATCGGCCTCGACCGCGTAGCTGATCAGCCGGCGTTCATAGATGCCGTCGACATCGACGCACTCGTGCACCCGGAGGTCCAGCGGCGGCTTGGCCGGTTTGCGGTCGTCGCGGATCAGCTCGAGATAGCGCTGCCGGAGCACCGCCTTGCGCTCCTGCCAATCGGCCGGGGTGACAACACCGGCCAGCAGATCATCCCAGGAACTGGGAATCGGTTGCGGTGCGGAACGCAGACGAGGGGCGGGTTGCGACATGGAATGGTTGGCTCAGACATCACCGGAACCGGCAAAAAACATAAGCCCAAAATATCGCGGGCTCATTTGCCATAGATCGTCGCCAGTTCCGCCACGGCGCGGCGGAGTTTTTCGCGGAGCTCCCTGGGCGCGATCACCTCCGCCGCCGCGCCCCAGCCCAGCACCCACTGCTCGACCTCCTCCAGCGCGCCCAGCCGCAGCGTCAGCTCCAGCGCGCCGCCGGGCAGCTCGCGCATTTCCTGCGCCTCGTGCCACTCGCGCTCGCGCACGCGCTCGGCCGCCGCGGCGTTGAAACGGATTACCACCCGCCAGTCACCCGCACCACCCAGCACCCCGAGCGCATTGGCAAAAAACTTCTCGGGCGAAAAATCGTCCGGCCGTTTGAACGGTGTCTGCGTCACCGCCACACTGCTGATGCGCGTGAGCGCAAATGTGCGCAACGCCCCGCGCTCCGCGTCGAAGGCCACGAGATACCAGAGGTTCTCGCGATGCGCGAGGTGGTAGGGCTGCACGCGGCGTGGCTCGGCCCGGGCGGCGCCGGGCTTGCGATAAGCGAAGGTCACCTCGGTCTGGTGCAGCACGGCCGAGCTCAGGGCATTGAAGACCGCAAGGTCGGTCCGGCCCAGGCCGATGTTTTTGAACGAGACCGCCCGCAGTTCGTCGGCCGGCGAAAAGGAAATGCGGTCGCGCAGACCGCCGGCGAGTTTTTCAAACGCGATCGAAAGCTGACGGTGAAAGGGCGTGCCACGGTATTGCTCGAGGGCGCGCTGGGCGACGAGCAGCGCCAGCAGTTCGCCCTCGGTCACGTTGACCGTGGGGAACGCATTCACCGGCTGGGTGTAGCGGTAGGCATTGAGCCGCGGATCAAACTCGATCGGCAGGTCCAGCCGGTCGCGCATGAACGCGATGTCGCGCACCACGGTCTTGCGCGACACCTCAAGGTCGCGCACGAGCCGGGTGCAGTTGACCAGCGAGCCGCGGCGCAGTGCGTCGTGGATCTTGAGCATGCGCTCCAACGGCGGACGCGAAAGCTGGGGTTTGGCGGGCATAAAAGAAATCTGCACATTTTTGAGGCTGGGCCAAGCAATGTCCCACCCTCCCGGGCAGAATGGGCGCATGATCCTCAACACCCGCCGCCCCATGAAAACCTCCCTGCCCCTCGCCCTGACCTGGTCGCACTACGGTGAACTGCACCGCGTGACCCCGTGGCCGGAAGTGCGCTTCGAGCGCCTTTACGGCGACGACTGGATTGCCGTCAACCCCGACGACAGCCTGCTGGAAGCCGCCTCGCTCGCCTGCCGCAACCGCGACTGGCGTCCCTACCTCGACTTCGTGCCCACCGAGGTGCGCACCTTCCTCGCCGGCTTCTCGTTCATGCGCATGGAGGCCCTGCTCGTGGCCGCGCGCTGCCCGGGGCTGCTGCACGATCTCATCCAAACTCCGGCCCTGACCGCGTTTGTGGCCGCCCACGCCAGTCTGCGCGGGGCGAGTCCGGCGTGGACCGAACTCAACGCCGTGCACGAGCGCAGCGGGGTATTCGGCGTGCTCGAATGGCTGGGGCTGCCGGCCTCGCGCCAGACGCTGCGGATCCTGACCAACCTCGAATCGCCGGACCTGCCCAAGCGCTTTCTCGCACCGCTGCGCACGCAGTTGTGGGAACCGCAGACGATCTTTGCCCTGCAGCGCACCACCGCCATCACCGACCGTCACCTCGCCCGCTTCTGCCACGCCGCGGCCGCCTGACCGGGGTCTGTTCCGTCAATCGGAGCAAGCCTGATTGAGGATGTCTTCAAGCGCGTGGCCGGCGAACGGCTTGGGCAGCGCCGCTTTGAAACCGAGCGAGCGGTAATCGCGCATCACGCGGTCGTCGGTGTAGCCGCTCATGACCACCGCACGGACGTAAGGATCAACCGCCCGCAGGGCCTCGAATGTCTCGCGCCCGCCCATGCCGCCGGGGATGGTGAGGTCGAGGATGACCACGTCAAAGGGCCGGCCTTCCTGGGTCGCGCGGGTGTAAGCCGCAATGGCTTCCGGCCCGTCGGCGGTGGTCTCCACGGCGTGGCCCAGGTGCCCGAGGATGCCATGCAACGAATCCCTCATGATGGCCTCGTCGTCCATGATCAAAATGCGGCGCGAGACCGTCGCTGCGCCGGGCAGCGGCGGATTCGAATCGACACGGGCCGACGGTGGCTCGATCGCCGCCGGGAGATGGAGATGAAACGTGGTGCCGCGGCCGAGCGTTGATTCGACGGTCAGGGCCCCGCGGTGCCGCTTCACCACGGAATGGCAGATCGTGAGTCCGAGCCCCATGCCCTTTTGCGCTCCGCGCTGCTTGGTGGAAAAATACGGGTCGAAGATCTTCTGCAAATTCTCCGGGGCGATGCCCTCGCCCTGGTCGCTCACGCGGATGTGCAGATAGTTGCCGGCCGGCAAATCGCCCACCGCCCCGGCCGCCAGCGTCACGTTGTCGGCCTGCACGGACACCACGCCACCGCGCGGCATCGCCTCGCGCGCGTTGAGCACGAGGTTGCGGACCACCTGGCCGAGCTGACCGGCGTCCACCTCGGCCGTCCACAAATCGGGCGCGACCCGCACCTCGCCCCGCACGGCGGATCCGCTCAGCACCAACGGCATCGACGACTTCAGCAGATGCCCGATGTCGGTGATCCGCACCACCGAGCTGTCGCCCTTGGCAAAGGTGATCAACTGCTGCGTCAGGCTGCGCGCGGCCAGGGCAGCTTTCCCCGCGGCCTCGATCCGCGGGAGCATCTGGGCGGCGTCGCCATGGGCAAAACGCGCCATGTCGAGGTTGAGCAAGATGGCCGTGAGCAGGTTGTTGAAATCGTGCGCAATGCCGCCGGCCAGCACGCCGGTGGACTCGAGTTTGCCGAGGATCAGCCGGTCATTCTCCGCCTGTTTGCGGGCGGTGAGGTCGGTGTGCGTGCCGATGACACGCAGCGGCCGTCCGGACGCATCGCGCTGCACAACCATGCCGCGGTTGAGGATCCATTTCCACGTGCCGTCCTTGCAGCGCATGCGGTGCTCGATGGCGAAGGACGGTGTTTCGCCCCGCTCGTGAGCCTCGTGCAATGCTTTGCTTGCGGGCAGATCGTCCGGATGCACGTGGTCGAGCCATTCGTTCATGCCGGTGCCGATTTCGTCTTCGGCGTAGCCCAGCATTTCCTTCCAACGTTTCGACCGCAGGACCCGGCCGGTCCGCGCATCCCAGTCCCAAACTCCGTCACCCGAGCCTTCAAGCGCGAATTTCCAGCGCTCCTCGCTCTCCTTGAGCGCCGCGGTTTGCCGCGCAAGCCGGCGCACCATCCGGCGTTGCCAGTAAAACAAGCCCAGCAAACCGGCCAGCACCAGCGTCCCCGGCAGATAATAGGGGCGCAGATCGGCAAAACGGATCGGGTGCGGCTCGAGCGGGCCGATCCACTTCGCGTAGATGCGGTCGAAGGTGCCGTTGTGCCGGATGGTGGCCAGCGCGGCATTGAGCTGCTCGAGCGTGCGGGCATCGTCCTGACGGACGGCAAAGTGATACTTGTGGATCACATCATCGAGGAAGCTCCACTTCAGATCGCCGGGGTTGACCTCATCCCAGGAGGCGGGTTTGCGGATGAAGAGCGCGGCATCGGTTTCGCCCTTGCGCGTGGCGTCCAGCGCCGCCTGCCAGCTGGGATAGGGGATGATTGTGGCGCCCCAGCCGCCATGGGTCATGGCGTTGGTGTAGGCGATGCTGCCGATCAAGGTGCCGATGGTCTTGCCCGCGAACTGATCGGTGCGGGTCAGCCTGGGCGTGCCCTTGCGGTAATAGATGACGCCGTGCACGTAGGCGTGGGAGATGGAAAAATCCATCGTTGCCCGCCGTTCCTCCGTGATCGTGACATTGGCCAGAACGTCGATTTCACCGCTGGCGAAAGCCCGCAGATGCTGCGTCCAGTAATCCGGCACGATCTCCAGATCGATCTCACCGGTGGCCTCCATTGCGTTGAGCAGTTCGGCACTGAACCCCGTGGGCTGCCCCTGTGCATCCACGAAGGACAGCGGCGGCGAGTTGATCTCCACGCCCACCCGGATCGGACCGGCCCACAGCGCCTGACTCAGCAAAAGCAGGACCAGCAGGGAGGGGTAAAGGACCTTGAACATCGGTGGGCGACCGCAATGGGGCAGGACAAACCCATTTATGCCGGCAAGCCTTGGCGAGTCCATTTCTTTATGGATTTGCCGGCGGCCAAAACGCCGGCATTTTCCGGACACCATGGCCATTCCTGCCCCTGATGTCCCTTGGCGTCGCGCCGACACCACCTGGTTCAAAGACTGCCGCTGGGGCATGTTCACCCACTACCTGGCCGACTCAGCGAGCAACCTGCAGCCGATCGCGCTCACGCCGGACGACTGGAACCGGCGCATCGACGCCTTCGATACCCTCGGGCTGGCCGCGCAGCTCGCCGCCGCCAAGGTGCCGTATTTCGTCATCACCCTCGGCCAAAACTCCGGTTTCTACCTCAGCCCCAACACGACCTACGACACCATCACCGGCATCACCCCGTCGAAATGTTCGCAGCGCGACCTCATCGCGGATCTCGCCGCGGCCCTGCAACCGCACGGCATCCGCCTCCTGGTTTATCTGCCCGGCATGGCCCCGGCCACCGATGCCATGGCCAAGGCGAAACTGGAGGGCACGGATGACGCCCGCCACACCACGTTGCAGCGCAATTGGGAGGCCGTCTGCCGCGAATGGTCGCTGCGCTGGGGCAAAGCGGTCAGCGGCTGGTGGATCGACGGCCCCTACGACGCGCCGGCTTATCAGCATCCCGACGAACCCAACTACCGCAGCTTCGCCGCCGCGCTCAAGGCCGGCAACCCCGATGCCATCGTGGCGTTCAACAACGGCTTGCGCACCCCGCTCTATTCGATGACCGAATACGAGGATTACACGCCCGGTGAAATCGAACGTGACATGACCGTGTCGCCCGGCCACCTGCCCGATTTTTCGCGCCTTGCACCCTACCCCGAGTTCATCAACAGCGCACGGCTGCACGTGCTGACGATCATGGGCGAATGGTGGGGAAAGGGCCCGGTGCGTTTCCCTGACGAGCTCACCATCGGCTACACCAAATTCATCAACCGTCGCGGCGGCGTGGTGTCGTGGGATGTGCCTCTTACCATCAAGGGCCACATCGAGCCGGAATTCCTGCCCCAGCTCACCGCCCTCGGCCGCGCCATCGCCGCCGATCGCGGCTGAACCTCGATGCGGGCCGGACGACCCGCGGTACAATATCGGCGCACCCGTCTGCTCTCATTCTGCACCGTTCAAATGCGCGGTCAGCCGGTCCAGCGTGCCGGTCCAGCCCATGGCCATGCTGTCGCGGCCGGCCTCGAAGGTCGCGCGCTCGGCGTCGGTCGAATCGAAGGGCACCCAGTGGACCGTAACCGTCGTTTTTCCGGCGTGTGCGGCGAAGGTGATGGTCGTCAGCATCTGCAACGGCCAGGTATCATTCGTGAGGGGATGGCGGGTGATGCCGCCGGCCTCGTCCGAAAATGAGTTGAGCCAGACGAGCTTCGCGGGCGGCACGACCTCGCGGTAAACGGCGCGCCCCCAGATCACTTTTCCGTCCGGCGTTTCCATGCTGTAATGCGTCATGCCGCCCGGCCGCGGGTCGAACCGCGCGAGATTGATCTTCATGCCTTTCGGCCCAAACCAGCGGCCGAAATGCTCCGCCTCGGTCCACGCGCGCCAGACCAGGTCGCGCGGCGCGGCGAATTCGCGGGAGATGACGAACGGCTTCGTGAACAGCCCTGCGGTGTATTCCGCGGCGCGCTCAAACGTCTGCTTACCACCTTCGACGGCACCGTAATCGCGCACGACGCGGTCTCGGGCCTCCTTCGACGGAAACACCATGCGGCCGGTGAGCAGCGTCCGATCAGGCGCGACCGCCTCGAAGGTCCACGTCGCGCGGAACGTCGCGCCACGACGCTCGTCGGCCTCAAGGTCGCTCCCACCTCCGAGCAGGTAGGTGATGCGCTCCAGCGGCACGATCTCGAGAAACTTGGCCTTGTTCGGGTAGTCCGTGCCGTCGGGTCCGTGCATCATGTGCTCCCAGTAGCCGCCGACGCGGAACTCGTGCCGCTTGGTCGTGTTGGTGAAGCCGCGCGGCCCCCACCAGTTGACGACGTGTTCCGGGTTGGTCCACGCCTCCCAAACGAGTTCGCGCGGGGCGTGCAGCACGCGGGAGATGACGATTTCGGTGTCGGAGGGCAGATGCGGATCGGACATGGCGTGGAGCGGATTGAAAGTTCAACGAACAACCGGAGGCTTTCCGGACAGATGGGCTTCGAGCCGGTCGAGATTTTGCTCGTTGGCCACCAAGAGGAAGGAGCGGAGCTTCTCTGCCTCTGCCGGATCGGCAAAGAGCATGTGCCAGGTGACGCGGGTGCGCCCGCCCTCCTCGGTGAGGGTGATCGTCAGGGTGAAATCGTGTCCCTGCTGAAAATGGCGCAGCACGATCCGCTCAGGCGCAACGACCTCCAAAAAGCGATGGTCCATCTCGTAAGCTGCGCCGTCGGGCCCGTACATCGTGAACCGCCACGCCCCGCCCGGGCGAAAATCAAATCCATGGAACGAGTTCGTGAAGCCCGCCGGCCCCCACCACCCCGCCAGCGCCACGGGATCGCTGAACGCCGCCCACACGCGGTCACGCGCAACGGCAAGCATGCGGGAGGAAACGATGGCGTGGGCGTCGGCAGACATCGTTCAACGGGTGGCAGCGGGGGATTTTTTCCCGCCGGACGTTGTTTTCTGTTTGGCCTTCAGCTCCTGCAGGTAGTCGTCGAGCCGGTCGAGACGCTCCTCCCAATGGCGCCGGTATTGACCGATCCAGTCCACGGCCTCCTTCAGCGGCGCGGCCCGGAGGCAGCACGGACGCCACTGAGCCTCGCGACCGCGCTCGATCAGGCCGCTCTGCTCCAGCACGCGCAGGTGCTTGGAGATTGCCGGCAAGCTCATGTCATGCGGCTCGGCCAGCTCGGTGACGGAGCACGCGCCCCGCGAAAGCCGGGCGAGAATATCCCTCCGGGTGGGATCGGCGAGGGCGGCGAAAACCTTGCTGAGGCGGTCGGGGGACATGGCGCGATCTTGTAGTTAACCAAATGGTTTAATAGTGAGCGGAAGTCAAGCCCCCATCCTCCATGTGCAGGGGCGCGTCTTTCCTGCCAGCCATAGGCTTGGCGAAGACTGGTGCGCTCCTTTGAAGGGCGTGGTCAAGCCACGCCCCTGCTATGAAGCCGAAGTAGTCGAGCAAAAAGAA